>NZ_JBIUTQ010000021.1:0-98504 GCF_044741965.1 Streptosporangium sp. NPDC087985
TTTCAGGCCCGCTTTTCCGTGTCAAACCAGTCCGTTTCGAACTACTTGACTCGATCAAGCTTTCCCTACCGGAATTCCGGCCGCCCCGTTTCCGGAGCAACCCTTCTAACTTACTCCGACATCCAACCTTTGTCCAATTGCCCGGACATGATCAGATTTTCGGTGATCTTTAGAGGGGTGCAGGAGCTTGCCTGCTCGCAGAACTCTAGCAGTCCACTCGGACTGCCGTGACCCACTTCGCGGTAACAACTAGGTCTTCCCTGGGTCAGTGACCCCCAAACGCAAGGGTCCGGGGTCAACGGACCCCGGACCCTTGATCAAAGCTCTGTCCCAGATGCGTGCTCAGCCGGCAGGCAGCGCAGCCAGCTGAGCGGCCAGCCGCGTGATGTCCTGGTCGGCCTGGGCCGCGCGGGCCCGCACCTTGGTCACCACCTCATCGGGTGCCTTCGACATGAACTGCTCGTTGCCAAGCTTGGCCGCCACCTGCGCCGCCTCCTTGCGCGCCACGGCGAGATCCTTCTCCAGGCGCTTGCGTTCGGCGGCCACGTCGATCGTCCCTGCCGTGTCGATCTCCACGACGATCCCGCTCACATCGAGACGCGCGGTGGCAGAGAACGACTCCGACGGCTGGTCAAGCCTGAGCAGCGACCGGATCGCCCCCTCCTGCGAGGCAAGAGCCGTACCGGTGAGTGACAGACGAGCGGCAACACGCTGGCCGGGCTTGAGACCCTGGTCGGAACGGAACCTGCGGACTTCGGTGACCAGGCCCTGGACGGCGAGGATCTCCTCCTCGGCGGGGATGTCGCGCAACGACTCCTGCACCGTCGGCCACGGCGCGGCCACGATCGACTCGCCTCCCGTGACCGCCCGCCACAGTTCCTCGGTGACGAACGGCACCAGCGGGTGGAGCAGCCGCAGGAGCGAGTCAAAGACGTGGCCCAGCACCAACCGGGTGTGCTCCAGGCCCGAGGCGAGCTGGATCTTGGCGAGCTCCACGTACCAGTCGCAGACTTCATCCCAGGCGAAGTGGTAGAGCAGGTCGGAGATCTTGGCGAACTCGAATTCCTCGAAGGCCGCGTCCACCGACGCGACAATCCCCTGAAGCCGGGAGAGGATCCACCGGTCGGCCGCGGTCAGCTCTTCGACCGGGAGCTCACCGCTCTCGGCCCCGTTCATCAACGCGAAGCGGGTGGCGTTCCAGATCTTGTTACAGAAGTTGCGGGAACCGCCGGCCCACTCCTCACTGATCGCGACGTCCGAGCCGGGGTTGGCACCGCGCAACAGGGTGAAACGGGTGGCATCGGCGCCGAAGCGCTCGATCCAGTCGAGTGGGTCCACGACGTTGCCGAACGACTTGGACATCTTCTTGCCGTACTGATCGCGGACCATACCGTGCAGCGCCACGGTACGGAACGGGGGCTGGCCGTCCATCGCGTAGAGGCCGAACATCATCATCCGGGCCACCCAGAAGAACAGGATGTCGTAACCGGTGACCAGGACGGAGGTCGGGTAGAACTTGGCCAGTTCGGGTGTCTTCTCCGGCCAGCCCAGGGTGGAGAACGGCCACAACCCCGAGGAGAACCAGGTGTCGAGGACATCCGGATCCTGGACGTAACCGGTGGGTGGCTCCTCGTCCGGACCGACGCAGACGACCTCTCCGGCCGGCCCGTACCAGACCGGGATCCGATGGCCCCACCACAGCTGCCGCGAGATGCACCAGTCGTGCATGTCGTCGACCCAGTCGAAGTAGCGCTTGGCCAGCTCCGGCGGGTGGATCTTCGTCTGACCATCGCGGACCGCGTCACCAGCGGCCTTGGCCAGCGGGGAGACGTTGACGAACCACTGGAGCGAGAGCCGGGGCTCCACCACGGTCTTGCACCGCGAGCAGTGGCCGACCGAGTGAAGGTAGGGCCGCTTCTCCGCGACGATCCGGCCTTCCTGGCGCAGGGCGGCCACGACCGCGGGCCTGGCCTCGAAGCGGTCGAGCCCCTGGAAGGGGCCGTGAGCGGTGATCACGCCGCGCTCGTCCATGACCGTCAGGGACGGCAGCGAGTGGCGGCGGCCGATCTCGAAGTCGTTCGGGTCGTGCGCCGGGGTGACCTTGACCGCACCGGTGCCGAATGCGGGGTCGACGTGCTCGTCGGCCACGACCGGGATACGGCGCCCGGTGAGCGGGACCTCCACCTCGCGGCCGATCAGGTGCGTGTAGCGCTCATCGGAGGGGTGCACGGCCACGGCGGTGTCACCGAGCATGGTCTCGGCGCGGGTGGTCGCGACGACGATGGAGTCCTCGCCGTCGCCGTACCGGATCGAGACGAGCTCACCCTCGTCCTCGCTGTGCTCCACCTCGATGTCCGACAGCGCGGTCAGGCAACGCGGGCACCAGTTGATGATGCGCTCGGCGCGGTAGATGAGCCCGTCGTCGAAGAGCTTCTTGAAGATTGTCTGGACGGCCCGGGAGAGCCCGGGATCCATGGTGAAGCGCTCGCGCGACCAGTCGACGCCGTCGCCGAGCTTCCTCATCTGGCCGAGGATCCGGCCGCCGGACTCCTCCTTCCACTGCCACACGCGCTCGACGAAGGCCTCCCGGCCCAGGTCGTGCCGGGACAGGCCCTCCTTCCCGATCTCACGCTCCACGACGTTCTGGGTGGCGATACCGGCATGGTCCATGCCCGGCAGCCAGAGCGTCGCCTGACCGCGCATGCGGGCTCGACGGGTCAGCGCGTCCTGGATCGAGTGGTCGAGGGCGTGGCCGATGTGCAGGACACCGGTCACGTTCGGCGGTGGCAGGACGATGCTGTACGGCTCGCGTTCGCTGCCCGGGTCGGCGGTGAAATATCCCCCCGATACCCAGCGCTCGTAGCTCCGGGTCTCCACTTCGGCGGGCGTGTACTGGGTGGGCAGCTCTGGCGTCGTCACGGTGTCCAATTCTAGGGATGTCCGGATGGTCGGCGCACCGTCTTACCGTGCGAGCTGCGCCCTACCGCAGGCTCCGGCAACCGACGGGCCCCGGAAACGGCATCGCCCCCGCGGAGTCTCTCCACGGGGGCGACAGCCGTACGGGCAGGTCTATGCCGACTTCTCGCGCGGCGTGCGCTGCTGCTTGTTGAGCTGGTCACGCGGCACGAGCGTCGGGTTGACGTGCTCAAGCACCGACTCGCGGGTGATGACGACACGCGCCACGTCCTGGCGGGAGGGCACCTCGTACATCACCGAGAGGAGAACCTCCTCCAGGATGGCCCGCAGGCCACGTGCACCGGTGCCGCGCAGGATCCCCTGGTCGGCGATTGCCTCGAGGGCGTCGTCGGTGAACTCCAACTCGACGTTGTCGAGCTCGAACAGGCGGCGGTACTGCTTCACCAGGGCGTTGCGCGGCTCGGTGAGGATCTGGATGAGTGCCTCGCGGTCGAGGTTCTGCACGCTCGTGATGGCCGGAAGACGGCCGACGAACTCGGGGATCATCCCGAACTTCAGCAGGTCCTCGGGCATGACGTCGCCGAAGATGTCGGAGGTGTCGGCGTCTTCCTTCGAGTGGATGATGGCGTTGAAGCCGATGCCCTTCCTGCCGACCCGGGATTCGATGATCTTCTCAAGGCCGGCGAAGGCACCACCGCAGATGAAGAGCACATTGGTGGTGTCGATCTGGATGAACTCCTGGTGGGGGTGCTTACGTCCGCCCTGGGGTGGCACGCTCGCCGTGGTGCCCTCCAGGATCTTCAGCAGTGCCTGCTGCACGCCCTCGCCGGAGACGTCCCTGGTGATCGAGGGGTTCTCGCTCTTTCGAGCGATCTTGTCCACCTCGTCGATGTAGATGATGCCGGTCTCGGCCTTCTTGACGTCGTAGTCAGCGGCCTGGATCAGCTTGAGAAGGATGTTCTCGACATCCTCGCCCACGTAACCCGCCTCCGTCAGAGCGGTGGCATCGGCGATGGCGAACGGCACATTCAGCATCTTCGCCAGCGTCTGGGCAAGCAGTGTCTTACCGGAACCGGTCGGGCCCAGGAGCAGGATGTTGGACTTGGCCAGCTCGAGGCCGTCATCACGCCCGCGATCACCGGACTGCACCCGCTTGTAGTGGTTGTAGACCGCCACGGAGAGAGCCTTCTTCGCCTGGTCCTGACCGATGACGTAGGCGTCGAGGAACTCGTAGATCTCCCTCGGTTTGGGCAGACTGTCCCACTTGAGCTCGGAGGACTCGCTGAGCTCCTCCTCGATGATCTCGTTGCAGAGATCGATGCACTCATCGCAGATGTATACGCCGGGTCCGGCGATGAGCTTCTTGACTTGCTTCTGACTCTTTCCACAGAAAGAGCACTTCAGCAGGTCTCCCCCGTCGCCGATGCGTGCCACCCCAGATACTCCTTTGCGTGGGACCGCCCTGGCTGTCGCGGTCCGTTTCTTCCGACCGGCCCGATACCCGGTACGAAAAGTCATCCCGCTCAGGTTTCGACGTTACCGTCTTCTGAGCCCTCAGTGAGCCCCCTAGCGGCGAGTCGCACCGGAACGTGCCCAATTGGGCACCGTTCCGGTGCGATATGCCCCATTAAGAGGCTACGGCCTTGGCGAGCTTCTTCCGGGACGGGATGATGTCGTCGATCAGCCCGTACTCCTTGGCTTCCTGCGCGTCAAGGATCTTGTCCCGCTCGATGTCCTTGCGGACCGCCTCCGCGGGCCTGCCCGAATGCAGGGAGATGATCGATTCCATCTGCGCGCGCATCCTGAGGATCTCGCGCGCCTGGATCTCGATGTCACTTCCCTGCCCGCCGCCCTCGGTGGAGGGCTGGTGGATCAGCATGCGGGCGTTCGGCAGGGCGAATCGCTTGCCCGGCGTGCCGCCGGCCAGCAGCACCGCCGCGGCGGACGCCGCCTGCCCGAGGCAGACCGTCTGGATCTCCGGCCGGACGAACTGCATCGTGTCGTAGATCGCCGTCATGGCGGTGAACGAACCGCCCGGCGAGTTGATGTAGATGCTGATGTCACGGTCGGGATCGAGCGACTCCAGCGTCAGCAACTGCGCCATGACGTCGTTGGCTGAGGCGTCGTCCACCTGCACGCCGAGGAAGATGATGCGGTCCTCGAAGAGCTTGGCGTACGGGTTCATCTCCCGCATGCCGTACGACGTGCGTTCGGTGAAGGACGGAAGAACGTAGCGGCCGTTGATGTCTCCCGGCCGGATCAACTCACTCACCTTGTGCCCCTTCAGGAGACGGCGCCCGCGGAGGGCACCTGTCGAGCGCTGCGCACGACCTGGTCGATGAAACCGTAGTCCTTGGCCTCCTCGGCCGTGAACCAGCGGTCGCGGTCGGAGTCGGCCTCGATCTGGTCCAGGTTCTGACCGGTGTGGAAGGCGATGCGCTCGGCGAGGGTCTTCTTGACGTAAAGCATCTGCTCCGCCTGGATGGCGATGTCGGCGGCGGTGCCGCCGATGCCTCCGGACGGCTGGTGCATCATGATGCGGGCGTGCGGCAGGGCGTAACGCTTGCCCCGCTCGCCGGCGCAGAGCAGGAACTGGCCCATGGAGGCTGCCAGACCCATCGCGACCGTGCACACATTGTTCGGCACGTATTCCATCATGTCGTAAATCGCCATACCGGCGGTCACCGATCCACCTGGCGAGTTGATGTAGAGCCAGATGTCCCGGTCGGGATCGTCCGCGGCGAGCAGAAGCAGCTCGGCGCAGATTCGGTTGGCGATCTCGTCGTTGACCTGAGTGCCCAGCACGATGATGCGCTCACGCAGCAGCCGCTGGTAGAGCTGGTCTTCGAGCCTGAACGAGCCGTTCGGCTGGCTCATCGACTCGGGCCCGGAGCCGGTCGGCTGGTAGAAGGTCGGCGGGCTGGTCACAGCGTCACCTTCCGATGCGTCGTAATCGATTGGCTTTGCTTGTGACCTTAACGCTCGCCGCCTACCGGACATGCCCCCTCCACGTGCTGTTCGCTGACGGCGCATGCTCGTCACCTCGGCCCAAGCCCTTTTCCGCGCCCCTCCAGGCCTGTTTTCCGCCCGGATCATCCGGTGTGTCGGCGCCTGTCTCGCCTTCGCACAGACCTCGGGGCCGGACCAGATGTTTGACCGACTTTTTCCCCGCACTCTGCCGCTCCCGGACGGGAATCGCCGAGGGGCAGGGCACGCCGGTCCTCAGCTCCGCCCAGACGGCGGCCCGCCCCTCGCGGGGGAGGACGGGCGGCGCGGAGGGGAAACGGCGCCGGAAAACGACAACGACGCCCTCACCGTGCGGGCACGGTGGGGACGTCGTATGCGTTGCGGCGGAGAACCTACTTGGCGGCCTCGTCGCTCTCCTCGACGGTCTCCTCGGTCGACTCCTCGGCCGCCTCCTCACCGTTGATCTCGGTGTAGATGGCCTTGAGGTCAACCTCGTTGCCGGCCTCGTCGATCACCTTGGCGGCGTCACCGACGACGCCCTTGGCCTTGTCACGGACGATCTCGACCATGGCCAGCGTGAGCTGGTCGTTGTCGGCGAGGTGCTGGGCGAGAGTGTTCGGGGCGACGTTCATCTGCATGGCGCGGCGCACCACGAAGTTCGTCAGTTCCTGCTCACTGACGCCGAGCTCCTCGGCCTTGACGATCTTGTCGAGGACGAAGCCCGTCTTGAGCGCCTTGGCCGCGTTCTCGTCGAACTCGGCGTAGCGCTCTTCCTCGGTGGTCTGGTAGAGGCGGAAGTACGCCTCCTTGCTCAGCCCACTCTCGGCGATCTGGTGCTCAAGGTTGTGCTTGCGGTTGTCGACCTCGGCCTTGAGCGCGCTGTCCGGCAGCGGAATGTCGATCTTGGCGAGAAGGGCGTCCAGGGCGTTCTCCCGAGCCTGGACGACCTGGTCGATCAGCTTGTTGCGACGGGCCTGCTCCCGGACGCTGTCCTTGAGCTCGTCAAGGCTGTCGAACTCGCTAGCCAGCTGGGCGAACTCGTCGTCGAGCTCGGGGAGGACCTTCTCCTTGACGCTCTTGATGGTGATGGTCACCACGGCCTCCTCGCCGGCGTTCTCGCCGCCGACCAGGTTGGTGGTGAACTCCTTGGTGTCATCGGCGGACATGCCGACCAGCGCGTCGTCCAGGCCCTGCAGCACCGAGCCGGCGCCGACCTCGTAGGAGACGTCGTTGGCCTGCTGCTCCTCGATGTTCACACCGTCGATCGCGGCGGCGAGGTCCATGACGACGTAGTCACCGTTGGCCGCGGCGCGCTCGACGCCGGTCAGCGTCGCGAAACGCTGGCGCAGGCCGTCCAGCTGGGCGTCGACGTCCTCATCGGACACCTCGGCGACCGGGACGGTGACCTCAAGGCCCTGGTAGTCGGGGACGTCGAAGTTCGGACGAATGTCCACCTCTGCGGTGAACTCGACCTGCTCGCCGTCCTCGATCTTGGTGACCTCGATCTCCGGCTGGCTGACCGGGAAGATGTCGCTTGCGTCGACGGCCTGGCCGTAGAGCTTGGGCACGGCGTCGTTGAGGGTCTCCTCCAGCACCACCGCGCGGCCGAAGCGCTGCTCGATGATCCGGGCCGGAACCTTGCCCGGGCGGAAGCCGGGGACGCGCACCTGCTGCGCGACCTTCTTGTACGCCGCCTGCAGGCTCTCGCCGAGCTCCTCGAACGGCACCTCGACAGTGAGCTTGACCCGAGTCGGGCTGAGCTCCTCCACAGCGGTCTTCACGGGGTGGTCTCCTTGATCAAGCTTCGAGTGATCGCGGGCGCGTCAAGTCGTACGGCTACCGCGGCAAGCTCGCGCGCCGCGCCCACATGAGCGGCACCGGGCACAGCCGTTGAGCCATGCGAGTTTAGGGCACGCTCCGCTGTGGCGGGTGTCCAGCGCCGCTGGCCAGTCTAGGGCAGACCTGCACCTCGGAGCGACCGCTGCCCGTTCAGTTCTCCTTGATGATGCGCCGCAGGATGTCGGTCGTCTCATCAGGAGTGGTGCTCACCGCGCACAGCCGTTCCATGACCTCGCTGTAGCGGTCGACCTCCTCGCGTTTGTCCAGGTAGAGCGCGCTGGCCAGCTGCTCGACGTAGACCACGTCGGGCAGCTCCTGGTCGTGGAAGCGCAACACGCTGAAGGCACCGCCCTCGGCGTTGTGACCGCCGAAGCTGAACGGCATCACCTGGATCGTGACATTGGGCCGGCGCATGAGGTCCAGCAGATACTCCAGCTGGGCCCGCATGACCTCGACGCCGCCGATGGGTCGCCGCAGCGCCGCCTCGTCGATGACGGCCCAGAAGAACGGCCCGTCTGCCCGGTTGAGCAACTGCTGGCGCCGCATCCGCAGGTCGACGCGGCGGGCGATCTCCTCGGGAGCGATTCCGGCACTCCCCGCGGTGATGACCGCCCTGGCGTACTCCTCCGTCTGGAGCAGGCCGGGCACGAACTGCACCTCGTAGGTGCGGATCCGGGACGCCGCCTCCTCCAGGCCGACATAGGTCTGGAACCACGAGGGCAGCAGGTCGTTGAAGCGGTGCCACCAGCCGGGTTCGTTCGCCCTGAGCAGGAGGTCCATCATCGCCGACCGTGCCGACTCGTCCTCCACCCCGTAGAACGTCAGCAGGTCCGCGACATCGCGCTCTCTCAGGCCGACCCGGCCGAGTTCCATCCTGCTGATCTTGGATTCGGAGCCTCGGATCAGATGACCGGCCTCCTCCCGGGACAGCCCCCTGGCCTCGCGTAGCCGGCGCAGTTGGGAACCCAAAAGGATACGCAGAGCTGTGGGACCCGCTCCCGGTTGAACCTGCGTCACTTCGGCTCCCTCTTCACTTGGGCCAGCGCACACAGTGTCACCACTTCCGGCCTCGATGACAAGGTCTCAACACGGTGTCCGATTCGCCAACCTGTCGTCGTAGCCGCCATGCGACTGCACGTTGCACCTGCACGTGCATTTGGGCCTTGCAGCGGACGTCCCAGTGACCCATGATGGCCTAGTTCATATTGGGCTTATAGTGCATAGGCTCTGAAAGCTCGCAATTGGTACGGAGACTCACAATGGCAGCGGGAGGTACCGGCAGGATGGTGGATGAGCCACAATCGGCTGTCGACTACCTGCAGGTGACCCGCGAGGTGGGCTTCGACGACCTCCTCGTGGCCAACCGCTCCGACGCCACGGCGTGCCCCCTCCCCCGGCAGGCCGATTCCGTGAAGACCGCCCGGGATGTGACCAGATCGACACTGAGCGGCTGGGGCCTGGCCGAACTGAGCGATGACGCAGCGCTAGTGGTTTCGGAACTGGTCACGAACGCCGTCCGTTACGCGCTGTGCCCGCCCAGCCAGGTCGAGACCACTCCGATCACTCTGATGCTGCTGCACCGGTCCCCTCATGTGCTCCTCGCCGTGGCCGACCCCAGCAACGAGGTCCCCACCCCCAAGGAGCCGGATTTCACCTCCGAGAACGGCCGGGGCCTCTACATCGTGGAGACCTACAGCCAGTGCTGGGGCTGGGACCGCCTCAGCCGCGGGGGCAAGGCCGTCTGGGCCCTCTTCAGCGGCACCGTCTGAGTCGCTCACCGTACGGCCTGCTCCGCGTACGGCCTGATCCGCGCCAGGCTCGAACAGAACGTCAGGATGGTCAACGGCGAGGGCTGGACAGCCTTCGACGTCCGTTGCGTTATTCGGCTTTGACGCCTTTTCTGTCGGGCTGACAGGATTTGAACCTGCGACTTCTTGCTCCCAAAGCAAGCGCGCTACCAAACTGCGCCACAGCCCGTTACATGTCTTACCTGGAGTGATCGTAGCTTACATGTCGACGACACTCCCACCTGGGAACTCTCGGCCCGGATCCAGGCGGGGTTCGAGCCCGCGGTCCATGCTCCCAGAGAGTCCGCTACCGAACCACGCCACACCCCGGTCCGTCTGGTGCACGCTCGCTCCGGAACTCCGGTACGATTACGCCCTGACGACCGGATGAAGTCTAGACCAGACCGACACCGGCTCGCGCGGACGTAGCTCAATGGTAGAGCCCCAGTCTTCCAAACTGGCTACGCGGGTTCGATTCCCGTCGTCCGCTCAGATGGCGAAAGGCCAGGTCAACCGATACCGGGAGACCTGGCCTTCTGCTTTTCCCATAAACTTTACGGTCTCCCTGCTCTGACGGCTGGATCCGGTCCGACGTCCGTCACCTCCTCGGCGGCGTGTTGAACGACGGCTCCGGCGCCGACTCCACCTATCCGGACGAGATGGACGAGATCAACAAATGTTGATAAATCTCTGTCAAATGGGGACTCAGACGTAGATCGTTCTTTACGATTCTCCAAAGACGATGATCAGGATGCTCTGGAGGAGATCGTGACTGAGTTCGACGGCGTCATCATCGGTGGCGGTCACAACGGGCTCACCTGCGCCGCCTATCTCGCCAGGGCGGGCCTGTCAGTCGCAGTCGTCGAGCGCAACGACGAGGCGGGCGGCGGCTGCAGCACTCAGGAGTTGACTCTCCCCGGATTCCGGCACAACACCCACAGCAGCTACCACTTCCTGGAGGAGGGGCCTGTCCCGGCCGATCTCGAACTCCAGCGGTACGGCCTGCGCTACGTCTATCCCGAGACCCAGCACTCCACGATCTTCAGGGACGGCAGGGCGATCACGGTCTACACCGACCCCAAGCGCACCGCCGAGTCCTTCGCCCGGTTCTCCCGCGCCGACGCGGACCGGTGGCTGGAGCTGCACGAGCGCTATGCCGAGGCGGCAAGAGGCCTGATGAACGGCTTCCTGTACTCCAAGCCGCTGCCACCTCCCGTTCTCGCCGAACGGCTCCAGGGCGACCTGGGCCGGGATCTGCTGAGCTACATGCCCCTGTCGCTCTACGAGGCGGTGGACAGGAACTTCGAGAGCGAGCAGGTCAGGGTGCTGTTCAAGTCCTTCCTGCACGCCATCTCGATCGAGAACGTGCCCGGGACCGGCGGCTTCTTCCCCCGCCTGCTCTCCCGCATCGCCAGGCTCGGCGTGCCCGTGGGGGGCGCCGTGAACGTCGCGAACGCGCTGCGTGCCGTCATCGAGGAGCACGGCGGCACAGTGATCACCGGTGCGCACGTGGAGCGGATCCTGGTCGACGACGGCCGGGCCGTCGGGGTCAAGCTGGCCACGGGCGATGTTCTCAAGGCGCGCCGGTTCGTGGCCAGCGCGGTGGACGCCCCCCAGACGGTACGGCTGGCGGGCCCGGAGAACTTCGGCGCCGAAATCGCGGCCAAGGTAGAGAACTACAGGTGGGCCGGCCACAGTCTCGTCACCCTGCACCTCGCGCTGGAGGAGGCGCCACGCTACCGGGCTGCCGAGTTCGAGCCCGACGTGGACCGCGCCTTCCTCGTCGTCCTCGGTGCCGACGACAGCGAGCAGCTCGGCCGTACCTTCGACCAGATCCACCAGGGGCGGCTGCCCGACCGGCTGGCCGGCAACGGTGCTTGCCCCTCGCTGTTCGACCCCTCCTACGCCCCGGACGGCAAGCATGTGGCCTTCTGGTGGCCGTGGGCCCCCTACGACCTTGGCGGCGACCCGGAGAACTGGGACCGGCAGCGCGAGGAGGTGGGCGAGCGGCTGCTGTCCGAGTGGGCCGAATACGCCCCCAACCTCGCCGGGGGCACGGTGCTCGGCAGACGGGTCTTCTCCCCGCTCGACATCGAGCGGCACTGTGTCAACATGGTCCGCGGCAGTCACCACGTCGGCGCCTACGAGCCCATCCAGCTGGGCGGCAACCGGCCGGTTCCCGAGCTCGGGCAGTATCGCACTCCGGTCGCGGGCCTCTACCTCTGCGGGGCGAGCAGCCACCCCGGTGGCTCGGTCTCCGCGGCCCCCGGTTACAACGGCGCCAACGCCATCGCTGAGGACCTCGGACTCGCCACCTGGTGGACCCCCGTTCCCGCCCCCCGGTGGAGCGAGTGAACCGCCAGTTCGTCGCCAAGGATCCGGCAGCGGCGGCACCGCGGATGAGCAGTCCCGCCACCATGCACGAGCAGCTGTCGCTGCTCAACGCGGCGAGCAAGCGGATCGGCAGCACCCTGGACATGTTCGAGACCGGAAGGGAGCTGATGGACGTCGCCGTGCCGCGCTTCGCCGACGCGGCCGGCGTCCTGGTGCAGGACCGGCTCATGACCGACGGGGAGTTCCCCCAGCGCAGCACCGACGGCTCGGCGCTGGTGCGGCGGATCGCGGTCGGTGTCTCCGACCCCGCGCCCGGCGAGTACGCCCGCGCGTTCCCGGTGGACGAGGTCGCCGCCTACGAGGCGTGGACCCCCTATGCCAGGTGCATGTCCACCGGCAATCCGATCCTCTACCCTCGCCTGGGCCGCCGGACCTCCGAGGAGATCGGGCGGTTCTGGAAGCGCGACTCGGTCTCCAGGGTGCTGGAGGACAGCTCGTTCCTGGTGGTCCCGCTGAAGGCACGCGGCCGGGTACTGGGTTTCGTCATCTTCACCCGCAGGCCCGACAGCGAGCCCTTCGAGGAGCAGGACATCGGTCTCGCCGAGGAGCTGGCGGCCAGGACCGCGGTCTGCCTGGACAATGCCCGGCTCTACAACCGCGAGCGCCGTACCGCGCTGACCCTGCAGAGCAGCCTGCTCCCGGCCGACCTCTACCAGCCGCTGGGCCTGACGATCGCCTCCCGCTACCTGCCCGCGAGCGACCTGGTGGGGGTGGGCGGCGACTGGTACGACGTGATCCCGCTGCCCGGCTGCCGGGTTGCCCTCGTGGTCGGCGACGTCATGGGGCACGGCATCAGAGCGGCCGCCACGATGGGCCAGCTCCGCACAGCCGCCCGTACGCTGGCGAGCCTCGACCTCAGCCCGGCCGAGGTGCTGTTCCGGCTCAACCGGATGAGCCAGGACCTGGACGCCACCCAGATCGCGACGTGCGTCTACGCCACCTACGACCCGGTCACGAAGATATGCGCGATCGCCTCCGCGGGGCACATGCCGCCGATTCTGGTACGGCCGGGTGGCAGGCCCGAGCGGCTGGAGCTGCCGCCTGGGCTCCCCCTCGGCATCGGCAACGAGCCGGTCGAGATGCGCGAGCTCGTCCTCCCGCACGACGCTGTCCTGGCCCTGTACACCGACGGCCTGGTGGAGAGCCGGGACCGCGACATCGACGAGGGCATCGGCATGGTGTGCGAACTGCTCTCCGGCCGGAACCAGGATCTGGAAGAGGTCTGCGACCTCACGATCGACGCGCAGCGTCCGGGGCACGAACGCGACGACATCGCGCTCCTGCTGGCCCGGGTACGCGAGCTGGATGACGGCGACCTCGTCGAGACCACGCTCGTCTCGGATCCCCGCTCCGCCTCGACGGCCCGCCACTTCGTCCGCACCACGCTGGCCGAGTGGCAGCTGGGCCCGATCGCCGACGCCACCGAGCTCATGATCAGCGAGCTGGTCACCAACGCGATCAAGCACGGTTCGGGCACGGTCGGGGTGCGTCTGCTCCGCGGTCCCACGCTCGTGTGCGAGGTGAGCGACCATTCTTTCGTGATGCCGGTCATGCGCGAAGCCGGCAGCGACGACGACACCGGCCGCGGGCTCCATCTCATCAACTGGCTCGCTCACCGCTGGGGCTCCCGCCTGACACCCAGGGGCAAGGTCGTCTGGGTGGAGCAGAGCCTGCCGTGAGACACCGTGCCGGTCGTCCGGGACGCGAGGCGAGGACGCCGGCGGACGGCCGTGCCCCACGGGCACGATGACGATGTCCCTCCCAGGAGTTACGGTCGAAATGACGACTCGGGAGGACATGATGACTGTCGACACACGTGAGGCGTACCGACGCGCGCTGGACTACTTCGGCACCCTTGTGCACCAGATCAAGCCCGAGCAGTGGGACAACGAGACACCCTGTGTGGACTGGGATGTACGCACTCTGGTCAACCACGTGGTCGGGGAGAACCGGTGGGCCTCGCAACTGCTTGCCGGACGGACCGTCGCGGACGTCGGCGACGCCCTCGACGGCGACCTCCTCGGTGACGATCCCCTGAAGGCGTTCGACATCTCGGCGATGGCCGCCACCCAGGCGGCGAGCGAGGAACAGTCTCTGACACGTGTCGTCCACCTGTCCTTCGCCGACGTACCCGGCGAGGAGTACATCAGCGAGCTGTTCGCCGACGCCCTCATCCACACCTGGGACCTCGCCCGCGCCATCGGTGCCGGCGAGCGGCTCGATCCCGAGCTGGTCGATGCCTGCCTGGCCCGGTTCGCCGGCGCGAAGGAGGGCTATCGCCAGGCCGGAGTCATAGAGGGGTACCCGCCGGCACCCTCGGACGTCGATCCCCAGACCAGGTTGCTCGCCTCGTGGGGACGCCGCGGCTAGCGATCGGGATTCCGGGTTTCCCGCATGAGCGCGAACCTGATGGACCGCCGGAGGTCTCCGGCCGGCCAGGGCGAGCATCCATGCCGAGCTTGACCAGCTGTGAACATCTACTCACCATAATCCAACACCTATCACCGGAAATATCTGTGGTAATTTGGTGGAATCTGGTTGATTAGGGAGTGGTCAATGCTCGCCCGACAGCGACAGCAGGCGATTCTGGATCGGGTGCGCGGCAGTGGCGGGGTCAGGGTCGCCGACCTCGTCCGCGAGTTCGGCGTGTCCGACATGACGATCCGCAGGGATCTCGAAGTGCTGGCCGAACGCGGGCAGGTGGAGAAAGTACACGGCGGAGCCACCGCCGCCGGATCCGGCTCCACCGAGGAGCCGGGGTTCGCCGTCAAGTCGATGCGCCTGCAACGGGAGAAGGAGGCGATCGCCCAGCACGCCGCCCAATTCGTCCGGCCCGGCACGGCGATCGCGCTGTCCGCGGGGACGACGACCTGGACGCTGGCCCATTTCCTGGTCGACGTCTCCGACCTGACCGTGATCACCAACTCGATCCGGATCGCCGACGTCTTCCACCGCTCACCCCGCGCCGACCGCACCGTCGTGCTGACCGGCGGCGTCCGCACCCCCTCCGACGCGCTGGTCGGACCGGTGGCCGTGGCGGCGATCCGCGGGCTCCACGTGGACACCCTGTTTCTCGGTGTGCACGGGATGACCACCCGGGCCGGGTTCACCACACCCAATCTGCTGGAGGCGGAGACCGACCGCGAGCTGATCGCCTCCGCGCACCGTCTCGTGGTGCCCGCCGATCACACCAAGTGGGGGACGGTCGGGATCAGCACGATCGCCGAGCTGTCCCAGGCCCACGTGGTGATCACCGACTCCGGCCTGCCTGACGAGGCACGCGAGGAGCTCGCCGCCCAGGTGGGCGAACTGGTCATCACCGAGCCCCAGCCGGAGAGCGAGGCCCGCACCCGATGAAGCGGACGGCCACCCACCTGGCGGACGGCCGGGAACTGTTCTACTTCGACCGGCACGACGACGCCGATCGCGGTGCGATCGACGAGCGCGACCTTTCTCCCCGCCCTCCCGCCTCCGAGCTGCGGTACGACCCGCTCACCGAGGAGTGGATCGCGGTGGCTGGCCACCGCCAGGGCCGCACCTTCCTCCCGCCGGCGAGCGAGTGCCCGCTCTGCCCGTCCACCCCCGGCCACTCGACCGAGATCCCCTCGAAGACCTACGACGTGGTCGTCTTCGAGAACCGCTTCCCCTCCTTCTCCTCCCAGGCGGGTGAGTACAGCCAGGTCGGAGGGTTGAGCGAGGTCCGCTCCGGGGACGGCCGGTGCGAGGTGGTCTGCTTCACCTCCGACCACGACTCCTCCTTCTCCCAGCTCTCCACCGACCAGGTCGAGCTGGTCATGGAGGCCTGGATCGACCGCACGGCGGAGCTGTCCGCGCTCCCAGGCGTGGAGCAGGTGTTCTGCTTCGAGAACCGGGGGGCGGAGATCGGCATCACTCTGACCCACCCCCACGGTCAGATCTACGCCTATCCCTACGTGACCCCGCGCACCAGATTGTCCCTTGGCGCGGCCGAGCGGCACCGGGAGCGGACGGGTGGCAACCTGTACGCCGACGTGCTGGCCGCCGAACGCGAGGCGGGGATCCGCGTGGTGGCGTCGAACGAGCACTGGACGGCCTTCGTCCCCGCGGCGGCACGCTGGCCCGTGGAGGTTCACGTCTACCCGCACCGTCAGGTCCCCGACCTGTGCGCGCTGGAGGCCGCCGAACGGGTGGCGTTCGGCCCGCTCTACACGGATCTGCTCCGGCGGCTGGACGGACTGTTCGGCATGGCCATGCCGTACGTCGCGGCCTGGCATCAGGCACCGGTGAACGTCGGCCGCGGCCTTTCCTACGCGCGCCTGGAGCTGTTCAGCATCCGCCGGGCGCCGGACAAGCTGAAGTATCTCGCCGGATCGGAGGCGGCCATGGGAGCCTTCGTGAACGATGTCCCGCCCGAGGAAACGGCGAGACTTTTACGATCTTTTATCACAAATTGATCACTACTTTGTCTCAGATTGGGTTCGCATTACCCGGGCTTTACCACTACTATCCTCACACATCGAACCTTATGTCCGATATGCCTAATTCCGGGTGCGTCGCCCGGGAGCCGGGGAACCACCGCACCTGGGGTGAACCACTCCGGTGGAAGGGCCTCCTCCAGCCCGAACCCGTCAGCTAACCCGGCAGGCGCGAGGAGAGGAGAGTCGTGACGGCTCCATCCCCCATGTTCCGTCGCCATGCGGCTCTGGCCGTTTCCGTGATTTCGGCCCTCACGTTCGCCCTCGGCACCGCGGCCCCGGGTAACGCGGATCCCCAACCGGATGAGTCCCGGCTCCGCGCCGAACTGACAACGCTGAACAAGAAGGTCGACAAGCTCATCGAGGTCTACGCGGCCAGACGCGAATCCCTGAAGAAGGCCCAGGCCGCCGAGGGAGCAGCCAGGGCGGACCTGCGCAAGGCCGAGGAGGCCTACGCCGGAGCCGAGCGGCAGCTCGGCTCCATCGCCCAGCTCTACTACCAGAGCAGCGCGGGTGAGTTGCCCTCCCTGCTGTTCTCCGCCGACATGAGCGGTGTCGCGATCATGGAGCAGCTCGCCGCCGAGCAGAGCACCTCCCTGCGGGACTTCGCCCGGAGCCGGGACCTCAGGGAACAGGCGGCGGAGAAGGCGGCCCAGCTCACCCGGGAGATCGGCGAGGAGACCAAGGCGGTGGAGGTCCAGCGCGAGGAGGCCGAGAAGGTGATCGCCGAGATCGAGAAGAAGCTCGACGCGCTTGTCCCCACGGGCTCCGGCCGTCGCGCCGACGGCAGCTGGGCCCCCCAGCTCCCGACGGGCCCCGACAACATCACCGACCGCACTCTGATCATGCGCGAGGCTGTCAAGAAGCGTTTCGACCTGCCCTACGAGGTCGGCTGTTACCGGGCCGAGAACGATGGCGGCGAGCATCCGCTCGGCCGCGCCTGCGACTTCATGATGAGCACCGGTGGCTCGATGCCCTCGGCGGCCAACGTCAAGCTCGGCGACGAGATCGCCGCCTGGGCCGTCGAGAACAGGGCCGGCCTCGGCGTCAAATACGTGATCTGGCGTCAGCGCATCAACTCCGGCTCCGGTTGGAGCGCCATGTCCGACCGCGGCGGCACCACCGCCAACCACTTCGACCACGTCCACATCTCGATGTTCTGAGCCTCGCAGCGCCTCAGGAGGATCTCGGATCCCGGAAAACGACATGACACCGGTCGCTCGCACCATGAAGATTGATCTCATGACCGACAACCGCGTTGATCCCCCCTTCATCGCCGATGAGACTCCCATGCTGCACACGTGGCTGGACTGGCACCGGGAGACCCTGGCCGTCAAATGCGCCGGCCTGTCGGAGGAGCAGCTCCGTCTGCGATCGGCCGCGCCGTCCACGCTCTCCCTGCTGGGCCTGGTCCGTCACATGGCCGATGTCGAGCGCCACTGGTTCCGCAACGTCCTCAACGGCGAGAACACTCCGGGGATCTTCTGGTCCGACCAGCATCCCGACGGTGAGTTCGACCTGGTGGACACCGCCTCGGCCGAGGAGGCGTTCGCCCGCTGGCGGGCCGAGATCGACCACGCCCGAGACGTCTCCGCGGGACTGTCCCCGGACACGGTGGGCAAGCAGCAGCGCAGGGGGGCGGATGTCTCGCTGCGCTGGATCCTCGTCCACATGATCGAGGAGTACGCCCGGCACAACGGCCATGCCGACCTCCTCCGTGAGCAGATCGACGGCGTCACCGGGGAGTAGGGGGCTCCTCGATCGCCCCGGCGATCAGCTGGTCGAGGTTGACCAGGTCCACCGGGCGGACCAGGGCCGCTTCGGCGAAGCGGGTGAGCAACCGGGCGAAGACCTCACGGTCGGCCTCGTCCCAGTCGGCGATCAGACCGTCCAGGTAGATCCGCCGGTGGTGGATGACCACCTCCAGCACCCGGTGACCCCGCTCGCTCAGCACCAGCCGGGCGCGCCGGGCGTCCACTTCGGACTCCTCGCGTTCCACGAACCCCGCGCCGATCGCGTCGTTGACCAGTCTGCTGGCCGTGGAGGGATCCACGTCCAACTGCTCGGCGACGGCGCCGACGGTCACCTCGGGCACGTCCAGGCTCAGCTTGTGCACGGCGTGGACGACCATCACGTTCGACAGCTGCACCGGCCTGTGCGGGTCGCCGGGCCTGCGGGCGCGCAGAGGCCTCGCCCAGATCCGGCGCAGCCGGAACAGCGCCACGTCGATCGCCGCTCCCGGCGTCCCGTCCCTCACGGGAACAACCCTATCGGCGGGGAGGGGCGGCCCCGCGCCCGTCGTGGTCCGGCGGATCAGCCGGTCAGGCGGATCGGGTTCACCAGGTCGGCGTACAGGAGCAGACCAAACAGGATCATCATCGTGAAGGCCAGCGCGTAGGTCAGCGGGAGCACCTTGGCGATGTCCACGTGCGCCGGCTCCGGCCTGCGAGTGACACGGGCGAAGGCCCGCTTGATCCCCTCCCAGAGCCCACCCGCGATGTGACCGCCGTCGAGCGGCAGCAGCGGGATCAGGTTGAACATGCCGATGGCCAGATTGAACCCGGCGAGAAGGCTCAGCAGCGCGACGAACTTGTTCTCCGTGGGGGCGGCGGACGCGGCGATCTCGCCACCGATCCGGCCCGCGCCGACCACACCGACCGGACCGTTGGGATCGCGGTCGTGGCCGGAGAAGGCGGCGTTCCAGACGCCGACCATCTTCTGCGGCAGGTTGACCATCGACTCGGCGACCCTGCCGGTGAGATCCACCATGTGGCCGACCACGTAGCCGAAGTTCTGCTTCTCCATGACCTGTGTGGGTGCCACGCCGAGGAAACCGACGTTCTTCTCGATCTTCTTCGGATCGTCGACCGCCGGACGGTCCTGAGAGATCAGAGTGACGTTCAGCGTCTGCGGTTTCCCGTCGCGCACGATGCCGAGCGTGACGGGTCCGGCCCCGTTGGCCCTGATCTTCTTGGTGACCTCCTCCCAGGAGGAGACCGGCACCCCGTCGAACGCGACGATCCTGTCACCGGGCTTGATCCCCGCCTGCACCGCGGGCGTCGGCGGATCGGCCGGGGTGCACGTGCGGCCCGGCTTCAGCGCCTCACTGTAGGGAATGACGCACTTGGTCATCTCCGACACGACCGGCTTCAGCACCGAGACGCCGAAGCCCATGATGACGACGGCGAAGAGGATGAACGCCAGCACGAAGTTCATCGCCGGGCCACCGCTCATGATGATGACCTTCTGCCACCAGGGCTTGCGGTAGAAGACCCGATCCTCGTCCCCCGGCCGGACCTCCTCCAGCGCGATCTCGCGGGCGTTCTCGATCAGACCCTGCCACGGTCCGGTGGCGGCTGAGCGAACTTTGCCGGGGTCGTCGGTGGGCCGGGGCGGCAGCATGCCGATCATGCGGATGTAACCGCCGAACGGGATCCACTTCACGCCGTACTCGGTCTCGCCCCTGCGCCGCGACCACATGGTCGGGCCAAAGCCGATCATGTACTGCGTGACCTTGACGCCGAACCGCTTCGCGGGCACCAGGTGGCCGATCTCGTGGAGCCCGATCGACACCACCAGTCCCAGGACGAAGACGATGACCCCGATCAGGAAGAGCCAGCTCACAGGTTCATACCCCCGGTCACGGATTATCGACAGCGCCCCGTACGAGATTAGCCGAAGTATCCGAGGCCGGAATCCCTCAGAAGTAAGGGTTCTCGATCGAGCTACTTGCGCGAGCTTTGTCAAACAGAGACACTTTGCTGACGTTAAGCAATCGTATGATCACCCACAGATAGTAGGGGCGAGAGGAGAATTTTGATCGGGATCCTGGTGGCCGAGCACTTTCCACTGGTCAGGCGGGGCCTGGTGGCATCGCTGGAGAGTGAGGCCGACCTGAAAGTCGTCGCCGACGTGGGCAGCGGAGAAGAGGTCATCCCCTCCGCCCTGGAGCACGGACCCGACACGGCGGTCATCAACCTGGATCTCCCGGACGTCGACGGGTTCACCGCGGCGCTCCGGCTGCACGAGAACGCCCCCGGCTGCCGGGTCCTGCTGTTGTCGCGGGACCCCAACCCGGGTCAGGTCCGCCGGGCGTTCGCCGTCCACGCGCTCGGTTTCATGAGCCTGGACGTGGGGCCCGAACAGCTGGCCGAAGGCGTCCGCCAGGTCGCGGCCGGCCGGCGGACGGTGGACTCAGAACTCGCGGTGGCCGCCCTGGAGGCGGCCGAGAACCCGCTGACCCGCCGGGAGCTGGACGTACTGCGGCTGGCCGCCCGGGGGGCGCGCTCCAACGAGATCGCCGACCAGCTGTTCCTGTCGGTGGGAACGGTCCGGAACCACCTGTCGCGGATCATGTGCAAGACCCACGCCCGCAACCGCCTGGACGCCGTGCGGATCGCCAGTGACTCCGGTTGGCTGTGATACCGCGGCCACGGTCAGGGACGCCAGATGAGGATCAGGGCGCAGTCGTCGTTGTGCCCCGCCGACATCGAGGTGACCAGGTCACGGGCACCGTTGCGGAAACCGGAGGGCAGCATCCGTTCGGCCTCGCCCAGCAGCCGGTCGAGGCCCGCGTCGATGTCGCGGCCGGGCTGCTCGATCAGCCCGTCGGTGTAGAGCATGAGCGCTTCGCCCTTGCGGAGCGTGCCGCGGTCCGGCTCGCAGTGCAGATCGGGGACGATGCCCAGGACCACGCCCTTGGCCGGGGAGACCCGCCAGGTGCCGGTGCCCGACTCGAACTTGACCACCGGCGGATGACCGGCCGAGGTGATCACATATTCGCCTGTGACGAGGTTGAGCCGTACGTGGACGGCCGTGACGAAGCCCTCGGCCTCGCGCAGGCGGTGCAGGTAGGTGTTGCAGGCGGGCAGGAAGTCGGTGACCGAGCCGAGCAGGCCGCCGAAGGTTCCCGACAGCATCAGGGCTCTGGTGCCCGCGTCGACTCCCTTTCCGGACACGTCGACCAGGGCGAGTTCCACCGTGTCGCCCTCGCGCATGGAGACCAGGAAGTCGCCCCCGAAGGAGGATCCGCCGGCCTGTTCGAGCACCACCCGCGAGTCCCAGTCCTTGGGCAGCGAGGGCAGCTCGCTCTGGCTCTTGAGCCGGTCGCGCAGCTCCAGCAGCATGACGTCACCGCGTAGCCCCTGCATGCCGAGCTTGCCCCGGGTGCGGGCCATCAGCGCCGCCAGCACGGTGGTGAAGCAGAAGGTGGCCAGCAGACCCGGGCCGATGTATCCCACCCCGCGCACGATGCCCACGTAGAACAGGGCGACCGCGACCGCGCACAGCAGCTTGGCCAGGCTGCGCAGCCGGAGCTGGAGACCACCGACGAGAGTGATCGGGATCATGAGCGCCGGGGAGAACCACTCCGTGGAGACCCGGGCGGCCAGGGCGCCGAGCACCATGGTCAGCACGATCAGCGTGATGAGCAGGTTACGGTCGCGCGCCAGCGGCCCATGGCGCAGGAAACGCACGATGGGCACCAGAAAGGGGACCCGCACCAGGAATGCGCGGAGCCCCGGAGGGATCAGCGGCACGGGACGGGAACTCATAATGGGTCTGACTGTATCGGGCCGTCCCCTGTTTGGGCAGCCCACTTGACCAATGCCTTGATCATTAAGGGCGGATATTGAATAGCCGGAACGGTTTGCCCCGTCTACCGTAGGAAAAATGAGTCTTAGCCTGCGCCCGATGACCGAGAACGAGTGGTCCGACTGGATGGCGCTCGACGAGGAGGCGTTCGGTAACGCCCTGCCTCCGCACCGGTTGGAGCTGTTCAGAGGTACGACCGAGTTCGACCGCTCGCTGGGCGCGTTCGAGGACGACCTGCTCGTGGGCACGACCATGGTGAACAGCTTCACCATGACGGTGCCCGGCGGCCCGATCCCTGTCGGCGGCGTCACCGCGGTCGGTGTGCTGCCCTCGCACCGCCGCAGGGGAGTTCTGTCCGCGCTGATGACCCGTCAGCTCGCCGACCTTCACGGACGGGGTGAGGCGGTCGCCGCGCTCTACGCCTCCGAGGCGGCGATCTACGGACGTTTCGGCTACGGCAGGGCCGCTGACAATCTCTTCTTCGAAATCCCCACGCGGGGCGCGGCCTTCGCCGGACACGCCCCGGTCGATCCGTCGCTGCGGCTGCGCGTCGTCAGGGCCGCCGAGACCAGGGCCGTCTTCGAGAAGGTCTTCGAGTCCGTGCTCGACAGCCGCCCGGGACTCTACGCCCGCACACCCGGACGCTGGGACGTGGTGCTGTCGGACCACGAGGCCGACCAGAGGGGCGCCGGACCGCTGCGTGCCGTGGTCGTCGAGGACGACGGGGGTCCCCGCGGCTACGCGCTGTTCCGGATCAAGCCGGGCGTCACCGAACACGACGTGCCGGACGGTGAGCTGCGTCTCAAGGAGCTGTACGGCCTGGACCCGGCCGCCTACGCGCTGCTCTGGCGGCACCTGCTGGACCGCGACCTGGTGGCGCGCGTCCGGGCCGCGCAGCGACCGGTCGACGACCCGCTGATCCATCTGCTGGCCGAGCCGCGCCGGCTCAACGCGGGATGGCTGGACGACCTGTGGATCCGCGTCGTGGACGTCGAGCGGGCGCTGCCCGCACGCCGCTACTCGGCGCCCGTGGACGTGGTGATCGAGGTCGAGGACGCGCTCTGCCCGTGGAACGCCCGCCGCTGGCGGCTGTCGGCCGACGTCTCCGGAGCCCGGTGCGTGCCCGCCGACGAGCCCGCGGACCTGACGCTTCCGGTCGCCGTGCTGGGCGCCGCCTACCTGGGGGGCCGTCCGCTCGCGGCGCTGCAGGCCGCGGGTGTGGTGCGCGAGTCGCGGGCCGGGGCCGTACAGGAGCTGTCGGTCGCGATGTCGTGGGAGCCCGCCCCCTGGGCCGGTCTGGTCTTCTGACCGGTCCCGGCGAGGACCGCGGCGCGGCGGCCGGACGGGTTATGTTGGCGACATGGCACTGCAGAGCTTGCAGATAGGCACGGTCATCGCGATGCGGGCCCGGGACGTCTCCCGGCCCACCCAGGAGCAGCAGGAGGCCGCGGACCGGCGTCCGCTCCGCGACGAGACGCCGCGCAGGGAGCCTGCGCGCCGGGAGCCGCCGCGCCACAGATGAGACGCCCGCTCGCCCACGACGGGCGAACGGGCGCGTGGCCGGTTTACCGTGGAACAGGCTGGGACGCCCTCGGACCTACGGCAGCGAAGGGAGCTGGCCGATGGTCTCGTATGAGGTGAGCTGCGCGATCCGGCGGTTGTGCCGCTCGGCGCCCGAGTAGGCCGTGTTCAGGAAGAGCTCGATGAACCGGGTCGCCTCCTCCTGCGTGTGCATCCGTGAGCCGACGCTGACGACGTTGGCGTTGTTGTGCTCGCGGGCGAGCGTGGCGGTCTCCTCGCTCCACGCCAGGGCGGCGCGGATGCCGCGCACCTTGTTGGCCGCGATCTGCTCTCCGTTGCCCGAACCGCCGATGACGACTCCCAGACTGCCGGGGTCCTCCGCGACGCCCTCGGCCGCACGCAGCACGAACGGCGGGTAGTCGTCCTCAGGGTCGTACACGGACGGACCGCAGTCCGTCACCTCGTGGCCGTGCTCCTTCAGCCAGGAGGCGATGTGGTTCTTGAGTTCATAGCCGGCATGGTCGGCACCGATGTAGACGCGCACCCGCCCAGTTTCGCAGGTGTGCGTGGACGGCTCGACCCCCACCCCCACTAGAGTAACAACCGGTTTGCTATCCCAACCCTTACAAGAGAGAGTCCCCATGCGTGACATCCGAGTGATCGGGGATCCGGTCCTGCGCACGTCCGCCGAGCCGATCGTCGACTTCGACCGTGACCTGCGCCGCCTGATCGACGAGATGTTCGCCGCCATGTACGCCGCGGAGGGCGTCGGCCTGGCCGGTCCGCAGATCGGCGTGTCGAAGCGGGTCTTCGTCTACGACTGCAGCAACCGCAAGGGCCACCTGATCAACCCCGTGCTGACGGTCGACGACGACACGGAGATCGTCGACGAGGAGGGCTGCCTGTCGGTCCCCGGCCGCGACACCGGCACACCGATCTATGCCAGGACCCCCCGGGCCGCCGGAGTCACCGTCAGCGGTTTCGACCGCCTGGGCCGGCCGGTCCGGCTCAAGGCTCGCGGCCTGCTGGCGCGCTGTTTCCAGCATGAGACCGATCATCTCGAGGGGCTGCTCTACGTCGACCGCCTCGCCAAGGACGCCGCCCGGCAGGTCCTCCTCCAAGCTCCGTGACCCGGGGGCCCGGGGTCCGCTCCCTCAGCCGGCCTCGTCTCCGGCTGTCATGTCTCCGGCGGCCGCGTCTCCGGCGGCACTCGGGCTCCGGCGCAGCAGAGGCCAGGCCACCAGGCCGAGACCGGCCGCAAGGAGCAGCGCGACCATGATCCACTCATTCGAGCCGCCGGGGCCGTAGACGTGGTCTCGGCGGCCGGTGTCGAAGGCGCTGATCGTCTGTCCGGGAACGAACGTCTCCCGGCCGGCACCGTAGAGCGCGATCTCCGGGCGCACCTGCCCGCCGCTCCGGAACTCCCCCAGCCAGCTGCACTGCTCATGACCTGGGTGCTGGACGCACTCGACGCGATGGGCGGTGAAGGTGCCCCAGGTGCCCTCACCGCGGAGCGCCGCCAGAGCCGGCCCAAGGTTCTGTACGGCGAGCAGCACCAGCAGCAGCCCTCCCGCGATGATCACTAGGTCGAACGCGCCCAGACGTGTGGTGCCCGGTTTCATTCGGCGCCCTTCGAAGAGGCAGAACTTCCCTTAGGGCTGGTTTACCCGGAACGCTCCTCGGTGGCCACCGGCCCGGCACCGGTCGGCGATCTCGGAGAGGACAGCCGTGGAACGGGGCGCCGGTCTTCCGAGGGTCACAGCTGGATCGACTTGATCTCCAGATACTCCTCAAGACCGAACTCGCCCATCTCGCGTCCCACGCCCGACTGCTTGTAACCCCCGAAGGGGGCCAGCGGGTTGAACCGGCCGCCGTTGACGGCCACCTGACCGGTGCGCAGCCGCCGCGCGACGGAGACCGCGTGTTCCTCGCTGCCTGCCCACACCGCACCGGCCAGGCCGTAGGGGGTGCCGTTGGCGATGGCGACGGCCTCGTCCTCGCCGTGGATGTAGGGAATGACCGTCAGGACCGGGCCGAAGATCTCCTCCTGCTCGATCACCATCCCCGGCTCCACTCCGGCGAACACCGTGGGCTCCACGTAGAAACCCCGGTCCAGCGGCCGGTCGGTGCCGCCGGCGACCAGCCGGGCACCTTCCTCCTGTCCCCGGTTGATGTAGCGGACGACCCGGTCGCGCTGCGCCGCGGAGACCACCGGGCCGAGGCGGGTGAGCTCGTCGAAGGGGTCGCCGACGGTGTATTTACCGGCGGCCTCGACGGCGAGCCCGACGGCGTCGTCGTACTGGTCCCGATGGACGATCATGCGGGTCCAGGCCGAGCAGGTCTGGCCCGAGTTGAGGAAGGCGTTGGCCACGGTCACCTTGGCGGCGACAGCCAGATCGGCGTCCGGCAGGACCACGCTGGCCGACTTGCCGCCGAGTTCCAGGGCCACCCGTTTGACCGTCTCGGCCGCGAGCGAGGCGACCCGCCGACCCGCCCTGGTGGAGCCGGTGAACGACACCATGTCCACGTCGGAGTGGGTGACCAGCGCTTCCCCCACCACTGCACCGTAACCGCTCACCATGTTGAACACCCCGGCGGGCAGTCCTACCTCGTCGAAGATCCCGGCCAGCGCGAAGGCCGCCAGCGGAGCCACCTCGCTGGGCTTGAGCACGACCGTGCAGCCCGCGGCGAGGGCCGGCCCCACCTTGCACACGATCTGGTGGAGCGGGTAGTTCCACGGCGTGATGGCGGCGACCACGCCGGCCGGTTCCCGGAGGATACGGGAATTGCCGACCCGGCCGCCCTCGAAGTCGTAGGTCTCGGCCAGCTGGCCGTAGGAGGCCAGCACCCCGGCCGGCATCAGCGTCTGCACCTTCATCGCCACGCTGTACGGCGCGCCCATGTCCGTGGTGATGATCCTGGCTATCTGGTCGGAGCGTTCTCGTATCAGATCGGCAGCCGCGGTGAGGAGCTTGCCTCGCTCGGCGGGGGGCGTACTCGACCAGGAGGGCAGGGCCGCGCGGGCGGCGGCCACGGCGGCCTCGACATCGGCGGGCGAGCCTGCGGGCACCCTGTCGATCGTCTCCTCGGTCGCGGGGTTGACGATGTCGATGCTCTCGCCCGACACCGACGCCCGCCAGGCTCCGTTCAGATAAAGATGACGCATGACTCTCATCCTTGCGTGCGGACTGTCATAAGGCGAGAGCCCAGCAGGTCACGGGATCGCAGCTCAACCGCATGAAGATCGCAATCCAGCCGGACATGGCTTTCCCGTACCGAGCGCTCGGCCGCCCTCCGCGAGGAGGGTACGGCGGAGCGCGCCCGTAAGCTACGGACTGTCGAGATCCTTAAAAACTCGTAATATCCGGATAAGAGCTGAGGTGTCGCCCGGCGCCGCGCCCGTCCTGCCCCGCGTGGCCGAACGCGCCGGAGCCGAGCACGCCGGACAGGACGGGTCCGCGGGTCAGTCGAAGATCGGCCCCCGGGTACGGGAGCGCTTGAGCTCGAAGAAGCCGTCAATGCCGGCCACCAGGCGGACACCGTCCCAGAGCTTGCCCGCCTCCTCACCCTTGGGCGCGGGCGAGACGACCGGACCGAAGAACGCGACGCCCTCGACAGAGATCACCGGGGTGCCGACCTCCTGGCCGACCCGGTCGATGCCGTCGCTGTGCGAGGCGCGCAGAGCCTCGTCGAACTCCTCGGAGTCCATCGCGTCGGCGAACACGCGGTCGAGCCCGGCGGCCTCCAGCGCCTCCTCAACGGTCTCGCGGAGTGTGTCGAGTTCCTTGACCCTGCCCTGGTTGTGGAAGCGGGTGCCGAGCTCGGTGTAGAGCCGGCCGACGGTCTCGGAGTCGTACTTCTGCTGCACGGCGGTGACCACGCGGACCGGCCCGAGGGTCCTGCCGATCATCTCCCGGTAGCTCTCGGGTATGTCCTTGCCCTCGTTGAGCACGTAGAGGCTCATGATGTGCCAGCGCGGCTCGATCGGCCGTATCTTCTCCACTTCCAGCAGCCAGCGGGAGGTTATCCACGCGTACGGGCAGAAGGGGTCGAACCAGAGGTCGACCGGGGTGCGCTCAGTCATCTCTCAGCTTTCTGATCGTGAAGCTTCTTCACGTACTGACAACCCATGGCGCCGAGTTTCCTATTCCAGGTATCGATTATGGCGCCGGCCCCCCGCTTTATCCTCCGATGAAGCGATCCGCCCGCCACCAGGCCTTCAGAGCGGCGATCTTCCGTCTCACGTGGCAGGATTCAGGAACCCCTTCGCAACGGAGCGGGGGAGTTGTGACGAGGGAGCGGTAGTGGCAGGCAATCTGACCCGTGACGAGGCTCGTACGCGCGCGCGTCTGCTCAGCGTGGAGTCCTATGCGGTGGAGCTCGACCTGACCGAGGGTGAGGAGCGTTTCGAAAGCGTCACCACGGTCCGGTTCACCAGTGCCCGGGCGGGTGCGGAGACGTTCATCGATCTGGCCGACGCCAAGGTGCGCAAGGCCGTGCTGAACGGCGTCGAGCTGGACGTGAGCGGCTATGACGTGGAGACGGGGCGGCTGCCGCTGCCGGGACTGGCCGAGACCAACGAGCTGCGCATCGACGCCGACTGCTCCTACACGCGCACCGGCGAGGGTCTGCACCGCTTCGTCGACCCGGTCGACAAGAGCGTCTACCTGCACAGCCAGTTCGAGACGGCCGACGCCCACCGGATGTACGCCTGCTTCGACCAGCCCGATCTGAAGGCCACCTTCGAGCTGACCGTGCTCGCCCCCTCCTACTGGGAGGTCATCTCCAACGCGGCACCCGACTCCGCCGAGGAGCTGCAGGAGCACCGCGGCCGTCACGGCGCGCTCCAGGCCGCCAAGCGCTGGCACTTCCCGGCCACCCCGGTGATGTCCACCTACATCACCGCCCTGTGCGCCGGGCCGTACCACAAGGTGACCTCCGAGCACGACGGCATCCCGCTGGGTCTTTACTGCCGGGCCTCGCTCGCCGAGCACCTCGACGCCGACAACCTCTTCGAGATCACCCGGCAGGGCTTCGACTTCTTCCACAAGATCTTCGGTATCCGCTACCCGTTCGGGAAGTACGACCAGCTCTTCGTGCCCGAGTTCAACGCGGGAGCGATGGAGAACGCCGGCTGCGTGACCTTCCTGGAGGACTACGTCTTCCGCTCCCGCGTCACCGACGCGATCATCGAGCGCCGTGCCGAGACGATCCTGCACGAGATGGCGCACATGTGGTTCGGCGACCTGGTCACCATGCGCTGGTGGGACGACCTGTGGCTGAACGAGTCGTTCGCCACCTACGCGTCGGTGCTCTGCCAGGCCGAGGCCACCCGCTGGGGCCAGGGCGCGTGGACGACCTTCGCCAATGTGGAGAAGTCCTGGGCCTACCGCCAGGACCAGCTGCCCTCGACCCATCCGATCGCCGCCGACATCGTCGACATGCACGCGGTCGAGGTCAACTTCGACGGCATCACCTACGCCAAGGGCGCCTCGGTGCTCAAGCAGCTCGTCGCCTACGTGGGACTGGACAACTTCCTGGCCGGTGTCCGCGACTACTTCACCGAGCACGCCTGGGGCAACACCACGCTCGCGGACCTGCTCGCCGCGCTGGAGCGCACGTCGGGCCGCGACCTGTCCTCCTGGTCCAAGGAGTGGCTGGAGACCTCCTGGGTCAACACGCTGCGCCCGTCGTTCACCACCGATTCCGAGGGCCGCTTCCTATCGTTCGACGTGCTGCAGGAGGCCCCGGCCGACTATCCGACGCTGCGCTCGCACCGCATCGCCATCGGCCTGTACTCCATGCAGGGTGACGCCCTGGTCCGCACCAGGCGGGTCGAACTCGACGTGGTCGGCGCGCGTACGGCGGTGACCGAGCTGATCGGCGAGGTCCAGCCGGACCTGGTCCTGCTCAACGACGACGACCTCACCTACGCCAAGATCCGGCTCGACGAGCGGTCGCTGCGGACGCTGGTGGACGGTGGCATCGCCAGGTTCACCGCGTCGTTGCCGCGTGCCCTGTGCTGGTCGGCCGCCTGGGACATGACCCGTGACGCCGAGATGTCCACCCGCGACTACGTCGCCCTGGCCGTCTCCGGCATCGCGTCGGTCAAGGACATCGCCGTCGCGCAGACGGTGCTCCGCCAGGCCCGTCTGGCCGTCCAGCAGTACGCCGACCCCGCCTGGCGCGCCGAGGGCCTGGCCCTGCTGGCCTCCTCCCTGCGCTCTCTGATCGCCGGGGCCGAGCCCGGCTCCGACCACCAGCTCGCCTACGTCAACGCCCTGTCCGCCGCGGCGATCTCCGCCGAGGACCTGGCGTTCCTCAAGGGCCTGCTGGACGGCTCGACCGTGGTCGACGGCCTGACCGTGGACACCGACCTGCGCTGGACCCTGATCCAGTCGCTGGTCTCCGGTGGCGTGCTCGGTGAGGGCGACATCGCCGAGGAGCTCCTGCGCGACGCCACGGCCACCGGTGAGCGCTCCGCCGCGCTGTCCCGCGCGGCGATCCCGACGGCCGAGGGCAAGGCGAAGGCCTGGGCCGCGATGACCGGGGGCAAGCTGAGCGGCGCCCTGCTCCGCTCGACCATCGTCGGGTTCATGGACCCGCACCACCCGGACCTGCTGGAGCCGTACGTCACGGAGTACTTCGAGGAGATCGACCGGATCTGGAAGTCCTGGACCTTCGACAGCGCCCAGAACTTCGCCACCGGCTGCTACCCGGCCCTGGCCATCTCCCCGGAGACCGTCGCCAGGACCCAGGACTTCATCTCCGCCGACCAGCCCCCGCACGCCCTCAAGCGTCTCCTGCTGGAGGGCGCCGACGGCATCAGCCGCGCCCTGCGTGCGCAGGCCAAGGACACCTCCGCGGCCTGACCCCGTATGAGGACGCCCCTGCCGTCATGGCGGGGGCGTCCACGGCTGAGAACGGGCCGTCACAGGCGCCGGACGGAGCACAGGACTCCGCGGCGGGCACCGGCTGGACGGCCGGAGCCATGGGCCTTGCGAGAAGCTCACCTGGAGCGGGAAGCCAGCTCGGCGAGCAGCCCCACGCCGACGACGAGCCCGGCCGCCAGGTCTCCCACGTCGAGGACGTGCGCCATCCTCATGGCGGCCAGGCGGCATTCCCCGTCCGGGAGCCTCCATCTGGCCTGGGGGCCCGTGACGATCTCCAGGGCCCTTTCCACCGGATCGACGAAGACGAGCACGGCCCGGGCGGCCTCCTCGCCCAGCGCGGCGTGCAGCCGTTCGGAGAAGTGGCGGCGCGGGCCGACGGCCGGCCCGAGATAGGCGGCGAAACGCAGTCCACTGCGGCGCTCGGCGCTGCGGAGCGCCTCCCGGATGTCATCGGCCTGCGTGGGACCGAGCGCCCGCATCGCCCTCACCACCCCGCCGACGCGCCGCCGACGCGCCGGCCCGGCTCGGAGAGCTCGGCCAGCGAGACCCAGTCCACCTGCGACGCCCGTGTCCGGGAAACGGGCCCGTCCACCGGCGCCGGACCGTCTCCGCCCCGCTCACTGCGGAACGGGCCGCCGAACCACATCGCACTTGCCGAGCTGGTCCGGGGCGCGTTCCGGCGTACCCTGCCGGGAAGGGTCACCAGCAGCGCGATGATCAGGAACAGGCCTGTGGAGGCCCCGATGAGAAATCCGAGGACCTGGATCGCGTCCACACCAACAACGGTAGACCTGTGGTGAGAGCCCGTCGAGGGCTACCAGACAGCCGGCCTGCGTTCCCCCCAGAAACCGCCGCGGGCGGCCTCGATCTGCGCCGATACCGAGATCAGCGTGCCCTCGTCGCCGAACCGCCCCGCCAGCATGACGCCGATCGGCAGGCCATCCGCCGTCCAGTACAGCGGAAGGTTGACCGCGGGCTGGCCACTGACGTTGTAGAGGGCGGGGAAGGCGGCGAACCGCTTCATCCGCTCGAACGTCTCCTCCGGATCCGCCACATCCTCGAACCAGCCCACCGGCCGGGGTGTATCGGTGACGGTCGGGGTGAGCACCGCGTCGTACTGATCGGTGACCGTCAGCCCGAACCGGGTGGCGAGCTGCAACGCCGACTGGGCCTGCAGGAAGTCGGGGGCCGGAGTCGCGTAGCCGCGCTCGCGCAGCCAGGCGGTCAGCGGCCGGAGCCGGTCCTGCCTGTCCGGGTCGACCGGGTGCATGCAGGCGAAGGCATACCAGAGCGTCACGAACTGCGGCACCAGGTCCTGGTTGAACGGCGGCGCGATGTCCACCACCTCGTGCCCCAGCGCCGCCAGCTCCGCCGAGGCGTGCTCGTAGGCCGCGAGCACCTCGGGGGCCGCCTCGGCGCCGGGAACGAGCGGTTCGGCGTAGCGGGCGATCCGCAGGGGGCCCGGATCCCGGCCCACATAGGCCGCGAATGAGCCGAGCTCCGGCAGCGGGGCGTGGTAGAGATCTCCGGGGTTGTGGTGCGCCATCACGTCGAGCAGCGCCGCGGCGTCGGCTACGGTCCGGGTGATCGGGCCGTTGGTCGACAGGCCGGCGAGATCGGGGACGATCGGCGCGGAGCTGATCCGGCCCCGGGTCGGCTTGAGGCCGTACAGCCCGCAGACCGAGGCCGGGATGCGGATGGAGCCCGCGCCGTCGCTCCCCTGCGCCGCGGGGGCCAGTCCGGCGGCGACCGCGGCGGCCGCGCCGCCGCTGGAACCTCCTGCGGAACGAGAGAGGTCCCACGGGGTGCGGCTGGGCGGAGAGAGAGCGGTCTCGGTGTAGCAGGGCAGCCCGAACTCGGGCGTCGCGGTCTTGCCGAGCATGATCGTTCCGGCGTCCCTCAGCCGCTCGACCACGCTGTCGTCCACCGGGGCGACGAAGTCCTCGTAGGTGGCCGAGCCGAAGTGGATCGGCACGCCCTTGACCAGGTTGAGGTCCTTGATCGGGACCGGCACCCCGAGCAGGGGTAAGGGGTTCTCCCCCGCGAGCACCCTGGCCTCGGCCTTGTGCGCCTGTTCCAGGGCCATTTCGGGGGTGACGGTCACATAGGCGCCGACCTCCGGGTCCAGCCGCGCGATGCGGTCGAGGTAGTGCTCGGTGATCTCGACGGGCGAGATCTCCCGGCGTTGCACGGCTGCCGCCTGCTCCAGGGCGCTAAGGTCATGTACGTGAGTCACGCCCCGCACAGTAGGCGCAGACGGCCCGGTTATCTAGAGAGGAAATGCATAGATACCCGGATCAGGACGGCGCCAAGCAAGTGATGGTGGTCACAAAAGTATGAGATACCCAATACTAGGCACTCCCGGGGACGTCAGCTACCGTGAGTGACGTGGATTCCGGTCAGGTACCAGAAGACGGTAACAGTACGTCACCTATTTGGGTCAATGACCGACCGGCCGAGGACAGGCCGACGTCTCGACCCACCGCGCCCGCGTCTACTTACGCGCCTGTCGAGCGCGCCTCCCTGCGCAGCCTGCTCGACGATCCCCGATACCTCCACCTGCGCCGTCGCGTTCTGATCGCGGTCGGGGTGGGGGTGGTCGCGGGCATCCTGCTGTCCAGCTGGCGGCTGGGCGTCACCGCCGCCGTCCTGGCCGCGATCGCCGACACCATACTGCGCGCCCGCGCCACCTCGACGGTGCCGGCCTGGCGGCGCGCCTCGATCGCGGAGCGGCGGACGGAGGCCCAGCTCAAAAGGCTTGAGCGGAACGGCTACCGCACCCTGCACGCTCGCGAGATCCCCAACAGCGAGGCCCAGATCGACCACCTGGTCGTGGGCCCCACCGGCGTGTACGCCGTGGACTCGGAGAAATGGGACAAGCGCCTGCCGGTCCGCGTCCAGTCGCACCGCAAACTGTTCCACGGGCCGTTCAACCAGAAGCCCCGTCTCGACGAGGCGCGCTGGGAGGCGTCCCAGGCGGCCGAGCTGATCGGCGCGGAGCTCGGCCACGAGGTCGCGATCGTCCCGTCCCTGGCGATCTACGGGCCGGCGATCCCGTGGAAGATCCTCAACGTCCGCGAGGTCGACGTCTTCGACGGCAGCCGCGTCCGTAAATGGATTACCAAGCGGGAACGGTCACTCACCGCCGCCGAGATCCAGAAGATCTACGAGGCGGCCGAGAAGGTCCTGCCCGCCCGCTACCCCGAGCCCTGATCTCGGCGCCATCTCCGTACCCGGCGGGAGATACCCGCGGGATGCCCTGGGCACTCCGCGGGTGTCTCCCGTCCCGCGTTCACGCCCCGGACGTCTCGCCGGGTGGACAGGCGTCTCACGCGCCAGGCGGTGGCCGTACCATTTGAAGACCCGGTTTCAATGATGGGAGAAGCCTCATGCCCGCCCTCAGATCTCGTACGGTCACTCACGGCAGGAACATGGCCGGGGCCCGGGCGCTGCTCCGGGCGACGGGCGTAGCCGGCGGTGACTTCGGCAAGCCCATCATCGCGGTGGCCAACAGCTTCACCCAGTTCGTCCCCGGCCACGTCCACCTCCGCGAGGTGGGCGACGTGGTCGCCGGGGCGATCCGCGAGGCGGGCGCGATCCCGCGCGAGTTCAACACGATCGCGGTCGACGACGGCATCGCGATGGGCCACGGCGGCATGCTCTACTCGCTGCCCAGCCGCGAGCTGATCGCCGACGCGGTCGAATACATGGTGAACGCGCACTGCGCCGACGCGCTCATCTGCGTCTCCAACTGCGACAAGATCACCCCGGGCATGCTGCTGGCCGCCTTCCGGCTCAACATCCCCACGGTCTTCGTCTCCGGTGGCCCGATGGAGGCCGGCAAGACGGCAGGCCGGAAGCTCGACCTGATCGACCCGATGATCGCCTCGGCCGACGACAACGTCTCCGACGCCGAGCTGCTGGAGATGGAGGAGAACGCCTGCCCGACCTGCGGTTCGTGCAGCGGGATGTTCACCGCCAACTCGATGAACTGCCTCGCCGAGGCCATCGGCCTGGCGCTGCCGGGCAACGGCACGATCCTGGCCACGCACAAGGCGCGCAAGAAGCTGTTCCAGGACGCCGGGCGCCGGCTCGTGGAGATCACCCGCCGCTACTACGAGCAGGACGACGAGACGGTCCTGCCGCGGAGCATCGCCACCAAGGACGCGTTCGAGAACGCCATGGCGCTGGACGTGGCCATGGGCGGCTCGACCAACACGATCCTGCACATCCTCGCCGCGGCCCGCGAGGCCGAGGTGGACTTCGGGCTCAAGGAGATCAACGAGATCTCGCTGCGGGTGCCCTGCCTGTGCAAGGTCGCCCCGGCCACCGCGAAGTACCACGTCGAGGACGTCCACCGGGCCGGCGGCATCCCCGCCATCCTCGGCGAGCTGGACCGGGCCGGGCTGCTCCACCGTGACACGTACACCGTCAACGGCGGCACGATGGGCGACTACCTCGCCGGCTGGGACCCGCGGTCGGCCACCGCGCTGCCCGAGGCGCTGGACCTGTGGCACGCCGCCCCCGGCAACGTCCGCACCGTCAAGCCCTACTCGCAGGAGGCCCGCTGGGAGTCGCTCGACCTCGACCGGTCCGAGGGCTGCGTGCGCGACGCCGAGCACGCCTACACCCGCGACGGCGGCTTGGCCGTCCTCTACGGCAACATCGCCACGGAGGGTTGCATCGTCAAGACCGCCGGGGTCGACGAGTCGATCTGGAGGTTCTCCGGACCCGCCGTGGTCTTCGAGTCCCAGGACGACGCGGTCGAGGGCATCCTCAACAACAGGGTCACGGCCGGTGACGTCGTGGTGATCCGCTACGAGGGGCCCAAGGGCGGGCCGGGCATGCAGGAGATGCTGTACCCGACCTCCTTCCTGAAGGGCAAGGGGCTGGGCAAGGCCTGCGCGCTGGTCACCGACGGGCGCTTCTCCGGCGGCACGAGCGGGCTGTCCATCGGCCACGCCTCCCCCGAGGCCGCCGAGGGCGGCACCATCGCCCTGGTCGAGGACGGCGACATCATCGAGATCGACATTCCGGGCCGTTCGATCGAGCTGAAGGTCTCCGAGGAGGAACTGGCCGTCCGCCGCGAGCGGCTCGTGGCCGACCTGGGAGGTTACCGGCCGCGCGACCGCCACCGCCCGGTGAGCGCCGCGCTGCAGGCCTACGCCGCGCTGACCACCTCGGCCTCCACCGGCGCCTCCCGGGACCTGTCCCAGCTCTCCCGCTGACGTCGCCCTCCTGTCGGGTACGGCATGCCGTACCCGACAGGATTTTCGAAAAATGTCGGTGCTCGGCCGTACTATCGGGGTATGGCTAACGTCATGAAGCCCCCCGCCAGCCCGCTGACAACCGCCGAGATCGCCGCCCTCGCCCTGTCCCTGGCGCACCTGGGTTCGGGCCCGCAGGCCGCCGCCGCCCGGAGCGGCCTGCGCCACGCGTTCGAGCACCTGGAGCTCGACGACGACGTCATCATCTCCACCCTCTCGACCCTCACCGCCCCGATGTCCGGCCCGATCGCCGACCGGGCCCGGACCCTCGCCGGTGCCATCACCTCACAGCTCGTGATCCGCCTGCACTACCGGGACGTGTCCGGCCGGATCACCGTCCGCGACGTCGACCCGGTGACGTGCATGGTCCACCGTGACCACTGGTATCTCGTGGGGATGTGCCGCATGCGCGGCGCCATCCGGGCCTTCCGGTTCGACCGGATCGTCGCCACCGAGCCCACCTTCCTACCGGCCCAGCCGCACCTGGCCGACCACTTCCTGCCCTTCCAGGGCAAACGTGCCGTCCAGGGCAGGCGCGCGGCTTAGGAGCAGCAGCCGCCACCGCAGCAACCGCCACCGCCGCCACCGGCCGGCCGGGGAGCCGGGGCACCGGACCCGCCGGTGACGGCGACCGTGGACAGCAGCTTGACGGTGTCGTCGTGGCCCTGCGGGCAGAGCGCCGGGTCACCGGACCTGGCCATCGGACGGGAGATCTCGAAGGTGGACCCGCAGGCGCGGCAGCGGAAGTCATAGCGCGGCATGACACACAGGTTACTCAGGTGAAGCCGATGAAGGCATAGTCGGCCACCGGCCGGTAGCCGATCGCCTGGTAGATCGAGTTGGAGGTGGGGTTGGACAGGTCGGTGAAGAGCAGGATCTCAGTGGCGCCCGCCGCCCGCGCCCTGGCCGTCACGGCATGGGCGACCGCCGCGCCGTACCCTCTCCTGCGGAACCTCGGGGGCGTGTAGACCGGGCCGACCCGGGACATGCCCGCGATGGGCGAGGAGACCCCGGCGAACGCGACGGGCCGGCCGCCCACCTCCCACAGGACCAGTTCCTCGCGGCTGATCCTGCTGGCCACCAGCGGGGTCAGGTCCGCGGAAGCGACCTCGCCGGCCTCGACCTGGAACTCGGCGGCCCACCTGACCACGTGTTCGAGGTCGTCGGCGACGGCCGTCCGCGCGGCTCCCCCGGACAGCGAGGGGGGCGGGACGAGCGTGTCGAGCCGGTAGAGGCGCTCGGAGCGGCGCTCCGCCTCGGGTCGCCACCAGGCGTCGGCGAACGCCTCGGCCTGCGCGAGCGGTCCCGAGACACCCGGGATCGTCCGTTCGGACTCGATCAGCCAGGTGGCGAGCTCGCGGACGGCCTCGGCGGGGATGTCGGCGAGCAGTAGGGGATGGGGCGGGGTCTGAATCACCGCGGCGACGGTCTCGCCGTCCCGCTCCAGCCAGGCCAGCAGCACGTCGTCACCCCACAGGCCGTTGCGGATCCCCCGCAGGACCGTGAGCGGAACGGTGTTGCGGACCGGGTCCCGGAGCAGCCACGGCTCCGCCGCCCCGGCATACACCTCGACATTGGAAGTGAACATCCATCCCATACGTCGATTGTGCCGAACCGGATGGGCCGGGGCGAACGGATTCCCGCCGCGGTCAGGCCGCGCTCTCCACCAGGTAGGGCGCCCATAGGGGGTCACCGACGCCGTGCGCGCCGATGAGCCGCCAGTGGACGCCGCGTGGCACCACCGGGATGACGCTCAGCGTCCATCCCAGCTCCTCCAGCATCCGGTCCGCCTTGCGGTGGTTGCACGAGGTGCATGAGGCCACGCAGTTCTCCCACGTGTGGGGGCCACCCCGTGAGCGCGGGATCACGTGGTCGATGGTCTCGGCCCGCTGGCCGCAGTAGGCGCACCGGTAGTCGTCCCGGCGCATCAACGCGTTACGGGTGAGCGGGATCCGCGACCGGTAGGGGATACGGACATATCGACGAAGCCTGATCACCGACGGCACGTCGAGCGTGCGGCTCGCCGAGCGGAACACGGCGCCCCGCCCGTCGCGATGCACGACGTCCGCCTTCTCCCTCAGCACGAGGATGACCGCGCGATGCAGGGAGAGGGTGGTCAGGGGTTCGTAGGTGGCGTTCAACAGCAGGACCTGGCGCATCAGCGGACCTCTCCCGCTGCGCTGCGCGTCAGTTGAGGGGGCACGCCATCGCGTGCCCCGGTTGGCGGCCCCTCCTGGGGCCCGGATGCTTCCGTCACGAGGACCTCCGCCGGACGGCCCAGCGGATGGTCACCACGGCACCGTCCTCAACCAATTTTGGCTTCTACATCGCCGTTCCCGCCACTCATAAATGAGCCACCCATACATGACTGAAGGGACGCCTGGTACGTTTTATGCCCGCATTACGGGTTTTTAACTCCTCCGATGACGGATCAGATACGTCCCCGTGCGGACGGTCCCGTGGTACCTGCCGGAGGTCGTAGGGTTCCTGCCATGACCCGACAGCCATACCCTCCTGCCAGCCGTGATGAACTCGTCGAGGACCTGCACGGCACCCCGGTCCCCGACCCCTACCGATGGCTGGAGGATCCCGGCGACCCGGCGGCCAAGACATGGCTGGCGGATGAGGAACAACTGTTCGCAACGGAGATGGGAGCGCTTCCGGGGCGGGAGGCGTTCAAGGCGCGGATCGCCGAGCTCCTCAGGTCCGGCTCGGTCGGCGCACCGGTCTGGCGCGGAGAGCGGCAGTTCTTCATGCGCCGCACCCCGGAGCAGGAGCACGCGGTGCTCTACACCGTCGATCCCAACGGCACCGAGCGGGCGCTGCTGGACCCCATGGCGCTCGACCCGACCGGCCTCACCACGCTCGACTCCTGGCAGCCCGACAAGGAAGGCCGCCTGCTCGCCTACCAGGTCTCGGTGGGCGGCGACGAGGAGTCGAGCCTCTACCTGATGGACGTCGCGCTCGGCCACCGCATCGAGGGGCCGATCGACCGGTGCCGCTACTCCCCCGTGGCCTGGCTCCCCGGCGGGGAGGCCTTCTACTACGTGCGCAGGCTGCCCTCCACCGAGGTCCCCGAGGGGGAGGACCAGTTCCACCGCCGGGTCTACCTGCACAAGGTCGGCACCTCCACCGAGAACGACGTCCTGATCTTCGGCGACCACATGGAGAAGACCAACTACTACGGCGTCGCGGTCTCCCGTGACGGCCGTTGGCTGCAGATCTCCGCCTCCCGCGGCACGGCACCGCGCAACGACCTGTGGGTGGCCGACATCTCGGCCTCCTCCCTCGAATCGCCGGAGCTCGTCGTCGTCCAGGAGGACGTGGACGCCCAGACCGCCCTGCACTTCGGCCGTGATGGCAGGCTCTACGTGTTCACCGACCGCGACACCCCCCGTGGGCGGGTCTGCGTGACCGACCCCTCCACCCCCCAGTTCGAGCACTGGCGCGACCTGATCCCGCAGGACCCGGAGGCCGTGCTGTCGGACTTCGCGATCCTCGACGACCTGGACCGGCCGGTCATGCTGGTCGGCTGGACCCGCCACGCGATCAGCGAGATCTCCATCCACGACCTGGGTACCGGCGAGCGTACCGGGGAGGTGCCGACGCCCGGCCTGGGCACGATCGGCGGCATCAGCGAGCGTCCCGAAGGCGGTCACGAGGCCTGGTTCGGTTACACCGACAACACCACCCCGCCCACCATCCAGCGCTACGACGCCCGCACCGGTGAGACCACCCTGTGGGCCGCCTCCCCCGGCGCCGTCGAGGTGCCCGCCGTCGACACCGAGCAGGTGATCTACCGCTCGGCCGACGGCAGCGAGGTCCACATGCTGGTGATCTCCAAGCCCGGCGTCGAAGGGCCGCGGCCGACCATCCTGTACGGCTACGGCGGCTTCGGCATCTCGATGACCCCCGGCTACTCGGCGTCGATCCTGACCTGGGTCGAGTCGGGCGGCGTCTACGCCATCGCGCAGCTGCGAGGCGGCGGCGAACAGGGCGAGGAGTGGCACCGGGCCGGGATGCTCGCCAACAAGCAGAACGTCTACGACGACCTGCACGCGGCGGCCGAGCATCTGATCGCCACCGGCGTCACCACCCCCTCCCAGCTGGCCATCTCCGGCGGCTCCAACGGCGGCCTGCTGGTCGGCGCGGCCCTGACCCAGCGCCCCGAGCTGTACGCGGCGGTCGTCTGCTCGGCCCCGCTGCTCGACATGGTCCGTTACGAGCTGTTCGGCCTCGGCGCGACCTGGAACGTCGAGTACGGCTCCGCCGAGAAGCCAGAAGAGTTCGCGTGGCTGTACGCCTACTCGCCCTACCACCGGGTCCGCGAGGGCGTCTCCTACCCGGCGACGCTCTTCACCGTCTTCCAGTCCGACACCCGGGTCCACCCGCTACACGCCTGGAAGATGTGCGCCGCCCTCCAGCACGCCCAGGCCGGGGACAGGCCGATCCTGCTGCGCAACGAGACCGAGGTGGGCCACGGCGCCCGCGCGGTGAGCAAGAGCGTCGAGCTCGCCGCCGACCAGCTCACCTTCCTCGCCCACCACACGGGCCTGAACTCGTAGCCGGAAAGGAGCGCGCTCCCGGGGTCTCCGGCCCCCGGGAGCGCGTCCGCCGGACCCGGCCAACACGTGTGATCAGCGCGGGAAGACGATGGTCTTGTGACCATCGAGGAGGACGCGCTGCTCGGTGTGCCACCGTACGGCGCGAGCCAGCGCCTGGCACTCGACGTCACGGCCGATGGCGGCCAGATCCTCGGCGGAGTGGGTGTGGTTGACCCGGGCGACCTCCTGCTCGATGATCGGGCCCTCGTCGAGGTCGGCGGTCACGTAGTGAGCGGTCGCGCCGATCAGCTTCACCCCGCGGGAGTGGGCCTGGTGGTACGGCTTGGCCCCCTTGAACGACGGCAGGAACGAGTGGTGAATGTTGATCACATTGCCGGCCAGCTTGACGCAGAGATCCTCCGACAGCACCTGCATGTAGCGCGCGAGCACCACCAGATCGGCCTGGTAGTGCTCGACCAGGGCGAGGACCTCCGCCTCCTGCCGCGGCTTGGTCTCGGCGGTGACCGGCAGGTGGTGGTAGTCGATGCCGTACGACTGGGTCAGCGGACGCATGTCAGGGTGGTTGGAGGCCACCGCGACGATCTCGATGTCGAGCAGGCCGGAGCGCATCCGGTAGAGCAGGTCGTTGAGGCAGTGGCCGAACTTGCTGACCATCACCAGCACGCGCGGCTTGACGGCCACGTCCCTCAGCTTGACTTCCATGCCGAAGTCGGGGGCGAGCGCGGCGAAGGCCACGCGGAGTTCGGCCTCGGAGATCGGGGAGGAGAACTGCACCCGCATGAAGAACCGCTCGGCGACGGGGTCTCCGAACTGCTGGCTCTCGACGATGTTGCAACCCTGCGTGGCCAGGAGACCGGAGACCGCGGCCACCACGCCGGGCCGGTCCGGGCAGGACAGCGTCAACACATACTGGGCGACGGAGCTCAACGGGCCTCCCCGATCACTCGCTCATTCATGCCTTCCCCTTTTTGGCAAGGTCGGATCGTACGGTACCTACAAGCTGATCTGGGCAGGGTAACAGCGCGCCGCCTGACTCTGCCCGGGTAGGGCCCGGACGCGGCCGGTCAGGAGACACGGAGGTCGTCGATGGCCCAGTACCAGTTGTTGTCGGCGTTGGAGTAGCGGAAACGGACGGTCATCCGGGTGGCGCCCGCCGGGACGGTGACGGGGATGGACTCGACCTTGGAGATGGCGTCGGCGGTGTAGGCCTTGACGGTCCTGGGGCGTCCACGGTCGAAGGAGACCAGGACCTGGGCCTTCTGGTCACCGCTCTGCCGGTAGTGGGTGACGTAGCCGATCCTCACCGAGTGCCGGCCCCCGACGGGAAAGGGCGCGCTGGCAAGGGTGGAGTTGAAGGTGCCGGCGCCGTGGGAGCGGTCGTCCCACTCGTCGGAGTCGGCCACGGCGAACACGCCGCGGCTGCGGACGAACAGCTCACGCCACTGGTCCCGCTGGGCTCGCGACCAGAACTCGTCCGTCGTGAACGACCAGCCGCGCCACTCCTCGACACCGCCGGAGGGCATCCCCCTGTTGTCCACCGACCAACCGGGGGGCGCGGTGTGGGTGAACCCCATGACGTCGGCCGGGATGCCGGTCTCGTGGACCCGCCCGCCGAGGGGGAGGCGGTCGAACGGGTCGGCGGAGCGCACCGCGATGGACCTGCCGTCCAGATCCGCCGGACACGGAAGGCCCAGCTGCCCGAAGACCGTGGCGGCCACATCCACCGGGCGGGTGTCGGAGGGGGTGGCCCCGGCGGCGATGCCGGGACCGGCGGCAAGCACGAAGGTGCGGCGCTCCTCGATGGTGGAGCCGCCGTGGCCGCCGGCGTCGGTGTGGCCGTGGTCGGTGGCGACGATCACGGTCCATCGCTCGCTGGGGTAGGTGAAGCGGTTCCGGACCGCGGCGAGGAGGCGGCCGACGTAGGTGTCGACGGTCGCGATCGCGTTCAGGTAGGCCTGGCTGGCGGCACCGCTTCCGTGTCCGGTGACGTCGACGTTGCCCAGGTAGACGAAGGCGACATCCGGATTACGGTCCCGCAGCACCTTCTCGGAGACCGCGACGACCCGCGCGTCCTCGGCGGGATATCCGGCGGAATCGCCGTTGAGGACGATCCGCGCGTCGATGCCGGTGCCGAAGGTGCCCTGGTCGCCGAGGGATGGCCAGTCCATGGCGGCGTAGGTGGAGTAGGCCGGGTTGACCTTCTCCAGCCTGGTGAGGAAGTCGGGGTAGAGGTCGTAGCGCTTCCCCGCGAAGGTGTTGTTCCTGACCTTGTGCTTGTCCGGCCATACACCGGTGGCGATGGTGGACCAGCCGGGGCCGCTGGAGGTGACGGCCATCGGGGCGGTGTAGAGCAGGCTGGTGCCGAAGGTGCCGCGGGCCATCAGCGCGTTGAGGTTCGGCGCGTCGGCCGCGGCGATGCGGTCGTGGCGCAGACCGTCCAGCCCGATCACCAGGACCTTGCTGGTGCTGATGCCGTCCGGGACGGCCGGCATCGGGACGGGATCGGCCTGGACGGCCGCGGTGTTCGGGGCCTTCTCGGGGATGGCGGGCGTGGGAGTGCCGGGTCCGGCCAGGGCGGTCGTCGCCGGGATCAGGATCGTGACCGCGACCGCCGTCGCCACCACCGCGTTGCGTAAGCGCATGAACGTCCTTCCTCACTGGCCGGAGCACTCCGGCTCTGCGCGAGGACCTCCGGCACGGTTGACCGCGTAAAGGTTGCCAGGATGAGGACGTCTTCGCAGGTCATCTGGCTTTTCGGCAGTTGTTATGGACGCGTTGGACCGATAGATGGTGATAGCGTCCGGGGCCTATGAGCGACTCTCAGGCGAGCGCGGGCGGCTCTCAGCCGAGCAACCGGGCAGCGGCACGGGTGGTCTGCGTGGACGGCGACGGCCGGGTGCTGCTGATGCACTGGCACGACACGGTCAGTGGCACGACCCTGTGGGAACCGCCGGGTGGGGGGATCGACCCGGGTGAGACACCCTTCGAGGCCGCGCGGCGGGAGCTGGCCGAGGAGACCGGTCTGCCGGGTGAGGCTGTGCTGAACCGGTGGGTGCCGGTGCGCCGGGAGTCCGACTGGCTCGGCACCCACTACGTGAAGACCGAACGGTTCTACCTGGCCAGGTTCGACGATGCTCCCGAGGTGGTCCCCGCCGCGTTCACCGCCGAGGAGAACGACACCTGGCTGGGGTCCGGCTGGTTCTCCCCGGCGGAGATGGCCGGGCTCCCCGGCCGGCTGGAGCCGCCGGACCTGGTGGAGGTCGTCTCCCGGATCAGCCGGCTGGGTTGACCACGCCCGGTCAGCCGGAGATGCCTCCTCATCCCTTGTGGATGACGCTGGAGGCACCCCTCAGCCTGGTGGTGCCGGGTTTATGAACAATGATCTTCTTCATCGTACCCCCACGGGGAAATGGCTACAGGTACGAAGAATAAATACTCCGACATTTCACTAGATTGCAATATCTAACGATAAATCAGTCTTGAGTCAACTCAAATCGAGCATGGTGGGACATAACTGCAACGAGATCTTTTTCTCCATAAAGCACGACACACCCACCGCGCTCTTCCCTACTGATCTCACGCCAGCCGTACTTGCGGTAGAGCTCGATCGCGGCCGGTTGGTTCAGCGTGGTGTCCCCGCAGAGCCGCACATAACCCAGCTCGATCGCCCGCGCCTCCAGCGCACCGATCATCTGAGCGCCGAGCCCCCGCCGCTGGAACTCCGGATGGACCCGCATACGGCACATCTCGGCGGTCTGGTCGTCGACGTGGCGGAGACCGCCCATCGCGACGACACGCCCACCGGAAATCTCCCCGACGAGGAAATCCCCCCGGTCGGCGATGTAGATCTCGTTGATCCGCGGGAAGTCGTCCTCGTAGTAGACGCCGTCTCCCGGAGCGAGGCCGACCTGGGCGAGGCAGATCTGATGCAGCGCCCAGACGGACTCCAGGTCCGACCAGCGATAGCGCCGTATCCTCATAGATCGATCCCGGACGGATCCGCCACCGGTACGGCGCGCAGCGCCTCCAGGTAGGCCTTGAGCTCGGGATGGTTGGGGTCCTTGGCCTCCACCGCCTTGGCCACCTCGTGGGCGCGCTGCATGAGGATGTCGGGCCGGCAGCCGTCGCCCAGACCGGCGAGCGTGACCTTGGCTATGGACAGCGCCTCATCGAGATCGCCCTCCAGGAGCTTGCACGTTGCCCGGTCGAACTTGATGAAGGTCGGGTCGAGCCAGTCCGACGGGCCGTATTTGGTGAGGGCCTGCTCCAGGATGAGGTCGGCCTCCATCGCCTGTCCCAGCTTCACCAGCGCGTCACCCTGGTGGAAGTAGAGCTGGCGCTCGGTGTAGCCGAAGGTCGAGTCATCCTGTTCGGCCGCGGTCATCTGGGAGAACGCCGCCCTGGCCCGGGACAGCGCCCGCTTGGCCTGGTCGACCACTTCCTTCTTGCCCGAAGTCGAAAGCATCGCCAGCGCGCGGGCCTCGACGACCGGGGCCATGGCCTGGGCCGCGCACGGCGTCTGGCCGGCCAGGTCACGGCTCTTCCTGGCGAGGTTGAGCGCCTCCCGCGGATCTCCGTAGTAGAGCGGGACGAGGGCCTCCCTGGCGATGACCCAGGCCCGGAGCGCGCGGTCACCGGTGTCGTCGGCGGCCGTCCGGCCGGTTCTGAAGAAGGACCTGGCCATCCTGTGGTCACCGAGGTTCACCATGATCATGCCACTGAGGCCGGCGAGCTGGGCCGCCATGCGGCACAACCGTTCCTGCAGGTCCACCGGCTGGCGTCGTTCCATGGCCTTGCGCACGGCGCTGAACTCCAGCAACACGTCGCACAGCAGCCGCAGGGGTGGCGTGTTCATGTACTGCCGGCCAAAGCCGATGGTGGCTTCCTCCCACTGGTCGAGCATCGCGGGGGAAACCGTGGCCGACACCAGGGTCTCGTCCATCCTTCTGCGGATGTTCTCCACAGATCCGAGCACCTGTCCGTCCAGCGCGATGCCGGTACCGGCCAGGAACTGCAAAAGCGTCCTCCGTAGCACGTTCTCGTCCTCCTCACCCCTGTCCTCAGAGGGGTCGCCGCTGATCTGCCGGGCCAACAGTCCGCGTGAACCAGGGGAAGTGTCAGGTCTTTCATCCTGGAGATCGCCTCGGACGACACCGGGCATCCTGTGGCCGTGACCGCAGATGCATGGCCCGTCGTATCCGAGGGAGTCGGGCTCGACCCGGTAGGCGGTACACAGGTAGTGGAGGTATTCGGGACCCGGTCTCTTCAACCCGCTCTCGTAAGCGGACAGGAGCGTCTCCCCGATACCGGGTGCCGCTTTGCCGTCGCGCTCGAACAACGCCCTTATCTGTTCGATCACGTCGGCGAGAGCGACACCGTGCGCAAGGCGGTGACCCTTGATGCGCGTGGTCCCGAACTGTGGACCGCACTTGTCGTAGATCTCCTCGGCGATCTGAGCCGAGCCACGCCCCGCAGCCAGGCCTCTGGCCCGGATCTGCCGCGCTAACTCCGTCTCCCTGTGCTGCCTGCCGGACATACCGGCCCCTCTCTCGTGGCCAGCTGGGCTGGCTGGCACACTGTCCCTGACCGGTCCTGTCCCGCTGACTCAGTGTGACCTAGATGTCGCACTGTGCCTACCGGCAATGATGGACCAACTTTGGATTATCCGGAACGCATGAATAGTGCTATCGGCTAAGGATCGTCCACCACCGGACTGTTTCTTTCAACCCACTTGGGGGAAGGCATACCCTGATCTTGTTTTTCCCTCCGTTGACCCACCGGGCCAGGGTGAGTCATCTTTGGCCAACCACACTGATTCACGTAATCCAAGCGAACGTGATTCGGCGCGGGACAGGCGACTAAGAGGAGGGACGAGGTGGGGGAAGACGACTTCGGGCACCTGGAGCAACTGGTGTCGGAACTTGACTCTCATGGGCTGCACGCCCGAGTGGTGCGGACTCAGTCTGGCCGCGCCTTCGTGCGCGTGATAAATCCGAATGCGACCAGCCTGGCGGAGAACGTCACCTGCCGAGCGCAGACCACACCCAGCCACCGCGACTGGTACTACTGGTGGTCCTGGGGAGAGCGGATGCACACGGCCGAAGACCCTGCCGGTGCCGCGACCAAGGTCGCACGCGTACTCGCCGCGGTGGGGGAGTGAGGTAGCGGTGGCCCGGAGGGGGTCACAGCCCTCCGGGCACACCGCACTCGCTGCGGCTCAACGGATCGGCGGGGTGTCCGGTGCGGAGCGTCCTCGGACGCTGGGCACCCCGCCGACTCCGCAACAGGTCAACACAGGCCACCGTCCGGACCCGTCCGGACGGTGATCGGAGGGATCCCCCTCGGAAACGGCACGGGACAGGCTTCCGGGTGCGTGCCCCGTCCGAGCCGTCCGTCACCGGAGCATCCGAATCCACCCCCGCGGCCCGGGTCCGGATGTCCCCGTCTTCCCCGGCGTGATGTGACGACGGCCGGTTCGGTCGGCAATATGAGTAGGCAACGTGACTTACCCATCTGCCGGCCGACCCGATCCGAGAGGGATCCACTCCGTGTTCTTGCTCGCCCCCGCACCTGCCCCCACCCCCACCGACAGTCCCGCAGTCGAGGACCTCATCAACAAGGGCGCGAGCTTGTTCAAGGGATGCGAGAACGGGGGTGGAGTACTATGCGGCCTCGTGCAGTCCTTCCTGCCCGCCGCCTGGGCACCCGTGGTCGCCGGCGCGCTCGCCATCGTGCTCGTCGTGCTCATCGCCCTGGTGCTGCGCAACGTGGCCAACAGGATGATCACCCGGGTGGTGCGGCGCGCCTCCTCCTCCAGCGGAGGCTCGATCGCCGGACGGCTGCGCGGCAAGCAGACGGTGACGCTGGAGGGGCTCGACGCGGTTGCCGCCGAACGGCGCAGGCAACGCGCGGAGACCATCGGCTCGGTGCTGCGGCCCGTCGCCTCGATCGTCATTCTCGGCACGGCGGCCCTGACAGTCCTGGAGCGGCTCTCCGTCCCCATCGCCCCCCTGCTGACCAGCGTCGGCATCGTCGGCGTGGCCATCGGCTTCGGCGCCCAGGAGCTGGTGAAGGACTTCATCGCCGGAATGTTCATGCTTCTGGAGGATCAGTACGGCGTGGGTGACGTGATCGACGTGGGCACCGCGGTCGGCACCGTCGAGGCGGTCACCCTGCGTATCACCCGCCTGCGCGACAGCGACGGCCGGGTCTGGTACGTCCGCAACGGCACCATCAGCCGCGTCGGCAACGAGTCCCAGGGCTGGTCCCGGGCCACCGTGGACGTCCCCGTGGCCTACGCCTCCGACATCCCCGCGGTCCGCGACCTGCTCAAGAACGTGGTCGAGGACATGTGGAACGAGGACACCTATCGCGACAGCGTCATGGTGGAGGAGCCCCAGGTCTGGGGGATCGAGCAGATCTCCAACACGGCCATCGTCTTCCGGATCAGCGCCAAGACGATCCCCGCCCGGCAGGCCGAAGTCGCCCGCGAGCTGCGCGTCCGGATCAAGTCCGCCCTTGATCAGGCTTCGATCCCGATCGCCGGCTGACGTCGCTTAGGCTTGGAGACGTGTCCGCTATCCCCGAGGAATCCCAGTCCTTCTATGACGCTGTCGGTGGCGAGGTCGCCTTCCAGCGTCTCGTCCACCGTTTCTACGAAGGTGTCGCGGATGACCCGCTGCTGCGACCGCTCTACCCCGAGGAGGACCTCGCCGGGGCGGAGGAACGGTTCCGTCTCTTCCTGATCCAGTACTGGGGTGGCCCGAACACCTACAGCGCGCAACGCGGGCACCCGCGCCTGCGGATGCGACACAACCCCTTCGTCATCGGCACGGCCGAGCGCGACGCCTGGCTGAGGCACATGCACGACGCGGTGATCTCGCTGGAGCTCCCCGACGACCTGGAGAAGCGCCTGTGGGACTACCTCGTCTACGCGGCGCACAGCATGGTCAACGCACCTGACGCATAAACCCCACCAAGCGGGGGCAATCCATGCACATGGAAATCCCCTGGTGGCGTAATGCCGTCGTCTACGAGATCTATGTTCGCAGCTTCGCCGACGCCTCAGGAGACGGCGTCGGCGATCTGGCCGGCATCCGGCAACGCCTTCCCTACCTCGCCGAACTGGGCGTGGACGCGATCTGGCTGACCCCTTTCTACCGCTCCCCCATGGCCGACGGCGGCTACGACGTGGCCGACTACCGCGACGTCGATCCGCTGTTCGGCACATTGACCGACTTCGACGCACTCGTCGCCGACGCCCACAGCCACGGGCTGCGGGTGATCGTGGACATCGTGCCCAACCACAGCTCCTCCGAGCACGAGTGGTTCAGGGCGGCACTGCGGGGCGAGAGGCGCGACCGCTACCTCTTCCGCGACGGCGGAGACCTGCCGCCCAACAACTGGCAGTCCACCTTCAGCGGCCCCGCCTGGACCAGGACGGCCGACGGACAGTGGTATCTGCACCTGTTCGCTTCCGAGCAGCCCGACTTCAACTGGCGTAATCCCGAGGTGCGCGACGAGTTCCTCGACGTGCTGAAGTTCTGGCTGGACCGGGGGGTGGACGGGTTCAGGATCGACGTGGCGATGGGCCTCTACAAGGCCGAGGGCCTGCCCGACACTCCTCCGGAGGATCAGGCGTTCAAGGCCGAGTCTCCGATCTGGGGGCGGCCGGAGGTGCACGAGGTCTACCGGGAATGGCGCAAGATGCTCGACTCCTACCCGGACGAGCGGATGGCCATCGGCGAGGTGTGGACCGACTCCGCCGAGGACCTCGCCCGCTACGTCCGCCCCGACGAACTGCACCAGAGCTTCAACTTCGCGTGGCTGGAGGCGCCCTGGACGGCGGCGGCGTTCCGGAAGGTCATCGATGACACCCTGGCCGCCGTGACCGCTCCCACCTGGGTGCTCTCCAATCACGACGTGGTCCGCCATGTCACCCGGTACGGCGAGGGCCTGGTCAACTCCGCCATGGGCCTCTCCCGTGCCCGGGCGGCCCTGCTGGCCATGCTCGCCCTGCCGGGATCGGCGTACCTCTACCAGGGGGAGGAACTCGGCCTTCCCGAGGTGACGGACCTTCCCCCGGAGTCGCGTCAGGACCCCATCTTCGCGCGCTCCGCAGGGAGTCTGCCCGGCCGGGACGGCTGCCGGGTCCCCATTCCGTGGTCGGGGATCGCCGCGCCCTACGGTTTCTCGCCCAACGGCGCCCGGCCCTGGCTACCCCAGCCGGTCGAGTGGGCCGCGCTGACCGCCGAACACCAGGCGAGCGACCCGGGATCGACGCTGAGCTTCTACCAGGAGGCCCTGCGCGCCCGCCGGGAGCTGCGCGACTCGCTCGCCGACGGGATCACCTGGATCGACTCCCCCGAGGGCACGATCTTCTTCAACCGCGGACCGCTGACCTGCGTCCTCAACTGCGGTTCGGACGCGGTACAGCTGCCGCCGCACGACCGGATCCTGCTCGGCAGTGCCCCCATGGACGGCTACCGGCTCCCTCCGGACACAACCGCCTGGCTTCACACCCGGTAAGGCCGCTCCCCGGACACGCACAGCGAGCGGCCGTCCGCTGATCCGACGTCCCCGCAGGGGACAGGTCAGCGGGCGACCACTCGCCGCAGGGCGTGCGTCAGTCGCGGGTGAGCTTGCGGTAGGTGACGCGGTGCGGACGGGCCGCGTCGGCACCCAGCCGCTCGATCTTGTTCTTCTCGTAGTCGGCGAAGTTGCCCTCGAACCAGAACCAGTTCGAGCCTTCCTCCCACGCGAGGATGTGGGTGGCGATGCGGTCGAGGAACCACCGGTCGTGCGAGGTGATGACCGCGCAGCCCGGGAAGTCCAGCAGCGCGTTCTCCAGGCTGGAGAGTGTCTCGGTGTCGAGGTCGTTGGTGGGCTCGTCGAGCAGCAGCACGTTGCCGCCCTGCTTGAGGGTCAGCGCCAGGTTGAGCCGGTTGCGCTCGCCGCCGGACAGGATGCCCGACTTCTTCTGCTGGTCCGGACCCTTGAACCCGAACGCGGCGATGTAGGCGCGGGACGGCATCTCGACCTGGCCGACCTTGATGTAGTCGAGGCCGTCGGAGACGACCTCCCAGACGTTCTTGGCCGGGTCGATGCCGCCGCGGCTCTGGTCGGCGTAGGAGATCTTGACGGTGTCACCGACGACGATCTCACCGTTGTCCGGCGTCTCACTGCCGGTGATCATCCGGAACATCGTGGTCTTGCCGACGCCGTTGGGGCCGATGACGCCGACGATGCCGTTACGCGGCAGGTCGAACGAGAGGCTGTCCATGAGGACGCGGTCCTCGAAGCCCTTGGTGAGCTTCTCCGCACGGATGACCGTGGTACCCAGGCGCGGGCCCGGCGGGATCTGGATCTCCTCGAAGTCGAGCTTGCGGTGCTTGTCGGCCTCGGCGGCCATCTCCTCGTAGCGCTGGAGACGGGCCCGGCTCTTGGTCTGGCGGGCGCGGGCGTTGGAGCGGACCCACTCCAGCTCCTCCTCCAGGCGCTTCTTGCGCTTGGCGTCCTTCTGACCTTCAAGCTTGAGCCGCGCCGCCTTGGCCTCCAGGTAGGTGGAGTAGTTGCCCTCGTAGGGGTGGCAACGGCCGCGGTCGAGCTCCAGGATCCAGTTGGCGACGTTGTCCAGGAAGTAACGGTCGTGGGTGACGGCCAGGACGGTGCCGGGGTATTTCTCCAGGTGCGACTCCAGCCACTGGACACTCTCGGCGTCCAGGTGGTTGGTGGGCTCGTCGAGCAGGAGGAGATCGGGCTGCTCAAGCAGCAGCTTGCACAGCGCGACCCGACGCCGCTCACCACCGGAGAGCTGGGTGACCTCGGCATCCGGCGGCGGGCAGCGGAGCGCGTCCATCGCCTGCTCAAGCTGGCTGTCGAGATCCCACCCGTTGCGGTGGTCCAGCGCGTCCTGCAGCTTGCCCATCTCGTTGAGCAGGTCGTCGCTGTAGTCGGTGGCCATCAGTTCGGCGATCTCGTTGAACCGATCGAGCATGGCCTTGGTCTCGGCGACGCCCTCTTCGACGTTGCCGAGCACGGTCTTGGATTCGTTGAGCGGGGGCTCCTGCTGAAGCATGCCGACGGTGAAGCCGGGCATGAGCCGGGCGTCGCCGTTGGACGGCTGCTCCAGACCCGCCATCATCTTCAGCAGCGTCGACTTTCCGGTGCCATTGGGGCCCAGGACACCGATCTTGGCACCCGGCAGGAACGACAGCGTCACGTCGTCGAGGACGACCTTGTCGCCGTGCGCCTTGCGCACGCGCTGCAATGTGTAGATGTACTCCGGCATACCGTCTAGCTTAGGGCCTGTCGGGCTTAGCTAGGGGCGGCCTCGGAACCGGGCCGGCGGGCCGGGGGAACAACGGTGGCCGGCAGGCAGATCCGGTCGCGGCCGAGCTCCTTGGCCCGGTAAAGGGCCAGGTCCGCCGCGGCGAGTAGCTCGATCAGGTCGTCGCCGTGCATGCTCATGACCGCGACTCCGACCGAGATGGTCACAGTGATCAGGTTGTCGTCGGCCGGAACCGCCATCCGCCCGATACGGGACCGTAGCCGCTCGGCGACCCTGCGGGCCTCGGTCACGTCGGCCCGGGGCAGCAGGACGACGAACTCCTCCCCGCCGAACCGGCCCACCACGTCGTAGTCACGGAGCTGGCTGCGGATCGTGGCGGCCACCCCGACCAGGACCTGGTCTCCGATCAGGTGACCGTAGGTGTCGTTGACCCGCTTGAAGTGGTCGATGTCAACGATGAGCAGGGCCAGCGTCTCGCCGGTGCGGCGCGCCCTGACGATCTCGGTGTCCGCCTCACGCTGCCAGGCCGCGGCATTGAGCAGACCGGTCTTGGAGTCGGTGCGGGCCGCCGCCTGGAGCTGGGCGTGGAGCAGACTGCGCTGGAGCAGGACCACCGGTGGCAGCGCCAGCACCAGCAGGACCGGATTCAGCACGCAGGTGATGGCGACGATGACTCCGAGGCAGAGCTCGACCACGTCAAGCAGCAGGCTCTCCCGGTTCCACCACACCTCCCGCCAGCGGCTGTCGGGGGCGGCGGTATGTGCGGCGACGGCGATCAACGCGGTGTTGAGCACGGTGAACAGGACGGCGGAGCCGACGGCGATGACGATCGTCCCGCCGTCACCCGCGGTCAGGGCGGCCAGATCGCCGGGGACCGCGTGGAACAGCACCGACGCCGCGCATCCGGCCAGCCCGATCGCGGCCGAGCTGAACACCCTCCGGTGGAGGACCGTCTCCCGCACCCGTTTCTGCAGGAGGATCTGGAGCGGGATGGGGGCGAGAAGCGCGTAGATGGGAGGCAGGAGCAGCGCGGCGGGCAGCCACCAGGCGGAGAGCAGGTCACGGGAGACACCGGCGGGCATGCCCAGCCTGCGGGTCGCCTCGATGCAGACGGCGCCGCATGCCATCAGTGCGGTGAAGGTCAGCAGGTCATGCCAGCGGAAATCAGTCGATAAGGCGAAAAGACCGATCGCAACCAGATCCAGCGCCACAATCCCGCAAAGGTAGACGACCAGTGCACGACGCTGCCCAAGCAAGGGCCACCGATCAACCAAGACGGTCACACCGCTGCGTGGTTGGGCCGAGGTGTGAATGGGTGCCGCCATGTCGCCCCCTTCTCCGACTAACGATGTGTAACACGATAGTTGCGGAGTGTGCGGCGCGCGACGGTAACCGCTACCTTTGGCGGAGGGGTCTCCTCATCAGGGGGCTCACGACTGGGAATCGCTCACTCCGCGAGCGGACCGTGAGGGAAGGAGCAGCCATGCTGCGGGGCGTGACCTGGACCTGACAGGTGCTTCGGACATCTGACACGGGTAGGACGACCATCGGCCTGTTTTCTCGGCGTCACCGCCTTCTCTGCGGGGCACCGACCGCGCTCGGCCGGTGCCCCCTCCCCGCTCCTTTTCGGACTTCTCAGGGGAGCCGCACGGCCCGTACCCGGCGCCCTGCCATCGGCGGCCTTCTCAGGCCGCCAGGGGCGCCTCCACCGGCCACGGCGTCTCGTCCCCGGACTCTCCGTCTCTCATCGTCGCCTTCCCGCCGATCATCTTCTCCTGTTCCGCGTCCATCTCCCCGTCGGACACGCCGTGATCTTCTGTGTTGGCTCCGTTCCCGGTGATGCCCCTGTGCGCCGGGTCGCTCCCCACCTCGGCCGTCTCCTCGTCGCCCGTCCCGGCTCTCACCGGGCTCAGGACACCGGAACCGCTCGCTCCGGCGGGGGCCGCGCCGCCCATGGCCCAGTCGTGGGTCTCGCGGTCAAGCTCGGTCCGCTCCTTGCGGCCCAGTGACGGGACCGCGCCCCCTCGCTGCGATTTGCTGAAGCTTCCCAGACCCCAGCGCAGGTCATGTCCGAGCGAGTTGGCCTCCACCTCGGGCATGAAGCGACGCTCCCCCTCATGGGTGAACTCGCGGATCCGCAGGCGGCCCTGGACAACGATCGGCTGGCCCACGTGGACCGACTGGGCCACGTTGTCAGCGAGCCCGCGGAAGCAGCGGACTCCGAAGTAGGTCGTCTCGCCGTTGCGCCACTGCTGGTTCTCCCTGTCGAAGTAACGGCTCGTGGAGGCGACCTTGATCGAGGTCACCCGCGACCCGTCGGGGAAGGTGTGCTGGCGCGGCGGAGCCGCGACGTTGCCGGTCAGCGTGACGTGGATGTCGTTCATCGTGTCTCCTTTGAGAGCGGGCGGACTGCCCGTGGCGTGGAAGACACGATGGCCCGCGCCGTCTCCGGCACGGGCCACCGAACCGCACTCTGTGGATTACCTCACGCGGGTGCCGCGGAGCTGTGGACGGCAGGGCCTAACCCCGCACGCCCCGCACGGCGGAGGAGAACTCGTTGTATCTGGCCAGTTCGCGCTCCACCGGCTCAATGACCATGGTCGCGGCGGCCCCGGCGACCCTGCGACGCATCTCCCGTTCGAGCCGGTCACGCTCGTTTCCCGCACCCAGCGCGACGAAGTTACGGCTGGCCACAGCGGTGAGCAGGCCCAGCCCGAGGACCGACAGCACCATCAACCCGACCCATGGCAGCGAGGACGCCTCACCGAACACCGTCAGACCCTCCGGCAGCGTCCCCGCGCCGAACCCGCCGTAGACGAGAGCCGTACCGAACCAGGCGAGCCCCGCGACGGACAGCAGGACCAGCAGGTACTGCCAGACGAGGAGCAACCGCCACCAGCCGGGGACCCGGTCCAGGCGCGGCGCGACCTCCGACAGCTCCTCGGAGAGCACCTGGGGCAGCTGGAGCGAGCGAGAACGGGCGGCTTCCTTGATCCCGTTGCGCCAGGCCTCGTGCATGCCGGAGGTCAGCCCGTCGGTGAAGGCCTGTACCGCGTTGTCCACCTCGGCCGGCTGCGCGCTGACAGAGCCTCCGGTGAAGCCTCGGATCTCGTCCCGGAGGTCGCCCAGACGCAGGCTGTTGAGCGGGTCGGGCCGGAGCTTGGCGGCCCAGCGGGTGTACGGCCAGCCGACCCACTCCATGGATCGCACGCCGTACACGTTCTCCATCGCCTCACCGACCGCCGGCACACCGACCGCGTCGCAGAGCGCGTCGGTGAGACCGATCCGGCGGGCGTCGTCGATCGAGGCGGAGGGGACAGGGGCGCCGTCCGCGGGCATGGTCTTCGCCAGACGGAGCGTGAGCCGGTCGAGGTCCGCCTCCAGGCGCTGTACGGCCGCTCTGCGCCTGACCACGGTCTCGGCGAGGACGGCCTTGAGGCCGTCCACCCCCTTGCCCGTGATCGCGGAGGTGGTGACGATGATGGGCTTCTCGACGCCCTCGCGGCGGAGCAGGTCCTCCAGGTCCGCGACGCATTCGAGCAGTTCCTCCGGCTCCAGCCGGTCCGCCTGGTTGAGCACGAAGATGGTCACCGCGTCCTGCCCGGCCAGCTCGGTCACGTAGCGGCGGTGCGTGGAGGCGTCGGCGTACTTCTGCGGGTCAAGCACCCACACGACCAGGTCGGCGACCTGGATCAGCCGGTCGGCCTCGGTGTCGGTGAGCGCCCGGATGGAGTCGTGGTCGGGCAGGTCGAGCAGGATCAGCCCGTGGAGCTGGCTCTCTCCCCGGTCCAGAGCACTGGCTCTGGCGAAGCGGTGCCGCCATTGGATCTGCAGCCAGTCGAGCAGCGGACCCGCCCCGTCCAGGCCCCAGACGCAGGCGTGCGTGCGCGCCGTGGTGGGGCGGCGGACCCCGGTCGGCGACAGCTCCAGCCCGGAGACCGAGTTGAACAGGGTCGACTTGCCGCTTCCGGTGCCGCCGGCGAGCGCGACCACGGTGTGGTCGGAGGAGAGCTTGAGCCTGTCACCGGCACGGAGCAGCAGCTGTCCTGACTCGGCCAGGAGCTTGGGCTCGACTCTGCCCGGCCCCAGTTCCACGATCCGTGCCAGCGCGGCGAGGCGGCTGCCGAGACCTTGGCGTGTCTGGATGGTGCCAACAGTGGTCATCGCTCGCTTACCGTTCCTCTTTCACTGCACGGACCGCTCGTCCCTCACCGGCCGCGGTGCCGGGGGCACACCCGGCGAACACCGTGCTCGCCACGTCGGATCCGCTTCTCATCGGGCGACCTCAAGCGTGTACGTCGCCTGGTGGAGGCGGGTGGCGGCGGACTCGTCAGGGATACCCGCGCCGTCGAGAACCTGGACGTAACGCGACATCTCATCATCGAACAGCATGCTGATCCGGGCACGCAGATCGCTGCGGGCCTTGGCGCCGATGGTGCGCAGCGACTCGGCGCCGAGAAGCGCGTGCACCAACCGCTTCGGCAGCGCACCGGTGACGACGCCCTCGGTCTCGGCGGAGCCGTCACCGAGAAGCCCGATCGCGAAGATCAGCGACAGGGACTCGACGTCGAACGACACCAGCCTGGCGACCGCCCGCTTGGTGACGCCCTCGGTGCGGATCAACTCGATGATGTGCTCCTGCCAGGCCGCGACGGTCCGGCCGGTCCTGCGCAGGAGCTCGTCGGAGGCATGGCCGAGGCCCGGCGCGGCGGCCAGGGTCTCCCCGGCGCCGGAACGGTGCAGCCAGCGTGAGACGACCTCCTCGGCGGCCCGCTGCGCCGCCGAGATGATGACGGACTCCACCGCGGCCCGGAGGGCGGCCTTCAGCGCGCTGAGCCGCTCGGGGGCCTGATGGCCCGCCTTCCCCGCGAACCGGCCAGGCTTACGCAGGTGCAGAGTCCGCATGAGGTCACCGGAGCCGGCGAAGTCCTGCCACCGGGCGAGCACCTCACCCCGTAGCAGCGAGCCGTTCCCGGTCGCCTCCTCGATCTCGGCCAGCGCGCCAGCGTAGGCGGCGTCCACGTCGCCGCGGAGCTCGCTCCTGAAGACCACCTGAGCCTCCAGCTGCCGGGCCAGGGCCGGGATCCGGGTACGGAAGCTGTCCAGCACTCCGGACAGGGTGGCGCGTACGGCCTGCGCCCGGCGCTGGTCGTCGACCGACAGCTCGGTCAGCCACAGCCGGAGCTCGGTGACCTCGTGGTCGGGGAGCATGCCGTCGGTGACCTTGCTCTCATCGATGACGAAGCGGGCGACATCACCGAGGCCGTACTCGGTGAGCATCCTGAAGAAGTGCTTGGTGACCACCTCCCGGGACTTGGGTGCCACCCGGGAGAGCACGATGACCAACCGGACCCCGCGCTCCTTGGCCAGGCGGAGAAGACGCCAGGCGGGAGCGTCGGCGTAGCGGGCGGCGGTGGTGACGAAGATCCACAGATCGGCCGTGTCGAGCATCCGGTGGGCGATCTCGTGGTGCTCCTCGACGACCGAGTCGATGTCGGGGGTGTCGAGCAGGGCCACACCTGGAGGGAGACGTTCGGTGGAGACGAGCACGAGGCTGCCGGGAGTCGCCTTGGGATCGGGGGCGTCCTGCCGCCGCAGGCTGCCGAGCGTGTCCCCCTCGGCGAACCACTCATAGTCGTCGGGGTGGCAGGCGAGGACCGGGGTGCCGGTGGTCGGGCGGCGCACGCCGGTGGCGCTGACCTTGGCGTTGGCCAGGGTGTTGAGAAGCGTGGACTTGCCCGCCCCGGTGGACCCCGCGACGACGACGAGCGCCGGCGCGGTGCTGGTGCGGACCCGCGGGAGCACGTAGTCGTCGAGCTGGGTCAGGATCTCACTCTGGGTCCGTCTGGCCTCCTCGGCTCCGGGGAGGTCCAGGCCGAAGCGGAGATCGGTGACACTGGCGCGGAGGATGGTGAGCGCACTGGTCAGGGCCTCGGAGACGGCATCCGGCAGTGGCGCCTCCCGCACCCGGTCATGCCGCGTCCACTCGGCTTCCTCGCCCGCGTAAGCGTCGTCTCCGTCGATGTCGAGGTCACCGGACCTGGTCACGTCGTCGATGTCGACGCCGCCGGACCCGGTCACGTCGTCGATGTCGACGCCGCCGGACCCGGTCACGTCGTCGCCGAGAACGTCACCGCCCAGACCCGCGTTCACTCCGGCTCCGAGTGCGGCTCCGGCTCCGGCGAAGTCCGCCCCGGGTTCTTCTTCCCTGTCCACGCGGAGGAGCGGAGCGTCACGACCGGCACGGGATGTGGGGGAGGCACCGTCCGGGGACGGGCCGGTGGGGACTCCACCGGGTGGGCCGGCTGCCCGCTCGCCCCTCTCCGGCCGGGGGAGGGGACCGTCTGCGTCCGCCTGGAAAGCGGTGAAGGCGCCACCGGGTGACGAGGCGGCGGCCGTACCACCGACCGGGGAGGAGCCGGCGGCGGCGTCCTCTTCACGGGAGGTGGCGGCAGGGCCGGTCAGCGACGCGATGGTCGCCTCCGCGGCGGCGGCCGCCGCGCGGAAGGCGGCGAACGCGTCCTCCTCGGACGGGCCGGCGGCATCGTCCCGCTCACGGGCGGGAACGCCACCACCCTGGGACGCGACAGACTCCTCACCGGCCCCCGGAGGCCGCTGAAAGGGAGCGGCACCGTCGCCGTCCCCGGAGGAGGCGTTCTTACGACCGGTCGGAGGAGAGGAGTCCTCGCCACCGGTCAGCGACGCGATGGTCGCCTCCGCGGCGGCAGCCGCCGCGCGGAAGGCGGCGAACGCGTCCTCCTGCGACGTGGCCGCCGTACCGCCCGCCCAACGGGAGGTACCACCGGCGCCGGGAGAGGCGGCCGTGCTCCCCTGAGACGAGGGGGCGGCGGCACCGCTCCCCCGCGGCGGAGTGGACCGCTCATCGCCCCGAGGGGGGGCGGCCGCATCGCCGGTCAGCGACGCGATGGTCGCCTCCGCGGCGGCAGCCGCCGCGCGGAAGGCGGCGAGGGGGTCGTCCGGGGCCGGGGTATCCCCCCTACCGGCGGCCTGTGGGTGGGAGGCGGAGGCCGCGTCGTCGTCCGGGCGGATGGCCCTGAAGGTGACCGTCTGTTCGACGGGGAACTCGGCATCGCCCGGCGAGGTGCCGCCGGGTGACTCCTGAGAGGGGCCGGCGAGGCGGTGGTCGCGCTCGCTCGGATGGGTGGGCTTGTTGGCAGCCGACTTCACGGTACCCGCTCCGCTCGAACCATCTCGACCTCCTGGCCGACCTTCACGACATCGCCAACGATCACGATCGCAGGTGGCCGAATCCCAGCCGCGGTCACGCGCTCCGCCACAGTGGAGAGCGTGGCGTAAAGAGCACGTTGGGTGGGAAGAGTACCGTCCTGTACCACCATTACGGGAGTTTCTGGCGAACGTCCATCATGGATGAGTGTTTCGGCAATCGTTCCGATCCGTTCGACGGCCATCATGAGCACCAGGGTTCCGCTGGATCTCGCCAGATTCGGCCAGTCGACGGTGGATCTGGCATCACCGGGCGGGACATGTACGGAGATCACGTGGAACTCCTGGCTCACGCCGCGGTGGGTCACGGGCACATTTGCCGCGGCGGGCACCGCGACCGGGCTGGTGATCCCAGGGACGACGATCACCGGGATGCCCTCACGGGCGCAGGCGAGCATCTCCTCACCGCCCCGGCCGAAGACGAACGGGTCGCCTCCTTTGAGGCGGACCACGAACCTGCCCTTCTTCGCATGCTCGATCAGCAGTTCGTTGATCTTCTCCTGGGCCATGTAGCGGCCGTAGGGAATCTTCGCGGCGTCGATCAGCTCGACATCCGGGGAGAGTTCGTCGAGCAGGGCCTGGGGCGCGAGGCGGTCGGCGATGACCACGTCGGCCTGGGCGAGCAGCTGCCGCCCGCGGACAGTGATCAGGCCGGGATCACCGGGGCCGCCACCGACCAGGGCGACGCCGACCGGCTTGGTGCGGTTACGCCGGGCATCGACCGTGCCGTCGCGGAGCGCCCCCACGACGGCGTCCCTGATCCCGGCCGCCCGGCGGGGGTCACCGCCGGCGGTGACCGCAACGCTGATCTCGTCCACGCGCCCGCTGGCGGGGGTCCAGGCCGCCGACGCGTCCCGGTCGTCCGCACGCACACACCAGATCCGCTTGGCCTCGGCCTCGGCGGCCACCGCGGTGTTCACCGCGCGGTCGTCGGTGCAGGCCTGGACCAGCCAGGCCCCGTCCACGTCACCGACCTGGTACGGCCTGGCCTCCCAGGTCACCCGGCCGGTCGCGATGAGATCGTCAAGGGCGTGCGTGACGCTCGGCGAGACGACGGTGACCAGGGCACCTGACTCAAGCAGGGCCGGGACCCGCCGCTGTGCGACGCGCCCTCCACCCACGACGAGCACCCGCCGCCCGGAAAGGCGCAACCCGAGCAGATAGGGCGACATATGACAGATCTCCCGTCTGCGATTAATCGTGAAGCACGACGCGTTAAGAGGTAAACCTACCGGCTAATGGCCTGATGTCTGTGGCCACCGCGTTAACAGGGTAAAGAAGAGGCTGACCAAAATTCACCTCGCGGAGTCAGGCCTTTCGTAGATCATGCTCCCTTGTCGGTGACCCCGGCGGAATCGAAGGTCGCCACCTCGTGCATCACCCTGACCGCCGCGCAGACGAGCGGATGAGCGAGCAGGCCGCCGGTGCCCTCTCCGAGCCGGAGCTCCAGCTCGACCAGGGGGCGCAGGCCAAGGTGGTCGAGCGCGACGGCGTGACCGGGCTCGGCCGAACGGTGCCCGGCCACGCAGTGGTCCACCACGTCGGGGGCCAGCGCGGCCGCCGCCAGCGCGGCCGATCCTGTGATGACGCCGTCGAGGATGACCGGCACCCTGAGTGCCGCCGCTCCCAGGATGAATCCGGCGATCGCCGCGTGTTCCAGCCCGCCGACCGCGGCCAGGATCTCCAGCGCCGACACCGCTCGGCCCGCCCCGGACACGCGCTCCGGCCCCGCCGCATCGGAGCCGTCCTCCGCTGCGGCGTCCGCCCCTCTCACCAGGCCGTTCACCCGTAGAGCACGCCGGACCACCTCGACCTTGCGGGTCAGGGTCTCGTCGTCGACACCGGTGCCCCTGCCTGTCACGGCGGCCGCGTCCCGGCCGGTGAACGCACAGATCAGAGCGGCTGAAGCGGTGGTGTTGGCGATGCCCATGTCCCCGGTGATCAGGCAGCGGGCACCTTGGTCCACGAGCGCACGGGCCACCGCGATCCCGGCCTCCAGGGCCGCCACCACCTGGTCGGCCGTCATCGCCGGCCCGAGGGACAGGTCGGCCGTGCCGTACGCGACCTTGCTGATCGTCAAGCCCGGCGCGGGGGTCAGATCGGCGGCCACGCCGACGTCGACAACGGTCACCGAGGCGCCGATCTGAGCTGCGAAGGCGTTGGCCACGGCGCCGCCCGCGAGGAAGTTTCCGACCATCTGCACGGTGACCTCCTGCGGCCACGGAGTCACACCCTGAGCGTGAACGCCATGGTCGGCAGCGAAGATCGCCAGAGCCGCGGGGGCCGGGAGCGGCGGCGGGCTGACGGCCGCGGCTCCCGCCAGCCGTACGGCCACCTCCTCCAGCACGCCCAGGGCGCCTCGGGGTTTGGTCAGGCTCTGCTGGTGGGCCCGTGCCCCGGCGAGGGCCGCCGGATCCGCGGGCCGGATCGCGGCGACGGTCTGTTCAAGGGTGGTCATACCGTCAAGTGTCCCCCCAGGAAGGGGACCTCACGGCAAGGTCACCAGGCGATCCCGCTGAGCGCCTCCTCGTAGCGCTCGACGACCACGTCGGCCAGGCCCTCGCAGTCGCCGATGACGTCGGCGCAGCGGACGTCCAGATCCGGGTGGCCCGCGGCATAGGCCATGGCCTGGGCCCAGACGCGATCCAGCGCGCCGCCGGCGAACAGCAGATAGGGGACGACGATCACGCGCTTGGCGCCGAGACGTCGGCAGCGCTCGATGCCGCCGGGCACGCCGGGCGGGGTGAGGGAGACGAAGGCGGTCTCCACGGTCATGTACTCGGGCGCGTGGGTCTCCCAGAACAGGCGGGAGACCCGGTGGACGTCGGCGTTGGTGTCGGGGCTGGTGGAGCCGTCGCCGACCAGGACCACGGCGGTCTCGCCGACCTCGATGCGCTCGGGTTCGTCGTCGAACGGCGCGGCGGCCGCGGGGACCAGGCGGAGGCTGGCGACCTCGGCCGCGGCATCGGCAAGGCGCTCGGCGAGCAGCGCCAGGACGCGGGGGTCGGCGCCCAGGGGACGGCCGTAGTCGCAGGCGAGCGTGGGATGCCGCACGTGTTCACGGGCCATCGCGGCGAGGACGTCGGCGTCGATCCGCGTCTCCCCGGCGAGGCTCAGCGACAGCGCCACCATGCGGTGGTGTCCGCGTGCCACCAGCGAGGCGACCGAGTCGCTGAGGCGTGGCGTGACCTTGGAGACGTATCCCCCGGACACGTCGGCCGCCACCTGGTCGAGGCGGCAGCGGAGCCGGTGGACGAATCTACCGAATTCAGCAGATCCATTGTCATCGTGCGAGCCCTGCCCGATGAGCAGCAGCGGCGGTTTCATCGAAACGGGACTCCAATGACCTTGACCTGGGAAGATGCAACGGCGACTCGCGAGGATATCCGAAAACGCCGTGGCATGGACAGGTAACGGTTCAGCAAAGTCCGGCCGATCACCGCCGGACGGATCCGGCCGGCGGTGGAGCGGGGCCGGGCTGAGGATCAGCGGGCGACCACGACCTCCAGCGTGCGGGGACCATGCACGCCCTCGACCCGGTTCAGCTCGATGTCGCTGGTCGCCGAGGGACCGCTGATCCAGGTCAGCGGCCTGGCCGGGTCGAGCCTCCTCACGGCCTCGGGCACGCCCGAGACGAGCTGGCCGGCCCGCACCACGCACAGGTGGTAGTCCGGCACCAGGGTCAGCGCCCGCCGCCCCTGGCCGGGGCCGGCGTCCAGCACGATCGTGCCGGTCTCGGCGATCCCCAGCGCGCACCCCGTGATCACGCCGTCGGCCGTGTCCAGCGCCGCCGCGCTCAGCGGAGGCTCGTCCCGCATGATCGCGGCCGCTCCGGTCTCAGGTGCCCCGCGCCCGGGATCGACGGCTCCCGCTCCGACGGCCGACCGTACGGCCCGCACCCATTCCTCCGGCAGCCCGTCGGGGACGACCAGACGGGTCGCCGCCCGGCGTTCCAGCGCCGCCGCGATCACCTCCGCCACCTCGCCCGCGTCCACCACGTGGACGACGGCCCGGTAGTCGGCCACGCGCTCGGCGAACAGTTCCACCACCTCGTCCGTAGCCGGCGACGTGCGGTAGACGCGGGTGATCGCGACTTCCGGCGCACCGGCGACGGCCGCGCGGATCCGGGACAGGATCAGCTCCCTGCCTCCCGTGGTCGCGCTCGCCCGGGTCCCTCGCTCTGCCCCGCCGCTCATCGGGCGCCTCCGCCGGTACGGCTCCACCAGTCGCGGAAGGACTCGGCGGGGATGTCGGGGAGGTCGCGGGTGTCGGTCCAGGCGGCCAGCGGGCCGGGCAGGCGCCGGGGGACGTACCTGCGGAGGCGGCCGGCGAGGCGCTGGGCGCCGGCCAGCCGTGCCGGGCGGTTGAACACCCAGCCGGCGGCGCGCATGCCCAGGCGCTCGGCGCGCGGGTGGCGGGCCTTGCCGCGCAGGTGGACCAGGACCTCGGGGATGTCGATCGCCACCGGACAGGCGTCGAAACAGGCGCCGCAGAGCGTGGACGCGTACGGCAGGGAGTCCTCCAGCTCCGAGCCCATGCCGCGTAGCTGCGGGGTGAGGATCGCGCCGATCGGGCCGGGGTAGACGGAGCCGTAGGCGTGACCGCCCACACGCTCGTAGACCGGGCACACGTTCAGGCAGGCCGAGCAGCGGATGCAGCGCAGTGCCTGGCGGCCGACCTCGTCGGCGAGGACCCGGGTGCGTCCGTTGTCCAGTAGGACCAGGTGGAACTCCTGGCCCTCGACCGCGCCGGTCCAGGTGGAGGTGTAGGGGTTCATCCGCTCGCCGGTGGAGCTCCTGGGCAGCAGTTGGAGGAAGACCTCCAGGTCCTGCCAGGTCGGCAGCAGCTTCTCGATGCCGACCACGCTGATCAGCGTCTCCGGAAGGGTCAGGCACATCCGGCCGTTGCCCTCCGACTCCAGCACGACCAGCGTGCCGGTCTCAGCGATCATGAAGTTCGCGCCGGAGATCGCGACTTTGGTGGACAGGAAGCGCTCCCTCAGGTGGAGCCGGGCGGCCTCGGCGAGGGCGCGGGGCTCGTCGGTCAGTCCCTCGGGGGCCGCCCGGCCGAAGGAGGCCATCTTCTCCTGGAAGATCTCGCGGATCTCCGAGCGGTTGCGATGGATCGCGGGAACCAGGATGTGCGACGGCCAGTCGTCGCCGAGCTGCACGATCAGCTCGGCCAGGTCGGTCTCGTAGGCGGAGATGCCCTGCTCGGCGAGGGCCTCGTTGAGGCCGATCTCCTGGGTGGCCATCGACTTGACCTTGACAACGTTGGTCTCGCCGGTCGCCCTGACGAGGTCGGCGACGATCCGGTTGGCCTCCCCGGCGTCGGCCGCCCAGTGGACGTGGCCGCCGGCCGCCGTGACCGCCTCCTCCAGCTGGAGCAGGTAGCGGTCCAGGTGGCGCAGGGTGTGGTCCTTGATCTCCTTGCCCGCGGCCCGGAGCTCCGCCCAGTCGGGCAGTTCGGCCACCGCGGAGGCCCGCTTGCCGCGGATCGTGTGCGTGGCTCTGCGCAGGTTGAACCTGAGCTGGGAGTCCTGTACGGCCACCGCGGCGTTCCGGGGGAACGCGGGCATGCCGAGGAACGTGGCGCTGCCGCTCATCGACCGGCCTCCGTGGTGGCGAGGATCTCGGCGAGGTGCATGATCCGGACACCGGCACGCTGGCGTCTGAGCATGCCGCCGATGTGCATCAGGCAGGAGTTGTCCGCCGCGCAGAGCACCTCGGCGCCGGTGGCCGTGACGTTGCCCACCTTGTCGCCGCACATGGCGGTGGAGACGGCTGGGTTCTTCACCGCGAAGGTGCCGCCGAACCCGCAGCATTCCTCGGCTCCGGGGAGGGGGACCAGCTCCAGGCCCCTGACCTGCTCAAGCAGTCGGGTGGGGCGGTCGCCCAGGCGGAGACCGCGCAGAGAGTGACAGGTCGGGTGGTAGGTCACCCGGTGCGGGAAGTAGGCGCCGACGTCGGTGACGCCGAGGACGTCGACCAGGAACTCGGAGAGGTCGTGGACCTTCGGCACCAGGGCGGCCGCCTGGCCGCCCTCCACCAGCCGGGGATACTGCTCGCGGACCGTCGCGGCGCACGATCCCGACGGCACGACGACCGCGTCGTATCCGGCGAAGACGTCTACGAAACGCCGCGCCAGCCGTTTCCCCTCCTCGGGATATCCGGTGTTGACGTGCATCTGACCGCAGCAGGTCTGCGCCCGGGGGAACTCGACGTCGCATCCGAGGCGGCGCAGCAGCGTCACGACCGCCCGGCCGGTGCCGGGGAACAGCGTGTCGTTCACACACGTGATGAAAAGGGCGACGCGCACGGCGTTCCTTCCGCTCTGTGATCTGACCCCAGTATGGTCTGGCCGCCGGGGCCCTGATCGACCCGCTCCGGCTCCGCCGTCCAGACCTGCCCGTGGCACACGCCTACCCGGACACCTCACGGACCTCGGTCACCTCAGGGAGGCCGGAGGCCGGAGACCGAGATCGGGCCGAAGACCGAGCCGGGCCCGGGGAAGGGGAGGGATGGTGGCGGCTCGATGAACGGGGGTGGTGCGACGAACGGGGGTGGCCGGACGGAGTCGGCTGAACGACAGGTCGCGCCGGAACAGGCCGCCAGGGTGTCGAGCTGCTGGTCGAACTGGGCGATCACGGCGGGCGGGACCTTGGCGGCGAGGTTGTGCAGCTGGGACGGGTCCCTGGTGAGGTCGTAGAGCTGGTACTCACCGGTCGAGTAGCGGACGAAGGTGTTCTGGGAGGTCCGCATGCCCTGGTAGGCGGGGACCGGCGTCTGGCGGCCCGACCTCTCACTGGTCGGGCGGTAGAACTCCAGCAGGACGTTCTGCCGCCAGGGGGAAGGCGTCTGGCCACGCAGGAGCGGGAGCAGGGACCTGCCCTCGACAAAGCTCGGGAGCTGGGCCCCGCCAAGTTGGGCGAAGGTCGGGGCGAGGTCCACGTTGGCGCCCATCTCGCTGATGACGCCACGGGGTCTGACACCCGGCCCGCGGACCACGAGGGGCACCTTGATCGACTCATCGAACGGCGTCGTCTTGCCCTGGGCGAGGCGGTGCTGGCCGAGGTGGAACCCGTTATCGGAGCTGAAGAATATGTAGGTGTTCTCCAGTTTCCCCGCGGCTCTCAGGGTCTCCATCAGGGAGCCGACCATGTCGTCCACGCCGAGCATGGCCCGGAGCCGGCGGCGGTAGCGCTCGTCGATCTTCTCGACCGTCTGGGGGGTGAACCTCTCCCGCGACTTCAGCCAGCGGGGCTCGTTCCTCACGTCCGGCTGGTCGAAGGACGGTGTCCGGGGAGCGGTGGCGCCGGCGAAGTCGTCGGCGTGCCGGGGCGCGTAGTTGGCCGGATTGTGCGGGGAGATCGGGGCGAGGTACAGGAAGAACGGCTCGGCGCTCCCCTGGGAGACGAACGCGTCGGCCTTCTGGCTGAGGACGTCCTCCAGATAGTCCTCCGACGTGTAGCCGTGTTCAGTCAGCAGCCCGTTCTCGTTGAGCGTGTAACCGTACTCCTCGTAGAGCCTGCGCACCGGCACGGCCCAATCGTCCCAGCCGGGCGGCACGTATGTGAGTTCGGCGGCGCCCCCGGGATAGTGATTCAGATATTTGCCCATCAACCCGGTGCGGTAGCCGGCCGATTTCATCCAGGTGCCGATGGTGGAACGTTCCAGATCGGAGTAGTGAAACTTGGTGAATCCCCCTTCCGGGGCCGTGTTGGTCAGCACGCCGTGGCTGTGAACGTACTGGGAGCGCAGGATCGACGAACGTGAGGGACAGCACCAGGAGTTCGACACGAAGAACTGCTCGAAGCTGGTGCCTTTAAGAACGATCTGGCTCCATATATTCGGAAATTTCTGCAAATCCCCGGCTTCCAGGTCGTCAACGAGAATGAACACGATGTTCGGTCGTTCGGTGACCTGGGCAACAGCGGGAGCAACTCCGGAGGCCGTGAAAACGGACAGCAACATCAGACACAGGGTCTTGCGGACAGCATTGAGCACAAGGGCTCGTTTCCCAGTAGATCGAATATCGACACCTCTCTCCCGGCCAGCCAATATAGAACGTGTTCTAAGTAAGGTGTGCGTATCCGCCTGGAGGCCTCCCGTGAGCACCGACCTGAAGCTCGGCCTGAACCTCGGCTACTGGCAGCGGAACGCCGACGACGCCGGCGGCTGGCTCCCGCTGTTCGCGCTTCCGGAGAAGGTCGAGCAGATGTACGGCCCGTCCCTGGCCGCGGCCAGGGACGGCTTCGATGAGGACGCTCCGCGATCTCGTCCTGGGCTGATCCCGGCCGTGGTCAGTCCGGACGCGGAGCGGGGTTGGCGGTGACGGAGCGCAGCAGCGGCGCGCTCGCCGCTCCGGCCCCGACCACCCCGGCGAAGCCGAGCGCCACGCAGACGGACAGGATCGTCAGGCCGGTGGTGTTCATCATGGCGAAGGCGAACGGAAGGGCGCAGAACATGCCGACCGCGATGGCGCCGCCGCCCATGACCGTCAGCGGGATGAGCGTCTCGGCGCGGCGTGCGCTGTTCAGCACCTCCAGAGGGGTCCCCGCCAGGCGGAGCAGGGCGTAGGTCTGCCTGCGGTCCAGGATCGAGGAGGCCGCGGTGATCCCGGCGCTGGCGATCGCGATCAGGAACGAGACCGTGAGCACGGCGACCGTACCGGTGCCGATGTCGCCGAGGGTCCGGGCGACGGAGTGATCGTCGTCGGCGGCCGTGGTGGCGACGCGCCCCGGAACGAGGTCCGTGAGCGCGGTACGGGCCCGGTCGACCGACCCGGCGTAGCGCGAGCCGGGGGAGACGACGAGCACACCGGTCCCGCCGCCGGACCTGCCGATCTTCACCGCGGCGGGGACCCCTGCCGCGGACAGGCGCTCGCGAGCACTGGCGGTGACCTCAGCCATCTGCGACGAGGGGACCGACACGCGCAGGTCGACGGCGTCCCGGACACCGAAGAGACCGCTGTCCGGGCTGAGCAGGCCGATGAACCCGGCGATGAACCCCGTCATGGCGACGCCGCTCACCGTACGCCAGGCGGACCGGGGATCGTCCATCAGGCGCCGCCCGGCCAGCAGCCGGACCGGGCCACGGGCCCTACGCGCTACGATCCGGCCGATCACGCCGACCACCCACGGACCGGTCAGGTTGACGGCGAGGAAGGCCAGAGCCAGGACGGCCACGACCACTCCGACGCCGGCCCCCAACCCGAGCGTGGGCACCACGGCGAGGATCGCCAGCAGGGCGACGACCCGGACGGCGCGCATCGCCGGAGGTGTCTCCCGCCTGGCGACGCCGAGCGGGCTGACCACGACGCGGCGCAGGCCGACCACCGCCGACAGCCCGACGAGCAGGGGCACCGCCACCAGTACGGCGAGCACGGGGAGCACTCCGGGCCACATGTCGGAGAGGAACCAGCGGCCACCGGAGATCTCGACCCCGGTGAGCAGCGGAGCGGACACGCCGTACAGGACCAGGCCCAGCAGCGCCCCGCCGAACGCGGTGATCGCGGCCTCCGCGACGGTCATCGCGACCACCTGCCCGGGGGTCGCGCCGACCAGCCGGAGCGCGGCCAGGCGCTGGTCGCGGCGGGCGACGGTGAGTCTGGCCGCCGCGCCGCCGAACACGAGCAGCGGCACGACCATGAGGACGCTGGCGATCAGCCCGAGTATCTGGTAGCCCACCGCGTTGTCGGTCGGCTGCCCGGTGAAGCCGGAGATCTTCACGGGGCCGGGGCTGTCCATGGAGCCGGACGGGCCGGCGGTCATCAGCGGGGAGTCCGGCGCCTGGCCGCGGACCGCGACGAGCTCGCCGGGGTGGACCAGTGTCTCCTCCCGGATCGTCCCGCCGATCTTCTGCGGGAACCGGCCAGCGAGCTGGTCGGCGGGGAGTTCTCCGGCGAGCTCGGCCAGCGCCGGGGAGAGCCAGACCTCACCGGGGGCGGGGAAACGCTCCAGACCGGGCGGCGGGGCCACGTCCGGTCTCAGCGCCGCCAGGTTCACGACGATGATCCGCCGGTCGCGCACGTAGTCCTCACGCACCGCCTGGATCGCCACGGCCTCTCCCCTGGCCTCGACCGGGTTGCGCCACGCCTCCCGGTCGGCCCGGCCCTGGAAGGCGAAGTTGACCGCCGCGGCGAAGAGCAGCAGCGCGGTGGAGACCGCCACCGCGGCCACGGTCAGCCACGTGCCCAGCAGGCCACGGCGGCCGCCGCCGCGCAGCAACCGCCATGCCAGGCCCATCAACCCGCTCATCCCGTCACCTCGGGGGTCCCGGGAGCCCGCAGAGCGCCGGGGAGGAGCCGGGTGAGCGGCTGCCGCACGGTGTCATGACCGGGAGGCGGTGGCGCGCCGTACCGGGCGGGGGCGATCTGGCCGTCGCGGACCTCGACCACGCGGTCGCACCAGCGGGCCACCTCAGGGTCGTGGGTGACGACCACCAGCGAGGCGCCGCTGTGCTTGGTGGCCTCCACCAGCAGGCGCATCGTGTCGTGGCCGGTGCTCTGGTCGAGCGAGCCGGTCGGCTCGTCGGCGAAGATCACCGCAGGCCGGGTGACCAGCGCGCGGGCGATCGCCACCCGCTGCGCCTGGCCGCCGGAGAGCTCCCCGGGCCGGCGTCCCTCCATGCCACCGAGGCCGAGCGGGCCGAACCATTCGCGGGCCTGCCGTACGGCGTCGGCCCGGGACACGTCTCCGAGCATGAGCGGCAGCGCGACGTTCTCCTCGGCCGGCAACTCCGGCAGGAGCTGGCCGAACTGGAAGACGAACCCGAACCGAGTGCGGCGCAGGGTGCTGCGCTCCCGCTCCCGCATCGTGTCGATGCGCCGGCCGAGCAGGTGCACCTCCCCCGCGTCCGGCTTCATGATCCCGGCGAGGCAGTGCAGCAGGGTCGACTTTCCCGACCCGCTCGGCCCCATGATCGCCACAGCCTCGCCGCCGTGGACGGCCAGCCCGACGCCTCCCAGCGCCACGGTCGGGCCGAACCGCTTGACCAGGCCGGCCCCTTCAAGAACAACATCCATGCCGACGACCCTCCCTCGCGGGGGCGCCGCGGCGGATCGGCCGAGCGTCCGATCCGCCGGACGGGGCATCGTCCGAAAGTCGGAGAAGGCGTGATGGTGGCAGAATCCGTCAGGTGACAATTCGGGTGCTCATCGCTGACGACCAGGAGCTGGTGCGGACCGGTTTCCGGATGATCCTGGACGCCCAGGAGGACATGGAGGTCGTGGCGACCGCGGGGAACGGCGCCGAGGCGGTCGAGCGTGCGAGGAGGTTCCGGCCTGACGTGTGCCTGCTCGACATCCGGATGCCCAAGCTGGACGGTCTTGAGGTCACCCGGCTCCTGGCCGGCCCCGGCGTGCCCGATCCGATGCGGGTGGTCATCGTCACGACCTTCGATCTCGACGAATACGTCTACGGGGCACTGCGCGCGGGCGCGACCGGGTTCCTGCTCAAGGACAGCGGGCCGACGCTGCTGATCGAGGCGATCCGGGCCGCCGCGGCCGGGGACGCGCTGGTGTCACCGTCGGTGACCGTGCGTCTGCTCGAACACCTGGCCCATCCCCGGGCGGGAAGCGTCCGGTCTCTCACCGACCCGCTCACCGAGCGGGAGCTGGACGTCGTCCGCCTGGTGGCCCGGGGCCGGACCAACCAGGAGGTCGCCGGGGAGCTGTTCGTCTCGCTGTCCACGGTCAAAACGCACCTGGGGAGCGTCCAGGTGAAACTCGGCGTCAGGAACCGAGTGGAGGTCGCGGCATGGGCCTGGGAGTCGGGTGTGGTGAGCTGATCCGCCGGGCGCGGGGAGCGGGTTAGCGGAGGGGCGGACGGGATAGAAAAAGGGCAAGTCCTTCAGCGCATGCCGGGGGGAGATACACATGCGCTTCATCCCGTCTCTACAGAAAAAGGCCATTTCGGCCGTTTATCTGGCCCTCACCGTCCAGGTGGTCGCCACCGCCGCACTGATGGTGTTCGAACAGGTCCGCGGCCGGCGGCTGGCCCAGGAGATCTCGACGCTTGGCGGTGACCCCCATGCCCCCGGCGCGCAGGCCCTCGTCGGCGCGGTCACCGTCTTCGCCATCCTGATCATGCTCGTCACCGTGACCACGGTCGCGGCCGTCGCCGCCTATCTCACCTGGCTGATCCGGGCCCGCCGGAGCGCCGTCCCCCGGGCGTCGGCGGCCCCGGTCCTGGCCGCCTGGCTCGTGCCGGGGGTCAATCTGATCGCCCCGCCGCTGCTGGTGTATCGCCTCTGGTGGGCCTCCCGCCCGCCCGCGGACCGCCACGGCCGCTGGGTGGCGCTGCTCGCCGCCTGGTGGGTGAGCTGGCTGGCCGCACTCGTCCTGGTCCCCCTGCGGCTGCCGCTCCGCGGCGTTCCGGGGAACACCGGCCTGACCGGCCTCGGCCCGGTGGAGCTGACCACCGTCGTGATCTCCGCCCTGCTGTGCGCGGCGACCGTCCGGCAGATCACCCGGATCCAGACCACGGGCGCCCGCTACCGGCGCCGGGCGCAGGAGGACCCGCTCCCCCCACGGGCGGACCCGGTCACGCCGCAGGCCGTTCCGCCGATCCTCACGAGGCAGATCCCCACGCAGCAGGCCCATCACACCCGGCGCTGACCGTGTGTCCGCCGGTCTCCCCGGACCGATCGGGCAGGGCGGCCCGGCAGTCCCCCGTCCTCGTCGGCGGCCGGCCCTCGCCCGCGGTGCCCAGGCGGGCCCCGGATCCCGGGCCTACGTTCCTACGGAGCCTGACGCAGGTCCCCCGGCTGCCGCACCAGGGGGTTGACGTCCACGGAGCTGCGGACACAGAAGGTCACGCCGCCCGCGCGGTAGCGGTCGTCGGACCACTCGACCGGGCGGCCCTCGTGGGTGGTGGTGACCCGCCGCTGGCGCAGCAGCGGGCTGCCCCGCCGTACGGCCAGCAGCCGGGAGTCCTTCACCCCGGCCGCGACCGCGTCGATGAGGTGCTCGCCATAGGCGAAGACGGGGCCGACGCTGTCGTGGAGGGCCTGGGTGACCGACTCGCACCCGGGGTCGATCCGCTCGACGGCCGGGGCGATCCACCCGGCGTAGACGGTCCGTTCCAGCATCACCGGCTCCCCCTCAAGGGAACGGAGCCGCAGGACCGACAGCACCTGCTCACCTGGCTGGAGTGCCAGCCGTACCGCTTCGGTGGCGTCCGCGCCCCGGCGGCGCTGCTCCAGCACGCGCCCGCCGACCCGGTAGCCCATCGTCCGCGCCCACCGCGCGAAGCTGAGAAGTTCGGCGAAGCTCTGGCTCGGCTCGCGGCCGAGCACGATGCGCCTGGCCCCCTGCCGGGAGCCGACCAGGCCCTCGGTCACGAGCGCGGCCACCGCCTGACGGACCGTGCCGCGCGAGGCCGCGAAACGGGTGGCGAGCTCGGCCTCCGTGGGCAGGCGCGCCCCCACGGCGTACTCACCCCGCAGGATGGCCTCCCGCAGCTCCGCGGCGATCCCCACGTAGCGCGCCGTCACGATCGTCCCCGGCCGGGCACTCGCCGGCCGCGCGATCCCGCCTCGCCTCTCAACGTCCGCCCTCCGTCCCGGCCCGGAGCCTCTCGATGCGCACAGCGGGCGACCGGTCCGTCTCCACCCTAAACACCTATGAATCACTCATAAATCCGCAGCTCTCGAGTTCCTCCGACGTATTTCGGGCGTTCACCGGATCGCAACCGACTACCGGCCTACGGGGTCTAGCTTGTTTGTACAAGTTCGCCTACTTTCGTTGAATATTGCACGCCCCCCTTGGGAGAAAACGTGATCGCATCCCGAGTTCGCTCCGCAGGCCTGGCCGCGTTCCTCCTCGTAGGCGCCGCGGCATGCGGGGCGGCCCCGACCACCGCCGCGCCGTCCGGCAACGGCTCCGCGGCCGGTGCGGACGCCAGGACCGCCACCTCCGCGGCCGACCTGGGCGGGCTGGACAAGCTCGTCGAGGCCGCGAAGGCGGAGGGCAAGCTCCATGTCATCGCCCTGCCGCCCGACTGGGCCAACTACGGAAAGATCATCGAAGCCTTCACCGCGAAGTACGGCATCCAGGTCGAGAGCGAGACCCCCGATGCCGCCAGCGCCGACGAGATCAACGCGGTGAAGACCCGCAAGGGCCAGGACCGCGCTCCCGACGTGGTCGACGTCGGCCAGTCCTTCGCCATCAGCGGCGCCGCCGAGGGCCTGTTCGCGCCCTACAAGGTCCAGACGTGGGACAAGATCCCCGACAACCAGAAGGAGCCGAGCGGCCTCTGGTTCAACGACTACGGCGGCTACGTCTCGATCGGCTGCGACGCCAAGAAGATCACCACGTGCCCGGAGACCTTCGCCGACCTGCTCAAGCCCGAATACAAGGGCAAGGTCGCGCTGAACGGCAACCCGACCCAGGCCGGCTCGGCGTTCGCGGGCGTCTACGCGGCGGCCCTGGCCAACGGCGGCTCCTTCGACGACATCCAGCCCGGCCTGGAGTTCTTCAAGAAGCTGAAGGCCACCGGCAACTTCAACCCGGTGGAGACCACCCCCGCCACCATCGAGAAGGGCGAGACCCAGATCAGCATCGACTGGGACTACAACAACGCCGCCTACGGCCCCACGATGGCCGAGAAGGGCCTCGACTGGAAGACGATCATCCCGAGCGACGGCAAGTACTTCCAGCTCTACGCGCAGGCGATCAACAAGGACGCCCCGCACCCGGCCGCCGCCCGTCTCTGGCAGGAGTTCCTCTACAGCCCCGAGGGTCAGAACCTCTACCTCGGCGGTTTCGCCCGGCCGGTGCTGCTGCCCGCCATGCAGGCCGACGGCTCGGTCGACAAGGCCGCCGAGGCCAACCTGCCTCCGGTCGAGGGTGAGCCCACCTTCCCGAGCGAGGCCCAGGTCAACAAGGCCAAGGAAGTCCTGGCCGGCGGCTGGGGCGCCGCCGTCGCCGGCTGACCCGTGACGACGACCGATGTGGGTACGGCTGCCCGGAGCGGCGGCCGTACCCGATCCACGAGCTGGCCGGCCGCCCTTCCCCTGCTCGCCTTCGTGGCGCTGGCCTTCGGGATCCCGGCGATCGCCCTGCTACTCGGCGCGTTCACCGTCAGGGACCCGCAGACCAGGATCTCCTCCCCCGGTGTCGCCAACCTGACCGCGAGCCTCCAGGGCAACTACCTCAACACCCTCGTCAGCAGCGTGCAGCTGTCGGCCGTGGTCGCGGTGCTCGGCGCGGTCCTGGGCACCTTCCTGGCCCAGGCCGTGGTCACCTCCCGGTTCCGGGCGCTGCGCGAGTCGGTGCTGACCGCCTCGGGTGTGCTCGCCAACTTCGGCGGCGTCCCTCTGGCGTTCGCCTGGATCGCCACGCTGGGCAACTCGGGTGTGATCACCAAGGCGTTCGGGCTGCACGAGGCCGGCTGGAGCCTGTACACCTTCTGGGGCCTGGCCATGGTCTACATGTACTTCTCCGTGCCCCTGATGGTGCTCGTCATGGTGCCCGCGCTGGACGGCCTGAAGCCGCAGTGGCGGGAGGCGGCCCGCAACAACGGGGCCGGTGCCTGGCAGTACTGGCGGCACGTCGGCATCCCGGTGCTGACCCCCTCGCTGCTCGGCGGGGTGGTGCTGCTGTTCGGCGGAGCGTTCGCCGCCTACGCCACCGCCAAGGCGATGGTCGGCAGCACGGTCCCGCTGGTCACCCTGCAGATCGCGGACGCGCTCACCGGCGACGTGCTGATCGGGCATGAGAACATCGCGCTCGCGCTCAGCCTCGACATGATCGTCGTCGCGGGCCTGGTGATGGCGGTCTACCTGCCGTTGCAGAAGAGGAGCAGCCGATGGTTGCGGTGACCCCGCTCCTGGAGACCCCGACGGCCGTCTCCCATGCCCGCCCGCGACGTCCCCGTATCTGGCGCGGCGCGGTGCTGGGGATCGCGGCGGTCTACTTCCTGGTCCCGATGGGGGCCTCGTTCTGGTACTCCGTCTACAACGACCGGCAGGGCTTCTCCCTCGACGCCTACCTGGGGATCTTCGGTGCGGAGGGCTTCGGCACGAGCATGCTGCTCTCCCTCTCGCTGGCCGCCGCCACGATCGTGGTGGTGCTCGGGCTCACCCTGCCGGCGATGCTGGCCGTACGGCTCGGCGCGCCCCGGCTGGGCCCCGTACTGGAGGTGATCTGCACGATCCCGCTGGTCGTGCCGCCGATCACCTTCGTGGCCGGGATCAGCACGGTGCTGCGCTGGGGGCCCGACTACCTGGCCGCCACCCCGTTCTGGGGGACGTTGATCGCGATCCAGAACGAGACGTTCCCGGTGGTGCTGGTGCTGGCCTACGTGGTGCTGGCACTGCCGTTCGTCTACCGCTCGCTGGACGCCGGGCTGCGCGCGATCGACGTGCGCACGCTGGTGGAGGCGGCCCGCAACCTGGGCGCCTCGTGGCCGCACGTCGTGTTCCGCGTGGTCATCCCCAACCTGCGCTCGGCCATGGCCAGCGCCTCGTTCCTCACATTCGCGCTGGTGCTCGGCGAGTACACCGTCGCCGCACTGCTCGGCTACCGGACGTTCCCGGTCTGGATCCTGACGATCGCCGGCTCCAACGGCCAGCTCTCCGTGGCCGTCTCGATCCTCAGCCTGCTGATCATCTGGCTGCTGCTCCTGACCCTGTCCAGCGCGGGTTCCAAGCGAAGGAGATCCTCATGACCGCCGGCGTCGAGTTCCGGGGGCTGCGCCGCACATTCGGCCGCACGGTCGCCCTGGACGGCCTGGACCTCACCGTCGAGCAGGGCGAGCTGATGGCGCTGCTCGGGCCGTCGGGCTGCGGCAAGACGACGGCCCTGCGGTGCGTGGCCGGTTTCGAGCATCCCGACGCCGGGGCCGTGCTCGTGGACGGCGAGGACATCACCCGGGTGCCCGCCAACCGCCGGGACGCGGGCATGGTCTTCCAGTCCTACAGCCTGTTCCCCAACCTCAACGCCCGCGACAACGTGGCCTTCGGGCTCCGGGTCCGCAAGGTACCCGCCGCGAGGCGGCACGCCCGGGCGGCGGAACTGCTGGAGCTGGTCGGTCTCCCCTCGCACGCCGGGCGCTATCCGCACGAGCTCTCCGGCGGCCAGCAGCAGCGCGTCGCGCTGGCCAGGGCGCTGGCGCTGGAGCCGCGTGTGCTGCTGCTGGACGAGCCGCTGTCCGCGCTGGACGCCAAGGTCCGCGTCACGCTGAGGGAGGAGATCCGGCGGCTCCAGCTCGACCTGGGCATCACCACGATCTTCGTGACCCACGACCAGGAGGAGGCGCTGTCGGTCGCCGACCGGGTCGCGGTGCTCCGCGACGGGCGGCTGGAGCAGTGCGGGCCTCCCGCCGAGGTCTACGACCGGCCGGCCACGCCGTTCGTGGCCGAGTTCGTCGGCACGATGAACCACATCCCCGGCCGGATGTCCGGGGACGAGGTCACGGCGCTGGGCCAGCTGCTGCCGGTGGACGGACCGCTGCCCGCCTCCCCCGACGTGGACGTGCTGGTCCGCCCGGAGGCCGTGCTCGTCACGCCGGACCCGGAGGGTGAGGCGCTGGTCGTGGCGTCGTCGTTCCGCGGTTCCTCCGCGCGGCTGCGGGTGCGGCTGGGCGAGCTGGAGATCCTCTCCGACGTGCCCGGCCATGACGCGGTGCGGCTGGCCCCTGGCACGCAGGTGGACCTCAAGCTCGTGCAGCGGCCCGTCCTGGTCGCCGAGCGCGCCGCGGCGGCCGCCCGGACACCGGCCGCCGCCGGTGCCACCGGGCGACACGGCGATGCCGTACGGCGTGCTGACCGTTGACAGTCCGGAGAAAGTGAATTCGACACTGTTGCGGCTGCTGGCGGAGGGGAAGATCCAGATAGGCTGAGCCACTTCACATGACGGTATGCGCGGTTAGGCAGGACGGTGAACGACCTCACTTCGGATGACCCCGTACAGATCGGGCGATACCGCGTGCTGAGCCGGCTGGGCCGGGGCGGGATGGGCACGGTCTACCTCGGCGACTCCCCCGAGGGGCAGCGGGTCGCCATCAAGGTGATCAATCCGGAGTTCAGCCAGCACGACCAGTTCAGGATGCGTTTCCGCCGGGAGGCCGACGCGGCCCAGCGGGTCCGGCGGTTCTGCACCGCCGCGGTCATCGAAGCCGCACTCGACGGGGAGCAGCTCTACGTCGTCACCGAGTACGTCACCGGTCTCAACCTTGAGGATGCCGTGCAGTCGGGAGGGCCGCTCCGCGGCTCCAGCCTCGACGCGCTGGCAGTCGGCGTGGCGACCGCCCTCACCGCCATCCACAGTGCCGGGGTCGTGCACCGCGACCTCAAGCCCTCCAACGTGCTGCTCTCCCCGTTCGGCCCCCGGGTGATCGACTTCGGCATCGCCCGCGCGCTGGACACGCTCAGCGGGATCACCGGGACCGGAGAGATCATCGGCACGCCCCGCTACATGGCGCCCGAGATGCTGCGCGGCGAGCCGGTCTCCCCCGCGTGCGACGTGTTCTCCTGGGGCTGCCTGATCGCCTTCGCCGCGAGCGGCCGGGCGCCGTTCGGCGGGGAGGCGCTGGCCGCGGTGGTGTACCAGGTGCTGAACACCGAACCCTCGCTGGAGGGTCTGGAGCCCGCGCTGCGCGAGCTGGTCACCTACGCCATCGCCAAGGACCCCAGGAACAGGCCCACCTCCCAGCAGCTCCTCGACCACCTCGTCGGCCGCTCCGCCGCCCCCGAGCAGACCGCCCACTCGGTCCAGACCGTCTGGCAGCAGAACCCGCCCACGATTCACGGGACCGGCCCATGGGTGGGAGCCGTGTCGACGGGACCGTACACCGGGCCGGGCACAGGCGCCTTCGCGGCCGTGCCCGCCGGGCGATCGGCGCGGAGGAAGAAGCTGGTCACCGGGGCGGCGGTGGCTGCCCTGGTCACGGTGTGCGGCGGGTCCGCCCTCCACCTCGCGCTCTCTCCCGGCGGACCGCCGGAGGACCTTTCCCCGCTGTACCAGGACGACTTCACCCAGAGCCAGAGCGGCTGGAGAGGCGGCATCTACGACGGGAGCAGCCCCCAGGGATACGCCCCCGAGGGCTACTACGCCGTCGACGTGGACGGCGACGATCCCGTCGTGCGGCAGAAGGCGCCGATCCCCTTCCTGACCGCTCCGCCGGCCACCCCCAACCCCACGGCCAGCCCCACGCCGGTCATACCCGGCCGGCTGCTGCTCGGCGTCGACGTCGGGATCCGCGACGGCAGCAGCGGCCTGGGCGAGTACGGGCTGTTCTGCCGGGGCGCGGACACCTACGACGCGACCCGTTACGAGTTCCTGCTCGACACCAGCGGCGGCGTCCGCATCCGCAAGAGCGTGAAGAACGCCGGGGGGGAGCTCACCAAGTCCGTCCAGGTCGACCTGCCCAGGGGCGAGCCCGCCCGCCTGCAGGCCGAGTGCTCCGGCACTCCGGAGGGCGTGCAGCTGACCATGTGGGTCAACGGCGAGCAGGTCCAGTCCGTGCTGGACCCCAGCCCGCTGCCTGCGGGCGAGGTCGGCCTGCTCGCCCGGGTCGGGGAGAACAGCAGGTCCCGGCTCAAGGCCTCGTTCGACAACTTCACCCTGCACGGCGCGCTTGAGGGCACGGCTTCCACCAGCCCCTGACCGGGAATGGCGAGTGATCGTCCCGAGGTTGGGGAAGATCCAAGCACTCGACTGAGCGAAGGAGCCCCAGCACGATGCACGCCATAGTCGTCTCCGCCACCGGCGGTCCCGAGGTCCTCACCTACACCGACTGCCCGGACCCCGAGTTGAACCCCGGCGAGGTACTGGTCGACATCGCGGCCAGCGGTGTGAACTTCATCGACGTCTACCACCGGATGGGCCGCTACCCGCTCTCCCTCCCCTTCATCCCCGGCAGCGAGGCGGCGGGCACCGTCGTCGCGGTCGGCGAGGACGTGCGGGGGATATCCGTGGGAGCCACCGTGGCCTGGGCGAACGTGATGGGCAGCTACGCGGAGAGGGCCGTGGTGCCCGCGTCCCACCTGCTCGTCGTGCCCGACGGGGTCACGGCCGACATCGCGGCGGCTCTGCTGCTCCAGGGGATGACCGCGCACTACCTGACCCACTCCACCTACGAGGTGAAGCCGGGCGACGACGTGCTGGTGCACGCCGCGGCCGGGGGCGTGGGCCTGCTGCTCACCCAGATCGCCAAACTGCGCGGCGCCCGGGTGATCGGCACGGTCTCCACCCAGGAGAAGGAGAAACTGGCCCGGCAGGCGGGCGCCGACGAGGTGATCCGCTACGGCGGCTTCTCCGAGGCGGTCCGCGAGCTGGCCGGTTCCGGCGTGCACGTGGTCTACGACGGCGTGGGCGCGGCCACCTTCGAGGGGAGCATCACCTCACTGCGCCCGCGCGGCATGATGGCCCTGTACGGCCAGGCCAGCGGCCCGGTGCCGCCCGTCGACCCGCAGATCCTCGCCAGTAACGGCTCTCTCTTCCTGACCCGGCCCACACTCGCCCACTACATCGCCACCCGCGACGAGCTGGCCTGGCGGGCCGGCGACCTCTTCGGCTGGGTGGCCTCGGGGCAGCTCCAGGTGCACATCTCCCACCGCTACCCTCTCGCCGAGGCCGTCCGTGCCCACGAGGACCTGGAGGCACGCCGGACCACGGGCAAGATCCTGCTCATCCCCTGACCCTGAACCGTCCCACCGGCGTACAGCAGCCGCTCCCGGACAGGGCCGGACCACGCCTCCGCCGGGCTTCCCGCCCGAGGTGCCGCCGCCCCACCATGGCGGCGGCCGGTCTCACTCCGGCCGGGACTCCCCGAGACCGACGGGGAAAGCGTCGAAGTGGATGATGACGCGCGCGGTGTCCGGGGTCTCCTCGGCCCTTTTCCCCTCCCCCGCCCGCTCGTGGCAGGCGTCGAGAACCCGTGAGACGTCCCGCACGAGGCCGGCGAGCTCCTCCTCGGTGAGGCGCAGCGTCATGCGGGAGTGGGTCCCGGCCTCCAGCCATGGCCGCGGGGTGGTCCGTGACTCCTCCATCCAGTGGGTGAGCTCGGCACCCCGCTGGCGCACCATCTCGGCGAGCAGGTACTCGGCGGCCTCCGCCGTCTCGGGGTCGCGGCGGAGCCGGTCGCCGTCGAAGGAGAAGCCACGGGCACGCCACCAGCGCTCCTTGCCCTTGCCCCGCTCGGGGATGTCCTCGATCAGGCCGTGCCGCGCGAGCCGGCGCAGGTGGTAGCTCGTCGCCCCGGTGTTCTCGCCCGTCCGGGCGGCGAGCTGGGTCGCCGTCGCGGGACCGTGCAGTTCCAGCAACTCCAGCAGCCGGAGCCGGGAGGGATGGGCGAGCCCCTTGAGCGCCGAGGCATCGAGTTCGCGAGTCTTGTCATCCACTGCATGCAGCCATATCTTTGCAAAGGAACATTTGCACACTTTCCTTTAAACAATACCGGAGGCCCTTGTGATCGGACCGTCGTTCCGCTGGCTGTGGACGGCCTCCGGCCTGTCGAACATCGGCGACGGCATCGCGGTCGTCGGCGTGTCCCTGATCGCGGTGACCCTGACCAGGTCGCCGCTGCTGGTGTCCCTGATCAGCGCGGCGGCGACACTGCCCTGGCTGCTGCTCGCACTGCACGCGGGCGCGATCGTCGACCGGCACGACCGGCGCCGGATCATGGTGGTGGCGAGCTGGAGCCGGGCCGGCGTGCTCGCGGTGCTGGCCGCGACGGCGTGGCTGGGGGCGCTCAGCCTGCCGGTGCTCCTTGCCGGAGCGCTCCTGATCGGCGTCGCCGAGGTCTTCTCCGACACCTCGGCCCAGTCCGTGCTGCCGATGGCCGTCCCGCGTGATCGCCTCGACGGCGCCAACGGCCGGCTCATCGCCGTGCAGACGCTCGGCAACAACTTCCTCGGCGGCCCGCTGGCCGGGGTCCTGATCGCCCTCGGCTCGGCCGCGGTGCTCGGGACGCCCGCCCTGCTCTACGCCATGGCGGGACTGGCCCTGCTCGGCATGCGCGGACGCTTCCGGGTCGAGACCCCGTCGACGCGCTCCCTGCGCGCCGACATCACCGAGGGCCTGCGCTACCTGTGCGGCCACCGCGTCCTGCGGTCTCTCGCCGCCTTCTCGGGCGTGCTCAACTTCGCCAACGCGGCCTACTTCGCGGTCTTCGTCCTGTGGGTGGTCGGCGAGGAGTCGCGGGTGGGGCTTCCCCCCGGTGGCTACGGCATCCTCATGGCGGCGCTGGCCGCCGGGGCGGTGACCGGCTCCCTGGTGGCCGGCCGGCTGGCCCGCTGCGCCGGCCAGGTCAGGACGCTGCTCACCGCCGACCTGGTCAACAGCCTCCTGCTGCTGGTGCCCGTCCTGATCCCCACCCCGGTCGCGATCGGCGTCACCGCCGCGCTGCTCGGCGCGACCAACGCCGTCTCCAACGTCATCCTGGTGTCGCTGCGGCAGCGCCTCATCCCCGAGGACCTGCTCGGCAGGGTGAACTCCGGCTACCGCCTGATCGGCATGGGGGCCTCGCCCCTCGGCGCGGCGGCCGGTGGCGTCCTCGGCTCCTACGCCGGGCTGCCCACCGTCTTCTGCGCCGCCGCCGCGCTGTGCGTCATCGCGGTCGCCCTGGTCTCCCGCCCCGTCTCCACCCGCTCGGTGGCCGCCGCGGAGGCGGAGTCCCAGCGGGACCTGACCCCGCACCTCGTATGACGGACCGGTGAGCGGACGGTCAGCCCGGTGCGTGAGCGGACGGTCAGCCTGGTGCGTGAGCGGGCCACTCCAGCAGGCGGGCGCCCAGGACCGCCGTCTCCAGGGTGAACCGCTGGGTGGGGTCGTCGGGTGAGAACCCGGTGAGGCGGCGGATCCGCTCCAGCCGGTAGGTCACCGCCCGGGTGCTGACGCCGAGCCTGCGCGCGGCGGCGGTCTGGTTGCCCTGGGAGGCGAAGACGGCCTCCAACGTGCCGAGCAGCGGCTCCGGGCCGCCTCTCGCCTCCCGCAGCGGGCTCAGCACGGTCGTCACCAGATCCTCGATGGCCGCCCTGTCCCGCAGGAGCACCGGGAAGACCAGCAGGTCGGCGGCCTTGAGCACGGGTGCCCGCAGATCCAGCCGGTCACCGAGCTCGATGGCGCCGGTGGCTTCCCGGTAGGAGGTGACCACCCCGCCGGGCCCCCGGTGAGGCCGCCCCAGGCCGACCCGCCAGCCGGGTGCGAACATCTGCCGCACGTGGTGGGTGAACTCCCCCGTCGCGACGGTGAGACTGCCGGGCACGACGCACACGAGCCCGCCGTCGCGGACCGCGACCAGCACGTTGTGCGAGCCGAACCGGGCGACCATCGCCTCCTCGATCCGCCGGGCCGGCCCGTCGCCGTCCCAGACCACCCCGCCGCCATCTCGCACCACCCCGCCACCGTCCCGCACCGTCCCGTCGCGCACGGAACCGTCGTCCAGTGGCACCGCCGGGCGGGCGACCGCAACCGCGTAGGTCTCGGCCAGCCGGAGGCCGAAGTGCTCGGCACGCTCGGCGAGCCGGTCGGCCCGGCCCTGGAGCAGGTCGTCCACGAACTCCCGGCGCGCGACCTCCTCCTGGCGCAGGGCCAGCCGCTGGGCGTTCTCGTAGCCCTCCATCAGGGCGGAGACCGCCCTTCTCAGGGCCGGGAGCGGAACCGGATCCATGGATTCGGCCATGACCAGGGCGGTTTCGACGAGCACGCGCAACGGCACGCCCGACTCGGCGGCCCGCGCACCGGCGGCGCGGTAGTCGTCCAGCGCGGCACGGCCGGGCAGCCGGCCGGTCGCGGCGGCTGCCGCCAGAACACGGGGGTGCCCGCCGAGCAGACCGGCGGGCACCCCCGGGACCTCGTCCATCAGACTCCTACGTCACGCCGATCGAAGGCGAGGATGGCGGCCAGGAGCAGTACGACCGTCGCGCCCGCGAGCACCAGGTAATCACCGGTGGGGAAGCCCTGGTAGAGCGGCCTGCCGTCGAGGTAATAGTGGAACGGCGAGATCCACCGGAGCCAGGAGATCGCGTCCACGTTCCTGCCCATGGTCTCGATGACGTAGCCCCCCACCGCGAACACGCCCACCACGGCCATGGCAAGGTTCTTGCGCCCCGTGGCGGCGCCCACGGTGAAGGCCAGCGTGCCGAAGAACAGGCCGACCAGGAAGAGCCCGGTGTGCCCGGCGAGGATCCTGTCGAACGCCACGTTCACACCGGCGGCGGCCGACAACGACCACACCACGAGGAACGTCGCCACCGCCACGCTCAGCAGACCGAGGGCGAGGGCGGCGAAGCGCTCGACGACCAGCCTCCTGCGGTCGATCGGCAGCGTGACGGTCAGCTCCAGCGTGCCGGACTCCTCCGGCTGCGCGATGGCCCGGTTGCCGAGGATCGCGGCGCAGACGGCGAACAGCATCGGCCCGAACATCTGGTAGACGAGGCTGTGCAGGTAGCCCACGCCGCTGGTGAGGTCCTCCAGGCCCCCCATCAGGTCACGCATGGCCCCGGGGAACTTGGCCATCATGGCCGAGCCGTAGACTCCGGGATCCTTGGCGATACTGGGATAGAACGACAGGTACAGCCCGCAGAAGGCGGTGATGCCGATCGTCCAGCCGATCAGCGTCCTGCGATAGTCCCGCAGGCCCTTAGACACCAGCACGGGCATGACGCTCCCCCTCTTCGCTGTAGTAGGTGAGGAAGATCTCCTCAAGATCGGGCTCGGCGCTGACCATGTGCACCACGGTGAAGCGTGCCGCCGCCTTCACCAGCGCGTCGGGACGACCGTCGATGGTACAGCGGACGCTCGCGCCCTCCACCCGCAGGTCCCGCACGCCCGGCAGGTTCTCGAACGCCTCCCGGGGCACCGGCGCGTCGAAGTGGAACTCCACCCGCCGCACCGCCTTCTCCCGCAGCGCGGTGATGTCCTCCACCGCCACCAGCCGCCCGGCGCGCACGATCCCCACCCGGTCGGAGACGTCCTCGACCTCGGCCAGCACGTGCGAGGACATCAGCACGGTCCGGCCCGAGGCGCGGACCTCCCGGACCATCGCCAGGAACTCCTGTTGCACCAGCGGGTCCAGGCCGCCGGTCGGCTCGTCCAGGATCAGGAGCTCCGGCTCGTGCATGAACGCCTGGATCAGCCCGACCTTCTGCTTGTTGCCCTTGGACAGCTTGCCCATGGGCACCGACAGGTCGGCTTCCAGCCGCTCGGCCAGCGCCGTGATCCGCTCCCTGGGCACACCCCCGCGCATCCCGCCCAGGAAGGCGAGATAGTCCCTCGCCTTCTCCCTGCCCTCCAGGGCGAGCTCTCCGGGCAGGTAGCCGATCCGGCCGCGCACCCGCGCGTCGCGAGGGTCCACGCCGAGCACGGCGGCCCGGCCGCTGGTGGGCCTGATCACGTCGAGGAGCAACCTGATCGTGGTCGTCTTCCCCGCGCCGTTCGGGCCGAGATACCCGAACACCTCCCCGGGATGGATCACGAGATTGAGATCCTCGAGCCCCCGGCGCTTCCCGTAGAACTTGGTAAGTCCCTCGATCTCCACTACCGCTGTCATGCCCCCGATCGTGCCGGTCCGCCCTTGCCCCGGCCATTACCGGACCCGGACAGTTGGACACCCGTTCGTTGCCCGGATCCGGAACTCCCCACCCGCCGCGGAACCCGCTCCCTGACCGGGCGGCCCGTCACCTGCCCGGGCCCGGCGGCCTATCGTGAGGTCATGGCAGTGGAAACAGCCTTCGTGCTCGGTGGCGGGGGGGTGCTCGGCGCCCACGAGGTGGGCATGCTGCGGGCGCTGGACGAGGCGGGCATCAAGCCGGACGTGATCGTCGGCACGTCCGTGGGCGCACTGAACGGCGTCATGCTCGCGGCCTCTCCAGGGGACGCGGTGGACGCTCTGACCGGGCTGTGGCAGTCCGACGTGGTCCGCACGGCCTTCGGCGGGTCGTGGATGACCCGGCTGTCCACCCTCGCCAGGACCGGCACCCACCTGCACTCCTCCGGCCCGCTGCGCGACCTGCTGGCCGGACTGCTCCCGGTCTCCCACATCGAGGACCTCGCCGTACCGTTCCAGTGCGTGGCCGCCTCCGTCGAACGCGCGGCCGCCCACTGGTTCACCGAAGGTCCCGTCGTCGAAGCGGTCCTCGCCTCCTGCGCCGTCCCCGGTCTGCTGCCCCCCGTCCGCATCGGTGACGACCACTTCCTCGACGGCGGCCTGGTCCACAGCATCCCGGTCGGCCGCGCCGTCGCCCTCGGCGCCCGCCGCGTCTACGTCCTGCACGTCGGCCGGATCGAGCGGCCCCTGGTCGCCCCGCGCCGCCCGTGGGAGGTCGGCCTGGTCGCCTTCGAGATCGCCCGTCGCCACCGGTTCGCCGAGGAGATGGCCACCATCCCCGCCGACATCGAGGTCCACGTCATGCCCGCCGGCGGCGACATCCGCCCCGGAGTGGATCTCTCCCAGCTGCGCTACCGGGATTCATCGCGTATATCTGGATACATAGATCGTGCCTATCGGGCATCGACCCGCTACCTGGCCCAGCACCCGTCCACCTGAGCCAGACCAACCGGAGACCGGGGCCGCGTCCAGGAAGGAGAGGCCCGTGCTCCCTCCTCGCTTCCTGCGCCGCCTGATCCTCGCGCCGCTCGTCATCGTGCTCGCCGTGGTCGCGGTGGTCACGCTCCCGATCTGGCTGCTGGTGGTGGCCGCGGCCTCCCTGGGGCTGCCGCCCCCGCAGCGGCGCGGCACCCGGCTGGTCTGGTTCGCGGTGGCGTGGCTGACCCTGGAGACGATGGCGCTGGTCGCCTGTTTCGGCATCTGGGTGACCTCCGGATTCGGCGGCCGGCTCAGCCGGGACGAGTACGAGGAGAGGCACTATGACCTCATCAGGTGGTTCCTCTCCAGGGTGTACGGCGCGGCCGAACGGATCTTCGGCCTGAGCGTCGAGATCGACGGGCCGCCGCCGGTCCCGGACGGACTCTCCCGGCGCCTGACCCGCCCGGTCATCGTGCTGTCCCGCCACGCGGGCCCCGGCGACTCCGTCCTCCTGGTCCACCACCTCCTCAGCGTGTACGGCAGGCGTCCCAGGATCGTGATGAAGGCGGTCCTGCAGCTCGACCCGTCCCTGGACGCGCTTACCCACCGGCTGCCCAACGTCTTCGTCCCCCGCGAGGTCGGCGCGGACGGGGTCATCGCCGAGATCCGCCGGCTGGCCTCCGGCATGGACGCCGACGACGCCCTGGTGATCTTCCCGGAGGGGGGCAACTTCACCCCCAGACGGCAGGCGCGGGCCATCCGCCGCCTGGAACGCAAAGGCCTGACCGAGGAGGCCGCCCGCGCCCGCCGGCTGAACCACCTGCTCGCCCCCCACCCCGGCGGGGCCATCGCCGCCATCGACGCCTGCCCCGCCGCCGACGTGGTCTTCGTCGCCCACACCGGCCTGGACGACCTGGTGACCCTCGGCGACCTCTGGCGCAAACTGCCCGTGCGCGCCAGGGTCAAGGCCACCTGGTGGCGGGTCGACGCGGCCGACGTCCCCCGCGACCGGGAGGGCCGGACCCGCTGGCTCTACGAGAACTGGGAGAGGATCGACACCTGGATCACCGCGAACCGCCACACCCCGGCCGCGAGCGCCTGAACGGTCCGGCCGACCGGACCGCTCCCCCCGGCTCCCAGCCATCCGGCGGCCTCCTACCAGTCCTGCGACAGGCCGGACATCCGGCGCAGGTATTCGTCCTCGTCGATCTCACCGGCGGCGTAGCGGCGCCTGAGGATCTCACGCGGGTCATCGGGCAGAGGTCCGCGCGCCATGGAGCCGCGGACCATCAGAGCGACACCGATGACCGCCGCGGCGATCAGCGCCATGACAAAGAAGACCAGCACGATCCGGATCATCCTTCACCTCCCGAACCCCTATTCTGCGCAAAATCCAGCGCTCCGTGTAGAGCTGCCGCCGGGAGGCAGGAGCGGCAGGCCCCGCGGAGCCCCGCCCTCCAGGAGTCGCGCCAGGGCATCGGTGTCCAGGTGCCGCTCCACCAGGTCGCCCAGGGCGTCCAGCCGCTCCTCGCGCAGCGCGGCGAAGGAGACGTCCGGGGCGGGGGTGAAGTCACGGCCGGAGACGGCCGCCACGTCGGCGAGGAACGCGCGGCGGAAGTCGTCGTTCTCCAGTGCTCCGTGCCAGGTGGTGCCCCAGACGGACCCGGCCCGGCAACCGTCCAGGAAGGGCTCGCCGCCCTCGGCCGTCACGACGCCGTGATGGATCTCGTAGGCCGCGACGCGGCAGCCGTACGCGCTGCCGACCGGGCGGCCCAGTGTCTTCTCCGCCGCGAACTCCACCGTCGCGGGCAGCAGCCCGAGCCCCTCGACCCGGCCCGCCCCCGACTCGACGTCGTCGCGGATGGTCCGGGCGAGCATCTGGTAGCCGCCGCAGATGCCCAGCACGGCCCGGCCGGGCAGGGCGCCGGCCAGACCGGTGGCCCGGAGCCAGGCCAGATCGGAGACCGTCGCGCGGGAGCCGGGCAGCACCACCAGGTCGGCGTCGTCCAGCTCGGCCGGGGAGGTCACGTAGCGGACCACCACGCCGGGCTCGGAGACCAGCGCGTCCACGTCGGTGAAGTTGGAGATCCGCGGCAGCCGGACCACCGCGACCCGCAGGGTCTGCCTGCCGTACGGCGTGCGTGCCCCGGCCGACGGCCGGTTGTCCAGGGAGAGGGAGTCCTCGACGTCCAGCCAGAGGCCGTCCAGCCAGGGCAGCACGCCGTACACCTCGCGGCCGGTCAGTCCCCTGATCATGTCGAGGCCCGGTTCGAGCAGCTCGCGCGCCCCCCGGAACTTGTTGATCACGAATCCGGCGATCAGCGCCTGGTCGGCGGGCTCCAGCAGCGCCACCGTCCCGTACAGCGAGGCGAACACCCCGCCCCGGTCGATGTCGCCGACCACGACGACCGGCAGCCCTGCGGCGCGGGCCAGGCCCATGTTCGCGATGTCGCCCCGGCGCAGGTTGATCTCCGCCGGGCTCCCCGCGCCCTCACAGACCACCACGTCGTAGTCGGCGCGCAGCCGCTCCAGCGCGTCCACCGCCACCTGCTGGAGCCGGTCCTTGGCCTCCCAGTACTCCAGCGCGTCGACGTCGGCCAGCGGCCGGCCCATGACCACGACCTGGCTGCGCCGGTCGCTGCCCGGCTTGAGCAGGATCGGGTTCATGTCCGCGCTGGGCTCCAGGCCGCACGCGGCGGCCTGCATCGCCTGGGCCCGGCCGATCTCGGCGCCGTCGGCGGTGACGAAGGAGTTCAGCGACATGTTCTGCGCCTTGTACGGCGCGACCTTCACGCCCTGGCGGGCCAGCCAGCGGCAGATCCCGGCGGTGACGACGCTCTTGCCGGCGTCGGAGGTGGTCCCGGCGACCAGCAGGGAGCCCCTCACGCGCCCCTCCGGCGCGATCCCCGGAGGGCGGCGAGAACGGCGAGGCCAGCGGCGGCGAAGCCCACCGCCCGGGCCAGCCGTACGGACCTGCGGATGTCCCCGGTCGACGGCTTGGGCCCGTCACCCATCTCGGGCCGGTGCTCCACCCGGTGGCCGTAGACGTTGGTACCGCCGAGCGTGACGTCCATCGCCCCGGCGAAGGCCGCCTCACAGCGGCCCGCGTTGGGACTCGGATGGCGGTGGCCGTCCCTGCGCAGCACGGCGGCCGCCCGGCGGACCGAACCGCCCGCCAGGGGGGCGGCGAGGACCGTGAGCGCCCCGGTGATCCGGGCGGGGACGTAGTTGGCCACGTCGTCTAGCCGGGCCGAGGCCCAGCCGAAGCGCCCGTAGCGGGCGTTGCGGTGGCCGACCATCGCGTCCAGCGTGTTGACCGCCCGGTATGCCAGCAGCCCGGGGACCCCGGCCACCGCGCCCCAGAACAGCGGCGCCACCACGGCGTCGGAGGTGTTCTCCGCGATCGACTCGACGGTGGCCCTGGCCAGCTCGGGGGCGTCGAGCAGGGCGGGGTCCCGCCCACACAGGTGCGACAGCCTCCCGCGCGCCCCGGTGAGCTCGCCGGCCTCCAGCAGCTCCGCCATGGCCACGCCCTCGCGTCCCAACGTCGTGCCGCCCAGCACCGACCAGGTCGCCACGGCACTCAGCGCGCCGCGCGCCACCGGGTTCCCGGTCCGGCTCACGGCGAGCCCGAGCAGCACCGCCGGACCGACGCACAGTGCGGTGTAGAGGACCCCGGCGGGCCGGGCGTCGCCGTACACCCGCCTCTCCAGGGCGGCGGCGGCCCGCCCGAACAGCGCCACCGGATGCCCGCGCCGGGGATCGGCGAGAACGGCGTCGAGCGCCACTCCGGCGAGCATGCCGAGCGCCTCGGCCCGCCTGAGCCCGGGGCGGCCGGGAGCGGAGCGGCCAGGTTCGGAGCGGCCGGACACGCGGCTGGGAGCGGAGCGGTCAGATGAGATGGGCATGGAGTTCATCCTGGTGGGTCTCAAGCCAGGCTCGGGCCCGGCGGATACGCTCGCCGGCGCCGCCCGCCCACATGCGGGCCCAGCCACCGCCCGTGGTGGCGGCCTTGACGCGCATACTGTCGTAGGAACGCCCGAAGCGTAGCCGGGCGAGGTCGAGAAGGCCCCGGCGCTCGCGGGAGGCCAGGCCGTACGCGTCGCAGAACAGCCGCAGTCGCGGGCCGACCGCCAGGTCCCGCCGGAGCGGCTCCAGATCCAGGGGGTCGGCGATCGGGGCCCAGTGCCGCAGGGTGGTCACCACATCGAACAGCCGGGTCGTCGGCCGGGCCATGTCGAAGTCGATCAGCGCGGCGGGGAGCCCATCCCGGAAGATCACATTGTCCAGGGTGATGTCGCAGTGGCCGATCACCTCCGGGTCCGCGTCATCGTTGGACCCGGCCTCCCAGACGGCGCCCGGCGGCGGGACGAAGCTCGCCGAGGCGTCGTGGAAGCGCCGCAGCAGTGCCGCCAGAGCGGCCAGCGACTCGTCGGTGACCGCGCAGTCGGTCAGCGGCGCGGTCGCGGACTCGCCGTCGACATACGTCAGGATCTCCCGGCCCTGCGCGTCCAGGCCCAGCACCCGGGGCGCGCCGTCGAACCCGGCCGCCTCAAGATGGCGCAGAAACGCGTGCACGGACGGCGTGGAAGGCCGGGTGGGCCTGCGGACGGTGTCACCGACCCGCACCACCCCGTCGGTCACATCACCGCCCAGCAGGGGAGTCTCCTCTTGGGCGGTGACGGCGGACATGACATCCGAGCGTAGACCGATTTCGGATGTTCCGTCTGCACTTTTACGTATCTCCGGCATGCCCGTAAAGCAGTCCCGCGATGATGTTCCATGGCACCCGTCCCCAGCCGCCGACGCCCTCACCGGCGATCCCGGCGCTGGTCAGCACCCCTCGCCACCCCGTTCACCGGACCGGCCGCCGGCACCGTAGAGTGATCCTCGCGACACCCGTGCGGATCCGATACATGGACACTCCCCGGATCATGCACAATTAGGCGGGAGCGCCCTTAGCTCAGCTGGATAGAGCACCGGACTTCTAATCCGACGGTCGCAGGTTCGAATCCTGCAGGGCGCGCCTCCAAGACCAGGTCATCTAGCCTCTGACCTGGTCTTTCTTGTTGATCGGCGGTTGCCACCGCCTGCAGCCGGATGCCACTGAACGCAGCCCCAAGTCGGTGCTCACGGGATATACGCGGGATGAAAACGGCGCCGTTTGCCCAGGTCAGATAGGCAACAACGAAGGGCCACGGGATGACCGTGACCCTTCGAGGGTAGATCGTTTTCATGCCGTCAGCACGCCCGCTATCCGCTGGTTGGCGATGTCCCGTTGACCATCGATGCACTTGGCGTAGACACGAAGCAATACGTCCACGCTGTGCCCAGCCCGTTCGGCCACGTCCGGAGCGGGAACCCCGGCGTTGAGCCAGAGCGATACCGCCGCATGTCGCAGGTCATACGGCCTGCCGGCCAGCGGTGAGACGACCTGGTCAGGAGTCAGCGCGTACGTACGGGCTTCCTTCCACACCTTGCCGTAGGCCGTGGTGGAGAAGACGCTGCCCGTCGCGGTCCGGAACAGCCGCCCGTCAGCCGCGGTCCCATGCCGTTCGAGGTGCTTGCGGAGGATCGCCACCAGCTCAGGAGGGATCGGCACGTCCCAGATAGCCTTGCGCCGACGCTGCTTGAGCCCGCGAACATCATGCGTCTTCCCCGAGTCCGAGAACCGCCGAGCTCCACCGGAAGGCCACCCTCCACGCCCGGTAGTGGGCGCGTGTGTGGACGTCTGCGGCCAGTCGCGGGCGAGCCGGGGCAGGCCGGCGCCATCGATCGCCGCCCTCCAAGCCGGGACCTGCGTCCCCGCAGGCAGGCCCGGTCCGTCACCGGGCCTGCTGTGCTGCGGCTCAGCTGTTCGTGCGGATGGTCTTGTTGATCCAGTCGCTGTAGGCGGGCACGTTGGTGTAGAGGCCGGGACCCTGCTCGCAGGAGGGGCTCTTGGCGCCGGGGCCGGAGGTGACGCCGATCAGCTCCCACCTGTTGTTGCGGCCGCGCTGGATCTGGGGGCCGCCGGAGTCGCCGTTGCAGGCCATGGCCTTGGGCTTCTGGCTAACGGTGCACAGGCGGGTGTCATCGGCGAAGCCGGGGCCGCACTCGGAGACCGCGCCACGCCGGGTGTCGAGCTGGCGCAGCTTCTCGGCCATCTTCCACTCAGCCGGGTTGGTGCTGAACTTGGTGATGCCGAAGCCGATGATCCGGGTCGGCGTGCCGGGCTTGCCCGCCTGCTCGGCGATCTTGATGGGCTTGATGCTGACTGGGCGGTCCAGGCGGACCAGCGCGATGTCGTTCTTGTTGGGTGAGTTCTGGGCGTAGTCCGGGTGCAGGAACGCCTGCGCGATCTTGCGGACGGTTCCGCCGGACTTGCGCTTGTCGCTGCCGATGCGCACCGTCCCCTTCGAGATCGAGCCGATCTCCATGTCGAGGCAGTGCGCGGCGGTCACGACCCACTGCGGGTTGATCAGGGCCGCGCCGCAGTTACCGTCCGTCAGGCCCATGAGCGGGGCCGTGGTCGGGATGGTCGCCATGAAGGGGTAGGACTCGGTGGACTTGGAGCCGTTGATGATCGCTCCGGCGCTCCCGGCGGTGACCGCGAGGCAGGCCGCGCCGGCCAGTGCGACGACGGCGGAGCGGGAGACGATACGGCGGAACGAGGTGGTGCCAGACATGAGTGAAGCCCTTCATCGGTTGTTTGTGACGTTATGAAGCTATATGTCCGGCTTCGCCGAGGTGATCATGCCAGCAGGCCAACACGCGGTAGGGATAACCCCACCCGACCAGGGCAGATGCGCCCAGCGGCGCCCTGGCTAATCCGACGGTCGCAGGTTCGAATCCTGCAGGGCGCGCTTCAACGAACTGGGCAGACTCCCCCATCTCCATGATCGGGAAGCCTGCCCAGTTGCATTTCCAGTTGCGGTCGTCATGGTTCCGTTGCAGTCAGCCGTCCCACAGCGCCCGCCCCATCCGCGCCGCAGCCTCGCTCGCCAGGATCTCCGTCACCTGCGTGTAGCGCTTGGCCGTGGTGAGCTGGGAATGGCCGAGGATCACCTGAACCACCCGGATGTCCACACCTTGCTCCAGGAGCAGCGTCGCGGCCATGTGGCGAGCATCGTGAACACGAGCGTCCTTATCGATCTCGGCGAGCTTCAGGAGTCCCTTCCACTCGTCCCAGTCGTCTTTGGCGTCGATGGGGCTTCCATCCGGCATGCACCACACGAGATCCCAGTCCTGCCACTTCTCCCCCGCCGCCTCCCGTCCGGCTTTCTGCGCCTCTCTGCGGAGCTTCAGGAGGGCGATCAAGCCGCCGCCCTGCGGGCGTCGGTGGCGCGGCGCGGCCGGTCGCGGCCGGGCATGCGGCCTCTTCGGGCCGGTCCCGGCCGCACCGCCGCCAGCCACGCCCGATGGGCAGACGCTGACCGCCGTAGCGACCGAACGACACCGTAGGGGGCTGAGGTTCTCTTGCCTCCGGCGGGGGCGCTCAGGCTCCGAGAGGTGGCCCGCGGAACGTGCCGGCCGTAGCTGGCTGGGCGGGAAGTCCTGATCGCTCGCCCGTCAACGACCCAGGCAGAGCCCAGCAGCCCGACTCCTCCAGGTCAAGCCCAGCCGTGCAGGTCGGGCAACCAGCGGGCGAGGAAGGTCACCGGGGACATGTACACGCGAGGCCGGGCCTGACCTGGCGTCGCCGGCCCGCTGTCCTTCGGATGGGTCGAAGGCAGACGAGAGATCAGGACAGGGGCATCCTGTGCGGGGCCGCACATGGCGACGATGAAAATCCAGCGGCAGAGCGTGCCGCAGGCTGTACCCGACACTCTTCTGGTCGGGCATTGGGACGATGGAGTGACTCTCCTCAATCCCCACGTCAAGACCCCTTAAGGTGAGTGGGAAGCCTCCAACCCGCACGGGGGCCACGGCGGACCATCAGGCGACGGCGGTGGAGGGGGCTTCCGGTCCGTGCCGCTTGAGCCGCTCGGCGACGTTCGACAGCAGCTCGTCGGAGAACTCCGGGTCGTTCACGGCCCGCGCCATGAGCATGGCGCCGACCAGGGCGCTGAGGGTGAGCATCGCCTCGGCGCGCCCCTTCGCGGGATCGTCGTCGAGGTCGGCGATCAGATCGAGGTAGCTGCGCACCTGCTTCTCGTAGGCCTGCTTGAAGCTGTGATCCCCGCGCGCCGCGGCGGCGCCGAGCGTGACGAGCGCGCAGCCGGTGCCCGGCGAGTCACGGTGGTGCTTTCTGAGGTAAGCGTCGATCAGGCCTGTCTGGGGCTCGTCTCTGTTCTTCCGCGCGCTCTTTTCCATCTTCGCCTCGCCCTCGGCCAAGGCCAGGGCCGCGGCCTGCGCGATCAGGTCGTCGCGTGAGGCGAAGTGCTTGTAGAAGCCGCCGTGCGTCAGCCCCGCTTCCTCCATGATGTCGGCGATGGCGGGGCGACTCACGCCCTCCGCTCGGACCTTGCGGGCCGCGATGCTCAGCACGCGCTCGCGGGACGCCGCCTTCTCCGCCTGCGAGTAACCCATTCCGCTCGCCTCCGATCCGACAGGGCGGCCTGTGCCGCTCAGCAATCTAGATGATTTATATCATACACATATCCCCGCACCACGCCCATGAGCTGCGTGGATTTGACAGTTAGGACGATGCGAGTAACCATCGTTCTGGATGATGTAAGACATCCACATGGAACGGAGGAGCACCGTGTCCGAGACCTACGACCACCGCCGGACGGCGGTTCTGCTGGTCGACCCCTACAACGACTTCCTCTCCGAGGGCGGCAAGGTCTGGCCGCTTGTGGAGCCCGTCGCCAAGGAGGTCGGCCTCCTGGACAACCTGCGCGCCGTCGTCGGCTCCGCCCGGGAATCGGGCGTGTCGGTGGTGTTCGTCCCGCACCGCCGCTGGGAGCCGGGTGACTATGAGACCTGGGCCCACCCCAACCCGACCCAGCGGAACGTCCAGGTGCGGCACACCTTCGCCCGGGGCACCTGGGGTGGGGAGTTCCACCCCGACTTCCAGCCGCAGCCGGGCGAGGTGGTGGCCCAAGAGCACTGGGCACAGAGCGGGTTCGCCACCACCGACCTGGACTTCCAGCTCAAGCAGCACGGCATCACCCACGTGGTGCTCATCGGCCTGCTGGCGAACACCTGCCTCGAGTCCACCGGCCGTTACGCCATGGAGCTGGGCTATCACGTGACCCTGGTGCGCGACGCCACCGCGGCCTTCCGCCCCGAGATGATGCACGCCGCCCACGAGCTGAACGGCCCCACCTACGCCCACGCCATCGTCACCACGCAAGAGATCGTCACCGCATTCGGGGGAGCGCAGTCATGACACTGACCGGAGACCTGCTGATCGGAGCGACCTTCGTGCCCGCCACCGCGGGGACGATGAAGGCGCTGAACCCGGCGACCGGGGAGCTCATCGGGCCGGAGTTCGCCTTCGGCGGCGCGGCCGAGGTCGACCGGGCGGTGCGCCTCGCCGACGAGGCCTTCGACAGTTACAGCCACACCAGGCCCGCCGAGCGGGCGGCGTTCCTCGAACTCATCGCGGACAGGCTCGAGGCGGTCAAGGGGGAACTCGCCGAACGCGCCTCGCTCGAGACAGGCCTGCCCGTCGCGCAACTCGAGGGCGAAACCTTCAGGGCCGCCGCGCAGTTCCGCAAGTTCGCCATCGTCGTACGGCAGGGCAGGTTCCTGCAGGCGACCATCGATCCGGCCCAGCCGGACCGGCAGCCCACGCCGCGCATGGACCACCGGATGCAGAAGGTCGCCCTCGGCCCCGTGGTGATCTTCGGCGCCAGCAACTTCCCGATCTCCTACTCGGTCGCCGGCGGTGACACGGCGTCAGCCCTGGCCGCCGGGTGCCCGGTGGTACTCAAGGCGCATAACGCCCACCCGGGGACCTCTGAGCTCATGGGACGGGTCATCCAGCAGGCCGTCACCGACGCGGGGCTGCACGAGGGCGTCTTCTCGCTCGTGCGGGGCGCAGGCAACGAGATCGGCGAGGCACTGGTGGACCACCCGCTGGCCCGGGCGGTCACCTTCACCGGTTCAGAGGGCGGTGGCATGGCCCTGTACCGCCGGGCCCAGCAGCGCCCCGACCCCATCCCCGTGTTCGCCGAGATGACCAGCGTCAACCCGACCTTCGTGCTGCCCGCCGCCCTGGCGGCCCGCGGCTCGGAGATCGGCGCGGGTTTCGGCCGGCTCGCGCTGTACATGGTCGGGCAGATGTGCCTGAAGCCGGCGATCCTCCTCGCGGTCGAGGGCCCCGGCTTCGACGACCTGCGCGATGCCGTGATGGCCGAGGTGCGGAAGGTCGCCGCGCGGACCATGCTGACGCCGGGCATCCACGACTCCTACCTCCGCAACGTGCGACGGATGGAGGACTCCGGCGCCACGCGGATCAGCACGGGACCGGACCCGATCCGCGAGTGGGACGGCCAGTCCCTGGCGTACGAGGTCATCGGCGAGCAGGTGCTCGCCGAACCGGCGCTCCGGGAGGAGGTCTTCGGTCCCTCCATCCTGCTGGTCCGGCTGACCGACCTGGAGCAACTGTTCCAGGTGGCTCGCGCCTTCCGGGGACAACTCTCCGCCACGATGCACATCGAAGAGCCCGACCACGCCGACGCCGCACAACTGCTGCCGATCCTGGAGCGCCGCACAGGGCGGATCGTGGTCAACGCCTTCTCGATCCCGCAAGAGGTCTCCTACGCGACGATCCATGGAGGTCCCTTCCCGGCCACCTCGGACAGCCGCTTCACCTCCGTCGGGATGAGCGCGATCGAGCGATTCCTGCGCCCGGTCACCTACCAGGAATTCCCGGACGGACTGCTCCCGGAGTCGCTTCGCGAGGCCAACCCATGGGGGCTGTGGCGACTCGTCGACGGCGAACTGGCCCGTGACTGAACCAATCTAGAAGAACTCACACCATGACAATCACGAATCAAACGACCGAAGCGCACGACCGCCGGGCCCGCGAAGAGGTGCGCCGGAGACTTCTGGGCGCGTGGGAACTCGTGTCGTACACCGCGACGAGCGCTGACGGGCATGTCATCCACCCCCTTGGCGCCAATCCACACGGGCTGATCGTCTACACCTCCGAGGGGTACGTGTCCGCGCAGCTGGGCCGGAGCGACCGCCCGCGCTTAGGCGCAGTTCGCCTAGAGGAAGGACCGGCGAAGGAATTGGCGCGGGCGGCGGCGACCTACGTCGCCTACGCGGGGACATTCCAGGTCGTCGATCCGACAACGGTCGAGCACCACGTCATCATCAGTCTCTTTCCGAACTGGGTGGGACGTCCCCAGGTGCGGACGGTGCACTTCGACGGAGATCTGCTGAAGCTGAGCCTCGCCACCCAAATACGGGACGCCGACCGCATCGGTGAACTCACGTGGCGGAGACTGTAACGCAGGCTGGCTAGGACGGCTTCAGCTGGCCCCAGTTGACGGCCTGACCTGGACCCAGTTGTTGATCACTAGGTGAAAATGTGGCGGCTTGAAATGGCCCCACCCTGGCCGGTCGGTGTTCTGTGCTACCGAACCTTGAGTGGTTTGACAGACCCTCAACTGATGCTGATATCTCGTTGCCACTGATCGGCCTGGCCGAGCACGCGCATGCCGACAGCCTCATAGACACCCGTGGCGTTCGTATCGTTTGCGCTGTCAACATCGACACCGACCATGTGGTGGCCACGTGCCTTTAGCTCGGCAAACGCGGTGAGCAGAAGGCAGCGGGCCAATCCTCGCCCTCGGTAACGCTGCTCGGTGCCCAGCCAAGCGATCCAGCCGCGGTTCGGCTGCGAGCGGGCGATCAGCCCAGCCGCTGGGGTTCCATCGACCTCGGCGATCCACCACAGGCTGGGATCGTGACCGTCTCGCTGTTGTTGATCGGCCCAGAACTCCTCGAACGTTCGACGGTGGTGGTTCCAGTGTCCGCTCAGCGCTTCCTCCAGCACCGCGTGCAGGCGGCGCCGATCGTCGTCACAAGCCGCGATCCGAATCTCGGTTCCGGCCGGCAATTGCAGAAGGGAGGGCCGTTCGCCGTTCAAGTCGATGATCAGGCGGCTGTAACGACGGACAACGTGCCAGCCGTGATCTTGGAGCGAGGGCATGGCGAGAGCTTGAGGCATCTGGAAAAGCGTGACGCTCTCACGCTCTCGGCCTGCTGTCGCGGTCTGTTTGTGCGCCCATTCCTCGATCTGCCGCAGTATCGCATCAGCCAGGGAGTCCGGGGCGACGGGTGACACTCCAAGGTGCGCGCGGAGCCGGTCGGCGTGCGGAGCGGGGTGGAGCGCGGCGAAGCCGATGATGTCACCGTCCTTCTCATATACGCGACTACGTCGCTCCAGGTCCAGCTCTGGCGTGATCAGGATCTGTCGGATGTCGGCCTCGTTGGTCTCTGCTCGTCCGATCTCGGCTAGCTCGATCGCCTGGAACAGTTCCGTCAGGGCTGTCAGGTCGTTCATCATCGCGGCGCGTATCTGCATGCCGGGACTGTCCCAAGGCAAGCGGTGCGCGGCAACATTTTTTCCGGATGCAGGCCTGTCGTTCACAGCGCGGGATACGCCTCCACCTCCGTGATTTCCCCAATCGCCCTCCTGTCCAGCACGCGTCCCCGCTACTCAAACTTCGGTGGCACGAGACAGTCGGCTGCGGGGTGATCGTGCGGTCTGCGGTCTCGGGGGCTGCCGCCCCCAAACCCCTGCCACGCGAGGGCATCGCCCGCCCGCCGGGCGCGACGGCGGGCGTGGTGGGGCGGGGCGGGCGATGCCCTCGCCTCGATGCGCGGGGCAGGGTGGTGTCAGGATGTGCTGTTGTGCTGAGCCTTGGTGTGGGCCAGCCGGTAGGAATCGGTGCCGGTCTCGATGATGGTGCCGCCGAAGGTGAGCCGGTCGACGATCGCGGCGCAAAGGCGCGGGTCGGTGAAGGTTTTGGTCCAGCCGGAGAAGGTCTCGTTGGAGGCGATCGCGACGCTGCTTTTCTCCTCGCGTTCGGTCAGCACCTGAAAAAGCAGCTCGGCGCCGCGCCGGTCGAGTTCCATGTAGCCGAGCTCATCGATGCAGAGCAGGTCGACCCGGCCGTAGCGGTTGATGGTCTTGGTGAGCTGGCGGTCGTCGGCGGCCTCGACGAGTTCGTTGGCGAGTTTGGAGGCCAGCACGTAGCGGACCTTGAAGCCGGCCATCGCCGCGGCCGAGCCCAGGCCGATCAGCAGGTGCGACTTGCCGGTGAGGGGCTGAGATCATTCCGGACAGCGGAATCTGCGGTTGTTGACTACGCAGCCGATTGAAGTGCCGCGTACTCGTCGAGAACTTCGAATGG
>NZ_JBIUTQ010000022.1:0-89763 GCF_044741965.1 Streptosporangium sp. NPDC087985
GATTCCAGAGCGGCAGGCTGAGGAAGCACCTGCCGGTGGGTCTGCGATCTTGTGTTCAACGTAGCCATCAAAATGCACCTCCTTGAGCTGACGGCTGGGGCTGGTCAACGCGGGGCTTCAAAGCGCATTACCGCGCCTCAAGCCCCCTCCCTCAGGAGGGGGTCGTTGACAGCCAGGGTCCTTTCGAAAGAACGTGCACAGCGCAGGTGGGACGGGGTTGTCAGCAGGTGAGCCAGCGCACCGTCGTGGTGATCGAGTCGTTGAGTCCGTAGAAGGTCAGGGGGGCGGTGACGGAGGCGGGAACGCCACACCAGCGGCGGATCCGAAGGGCGCGCAGGTTGATCACGTCTCTGCGCCCCTGTTTCAGCGTGCCGCTGGACGGGGTCACGGCCAGTCCGGGTGCCGTTATCCGCCAGTCCAGGGATGCCTTGGAGTCGGTGAGGACCAGGCTGCCCTGGCCGAACTCGTCCAGTGTCACCACGGGTGGGATCCGTACCCGTTCGGCGAGCTCGTGCGGGACCGCGGGGGCGGCGTCACCGGTCGTGACGGTCCGGGTGACGGAGGACTCGAGCGATCTCACCGACCCCTGACCCCCGATGACCGGTCCCAGAAGGTTCATCCCCGTCAGGGTGCCCGTCGCGCCCGCGACCACGATGATGACGATCTTGATGGTCGTGCTCCGGACCCGTTCCCCCGCCCACGCGAGCGCCTCCGCGAACCGGACTCCGGGACCGAACCGCACCCCTTCCGGCTCGCCGATCGACTCGGCGTAATCCTTGATCGCGGGCGTCCGAGTGCCACCGGACCCGCGGGGGACGGCGGGGATGGCGGGGTCGGTGGCGGTCACGTCGTCCGGGCGGGCAGGCAGCTCACGCGCCCAGACCTGGGAGAGCAGTGCGTCGTAGAGGGGGGTGTCACGTCCGGGTGGGGGCGGAGTGGACGGCGGGCGGGGCTGGCGGGCCGGAACGGGCGGGAGTGTGGAGCGGTCCGGCAGCACGGGATGGTACGGGAGTCTGGAGCGGTCGGAGCGGCTCGGACGGTCGGGACGATCAGAGGAACCTGAACGGTCGGGACGGTCAGGGGAGGGCGGAGGGTCCGGGTGCTCGGGGGAGGCTGAACGGTCAGGACGATCGGGGGACCCTGAACGGTCGGGACGGTCAGGGGAGGGCGGAGGGTCCGAGGGGTCCGGCCGGGAGGGGCGGCGGGGTGTGGAGCGGTCCGGCCGGACGGGGAGGTAGGGGAGCGTGGAGCGGTCAGGCCGGGCGGGTTTCACGGCCCGCCCGGGCTGGGTCTCCTCCTGCGGTCTCTCGAGCCGCGGTCTCTCGGGCGAGCCGGGATCCGTCACCTGGGCCGGCTCGGGGCCGGCGCCGGACCGCGGTGGTTTCACGGCGGGTGGGAGGGAGCCGAGGAGTCGCTTCCGCACCTTGGCGGTGAGAGGCGAGATCCTTGGGTGAGAGATCATCTGCGGGACCGTGTAGCGGATGTTGATCGGCCGCGTACACGTGGAGCATTTGATCATGTGAGACAGCAGGTCCGCGCGGGCGCTGTCGAACTCGGGGGGTGAGAGCGTCCGCTGCTCCTCGGGCTCTTCGGGTTCCTCCGGTTCCTCGGATTCCTCGGGTCCCTCCGTTTCCTCGTGCTCGCGGAACTCCCCGGGAAACAGGGCGTCGACCAGCGGGGAGAGTTCCGGGCAGGTGTGACGGCCGTGGACGATGGCGTCCAGCCCGCTCACCAGGGTTTCGATCAGGTCCTGGGTGCGGGTCGCGAGCCTGATGACCTCCTCCACGGGCATCGCCAGCACGTGGGAGAGATCAACGGTCGCCAGCTCGTGGCGGTACATCAGCCTGAGCGTCTCGGTGCCCAGCGGGTCGACGATCGTCCAGACGCGCGTTATCAGCCGGATGTCCGGCATGCCCGGCCCGGCCTCCGGCACGTACTGTTCTCGGTAGCCGGGGGCGGCGCGGCAGTCACGCCGTAGTAAGGCCAGCAACCGCCCCCGTGCCGTGACGCCCCTGGGCGCAGGCTGGGCCTGGCAGGCGGCCAGCACGGAGGCGACCGCCGCCTGTGTCCGGTCAGGGGTGAGGTGGTAGACGGCGTAGTCCATCAGGTGCGCGCCGTGCTCGCCCACCCAGGCGGCCGCCCCCTGGCCGGGACCGAGCACGGCACGCCCAGCTCCAGGGGAGTTGCTCATGGGCCGGTGTACTCGGCCCGACCCGGGGTGGTCTGTCCGGTGTCGGGCTGTATGACCCAGCTCCGCTGGGTCTGTCCGGTATAAGGCTGTACGGCCTGGCCTCTCTGCATCTGTCCGGTGTCGTGTTGTACGGACCAGTCCTGCTGGGTCTGTCCGGTGTAAGGCTGTACGGCCTGGCCCTGGTTGATCCGTCTGGTGTCGGGATGCACGGCCTGGCCCTGGTGGGTCTGTCCGGGGTCAGGCAGGCCGGCCGGCTCCAGCGGGGTCTGTCCGGTGTCAGGCTGTCTACCCTGGTCCGGCTCGACCTGGCTGGTGCCGGACGGCACGGGCGGCAGGGTGGAGGGGTTCGTCACCACGAGTTCGAGGTTCCGCTCAGGCAGCCCGGTCAACTTGGTCCAGTTGCTGACCTGGCCGGGTGCCGGATCCGCGTAGAGCCAGCGGATGAAGGCGGGCCACTGGCACGAGTCGCGAGGTATGGCCGGGCCGCCGCTCTGGGCGGCCGAATCGAGTCCCTGGAGCTCGGCGGCCGAGTAGTCCCGGCACGGAGGAGTACCGGGCGGGGCGATGTTGAGATCCCATACGCCGTTCTCGTCCGTGTAGCGCATGTTCCTGTCCAGCCCCAGAGCCTCCTGAGCCCGCCGGAGAAGCTCCGGATCCCGGAAGATCGGCAGGGAGTTGCCGTCTCCGGCGACCTCGCCGTTCGGAAGTGGCGGAGTGGCGGGCTGCACGGTCCTGTCGGAAGCCTGGGGCAGGTTCTGGCCCGGACCGGGCTCAGGGGTGGGTAGCTGCGCGTTCTGAGGTGGGTTCTGGCCCGTGCCGGGATCAGGGGTGGGCAGTTGCATGTCCGGGGACGGCTCCGGCGTCGGCTGGGAGGGTCTGGCCCTGTACGACGGCCGGGCAGGCCAGGGGGTGTGTGAGGAGTGGTGGCGGTGCCTGCGGGCGTGCGAGGACTTCGGAGTCGCCGGGGGCTGGGCCGGTTCCGCGGTGGTGGGCGGAGGCGTGACGACCGGCTCCGCCGTGTCTGCGGGGACCTTGGGCTGGGCCGTGGTTGAGGGCGTCTTCGGCCCGTCACTGTCCGATGGTGCCGCAGGTTTGGGCGTCGACTTACCGTTCGAAACCTTGAGTGCGATCTGCGTCTCGGCCTGCTTCGCGGGCTGCTGGATCTGGCTCCCGCTCTCCGAGATGCTGCCGGCGACCTTCTTGGTCGGCGCGGGGGCGGGGACCGGCTTCGCCGGGGGCGCCTGCACCGCTGTCGTGCGGCCGGGGTCGGGGACGTTCCGCACCGGCGCCGCACGGGAGTCGGGGGCGGGCTGCGCCGCTGTCGAACGCTGGGGTTCCGGAGCCGAGGATGCCTTCTTGGGCGGGGCCGCCGCCGTGTCATCGGGACTTCCGGGCCGTTGCAAAGGGGCGATGGCACTGGCCAGCACGGCGAAGGATACGCAGTCCCCTCCGCTACCGCCGACCGCGTGCCCGTCGACGGTGGCGGTCAGGCAGAGCCGCGGATCCTTGGAAACCTTGCCCGTGATCATGCTGCCCTCGTCCGCTCCGGAGAGCGGGACGGCCTGATCCCCGTCGGCCGGCCCGCGGGACTTCCACGCCCGCGCACTGTCGTCGAGGTGGTAGGTGCCCGCCGCCAGACGCATCGTGTTCCCCTCGACAGGATGCGAACGGGCGGCGATGACGGTTCCCAGCCCGGCACCGACACCGAACACGCCGATGGCGATACTCGCGGTGATCACCGTCGCACGTGAGGGTTGACGTGAGGGTGTCATCATGGATGTTCCTCTTCTTCCAGGGGGTGTCAGTCGCCGTGGCTCTCCAGGACATCGCTCCACTCACCCAGCACGCGGACGGGCTCGGTGGAACCGGCGGGAGGGACATGGGCTACGTACATGCGTCCGTAGGTCGCGCTGACGGAGTGAGTGAAGGCTCTGTTCGCGGTGCGGACGGCGGCCGAACCTTTGAGGCTGACCTTCGCGCCCACGTACTGAGCCCTGCGTGCGTCGACGGAGCGGGCCGCGTACCAGACCAGGGCGCCCCCGTCGCTGGTCCTCAGTGCGCGGACCGGACCTTCCTGCTGGTAGGAGAGCCGGAGGGTCCAGCCCGCGTCCTCCAGCCGGGCCCGCTCCTGCTGCCAGAACTCCACGACCTCGCTGGTCCACGGCCCGTCGGCGAACATCGGGTCCGGTTCGGCGTCCGCCATGCTGGCCAGGTGCGCGGCGGCGACCTGACGCGGGGTCGCGAGCAGTCCGGGAGCGTTCTCCGGCAGGCTCGTGGCGTAGCCGTCGGAGTCGGCCGCGATCTTGGGGAACTGGGCGGGAGTGGACTGTGTGTCGGCCGCGGAGGCCACCAGCCGCCAGCCGGCGGGAGTGGAGCTCATCACGTCGAAGACCCGGGCGATCCCCGGCCTGTAGCAGATCGCCACGAACCAGTCGGGGGTGCCGTCGACATGCCGGGGAATCCACACCTTCGGATTGGGCCACATCCCGGATGCCACTCCGGTGCCCTCCAACCGGGCGGTCTTGAAGCTCGCCCGTGACATCTCCAGCGCGAGCCCGTGCTCCAGCTTCCCCATCGCTTCCTGGTCCAGCGCGATCTGCGCCTTTGACAGCTCCCGCTGGTAGCGGCCGTGGATGCCGTACACCTGCTTGGCGGAGAGCCCGAGGGGGTGGGCGGCAGCCGAGGCCTCGACGGCCGGGGGGACTGTGACCAGGACCCTCGCCTCTTCCGTGGCGACGGTCCTGGGCTTGGAAGACGGCTGCGGCGTGCTCCGGCCGTCCTGCCCGGAGCCGGAGGGGACCGGGGTCGGCGGGAGAGGGGTCGTTGCTTCCACGCCGGTCTCGGAGGGCAGCGGAGCCGGATTGGCGACCAGGGCCTGTGGCTCGGAGGGACTCCTCAGGGTGAGCCAGATCCCGGCTCCCGCGAAGATCGATAAAATCACTCCGGACAGAATGACCTTCCGCCAATCGAATGCGGCGAGTCGCTCAGGGTGCCAGTCCTGAGGATGATCCCATTCATGCTCGGCGGAAGCGTCACCGCGGCCAGAGGGCCCAGCCTGCCTATCTGGGAAATCTGATGCGCGCCATGACATAGGTCCAAATATTAGACTGACCGTGATCTGTTTGGAAGGTAAAGGGGTTGGATAATCGGCAGTTATGGCTATTGGTTTATAAATAATACATAAGCCATAATAGGGTGGGTCCGAAATCTGCAGGGCGGTGACCTGGGGATGTTCCGACAACTGGACCATATCGTGACATATCTTGACTTGTGCTCCTAGTGGCGCTGACTGCCCCGCCGGCTTTCCTGTTGATCCACTATTTCCCTGACCTGCTGCCGGTGTTCACCTCGCGTTGATTTCCGGATCGCTGGCCGGAGACGGGAGGGGTGAGAATGGAATCGTTTTCACGTTCGGATTTCCGCAGGGCCGTTGCCCTGTCCGGTATGAATGGCCTTCGCGTATTTGGTGGGGTGTCCCGGGGATGAAATGAGGTTTCGGTCTTTCCGGACTGCGCGCGGTCGGTCCAGCTCCCCCGTGACGCGGACCCCCTTGGTGAGCGTGTCGGCCAATCCGCCTCCGGCCTGCCGTACGGGGGCTGCCGGGCGCCGAGGTTGAGGAGGCGCGGCGTAGTCTGAAAGTGACGCCGGGTAGTTCCGCGGCGCCTCCTTCGCTTGGACGGCAGATCAATGGCGAACAGTGAGCCAACGTGCGAGCTCCATCTCCGGATGACCGGGCAGCCTCGCGACCTGATGCTCCGTCTGCACGGCGCCGAGCCCACCGAGGAGGAGCTGGCCGGATGGATGCGGGATGGCGCGGTGATCCGTCTTGAGGTCTCCGAGGCGGGGAGTCACCAGATGCCGTACAGCATGTTGGTGAACTTCAGCAGCGTCGCCTTCGCGTGGATCGTGCCCTTGAGGCCCGGCAGAAGAGTGACCTTCTAGCGGGGTATGGACCTCTTGAGGACAACCAGCGCGGGGGGCTGCCATGACCGTCTACACCCTGTCGATCGTCGAAGGCGACATCGACCACATCCCGTCAGGCGAGGACATCTTCTCCTCACACTCCCCGATCACCTTCGATGACCTGGACCTCTTCACCCTGATGTGGCTGACGGAGCACGGTTACGAGGAACCGGGCAGGAAGGTCGTGGTCACCTCGCCGGGCGGGAGCCTGGACGGGGTCCGTGTGATCGCCTCCCAGGACGTGGACCTCTGAGTGCCGTCTGCCGCCGGGTGGCATCACTCTCAGCGGCCGTCCCCGCCTCCGTCACCGGTGAGTCCACCACCTCCGAGGGGCAGAGACCCATGGGGGCCGGGCCGTACTCGCCGGCGCGTTCGGATATCGGAGCACCAGACGGTGAAGAGCGGAGTCGCGGTATGAACGACGAGACGGTAGCCCTGCTCTTCGACGTGGTCAGGCTGTTGGAGGTGAGCATCGTGGCACACGACTGCCCGGCCATGGTGGTCATGGACGGCGAGCGCCGGCTGGTGCTCAGCGACGAGGACTATCTCCGCGACGAGCCCGCCGCGGCCGCCTTCGAAACGAGAGCCGCCGCCGCGGCCCAGGAGGTCGGCGCCACCCGATGGGTGCTGGCCGTGCCCCAGGTGTGGGTGTTCAAACCACCGAACACGGTCGCCATGCGGGCGGTCTCCAATCACCCCCTGCGCGAGGACGAGCAGGAAGCGATCACCTGGATGAGCTGTGACCACGACGAGGGTGTGGACTACGGGCGGGTCGCATACACCCGGCCCGACGGCGAGCCGGTCTTCGACGATCCAGAGGTGTTCACCGTGGGAGTCCAGCCGCACCAGAGCATGCCGGGCTTCAAGATGCTCCAGGCCTACCTCGCGGACGGGCCGGGCGGGTGACCGGATCTCGCCTTCTTCCTTTTTGCCCTTCGATGGTTGTCGCGCCTGACAGGGCGTACCTACCCTTTTCAAGTAGGCACCTCGTTAGGTGAGGCGTCTGTCCGGATACAGGCCACTGACCCCACGACGTCGAGAGACGCCCAGGTTCAGGACACCTCTCCCCGGCTTAAGGGGTGAGGCCAGGTGGCTTCCCGCAGGAGTCCTGCGGGCATACGCCGGGCAGTGCCGAAGCTCTTACGAGATGTGGGGTGCGCCACCCGTTGTGAGGTGGGTTCCCCGTCATGGATGCGGCATCGCAGATTGCGGTGTCCGGCCGGGCGGAGGTGAGGACGTGTCAGGAAGTAGTCCGGGTCGAAGTCGAAGTCGGTCTGTCGTTCGCGTGTCCTCATCTGTTCTCGGCACGCGGTAGTCACCTTTCTCGCGTCTCGCACCTGCCCCGCCCCCCGGGTTCAGCCTGCGGACCCGCGCCCTGCGCGCGAGGAGGATGACCGCGCGCGTGCCCCCGACAGTCTGTTCCGGGCTGAGAGGGGTCCACCATGACCACCACCGACCCCACCCTGACCGGCGGCGGCATCGTCGAGCGCCGTGTCGCGGCGCTCGACGATGCCCACGTCGGCGATATCCGTGGCGCTCTGGGCACCATCCGGTACGGTGACACGGCAGCCCGGCGGGGCCTGTCGGCCAAGTTCAGGACGTTGCTGGCGATCCTCGGTCCCGGCCTGATCGTGATGGTCGGCGACAACGACGCCGGCGCGTTCGCCACCTACGGCCAGGCCGGCCAGAACTACGGCACCAAGCTGCTGTGGACGCTGCTGCTGCTGGTCCCCGTCCTGTATGTCAATCAGGAGATGGTGCTGCGCCTGGGCACCGTCACCGGCGTCGGCCACGGCCGCCTCATCCTGGAACGGTTCGGCAAGTTCTGGGGCGCGTTCAGCGTCATCGACCTGTTCATTCTCAATGCCCTCACCCTCGTCACCGAGTTCATCGGCATCACCCTCGCCGCCGGATACCTCGGCCTGCCGAAGATCCCCGCGGTGGTCCTGGCCGGGTTGGTGATCGTGGCGGCGGCCTTCACCGGGTCCTTCCGCCGCTTCGAGCGGATCGCCATCGTGCTGTGCGGCGCGTCGCTGCTGCTCGTCCCCATCTATTTCATGGCGCACCCCGCCGTCTCGCAGATGGCCCACGACCTCGTCGTCCCGTCGCTGCCCGCCGGTTCCGGCGAGATGGCCACGCTGATGCTGCTCGTCATCGGAATCGTCGGCACGACCGTCGCGCCGTGGCAGCTGTTTTTCCAGCAGTCCTACATCGTCGACAAGCGCATCACCCCCCGCTTCATGAGGTACGAGAAGGCCGATCTGTGGATCGGCATCGTCGTGGTGATGATCGGCGCGGCCGCGATGATGGGTTTCACCGCCGTGACCTTCGCGGGGACCCGGGGCTTCGGGAACTTCACCGACTCGGCGGGCATCGCGCACGGCCTGGAGGCCTACGCGGGCAGGACCGTGGGGGCGTTGTTCGCCATCGCGCTGCTGGACGCCTGCGTCATCGGCGCGTTCGCGATCTCCCTGTCCACCGCCTACGCCATCGGGGACGTCCTGGGCCTGAAGCACTCACTGCACCGGCGGGCCACGCAGGCCAAGGGGTTCTACGCCGTGTACGCCGGTCTGATCGCCCTGTCGGCGACCGTCGTTCTGCTCCCCGGCTCGCCGCTCGGCCTGCTCACCGAGGGCGTGCAGACCCTCGCGGGGGTGCTGCTGCCCAGCGCCTCGGTGTTCCTGCTGCTGCTCTGCAACGACAGGCAGGTCCTCGGGCCATGGGTGAACGACCGCAGGACCAACCTGTTCACCTCGGCGGTGGTCGGCGTGCTGGTCACCCTGTCGATCATCCTCACCGCCGCGGTACTGTTCCCCGGCATCACCGCGGCCCAGATATTCATGATCATGGGGGTGTGCGGTGCGGTCGGGGTGCTCGCCGCCGGGTACGCCCTCGTCCGTCGCCGCCCCGCCGCCGCGGGTCCGGCCGGTGAACCGATCGACCTCATCGCGAGGGGGGACTGGCGGATGCCGCCGCTGGCCATGCTCACCAAGCCGGTCATGTCCACCGGACGGAAGGTCGGCATGGGAGTTCTCCGTCTCTACCTGGCCGTCGCCATGGTGCTGGTCATCGTCAAGATCGTTCAGATGGCGCTTGGCCACTGAACCTCGTGACCGCGGAACCACTCATCCACACAGCCGTCCCAACGACGGCATGCCGGACCCCGACGGCTGAGGTCCGGCCAAGGCCGCGTGACGGGCCACTAGCTCCGGCTGTAGGCCGCCTGTCGCAACGTGTTGTCGAGCGCGTTGCGCGCGGCGACCGTCAGGTTCCGGTCGTAGGTGACGACCACCGCTATCCCGTTGTCCCACATGGCGAAGAAGGCGCTGAACTGCTGCGGGGTCGTCGCCGTCGAGCTCCAGTTTCCGAAGTGGAACAGGTTGTACCCCGACGCCGTGGGCACCACGTACATTCCCAGCGAAGCGGTCGGCTTACCTGGGGTGGTGAGAGCCCTGATGAATCTGTGGCCCGCCGGACTCAGGAGCCGGGCGCGAGGGTCGTAGGCGCGCGCGAACATCGCGTAGTCGACCGCTGAAATCTGCCAGCCGCCGAACGCTCCCATGGCACGTGTGCCTGAGCCGATGCTGCCCTGCGCACCGCGCGGCGCCAGTGCCGTCCGCTGGCAGTAGCTCTCGTAAGGTTCCCGGGTGATCGTCTGGATGACGAGACCGAGAATCGCGTAGTTGATGTTGTTGTAGACCTCGCTCGCGGGCGAGGTGCCGAGAGGCCGCGCCAGGGCGCGGCGGATGAGGATCACATCTGAGGAACCGGCGTTGGGAATTCCGGCGAGCCCGCTCTGCGTAGGGTCGAAGGTGATCCCGCTCGTGTGCCGGAGAAGCTGCTCGATGGTGATGTTGCCGACCGCTCTGCTCGACCAGGGCCCGGTGGCTCTCCGGAAGCTCCGCGGCAGCGCGCGGAGCTGCGTGTCGAACCGTAGCCGCCCGTTGTCGATGAGCGACATGAGGCACACCGCTGTGATCGACTTCGACAGCGAGGCGACGTTGGCCGGCGTCTCCGCCGACATCTCGTTGTAGCCGAACGAGCCGACGAGCTGGTTGTCGCGCATCACCGCGAGGCCGGCGTTGCTGACCCTGTTGGCGGACATCCACTGTCTGAGGGCGGCGTTGACGCGATCCTGCACGGTGGTCTGGGCGTGGACGGGAACAGGCGCCGAAACCGTGACCGCCACCGCCATCGTCATCGTCATCGTCATCGCGAGGGTGAGCATCATGACACGCTTGAGCTTTACGATCACAGACGACCTCCGGCGGGCGGGCTGTCGAGGCGGGGACCTGGGGTGTGGGACGCGGAGCAGTGCGATGAGCCGGGCTCCGTCTCTCCGATGATCTCTGCGGCATTGTGACAGCGGTTGACGGAGTCGCCGAGGACATCGTCACGTTCCATCCGGCGTGGCAGTCCCGTGAATGACTCCGGCGGTGACGTTTCCCTGGCTTCCAGGAGGTACCGGCAGGCCGTCGGCGAGGTGCCTGTCGGGCCGGGGCCGTTTCCGACGGTCCCGGCCCGGACCGCTTCCGCGCGGGCTGTGGGTCACTCCCACAGGGGGAGTGGCTGACCGGCGCCGTTTTTGACCGCGGCGGCGTAGAGCGCCTGCGCGGCGGTCACGTCCTGGATCGCGGTGCCCGTGGAGTCGTAGACCACGATCTCATCGGCGTTCCCGCGGCCTGGCGCGGCGCCGAGCACGATCTCGCCGAGTTCGGCTCTGACGGGGGTCTCGGGGCGGTGGTGCAGTTCGCCGACCTCGGCGCACTGGTGGGTGACGTCGGTGATCAGGGCGGCGCCCGCCAGCAGGTCGTCGTGGAGTTCGCGTTTGGCGGGGGCGTCCGAGCCGATGGCTGCCACCAGGGTGCCCGGCCGTACGTCCTGTAGACCCAGGTAGGGCTGAGTGGCGGGGGTCAGCGTGACGACGATGCCGGCCTGCCGTGCGGCCTCCGCTGGTGTCGCGGCGAGGTGCGCCCCGTGCTCGGCCGCGAAACGTCCGGCCTTGGCCTGGTCGCGTCCCCATACGATGACCCGCTCGATCGGGCGGACCGCGCGGATCGCCTCGATGTGGCTGGCGGCCTGAGCGCCGATGCCGAGCACGGCCAGCGTGGATGCGTGGGGAAGTGCCAGGTGGCGTACGGCCACCGCGGTCGCCGCGGCCGTACGCAGCCGGGTGACGGTGGCCGACTCGAGGAGCAGCAGTGGTTGGCCGTTCGAGCCGTCGAACAGAGCGATGACACCGACGATGCTCGGCAGGCCCAGCGTGGCGGGCCGGTCGTAGAAGCAGGCGCCGATCTTGACGCCGACCACGCCGCCGAACCCGCTGGCCTTGATGTGGAACTCGCCGGGCGGGCTGTCCAGGTGCGTCAGGCGGCTGGGCAGGGTGTCGCCACGGGCGTAGGCGGCGAAGGCTTCCTCGATGAGGTCGATGTAGTCGGCCGGAGCGAGCAGCCGCTCGATGTCCGACTGTGTGATCATGAGCATGCTTGAAGACCTTTCCTAATTTTTCCTACTAAGTCCATCTACCGGGGCCGGGAGGCGTAGGGGAGCAGGGCCATCTCGCGGGCGTTCTTGATGGCCCTGGACAGCTGCCGCTGCTGCTGGACGGTGACCCCGGTGACCCGGCGGCTGCGGATCTTTCCGCGGTCGGAGATGAACCTGCGCAGCAGGTCGGTGTCCTTGTAGTCGACGTGGCTCACGCCGTGCAGCGGGTTGGCCTTCTTGCGGGGTGTACGGCCGGCTTTCATGCGGGTGTCTCCTTGAGGTCGAGCACGGAGGCGAACGGGTCCTGGTAGCCGGCCCAGAGGTCGGAGCCGGCCAGCGCCTTCTCCTCGGTGAGCAGGCAGAAGTCCAGGAGTGACAGGATGCGGTTCCGGTCCAGGTCGGGGCCGGTGAAGACGAGATGCTGGACACGGTCGCCCAGGGGCGGCGACCAGTCGAGGGTGGCGGCCATGCGGCGGGCGGGGCTCGCCATCTCCCAGGCGGCCTCGGGCAGCGCGGCCAGCCAGGGGCCGGTGTCCTCGACCGAGACGATGCCCGCCACGGCGTCCCAGGCGAGCAGGCGCTCGTGCCGGTTGGCCAGCCAGAACCGGCCGCGGCTGCGGACGGTCTCGGTGACCAGCTCATCGACGGCGTCGAACAGCCGCTGCGGGTGCAGCGGGCGCAGCCGGTGCCAGACGACGGTGGAGATCTCCTCGGTCTGCGCGTCGCAGGGCAGCTGGGCGGTGGCCGGGTCGACGCGGGCGCCGAGCATTTCGACGTCGATCCCCGTGCCGGTGACCGACGGCAGGGCTGTGCCCAGCACGTCGGTCGGCGTGGTGGGAGCCAGGTGACCCAGCAGGGCCCGGGCGAGCTCGACGTCCTCCTCTTCCTCGCCGGACACGACGATGGCGGTGGCGTACTCGATCTGCCGGGCGAGCACCTCGGCCAGGTAGCGCTCGTCGCCGGCCGCTGCGAGTTTTCCGTGCTGGGCCAGGCGCTCGCCGCAGCAGATGTCGGCTGTCACACGCTCGGCGTCCAGGGCGGTCAGCACACCGGTCAGGCGCAGGGCGTGCACGGTGTCCTCGTGCCAGGCGAGCGCCTCGGCCACGGCGCGCGGCTCGACCGAGTCCCACAGTTCCGCGATGAGCAGGGGCGCCGAGCCCATCCGCGACAGCAACTCGGGGATGAGGTCCTCGCGCACGGTGCAGGTGACGCAGCCATGCGCGAGCCGTACCTCGTGCAGGTCCAGCACCCCCGCCGCGTCGCGGACGACACGCTCCACCCGCCCGGTGGTCACCTCCCGCAGGTCGTGGTGGACCGCCACCGATCCGGGATGCTCGGCGAGCAGGCGATCCACCAGGGCTGAACGCACTGCGGGATACAGGCCTGAAACGATGACGACGGGGACGGACATGCGATTTCCTTTCGCTGACGTAAGCCGCTCAGGGGGTGAGGAGACCCCGCTGGTAGGCGCGGACGAGACGGCGCGGCACCAGCAGTTCACGCCCGTCGACGGTGATCGGGACGAGATCGGGGGCGGTGGCCTTCCACTGGGAACGGCGGTGGCGGGTGTTGCTGCGCGAGGTCTTGCGCTTGGGGACGGCCATCGTGTGCTCCTACCAGCTGGACTTGGTGACGCCGGGCAGCTCGCCCCGGTGGGCCATCTCGCGGAACCGGATCCGTGACAGCCCGAACTTGGTCAGGTGGCCGCGCGGGCGGCCGTCGACGGAGTCGCGGTTGCGCACGCGGGTGGCGCCGGCGTCTCGCGGCTGACGGCTCAGCTCCCGTACGGCCTGCGCCCGCTCGTCGGGAGAGCCGGTGCGGATGATCTCCTTGAGTGTGGCCCGTCGCTCCGTGTAACGGATGACGACGGCCTTGCGCCGCTCGTTTGCTGCGATCTTGCTCTTCTTGGCCATCAGATCCGTTCTCCCCGGGCACGGATGCGGGCCACGGCCCGCTCGATGCCGATCTTGTCGACTGTCTTGACGGCTCTGGCGCTGAGCGTCAGCCGTACGTAGCGGCCTTCGCCGGGCAGCCAGTAACGCCGGTGCTGGATGTTGGGGTCCCACCGGCGGCGGGTGCGCCGGTGGGAGTGGGAGACGTTGTTGCCGAACACCGGCTTGGTGCCGGTGAGCTGACAGTGGGCGGACATGAGCTCTCCTTACTTGTCGGGGTGGGTGTCCTTCTTCGTCGGGCTATCGGTCCTCTCGGAACAGCACGTGCCGGCGGATGACCGGGTCGTATTTGCGCAGGGTGAGCCGGTCGGGGTCGTTGCGGCGGTTCTTGCGGGTCACGTAGGTGTAGCCGGTGCCCGCGGTCGACCGCAGCTTGATCACCGGCCGCACGTCGTTTCTGGCCAAGCGTCTTCGCTCCCTGGTCGTGGATGAGTTGTGCCATGATAGCGATAACCGTTTTCATTTGCGAAAGGAGGGGTGGTGTCCACCGCACGCTCCGCGACGACCCGCTCGACGAGGTGGGCGGTCGGCAGGGCGAGTAGCTCCCCCAGGCCGTACGATGTGTCGGCACATGACTGAAACGCGGCAGCAACTCGAAGTTCCCCCCGATGACTGGGGACGCAGGCAGAACACGGTGCAGATGCCGTGGATGTTCATGGCGATCGTCGCGGCCCTGCTGGCCGGTCGGTTCCTGCTGGCCCCGCATCTCACCTCACCGGCCCTGCAGACCTGGGCCACCGTGTTCGTGGCCATCTGCGTGCAGGCACTGCCGTTCCTGGTGTTCGGCGTGGCGCTCTCCGCGTCGATCTCGGCTTTCGTGCCCGCCTCGTTCTGGACCAAGGCGCTGCCTAAACGTCCGGCGGTGGCGGTGCCGGTGGCCGGGCTGGCGGGGGTGGTGTTGCCCGGCTGCGAGTGCGCGTCGGTGCCGGTGGCCTCGGGACTGATCTCTCGCGGGGTCGCCCCGGCGGCAGCGCTGGCGTTCCTCCTGTCCTCCCCGGCGATCAATCCGGTCGTCCTGGTGGCCACCGCGGTGGCCTTCCCCGGTCAACCGATGATGGTGCTGGCCAGGTTCGCCGCATCGTTGCTCGTGGCGGTGTGCGTGGGCTGGCTGTGGCAGCGGTTCGGCAGGACCGAGTGGCTGAAGATCCGCACCCACTCCCACTCGTCGTTCCTTGAGGCGATGCGGCATGACCTGTTGCATGCCGGCGGGTTCCTGATCGTCGGCGGCATGGCGGCGGCGACACTGAACGTGACTGTGCCACGCCAGTGGCTGACGACGGTGGCGGACGTCCCGTGGCTGGCGATCCTGGCGCTGTCACTGCTGGCGGTGCTGCTGTCGATCTGCTCTGAGGCCGACGCGTTCGTGGCCGCGTCCTTGTCGGCGTTCTCGCCTACGGCGAAGCTGGCCTTCATGGTGGTCGGACCGATGGTGGACCTGAAGCTGATCGCCTTGCAGTCGGGCACGTTCGGCCGGGCATTCGCGATCAGATTCATCCCCTTGACCTTCATCCTCGCGCTACTGGCGAGCATCCTCATCGGGGGAATCCTGCTGTGAGCCGGATGTCGCAGAACTTCGTGCTGCTGCTGCTGGGATGTGCGCTGTTGCGCATCTCACTGTTCTCGACGACGTATGTGAACTATGTGAAGCTCGGTTTCCGGCCCCTCCTGATCGCTTCCGGTTTCGTGCTCCTGTTGCTGAGCGTGATCGGCTCTGTGCAGGCCTGGCGCAAGTCCTCCCAAGCGCGGGGGGAAGACAACCATCACCCGCACGACGGGCATGACCATTCGCATGGCCCGAAGGTCGCATGGCTGATGTGCCTGCCCGTTTTCGCCATCTTTCTGATCGCACCGCCGGCGCTGGGATCGTTCGCGGCCTCACGCTCCGATGAGGCACCCCCGCCGCCGCCCACTGAAGTGATCGACGCGTTCGCGCCACTCACCGGTCGGGAACCGACGGAGATGACAATCAGCGAGTTCATCGGCAGGGCGTGGGACGACAAGAAGAAAACCCTCGCCGGGCATCCGGTGCGCCTGACCGGATTCGTGTCCCCGGCCAAGAAAAAAGGTACGTGGTATGTCACCCGCATGGTCCTGGCCTGCTGCGCCGCGGACGCCTACGCGCTGAAGGTGAAGGTCTCCAACCAGCCGCAGCCTCGGGAGAACAGCTGGGTCGAGGTCACCGGCACGTGGGTACCGCCGAAATGGAGCAAGCTGCCCAACGGCGTCGTGTTCGCCGAACTCGCCGCCACCGACGTGCAGCCGGTCGAAGAACCCTCCGAGCCCTACGAGTAACCCGTCGCGGCGCGAGCACAGCGGTGGTGGGCCACCGCTGTGCTCGGCTCGCTCGGGCCGGTCGTACCGGTCGTACCGGTCGGTCAGGGAGACAGTGCCTGCACTTCCAGCAGGCCGGTCGAGTAGCCGCTACGGGAGGTGATGTTCAGCCTGATCCGGGTGGTGTTCACCGTCGTGAAGGTCACGCTGTTGAAGGTGTTGACGGCCACGCCGCAGGGACTGGCGTTAGGCACGTTCTGCCACGCCGACCCGGTCCAGTACTGCACGGAGCAGGACGCCGGCAGGTCGATGCCCTGGTTGTCCTTGAACCAGTAGGCCCGTAGCTGGTTCAGCGACACCGCGCTGGACCAGTCGTACTGCACCCACTGCGTGCCCTGCTGCGGCCAGTTGCCGTAGACCGCGTGTGCCCGGTCGGCCGAACCGGTCGGGGTGTAGCCGTCGTTGATCGCGGCGAGGCTTTCCCACGGGGACACATAGGACGTCGACGCGGTCGCGGTCAGCGCCTTGTTGTTGCCGGGCGGTGTGGTGCCGCCCTTGGTCTGGATCACCTTCTGGATGGTGCCGTCGGCGTTGAAGTACATCTTGTCGACGGCGACCGAGCGCCGGAAGTTCCCGCCGCCGGGGGCGTCCGCCGTGTGGTAGACCATGTACCACTGGCCGTTGAACTGCACTACCGCCGCGTGGCTGGTGGTGGAGCTGACCTGGTCGAGGATCACGCCCCGCTGGGTCCACGGCCCGAGCGGGCTGGTGGCGGTGGCGTAGCGCTGGCAGGCGTAGCTGGACGAGGTGACGCAACCGTTGGTGTCATTGGCCGCGTAGACCATGTAGTAGGTGCCATTGCGCTTGAACATCCACGGCGCCTCCCAGAAGTTGGTCAGGCCCGACGGGGTCACCACGGCTCCGTCCAGTTCGATCATGTTGGATTTGAGCTTGGCCGCGCGCGGCCCCCAGTAGCCGCCCCAGTAGATGTAGACCTGCCCGTCGTCGTCGGTGAAGACGGTGGGGTCGATGTTGAGCGGTGACGAGTTCGGGGTGCTGTCGCTGATCAGTGGCCCGCCCTTGGCGTCGGTGAAGGGACCGAGCGGGGTGTCGCCCACCGCGACCCCGATGTCCATCCACCCGGGTCCCTTGCCGTTGACGGGGACGTACCAGTAGTACTTGCCGTTGTGCGGCTCCACCTCGCCGGCCCACGCGTCCGCACCGGCCCAGGAGAAGTTGCCGATGGACAGCTTCGCTCCGTTGTCGGTCCAGGTGTTCGCGTCAGTGGAGGAGAGCACGTGCCAGTCGCGCATGACGAAGTTGGTGCCACCGGGCGCGGCCTCGTCATGGCCGGCGTAGATGTACATGGTGTTGCCGACCACGAGAGCGGCGGGGTCGGCGGTGTAGATGGAGGTGATGACGGGATTGGCGGCCTGCGCACTGCCGACCAGACTCAGCACCAGTACGGTCGCCATCATCATGGCCGCCGGCAGGCGCCAGCGCCACGGGTGTCGTGCCATGGTGAATGCCTTTCACGGAGTGGCCTACAGGCCGGTGGAGTAGAGATCCCCGATTTCGGCGGCGCTCAGCGCGCGGCTGTAGATCCGCAGTGAGTCCACCGCGCCGGCGAGGTAGGGGTCTCCGCTGTACTGCGAGCGGCCGACCCAGTTCTGGGTGGTGCTGCCGAGGTCGGCCGGGCGCAACGTCATCGCCGTGTTGCGCGCCACCTCGGCCCCGTTGACGTAGAGCACCCCGAGGCCACCGGTGCCGGTCACGGCCAGGTGCGTCCAGGCGCCGGCCGCCGGCGCCGAGGGGGCCTCGATGCGCTGCTCGCCGCCGGAGCCGGTGGTGGTGATGGCGAACCGCGCGGTGCCCGCGCTGCTGCGTGGGGTCAGGAACATGTTGGCCGTGGCACCGGTGCCGAAGTCGAACACCCGCGACCACGTGCTGATCGAGGCCAACCGGACCCAGAGCGTGATCGAGAACGCCGTCGCGCCGGCGAGGATGCCCGCGGGCAGCGACACGTACTGCGCGTTTCCGCTGAGGTTGACGGCGTTGCCGGTCCGCCCCGTCACCCAGGTGGCGCCACCGGCCAGGGTGGCGGTGCGACCGTTGCCGGTGGCGTCGGCGGCGGTCGTGCCCGTGGTCTCATCGAAACGGTAGTGGGCCACGAAGGCAGGCAACGGTGTGGTGGTGACGTTCCAGTAGACGGTGTAGCGCTCCCCGTGCAGCTGGTAGAACGGGCGCAGGGTCACCGGTCCGGTGCTCGCCGTCGCCGTGTACCGGAGCGGTGTGGCGGTGGCCGCCAGCGTGCCCGGGTTCAGCGTGGGCAGGCTGCTCAGGTTGGTGTTGCCGTAGCCGCCGGCGAGCACGATCGGGCCGACCTTGACCGCCTGGACCGCCGGATTGTCCGGGGTGGACTCGCGGACCAGCGGTGTGGGCAGGCTGACGTCGACCACGTCCCCGCTGTTCCAGGTGCGGGTGAGCGTGGCGTACGTTCCCGGAGTGAGGCTCACCGCCTGCGGCGTGCCGTTGACGCGGATCTCCGCACCGGTGGTCCAGGCCGGGATGCGGATCTTGAGTGTCGCGGTGGATGAGCCGGTGATGGTGAGCCGGGTCGAGGCGGCCTCGGGGAAGGTGGTGTCCTGCCGGATCGTGAGCCCACGCGCCGTCCAGGTCAGCACGGAGGCGATGAAGAGGTTCACGTAGAGGGTGTCGCCGGAGTAGAAGTAGATGCTGTCGCCGTACTTGGTGTTGCTCTCCATGCCGGTGCCATGACAGCAGACGAAGCTGTTGTAGTCGTTGCTGTAGGTCTTGATGCCACCGGCGCGCATCGGCACGTAGTAGCACTGGAACCCGTGCGTGGAGTTCGGGTCCTGCGAGGCGAGGATGTGGTTGTAGAGCGCCCTCTCGTAGAAGTCCATCCGGTCGGCCCGGGAGGGGTCGGTGAAGAACAGCTGCCGGGTGAGCTTGAGCATGTTGTAGGAGTTGCAGCACTCGCAGGTGTTGTCGGACAGTTCGCTGGCGATGCGGTCGGGCGCCTTGAAGTACTCGCCGTTGGAGTTGCCGCCGATGGCGTAGCTGTGGTGGCGGGTGACGATGTCCCAGAACGCGGTGGCGATGTCGCGATAGCGGACGGTGCCGGTGGCGTGGTACTCGCGGATCGCGCCGATCACCTTCGGGACCTGGGTGTTGGCGTGGAAGTTGTTCAACGCGTCGGTGCCGGCCGCCAGCGGGTCGAACACCCTGGCGTGGTCGAAGTACTGCGCGGTGACGAGATGGGTGGCGTCGCCGGTGAGCTGGTAGAGGTTGGTGAGCACCTCGTTCATGCCGCCGAACTCGGTGTCGAGCATGTTCTGCCGCTGGGTGTAGCTGAGCCGGTCGTTGCGCAGCTTCACCCATGCGGCCATGCCCAGCAGGACGGTCAGCGCCTGCGCGTTGCCGGTGAGCAGGTGCGCGTCGAGCAGCCCTGCCATGATCTTGTGGATGGTGTAGTAGGGCGCCCAGACCGTCTGGCGGGTCTCGACCCGGTCGAAGAAGCTCTCCGGAAAGGCCGACAGGTATCCGGCGTTGAAGCCGGCGGTGGTGGCACGGGCCTGGCACTTGGCCAGCTCCGCCACCAGGTAGTCGCCGCTCGTCTTGAAGGAGGCGGTGCCGGTGGAGGCGTACGCCTGTGACAGCGCGGAGAGCAGGTGCCCGGTGGAGTGCCCGCGCAGTTCGGTGCTGGGCGACTCCCAGCCGCCGCAGGCGGTGGCGGTGGAGCCGAGCCCGACGTTGAGCCGGAAGGTGTGCAACAGGCGGTCCGCGTTCAGAAAGGACAGGTAGCTCTGGGTGCGCGCGGCGTTGGCCGCGAACGGGCCGCTGAGCAGGCGTACCGCGCTGAGCGGGAACGGGTAGACCGACACTCCGACGTCGGTACGGGCGGCGGCCGCCGCGGGCAGGACGACGCCTACCGAACCGGCGACGCCGGCGGCGAGCCCGACCGCACCGGCGTACAGGATCGTCCTTCGGGACAGGGCGGGTGGTTCTGGCATGGCTGTCTCACCTCCGTGGCAGGAAGGGACGGGATGGGGGGTGGGGTGGCGGGGGAGGCTTGTGGCCTCCCCCGTCACGGCGGGAAGAATCGCTACGGGCCGTACGCCTTGACCTCGAGCAGCCCGACCGAGTAGCCGGTGGCGCTCTGCAGCAGCACCCGCAGCCGGGTGGTGCTCACCGCGGTGAAGGTCACGGTGTTGTACTGGTTGGCGGTGACGGGATAGCCGCCGGCACCGGCGACGTCCACGTAGGCGCTGCCGTTCCAGTACTGCAGCTTCCATGACGCGGGCAGGCGGACGCCCTGGCCGTCGTCGAAGAAGTAGACCTGCGCCCGGTTGAGGGTCACCGCCGACGGCCAGGTCAGGGCCCCCCACTGCTCGCCCTGGTTGGGCCAGGTGCCCCAGCGCGGGTTGACCGTGTCGTTGGAGGAGGGAGGGTCGATGCCGTCGTTGAGGGCGGCGACCGACTCCCAGGGTGAGGTGTAGGAGGCGGAGGGCGTCGCCGACAGCGCCAGGTTGGTGTCGGCCGGCGGGCCCGTACCGCCGCGGTTGTAGATCTTGATCTCGGTGAGGCCGCTCTTCGCGCCGGAGGCGTTGGTCATCAGCACCCGGACCCGTTGCGCGGTGACCGGGGTGAACTGGACCAGGTTGTAGTTGCCCTGTGGAGTGCCCGGCGTCTTCACCTGGGCGCTGACGGTGGTCCAGGTACTGCCGTTGAGATACTGGATCTGGTAGGCCGACGGCGGCCGGTAGGTGCTGCTGGCCGGGCGGCTGTCCTTGAAGTGGAGCCGGACCTCGTTGAGCGTCTTGGCGCTGCCGAAGTTCACCTCGTACCAGTCCTGGGCGTTGGGTGAGCCGCCCGCGCCCCAGTAGGGCTCGTTGGTCGGGTATCCGTCGATCGCGGCGGCGGTGGTGGTGCCGGAGCCCGTGTAGGAGGCCGACACGGTGGCGCCCTGGGCGAGGTTGGTCAGGTTGGCGGTGAGGTCGACCCCGGCCTTGGCGAGTGCGTCGACCACGCGCGGGTCGGACTGGACGACCTGCTGCGGTGTCTGCAGCCCGGGGAACGCCGCGCTGTAGGCCACCGTACCGGTGGTGCCGGTGAAGGTGACCGCGCCGGTGCTGGGGTCCCAGACGAAGGGCACCAGTTGGTTGACGGTCACCACCCGGGTCCCGTTGACGTAGATGGAGTACCCCTGGGGCACACCGGCGTACTTGACCACGCCGTCAGCCGGGTCGTCCCAGACGATGGACAGGTCGGCGTTGCGGTAGCGGATGTTGTTGGCCGCGAAGTTGGGCCAGCCGATGTTGATCGGCGACAGCTCCACCTTGTTGTCGTTGCGGGGGCGCAGCCCGGCCGCATCCTCGATCAGTGTCCAGTTGCTGCTACCGAGGATGTTGTGGTGGATCCAGGACCGGTAGGTGATGGACGAGCCGTTCCAGTTGGCCCAGAACTCGTTGGCGTCCGGCCACTGGGTGTTGCCGCCGACGTACTGCGCCCAGGTGTTCCAGTAGAGCAGCTTCTTGTAGTCGTCGGTGGTGATGTACGAGCTGGGGTAGTTGCGGAGGGCCGAGGAGAAGAGCCGGAACTGCACGGTGGAGTTGATGGTGGAGAAGTTGTTGCTGCCGGGGTTGCCGGCCGCCGCCGCGGCCGCCTTGTCCTTCTGGTTGGCGGTGTAGAAGGGGAAGACCGGATACTCGGCGGGGTCGGTGAAGAGCCGTAGCGCCTCGCGGTAGGTGGAGGTGTTGGGCATCAGCCCCACCGCGTACGGGTAGAAGTTGTTGATCTCTTTCCACGGGTCGAGCGTGTTGGTGGCCACGTGCCGGTGTTGCAGCACCTTCGCGGTCGGATTCCACAGCACGTTGACGACCGCGTTCTGCACCCGGGTGGCGAGGGCGCGCATCTCGGCCGCCTTGGTGGGGTTGCCGATCGCGTCATACGCCTGCGCGGCGGCGAGCGCTCCGCTGTAGACGTACGCGGACTCGGTGCGGTCGAGGTTGCCGCTGCGCCAGTGGAACGACACCGCGTCGGCGTCGTTACCGGTGAGCGCGCCCCAGTCGTACTCGATCAGGCCGTTGTTGTCGTGGTCGTAGTAGCTGAGCTGACCCTTGGCGTCGCCCTCAGCGTACTTGGCGAGGTTCGCCGCGATGGCGGGCTGGCCGCCGTGAATCTGGTAGCTGCGCCAGGCCGCCTCGCCGATGTACTGGGTGTAGCTGTTGGACCAGTTGGCCGGGTCACCGGGATTGTCGAGGAACCGGCCGCCCTTGGAGACCTGTCCGACCGAGAGCCAGTCACCGTAGGCGTAGAGCGGGGTGCGCAGGTACTTCAGGTCGTCGATGTGCATCGGCTGGGTGAGCACGATGGCGTTGTTGTACCCGAGCGCGCCCTCGACCGAGGTGGGGAACTGGTAGGTCTGGCCGGGCAGGTTCGCGTCGAGATTGTTGAACCGCATCAGCCACCAGCGGTAGTAGTAGTTCTTCTTGATGGCCGGTTCGGGTGAGTCGAAGTACGGGATGTTCTGCGCCCACCACAGGTTGTACGCCTTTACGTGCGTGGCGAAGGCGGTGGTGTTGCTGTAGCCCTTGTACGTGTTGTATTCGCTCAGCGATTCGGGGATTTCGTTGGTGACGAAACCCATTGTCACCTTGGCGGTGACGGTGGCGCCGGCGGCGATGGTGACCGAGCGGTTGAGCCCGCCGCTGGAGACGGCGAACCCGTCACCTGACAGACGCGGGTAGATGGTGGTGAGATTGTTGAAGGAATTGACGGTGCCGGTCAGTTCGTTGCCGCTGCCGGAGGTGGCGTACGGCGAGGTGGCCCGGAGCTGCAGGGTGGTGGCGGCGGTCCCGTTGTTGGTGATCGCCAGGTTGGCCACGGCCACGTTGTTCTGGGTGATGAACTTGGTCTGCTCGACCCGGACGCTGCCACTGGTGTGCACGCTCTTGAAGTAGCTGGGCGCCTGCCAGCGCTGGCCGGCCTGCTCGGTGAAGGTGCCCGGCGTGATCGCCACGGTGAAGGCGCTCTGGTTGTTGATGCTCTCGATATAGGCCACTCTGCCGGCGAAGCCGAGCGTGCCGGGGGTATGGGTCTTCATGAACAGCGCCCGGCCGCGGGTCATCAGGATGCCGCCGTCGGCGTCGGAAGGGTCGCTACCGGGGCGGCTGAGCATCCGGTCGATCCAGAAATCGGTACCGGAACTCTCGGCGTTGTAGATGGCCTGCATCATGTTGCCGGTGCTGTAGCCGACCGGCGGCGCGGGGACGGCGGGGCCGGTGAAGGTGGGGTATCCGATGGTCTGAGCCGCGGATGCCTCATGTCCGACGGCTGTGAGTGCGCTGGTGATGAGGCAGAGCACCGCCCCTATGATCAATGATCTCGATCTGGATCGGGTCAACGCCGGCATCACGACACCTCCTCTGGGGGTGCGGATAGGGACTCTTTTCGAATTCGCCGCGGCCGGATGCCGCTCCTCAGTTCACGATCGGCTCCGAAAAGGTTTTCGGCAATATTGAATTTAGGTAACGAACTCCGGTACGGCCGATATTGAAGCCGGAGAGGCGTTCGGCATACGCTCAGGGCATGCGCGTGCCTTGAGCATGTCGGCATCTCGAAACATTTTCGAAAGGATTTCGGTGGGTCGACGTCGTTCCGGAATGGTGACCCTCGCCGACGTGGCCAAGCAGGCCGGGGTCTCCGTGGCGACGGCGTCCAAGGCCCTCAACAACCGGTCCGAGGTCGCCGAGGCGACCAGATCGCGGGTGCGGCGTGCCGCGGCGGAGCTGTCCTTCCAACCCAACGCGCTCGCCCGCGGGCTGATCTCCGGCCGCACCCGCACCATCGGGCTGCTCACCGACGAACTCGGTGGGCGCTTCTCCATGCCGGTGCTGCTGGGCGTGGAGAACGCGTTGGGCAACGAGGAGATGTCGGTGGTGCTCTGCGACGCGCGCGGCGACGCCATCCGCCGCCAGCACTACATCCGCACCCTGGTGGCCAGGCAGGTCGACGGGTTCATCATCCTGGGCGAGAGCAACGACGTGCGCCCGTCGTTGACCCGCGACATCCCGGTGCCGGTGGTGTACGTGTACGGCGAGTCCGACGACCCCGGAGACCTGTCGATTCTCGCCGACGACGAGGGTGGCGCGCGGTTGGCCGCCGGACATCTCATATCGCTTCGGCGACGACACATCGGACACATCACCGGCCCGGAGTCGTACCGTGCCGTCCGTGACCGGGTGACCGCCCTGCGCGGGTTGTTACGCGACTCCGGGCTCAGCCTGGCCGGTGGCGAGCCCTTCTACGGCGAATGGTCGCGCCGTTGGGGGCGGCACGCGACCCGCATGCTGCTCAACGCCGATCCCGATGTGGACGCGATCTTCTGCGGCAACGACCAGATCGCCGACGGCGCCTGCGAGGCCCTGGCCAACCTCGGCCGGCGCATCCCCGACGACATCGCGGTGGTGGGCTACGACAACTGGGAGGCGCTGGCGGCCGACGGCCGCCCACCGCTGACCACCATCGACCTCAACCTGGAGCAGCTGGGTGCCATCGCGGTGGAGCATCTGTCCGCCGCCCTGGACGGGCACCGCACGTCCGGCGTCATCCGCCAGCCGGGGCGGCTGGTGATCCGCGAATCGACCGGCGTTCTGACCACGGAGCTCCCGCTCGGACAGAGGTGAGCCGGCATGGTGTAGCGCGCGAATCCCTAAATTATGTAAAGAATAGGGTTAGCAATCTTGTCCATCCCAGCTTGGGGGGCGCAAGCGACGTTGACCATGCCAAGGGCCGGTGGCCCGCCGATGAGCCTCGAAGGAGTCGACTTCGAGCTGCGTCGCCGTGCCGAGGAACGTGACAGGATCTCGGACGACCTGCTCGACCTCGACTCGCACACGGGTTACCAACTGCTCAAGGGTGCGCGGCTGACCGGGGAGACCCGGCGCCGCTGGGACGAGGCAGAGGCCAGAGCGGTGACCCTGTGGTGGCTGTTCGACGCCTACCGGGGGGTGCTCGATCGCGCGCAGAAGCTCAGGGCCGGCAAGCCCGACCTGGCCGCGCTGACCGCGCTGACCGAGCTGCTCGTCGGCCCGTCGGTGGAGCTGAAGCCGGAGAACCTGCCCGTCGAGAAACGGTCGCTGCTGCGGGCCGCGGGCGAGTGGATCACGCTGGACACGGTGGTGGCGCGGATGGACGCCGCCTACCGCGACGTCGCCGAAACGGCCGCGGCCGCGAACGACGCCTGGAGTGCGCTGCTCCCGCGGCTCGACGAGGCCGATGTCGCCCGCCGCTCGGTTCAGGACCTGCTGCGCGACCTGGACGGCGATGATCCGGATCTGGGCCGCATCGGCGCCGGGATCGACCGGATCCGCGCGGCGGTCGCCGCCGACCCACTCGGCTCGGCCGCGCTCGGTGGCGAGCTCGACGGATTGCTCGCCGACCTCACCGCCCGTCGCGGGCTGCTGGAGCAGGCCGCGCGGATCCGGGCGGAGTACGGCGACCGGGCCCACCACCTCGGCGACCGCATCGCGCGGGTCGCCGAGGCCGAGAACGAGGCCCGCTCGATCCGGGACACGGTGCTCGTCAAGATCGCCTCACCCGTGCTGCCCGCGCTGCCGGACCAGGCCACCGCGTTGCGGGACCGGCTGGGCGCGCTGGATGCGGTCGGCGACCGCTGGCTGGAGCTGGTCGAGCGGCTGACCGAGCTGGAACGGGCCGTGGACGAGGCGCTGGCGCGGGCGCGGACCGCGACCGAATCGATGGCGGGCCTCATCGGCCGCCGTGACGAGCTGCGTGGCCGGCTGGAGGCCTACCACGCCAAGGTGGTCCGGCTCGGACATGCCGAGGACGCCGCGCTCGGTCAGATGTACGGGGAGGCCCGCGCCCTGCTCTGGACGGCACCCTGCGATCTGCGGCAGGCTACCGTCGCGATCGCCGCCTACCAGCGGGCGATCAGCCGGATCGGAGTAGCGGGATGATCAGTTGCGCCCAGCCGGGGTGCGGCGGCACGGTGGAGGACGGTTACTGCGACGCCTGCGGCCTGGCCCCACAGCCGGAGCCGGCCCCACAGCCGGCGCCGGCGCCGCCCACCAGACCATCCATCCCGCTGGACATGTCAGGTACGGCCCGCTCCGGCACGAGCCGGTCGAGCGGCCGGTCGAGCCGGGGCCAGCTCGGGATGGGCCTGGTCGGGGTGCCGGCCGTGCCGTACCGGGACCCGGCCGGGGTGGTGCTGGCCGACGCCCAGGTGCCGGAGGACCGGCGCTTCTGCGGCAACCCCGACTGCGGCAGGCCGGTGGGCCGCAGCAGAGGCGGCCAGCCGGGGCGGCCGGAGGGGTTCTGCCCGCACTGCGGCTGGCGGTTCTCGTTCACGCCCAAGCTCGTCGCGGGCGACCTCGTCGGCGGGCAGTACGAGGTCAAGGGCTGTCTGGCGCACGGTGGTCTCGGCTGGATCTACCTGGCGGCCGACCGGAACCTGGAGGGCCGGTGGGTGGTCCTGAAGGGACTGCTCGACACCGGGGACGTGGAGGCGCTGGCCGCGGCGGAGGCCGAGCGGCATTTCCTCACCGCGATGGACCATCCGAACATCGTCAAGATCTTCAACTTCGTCACCCACCCCGACCCCGGCACCGGGACGATGGTGGGCTACATCGTGATGGAGTACGTCGGCGGCGTGCCGCTCCAGGAGATGCTGCGCGAGCGGCTGCGGGAGAGCGACAGCCGCCAGGCGCTCCCGGTCGCCCAGGCCATCGCCTACGGGCTGGAGATCCTCAAGGCCTTCGGCTACCTGCACGACCAGGACCTGCTGTACTGCGATCTGAAGCCGGGCAACGTCATCCAGGTGGAGGAGCAGCTCAAGCTCATCGATCTCGGCGCCGTGCGGCGGATCGACGACGTGGACAGCGCGATCTACGGGACGGTCGGGTACCAGGCCCCGGAGATCGCCTCCAACGGGCCGTCGGTCTGTTCCGACCTCTACACGGTGGGGCGCACGCTCGCCGTGCTGAGCTTCCCGTTCAGCCCCGTCAGCGGCGGGTCCGCCGCTCCGTTGCCGGCGATCGACCAGAGGTACGAGTCCTACCGCCGGTTCCTGGAACGGGCAACCGACTCCGAGCCCGCCCGGCGGTTCCAGGGTACGGCGGAGATGTCCGACCAGCTCGTCGGCGTGCTCAGGGAGGTGCGCGCCGCCGAGGAGGGCGCCCCTTACCCCGCGCAGTCCGGACTTTTCGGCCCGGAGCGGCAGGCCGTCGGAACCGAGCTCGCCCCGGCTGCCACGGGGCAGGTCTTCGGCCCGCTCGACCGCCTCGCCGCCGCGTCCGCGCTGCCCGTCCCCCTGGTGGACCCGCTCGACCCCGCCGCCGGCCTGCTCGCTGGCCTCACTTCGGGAAACCCCGCCGAGCTGGTCGCGCTGCTCGAGTCCGCCCCGTCCACCCCGGAGACCACACTCGCGCTGATCAGGGTGCTCAACGAACTCGGCCGTCCAGTCCCGGACCAGCTGCTCGCGGACATCGCCGGGCAGCTGCCGGGAGACTGGCGGATCTGGTGGTACCGGGGGGTCGGGCAGCTGGCCTCGGGGGACCCGGACGAGGCGGCGCGCATCTTCGACGGACTCTATTCATGGCTCCCCGGCGAGGCCGCGCCCAGGCTGGCCCTCGCGTTCGCCCTCGAAGCCGGCGGAGCGGGCCAGGAGGCGGCCCGCCACTACGCGGCCATCTGGCAGACCGACCGGTCATACGTGAGCGCCGGTTTCGGCCTGGCCAGGCTCCGGCTGGCGGAGGGCGACCGCGCCGGCGCGACCACCGGCCTGGACGAGGTGCCCGCGACCTCCATCCACCGCACCGCCGCACAGGCGGCCGCGGTGGCGGCAGCCGTACGAGGACATGACCCTGCCGAAGGCGAGCTCGTCACCGCGGGCGAGCGGCTGCGGAGCCTGAAGCTCGACGCCCGGGACCGCGACGGGCTGCTCTCGGAGGTACTGCGGAGCGCCCTCGGCCGGGTCGTCACCGGTCAGGCCACCTCATCCGGGCAGGCGACGCTGCTGGGCACTCCGCTGCACGAGCAGGGTGTGCGCGCCGAGCTGGAGCGTGTCTACCGGGCGCTGGCCAGATCGGCGCGATCCGCGGAGGAGCGGCACGACTTCGTCGATCTGGCCAACACCGTACGCCCGAAGACGCTGTGGTGAGCGGCGCCTGTCCCGCCTGCGGGACGCTCGTGCTGGCGGGCGAGGCATTCTGCGAGCAGTGCGGCCACGTGCTGGGAGTCGCCGGCTGCACCGCGTGCGGCGCTCCGGCAGTCGGGGCCGACGGCTACTGCGAGAACTGCGGCATGCTCCAGCCCTCCGGGCGCGACCACGTCGAGATCGAGCTGGAGGTCGCGGCCGGGGTGAGTGACCGCGGCCTGCGGCACAGCCGCAACGAGGACGCCATGGCGCTGACGGCGGCGGGCACGGTGGCCGTAGGAGTGGTCTGTGACGGGGTGTCGACCTCGCTGCGCCCGGAGGAGGCGTCCCAGGCCGCCGTCGACACCGCCGTGGCCGCCCTCGCCAAGCAGCTGGAGGAGGGTGCCGACCCCGAGACCGCGACCCGGGAGGCGGTACGGCTCGCCGCCGAAGCCGTCTCCGCCCTGGCCGAGCCGGGCGAGGACGCGCCCGCCTGCACCTACGTGTCAGCGGTGGCCGACGGCCGGCAGGTCACGGTCGGCTGGGTGGGCGACAGCCGGGCCTACTGGCTCGGATCCGCATCCGAGGTGCTGACCGGTGACGACGCCACCCCGGGGACGCACATGCTGACCGCCTGGCTGGGCGCGGACGCGGGCGAGGTCGTGCCGCACATACGCACGTTCACCCCGGACGGGCCGGGCGTGGTCCTGCTCTGTAGCGACGGCCTGTGGAACTACTACCCCGAGCCGGCGGCACTCGCCGCCGTCGCCCTGAACGCCACCCCCAGAGCCGCGGCACAGCAGCTCGTGCGGCTTGCGCTGAAGGCCGGAGGACACGACAACATCACCGTCCTCGTGATCCCTTTCGGACCCGGGGATCAGGCCGAGGCCACCGTGGTCTTCCCGAAGGAGCAGCAGTGACCGACTTCACCATGCGTGTGGATCAGAACAAGTACCTTCCCGCGGGAAGCGAAGAGGTGCACGCGATCGTCACGGTCGAGGCGAGCGGCCCGATCGAGCGTGCCCCCGCGGTCGAGGCCGCCGAGATCATCATCATCGATACCTCCGGCTCGATGTCGCACGACAAGATCGCCGAGGCGAGGAAGGCCGCACGGGCTGCCATCGACACCCTCCGCGACGGCGTGCACTTCGCGGTCATCGCGGGCACCCACGAAACCGCGATCGTCTTCCCCGGCCGGGCGGAACTGGTGCCCGCGACCCCGCAGAGCAGGAACGCCGCGAAGGAGGCCGTCACCCGGCTGGTGGCCGACGGGGGGACCGCGATGGGCCGGTGGCTACGTCGCGCCGCCGATCTGTTCAGCGATTACCAGCAGGCGTACCCCGGCGCGATCAAGCATGCCATCCTGCTGACCGACGGCAACAACCAGCACGAGAACGATTCGGAGTTCGCCGCGAACCTGGCGTACTGCACGGGGAAGTTCGTCTGCGACTGCCGCGGTGTGGGCGTCGACTGGGTGGTCGCCGAGCTCCGCCAGATCGCCTCCGCCCTGCTCGGCAGCGTGATGGACATCCGCCGGCCCGAGGACATGGAAGCCGACTTCCGGGCGATGACCCAGGCGGCGATGGGCAAGACGGTCGCGGACGTGGCGCTGCGCCTGTGGACGCCGCGGGCGGCGAAGCTGAACTTCGTCAAGCAGGTCTCGCCGGCGCTGGAGGACCTGACCGGCCGCCGCACCGAGGTGGACGCGCTGACCGGCGACTACCCCACTGGAGCCTGGGGCGGCGAATCCCGCGAGTACCACATCAGCATGCGGGTACCCGCCGGGAACGTCGGCCAGGAGATGCGCGCCGGCCTGGTGAGGCTGGTCCTGCCCGAGTCCGGGGAGGTACTGGCCAAGGGGAACATCCTGGCGCAGTGGAGTGACGACCCCGTCCAGTCGACCCGCATCAATCCCCGGGTGGCCCACTACACCGGCCAGCAGGAACTCGCCTCGCTCATCCAGGAAGGCCTGCAGGCCCGCAACGACGGCGACCTGGACACCGCGACCGCCCGGCTCGGCAAGGCGCGCGGCATCGCCGAGAAGGCCGGCAACGAGGAGACCGCCAAGCTGCTCGACAAGGTGATCGAGGTCGACCCTGAGACGGGAACCGCCCGCCTCCGGCGGGACGTTGACAAGGCGGACGAGATCGCGCTCGACACCCGATCGGTCCGCACCGTCCGGATGCGCAAGGACCCGGAGGCCTGAGCATGGCGATCTGTCCGGTAGGGCATGACTCCGCGGACGAGGAGTACTGCGACGTCTGCGGTGCGCTGCTGGCGGGCACCCCGGCCCCGGCTGCCGCGGCTCCGGCCGTCCCCTCCGCCACCGACCAGCTGGACGACTGTCCCGACTGCGGGGCACCACGGGGCGGCCGTTTCTGCGAGGGCTGCGGCTACGACTTCGTGCTCGGCGGCGGGAACCGGGGGACGCAGTCCCCCACCCCGTCCACGCCGTCCATCCCGTCCACGCCGGCCTCCGGCTGGGTCGCGGTGATCGCGGCGGACCGTGGCCACTACGAGGCGATGATCGCGCAGGGCGGCCCCGACGCGGCCCGCGTCACGTTCCCGCCGTACTGCCCGGAGCGGCGGGTACCCCTGGCCGGGCCCGAGGTCAGGATCGGACGGCGCAGCCAGTCGCGGGCGCTGGCCCCCGAGATCGACCTTGCCGGCCCGCCCGAGGATCCCGGCGTCTCCCACCTGCACGCGGTACTGCTCGCACAGGCCGACGGGACGTGGCAGCTCGTCGACCCGGGATCCGCCAACGGAACCCTGCTCAACGGCAAGACGGTGGAGCACAACGCGCTGATCCCGCTCGGCGACGGGGACCGCATCCACGTCGGCGCATGGACCGGCATCACGGTCCGGAAGGGCTGAGATGGCCGTTATCACCCCCACCACCGTCGGCCCCGCGCCCGCGCCCATCCCTCCACCCGCGCCTACGCCCGCCCCTTTCCTGTCGCGCGCCCTGCGGCTGCGAACGGTTCCCGGACGGATCCGCGCCGGGGCCGGTGCCGCCGTTCTCGCCGTCGGCCTGCTGGCCGCGCTGATGGGCGTGGCCCTGGGGCACGCCGGGGACGGGCTGCAGGCGATCGGGCACACAGCGGGTCCGCAGGTGGTGGCCACCGCCGACCTGTACTTCGCGCTGAGCGACATGGACGCCCAGGTGGCCACCGTGCTGCTGGCCGGCGGAGAGAGCGGGCCCGGCCGCCAGGCCGCGCTGGACCGCTACGACCAGCGCCGCGCGCAGGCCGACAGCGCCGTGCTGCAGGCCGCCGACCTGGCTCGCGGCGACCCGACGGAGCAGATGACCGTGCGCGCCGTACTCGACGGGCTCGGCCGCTACGAGCGGCTCGCGTCGCGCGCCCTGCTCCTGGACGAGCAGTCCCGGCATGCCGCCGGACCACCCTCGCAGCCGGCTCTCGACGTCTACCGCCAGGCCACCGACCTGATGCGGCTGGACCTGCTGCCCAAGGCGTACAACCTCACGCTCGACAGCGGGACCGTCGTCAGGCACGCTTACGCGGCCGAGTCGTCCGCCGTGCAGGCGGGCCGGTGGTGGGTGACGCTCGGTGGGGCGCTCGCGCTGACCGTCCTGGTCGCGTTGCAGGTCTTCCTGGCCCGCAGGTTCCGCCGGGCGATCAACCCGGCGCTGCTGGCGGCCACCGTCGTCGTCGGCGTGCTGACCATCGCCGGGGTGCTCCTCCTGCAGCGGGTGTCCGACGAGCTGCGGACGGCCAAGAAGGATGGTTTCGACTCGGTTCTCGTGCTGTCCCGGGCACGCGCGATCGGGAACAGTCTGCACGGCGACGAGAGCAGGTATCTGCTCGACCCGCAGCGGGCGGACACCTACGAGCAGGTGTACCTCGACAAGTCACAGTCGGTGTTCTACGTCCCCGGCGGGAACCTGGACAAGTACTACGCCGCGGTGGACAACAGTGTCGCCGCCTTCCCCGGCAAGGCGGACTTCCTCGGCTTCTACGGCTCGGAGGCCGACCGTGTCACCCTGCCCGGCCAGCGCGAGGCCCTGGGCAAGGTGCTCACGCTTTACCAGCAGTTCCAGCACGCTGACCGGCAGATGCGGCAGTCCGCCACAACGGGCAAGAACGGGGACGCCGTGCGGCAGGCCATGGGTGCCTCGTTCGAGGCCTACGACGGCGCTCTGGTCGACCTGACCGCGCTACACCGCCTGGCGTTCGACGACGCCGTGGTGGCGGGCGACCGCGCCCTCGGTAGCTGGAACCTTCTGCTGCCGGGGGCGGCGCTCGCCGCCGCCCTGCTGATCCTGGTCGGGGTCCGGCCCCGGCTCGCCGAGTACCGGTGAAGGGAAGATGTTCATGGTCGCGCTGACCGGGAGGGGCCGTCTGCGGCGTATCACCGCCTTGGTGCTGCTAGGGGCCGTGACGCTGCTCTCGGCGACGGCCTGCGGCGCCGGCTCGTCGATTCTCGACAAGGACGTCCTGGTCATCGGGGTGAAGCCGGACCAGCCCGGGTTGGGGATGAAGAAGGCGGAGGGCAAGTTCGTTGGCTTCGACGTCGATGTGGCCGCCTACATCGCCCGGAAGCTGGGGAAGGACGCGAAGTTCGTCGCGATGCCCTCGTCCGAGCGGGAGAAGGCACTCATGGCCGGCTCGGTCGATCTGATCGTCGCCACCTATTCGATCACTCCGGAACGCAAGACGAAGGTGGCCTTCGGCGGGCCGTACTACGTTGCCCACCAGGACACTCTCGTACGTGCCCGGGAGAGCGCGGTCACCGGCGTGCGGGACCTGAAGGGGCGCAAGCTGTGTCAGGTGACCGGTTCGAACTCCTGGCGCCGGGTGAAGGAGGAACGGAAGATCGCCGTGGAGCTGGTCGAGGCCGCCTCCTACAGCGAGTGCATGTCCGATCTGAAGGCGGGGAAGGTGGACGCGGTATCCACCGACGACCTCATCCTGGCCGGCTTCGCCACCCCGGACCTGAAGATCGTCAACGCGCCGTTCACCGACGAGCGGTACGGCGTGGGCATCCAGGCCGGGGACCTGGACGGCTGCGAGGCGGTCAACAAGGCCATCACCGAGATGTACCTGGACGGATCCGCCAAGAAGCTGCTGCAGAAGTGGTTCGGGAAGTCCGGCCTGGCGCTCACCTTCACCGTCCCCCAGTTCGAAGGCTGCGGCTGACCGGCGGCTGACCTCCGTCCCCGACAAACCGCCCACGCACCGCTGGCCCTGCGGAACAGCTGCCGCTCAGCCAGCGCATCAGGCGGCTCGAGGACGACCCTCTCGCGTCGCCGTCCTCGGTCCACCTCGCCGATCTGGCCGGGCGGCGGCTCGCGCTCTTCCCGCTGAATGTTCTGACCGGAAAATAACGACCTCAGCCGGGCAGGCGGCAGCGACCCTGGCGGGTGATCGCCGATCGGGGCTGGTCGGGGCGGTATGGGTCAGGCAGCCTGGGTCAGAGTGACGGTGAAGCCGAGCGCTTGGAGTCGCCGCCCAGGTCGCGGTAGCGGGCGGTGGGGTCGGCCAGCAGGTGCCAGACGATGACCAGGATCGAGCGGGCCACGGCGATCAGGGCCTTGAGCTTGCCCCGGCGTTTGACGATCCGCCGGTAGCGCTCGCCGAGGAAGGTGTCGGAGCGGCCCGGCCGCACCAGCACGCTGCGCGAGCAGGCCACCAAGATGGGCTGGTCACGCAGCCGTCTCTCCCGGCACGCCACCCGGATGGAAGCACGCGGCCTCGTACGGCGTGAACCCGACCCGGCCGATGGCAGAGGCTGCTACCTCGTTCTGACCGAGCACGGCCTGGAGACGCTCGAGGACGCCGCCCCGGCCCATCTGGAGTCGGTACGGCGCCACTTCATCGACCGGCTCACGCCGGAGGATCTCGCCGCCCTCGAACACATCGCCCGGAAGCTGGAGGAATCTCGGGAGACCTGACCGCAATCACGGGCGATCTGAGCGATCGGGCGGGAGGGTGACGTCCACGTTGAGGCGCCCCCGGGTGACCGGGTATCCGTGCAGGAGGGCCGCGAGCTCAGACCGGCTCCGGGCGCCGGTCTTGGTGAAAACGGCCTTGAGGTGATCCTGCACGGTGAACGTCGACACGGAGAGGACCGACCCGATCTCTTTGTTCGTGAGGCCCCGCCCGGCAAGCGCGACGATCTGGCGTTCCCGGGCGGTGAGCCGGTAGACGTCGGAGAGCAGCTCCATGATCTCCTGAGGGCGGGTGGTTTCCAGGATGACGGAGACCGAGGTGTCTCCTAGATGCTCGGCGTGCGCGGTCAGCCATCGTCCCGTCCGAGTGCGGATGCGGACACGATGCGGCGTGCCGGAGGCGGCCCGCCGGTGGGCGGCGTACACCAGTGATGTGAGCGTGTAAGGCAGGTCGCCGAGGCAGCTGTCGTCGATCTCGTCGAGCAGGCGCCGGGCGGACGCCGATACGTGATCAAGTACGACGGTCTCGGCCACCCTGCACAGCATCAGCCCGGGCCCGTCGTCCTCGACTGGCGGGCGCCCGGAGAGCACCATGGCCCGGCGCAGCCCATCCGCGACGAGCTGGCTGATCGCGTGCATGACATCGAGCTCCCGGGCAGTGAAGTCGGGAATGTCAGTGCCCCGCATCAAGACCATCGCTCCCCATACCCGGCCGTCCGCGGCGCGGAAGCCGATGCGGACCTCGTGCCGGATATCGGAAGGGCTCAGCACGTCGCGGAAGCGATGGCTGCGCGCGAGATCACCACCCGTCGCCTCCGACAGGGTCCGTGCGGTCACGCCACTACGGACCAGCTCGCGCATGGTGAGGACGTCCGGGTCGGTGTCCTGCTGCTCGATCTCGGTCAACCGGCCGAGATGCTGGAACGGCAGCCCTTCGTCGTGGAAGCCGCCGGTGGGGTTTCCCGTGTCGGGGTCCATGGTCAATCCGCACCACAGATCGAATGGAACGACTCGGGCCAGCTGGTCGGCGACCTCTCGCTCGAGCGCCAGCGGGGACACCGCCCGGCGAGACAGGTCGGCCACGGCCTTCCGTACGTCTCGCACCTTCGCGCTTCTCATGTCGCCAGTATCGGCGCGGGTCCAGCGCCCCTACCATCCCTCAATCGAGGGATGTCGCCCCCGCGTCGCCTTGTCCCACGCTTGCCCACATGAACGCGTCAGACAGGAGGACTGGCATGAACATCGCCTACCGCGCCTCGGTTTCCACCCTGGACGGCTTCGAGGGCGAGCTGCTCACCCCACACGACGCCGGCTACGACAGGGCCAGGCGGATCTGGAATGGATCGATCGACCGCCGACCCGCCTTCATCGCCCGTTGCCGGTCGACGGCGGACGTGGCCGCGACGGTGGCCTTCGCCCGCCAGCACGGCCTCCCGATCGCGGTGCGCGGCGGCGGCCACAGCATCCCGGGCTACTCGGTGGTCGAGGGCGGCCTCATGATCGACTGCAGCCTCATGAAGGGGATCGCGCTGCACTCCGAGGTGCAACGCGCAGACGTGGATCCCGGCGTCCTCTGGCGGGAGTTCGACACGGCCGCGCAGGCGGAGGGACTCGCGACACCCGGCGGTGAGATCTCCGATACTGGAGTCGCGGGCCTCACCCTCGGAGGCGGCATCGGCTGGCTTTCCCGGCTGTACGGCCTCGCCGCGGACAATCTCCTCGGCGTCGAGCTCGTCACCTCGACCGGGGACGTCGTGACGGCCGACGACGACACCGATCCCGAACTGATGTGGGGGCTGCGGGGCGGTGGCGGCAACTTCGGCATCGTCACCCGTTTCACCTTCCGGCTACACCCGGTCGCACCCGCCTGGGCCGGCATGGTCATGTATCCGGGAGCGCTCGCCCAGGACGCCCTCCACATCTTTCACGAAGTCGGCGAGCGGGCGCCGCGCGAGCTGTCGCTCGTCGCGGCGCTGGTGTCCGCCCCTCCAGCGCCCTTCGTGCCCGCCGACGCCGTAGGCAAGCCCGTCGTCGGCATCGCGGCCGCCTACTTCGGCCCGCACCACGTCGGGCAGGAGCTGACCGCGCCTCTGCGCAGCCTCGGACGGCCGCTCATCGACACCTTCGGCATCATGGGGTACGCCGACCTGCAGAGGATGTTCGACGACGCCAACGTCCCCGGGCGACAGCAGTACGTCCGCTCCGACTTCCTCAAAGGACTGCCGGACGAGGCCATCGCCGCGCTCTCCCACCATGGCACCCGTCCGTCGTCGCCCCTGAACCAGGTACTGCTCCGACGTCTCGGCGGCGCCATCGGCGACAGGGACCGCGGCGCGACGGCCTTCGGACACCGGTCGGCGGATTACATGACGATGACCGCGGCCACCTGGGAGAACCCCGCCGAGGATCCCGACCCGCACCGCCGCTGGGTAGGCGAAACGTGGAACACCACCCGGCCGTGGGCCGACGGCACCTATGTCAACCACCTGGGGGACGAGGGCAGCGGCCGCATCCGCGAGGCCTACCTGCCCGACAGCTGGAGCCGCCTGACGCGGCTGAAGGCACGAATGGATCCCGACAACGTCTTCGCGCTGAACCAGAACATCCCACCGGCGGGAGCCTGACAGCGCCCACGCGCCCGGTCACGGCGGGCCTTCGTAGCCCGCCGGCGGATTGAATGGAAAAGTCGCAGGTAGGACGGCGACGAAGCGGTCCGGCAGAAGATCGCCGAGTGCGGCCGTAAGCTCGCCCAGCGCTGGGCTCTGGAAGCCGGAGCGGATCCCACCCTCATCGTCCAGTGGATGGCCGAGACCCAGGCCCAGCGCGTCGCGGCGCGAGCACAGCAGCGGCAGGCTACTGGCCGACGCCGTATGACAGGAGAGGAGATCAACGGAGTGATGACCGCACTCGGAGATCTTGTGGAGGTCCTTCAGGAGGCCGCCCCGGCCGGCAAGGCCAGATCGGGCTCCAGCCCCAGAAACAACTAGTGGAGGCTCAGGTTGTCCCTGGCCCCCACATGTGCAAAAGGTTGGTGTCCGAGGGGGGACTTGAACCCCCATGCCCCGCAAAGGGCACTAGCACCTCAAGCTAGCGCGTCTGCCTATTCCGCCACCCGGACGTGGTGCCTGCACGTGGGACCGTCATCCCTCGTCGGCGGACTTAGATTAGCAAACTCTTGAGCTTGCGTCATATCGGCCGGTAACCCGGTCCTGGGGGGATGCCGACAGGCCTCCTGCGGCGGCAGGATGGGAGGTGCAAGCCGTACCAAACGGAAGGAGTCGACATGACCGTGCTCAATGGTGAGGACGAGGTAGCCGGACTGTGCAGTGACCTGATCCGGATCGACTCGACCAACGCGGGCGACAATTCCGGCCCCGGTGAGCGGGCCACCGCCGAGTACGTGGCGGGGAAGCTGGCCGAGGTCGGGCTGGAGCCGCAGATCCTGGAGTCGGACAGCCGCCGGGCGAACGTGATCGCCCGGATCGCGGGGGAGGACTCCTCCCGCGGCGCGCTGCTCCTCCATGGGCACCTGGACGTCGTCCCCTTCAACGCCGACGACTGGACCCACCACCCGCTCAGCGGGGAGATCGCCGACGGCTGCGTCTGGGGGCGCGGCGCGGTCGACATGAAGAACATGGACGCGATGATCCTCGCGGTCGTCCGGCAGCGACTCAGCGAGGGGCGCCGCCCGCCGCGGGACGTGGTGCTGGCGTTCACCGCCGACGAGGAGGCCGGCGGCACCTACGGCGCGCAGTGGCTGGCCGACAGGCACAAGGACCTGTTCGACGGGTGCACCGAGGCGATCGGCGAGGTCGGCGGGTTCAGCGTCTCCCTTGACGATGCCCGCAGGCTCTATCTCATCGAGGCGGCCGAGAAGGGCATCGCCTGGATGCGGCTGACCGCCCGCGGCCGGGCCGGGCACGGCTCCATGCTCAACAGCGAGAACGCCGTCACCGAGCTGGCCGAGGCGGTCGGCCGCATCGGGCGTTACGAGTGGCCGGTACGGCTCACGCAGACGGTCACGACCTTCCTCACCGAGATCTCCAAGGCGCTGGAGCTCGAACTCGACCTGGACGACGCCGAGGCGACCGTGGCCAAGCTCGGGCCGCTGGCCCGCATGATCGGTGCCACGCTGCGCAACACCGCCAACCCCACCATGCTGGAGGGTGGCTACAAGGCGAACGTGATCCCGCAGGCCGCCACCGCGCATGTGGACGGCCGTTTCCTGCCGGGGTACGAGGACGAGTTCTTCAAGACGGTCGACGAGCTGCTGGGTCCCAACGTGACCAGGGAGTTCGTCTACCACGACATCGCCATCGAGACCGGGTTCGACGGACCGCTGGTGCGGGCGATGTCCGACGCGCTCCTCGCCGAGGACCCGGGCGCGCTCGCCGTGCCGTACACCCTGTCGGGCGGCACGGACCTGAAGGCGTTCAGCCGGCTGGGTATGCGCGGTTTCGGGTTCGCGCCGCTGAAGCTCCCGGCGGACCTGGACTTCTCTGGGATGTTCCACGGGGTGGACGAGCGGGTTCCGGTGGATTCGCTGCAGTTCGGGGTCCGGGTGCTTGACCGTTTCCTGGATGCCTGCTGAGGCTTTCCTTGGAAATATGTTGCACTGACCATGCGTAGTGGTAAAGTAACTCTCTGTTGAGGGGTTGGGTCTGCGAGAAGCAGACCCATTCCGGGGTGCGTTGGGGAGGTCACGTGGTGCGCATGCCGCAGGAGCAGTGGGAGGCGTTCTCGCCTGCTGCTCGGCGCGTGCCCGTGACCGCCTCGGCCGACGGCGCGGTCTCCGCGGTTGACCGGATGGCGCGGTTCGCGGCCGGCACCGGGCGGATCGTCAAGCGAGTCTCCGTGATCGGCGGCCTGCTGGCCGCCGGATGGCTGCTCGTCGTCGTCTTCGGGCTCCTCAGTGCCGCTCCGGCGGCCGCGGGCACCACCGTGGCGACGGGAACGGTCCGTTCCGACGCCCCCGACTCAGCCGCTTCCAGATCAGACCTGCAGGCCGAGGTCTTCTCCGCGGGCAGCGGAGGGCTGGCGGCGTCAGGAAACGCCGAGGCCATGGCCGGGCGGGGTGTGGACGGGCTCACCAGCCAGTCGGAGCCCGTATCCCCCGCACCCGCCACCGTTGACCACAGTTCTGGCATTGATGGATTCGTGCCCCAGAGCGGCAGCGAATCCGGCCTTTCCGGGCCATGCGTGGGGGACGTCGCGCGGTCCGTCTACGACCCGCGGTTGATGGCGCAGCGCGCCCCGCTGGCGTGCGCGCTTCCCCCTGTCGTCCGCACAGCGGCGGATGACCCTTCCTTCTCTCCTGACTGACTCCGTCCCGTAGACCGGCCCCATTCCTCAGCGGAGTGCGTCGGTCGCGGAGCGTGCCTCGCCCCACTCTCCAGGGGAGCCGCTCTGTCCATGACGGTGAGTAATTCCCATCCCTCGTGACGGCCGTCGGGGCCTCCGCTGTGCGGGCCCTCGTCAGGACCTCGTACGGCTCCGCACGCCGGGCACGAGACGTCAGGTATCCCCCAAGAACCGCAAGGAGATCAACTATGCGTACGTGGGTTAAGGGCACGACCCCTGCGGCCCTGCTCGCGCTGGGTGTCATGACTCTCGGCAGCGGTACGGCTTTCGCCGACACCTCCGGTGACAACTCGATCGGCGGCGGCAACCAGGTCAATCTTCCGATCACCCTGCCGATCGACATCAGCGGCAACGCCGTCGCCGTCGCCGGCGAGTCGGCCGCGTCCTCCCAGGGTGGTGCCTCCGTCGAGAACGTCGGCGGTGGCATTCCGGGCGAGACCTCCGGCCGGGGCAGCATCCTCGGCGGCAACCAGGTCAACGCGCCGATCACCGCGCCGGTCAACGCCTGCGGCAACGCGCTGTCCCTGTTCGGTAGTTCCCGGGCGGGCTGCAAGGGCGGCGCGTCCGTCCGGAACACCGGCCAGGGCGGATCGGGCGGCAACCGGACGGACGGTGACCACAGCATCCTGGGTGGTAACCAGGTCGTCGCGCCGATCACCGCGCCGGTCAACGTCTGTGGCAACTCGGTCGGAGTCCTCGGTGACGCCGTCGCGGGCTGCGAGGGCGGCGCGTCCGTCAGCGACACCGGCCGGGGCCGGGGCGCGGGTGGCAACATCACCTCCGGGCGGGGCAGCATCCTGGGTGGTAACCAGGTCGTCGCGCCGATCACGGCGCCGGTCAACATCTGTGGCAACTCGGTCGCGGTCCTCGGCGGGGCCTTCTCCGGCTGCAAGGGCGGCGCCGAGGTGATCGGCGGTGGCGGTCCCGGTGGGCCTGGCGGTCCCGGTGGGCCTGGTGGTCCCGGCCAGCCTGGTGGCCCTGGTCAGCCTGGCGGGCCCGGCCGTCAGGGCTACCCGGGCGGGCACGGCTGGAACGGTAAGCCCGGCGGGCATGGCTGGCACGGTAGCCACAGCTGGAACGACGGCCACGGCTGGCATGGCAGCCACAGCTGGAACGACGGGCACGGCTGGCACGGCTCGAGCGGCAACGACACCGACGGCCGTTTCGGCGCCGGCAGCGGCAACCAGGTCGTCGCGCCGATCATCGCTCCGGCCAACGTCTGCGGCAACGCGGTGGGCAACGCCCTGGCGGGCTGCCCGGGTGGCGCGGTCGTCGACAACCCCGGCCGGGGTGGGGGCGCGGGTGGCAACATCACCTCTGGGCGGGGCAGCATCCTGGGTGGTAACCAGGTGGTCGCGCCGATCACCGCGCCGATCAACGTCTGCGGCAACGCCGTCGCGGTCCTGGGCGGAGCCTTCGCCGGGTGCAAGGGCGGCGCCTCGGTCGTGGGCGGCGGCAGGGGCGCGGGTGGCAACATCACCTCCGGGCGGGGCAGCATCCTGGGTGGTAACCAGGTTGTCGCGCCGATCACCGCGCCGATCAACATCTGCGGCAACGCCGTCGCCGTTCTGGGTGACGCCGCGGCCGGCTGCCTGGGCGGCTCCCACGTCGGCGAGCCGGGCGACGGGCACTCCGGTCACTGGGCCCGGGTGGCCGGCGCCCGCCAGAACAGTGGCCTCGTGCCGGCGCTCCCCTTCGTCCCGGCGCTCGACGCTGCCCAGCTGGGCCAGAAGACGCAGGGTCCGGGCCTCCCTCTCGCTGGTGAGATGCGAGACATGGCCGCTCTGCCGGAGTTCCCGGTCATGCCCGGCGCCCAGGCGAGTTCCCAGCAGGCGCCGGGGTACGCCGGTCCGCCGCTGGCTCCCACGACCGGCCTGGCCCCCTCCACCCCGCTCGGCGGTGCGCTCCCGGTGAAAGGCCTCGACCTGATGAGCGCCGCTCAGCCCGTCGGAGTGACCGGGATGAACTCCGGCTCGCTGGTCGCCCTGCTGCTGGGCGCCATGGCCGCCGCCTCCGCCGCGCTTTTCGTGGCCACCCGCCGTATCCGTTTCGGCAAGAAGTAAGGCATCGGTAACCATCCAGTCATGTCCTCCCGGCTCCATCGGGGGAGACGCACAGACGCTTCGCCAGCAGTGAGGGACAGCCGCAGCCCTGGGCCGCGATGCCCCCCGTATGGCGAGGCAGAGTAGCTTTGCCCGTTCCGGGGGCGCGGCCCGGGGCGGGCAAAGCCATGTCTGGGGGGCACAGAGGTGGGGGCAGACGGTCACATCGTTCTGGTCACGCGTATGATCTTCCGACGCAGTCGGACGTCCCGGCGGCCGTCGGGATACAGTCGCAGACGGTCGAGTTCCCAGCCGCCGTATTCTGCGTGTTCGGTGAGAATCTGCCGAGCGGCGTCCCGGGAGGTGCCACGCGGAAGATGGAGAACCAAGTAGGAGTAGTCGAGCACAGCGATTAGTCTCCGAGGGTGGGCTGGGGGACGTCGGCACTCATAGGGCTTTATTGTGCGTCCTTGCGGCTTTCCTTGGAGTGTGCCCGATCGAGATCGGGTAACCCGAGAGGGAAGAAAACGGGGAACCAATGCGAACAGCGAGGTAGGAAGCAGCGTGCCAGCCAAGAACGGCAACGCCGGCGGAACCCGCCTGGTGATCGTCGAGTCGCCTTCCAAGGCGAAGACCATCGCCGGGTACCTCGGCCGCGGTTACGTCGTGGAGTCCAGCATCGGGCATATTCGTGATCTCCCCGAGAAGGCCGACGACATCCCGGAGAAGTACAAGGGAGAGTCCTGGGCGCGCCTCGGTGTCAATGTGGATCACGAGTTCGAGCCGCTCTACGTCGTCAACCATGACAAGAAGGCACAGGTGAGCAAGCTCAAGCAGCTGCTCAAAGATGCCGACGAGCTCTATCTCGCCACTGACGAGGACCGGGAGGGTGAGGCGATCGCCTGGCACCTCCGCGAGGTGCTCAATCCCAAGGTGCCGGTTCACCGGATGGTGTTCCACGAGATCACACCGCGGGCGATCCAGGACGCAGTGGACAACCCGCGTGCCCTGAACCTGCGGCTGGTCGACGCCCAGGAGACCCGGCGCATCCTCGACCGCCTCTACGGTTACGAGGTCAGCCCGGTCCTGTGGAAGAAGGTCAAGCCCCGTCTGTCCGCCGGTCGCGTGCAGTCCGTGGCGACCCGGCTGGTCGTGGAGCGCGAGCGCGAACGCCTGGCGTTCACCAGCGCGAGCTACTGGGACCTGCAGGGGCTGTTCGACACCGGCCGCGGCGAGGTTCCGCACGAGTTCACCGCCACGCTGACCGGCGTGGACGGAAAGCGCGTCGCCCAGGGCCGCGACTTCGCGAGCAACGGCACCCTAAAGAGCGCCGACGTGCTCCACCTGGACGAGCAGGCCGCGCGGGCACTCGCCGGGCGGCTGGGCGGTGCGGCCTACAAGGTCAACTCGGTCGAGCGCAAGCCGTACACCCGCAAGCCGTACGCACCGTTCCGGACGACCACGCTGCAGCAGGAGGCCAGCCGGAAGCTGGGCTTCTCCGCGAAGTCGACCATGCAGGTCGCCCAGCGGCTGTACGAGAACGGCTTCATCACCTACATGCGGACCGACAGCATCACGCTGTCGGAGACCGCCGTCGCCGCCGCGCGCAGCCAGGCCATCAGGCTGTACGGCGCGGCGTACGTGCCGGACAAGCCGCGTGCCTATGCCAGCAAGGTGAAGAACGCGCAGGAGGCGCACGAGGCGATCCGTCCCTCGGGCGAGGAGTTCCGCACGCCGGGCGAGACCGGGCTGACCGGCGACATGTTCCGGCTGTACGAGCTGATCTGGCAGCGGACCGTCGCCTCGCAGATGAAGGACGCGGTCGGCGAGTCGGTCACAGTCAAGGTGGGGGGCACCTCCAGCTCCGGTGAGCGGGTCGAGTTCGGCGCCACCGGCCGGACCATCACCTTCCACGGCTTCCTCAAGGCCTATGTCGAGGGCGCGGACGACCCGTCCACCGACCGCGACGACTCCGAGAAGCGCCTGCCCAGCCTGGACGAGGGTGACCGTCTCACCGCGGCCGAGCTCAACGTGCTGTCGCACGCCACCAAGCCGCCCGCGCGCTACACCGAGGCCTCGCTCATCAAAGAGCTGGAAGACCGGGAGATCGGCCGTCCCTCGACCTACGCGTCGATCATCGGAACGATTCTGGACCGCGGTTACGTGTTCAAGAAGGGCACGGCCCTGGTGCCGTCCTTCCTGGCGTTCGCGGTGGTCAACCTGTTGGAGCAGCACTTCGGCCACCTTGTCGACTACGACTTCACCGCCGACATGGAGAAGGTCCTCGACGACATCGCCAACGACCGGGCGGAGCGGGTGCCCGAGCTGCGGCGCTTCTATTTCGGCGACAACGGTGACGAGGGTCTGAAGGAGATGGTGACCGATCTCGGCGAGATCGACGCCAAGGAGATCAGCTCCTTCCCGATCCGGGGTACCGACATCATGATCCGGGTGGGCCGTTACGGCCCCTATCTGGACCGTGAGGGCGCCCGGGTGAACGTGCCGGAGGATCTGGCGCCCGACGAGCTGACCGCGGAGAGGGCCGAGGAGCTGTTCTCGCGCCCGACGGGTGACCGCGAGCTGGGCAGGGACCCGGTCACCGGTCACATGATCGTGGCCAAGGACGGTCGCTACGGCCCGTACGTGACCGAGATCCTCCCCGAGGAGGCGCCTCCGGCCGAGGGCGCGAAGAAGAAGACCAAGAAGGCGGACGCTCCCAAGCCGCGCACCGGATCGCTGCTCAAGGCGATGTCCCTGGAGACTGTCACCCTTGACGACGCCCTGCGGCTGCTCTCGCTGCCCCGGGTGCTCGGGGAGATCGACGGCCAGGAGGTCACGGCGCAGAACGGCAGGTTCGGGCCCTACGTGAAGAAGGGCACCGACTCGCGCTCGCTGGCGTCCGAGGAGGAGATGTTCACGGTCACGCTGGAGCAGGCCAAGGAGCTGTTCGCTCAGCCCAAGGCCCGAGGCAGGCGTGCCGCTACGGCGCCCCCGCTGCGCGAGCTCGGCGAGGATCCCGTGACCAAGAAGCCGATCGTGGTGAAGGAGGGTCGCTTCGGTCCTTACGTGACCGATGGCGAGACCAACGCCTCCCTGCGTAAGGGCGACGAGGTCGAGAAGATCACCACCGAACGTGCCGCCGAGCTCCTTGCCGACCGTCGTGCCCGTGGCCCGGCGCCCAAGCGGCCCACCACCCGCGCCAAGGCGAAGGCCAAGGCCTGAGAGAGGCCTCGGGAGAGGTCCGGGCCAGGTCTGGGTCAGGTCCCCGGCCAGGTCTGAGACAGGTCTGAGACCGGCCTCAGGGAACGCGTCCGCCGTCCCCGGCGTTCTTCGGAACGTGCCCGGGTGCGGTGGGCGTTCTTCGGGACATGCCGGGTACGGCGGGCGGTCCTGGTGTGGGAGAGGTGAACGGTCGTGGGTTTTGTGTCGCTGGTCGTGGGAGCGGTGGCGCTGATCCACTACTACCTCTGGCGCCGCCTGGTCCGCGCCACCACGGCCGAGGGCCGGACCCGCCGGGTGCTGACCTGGATCCTGGCCGGTCTCGGACTGCTCGTCCCGGTGACGCTCATCGGCTCCCGGAGTGAGTGGGGGCACTTCCTGGCCTGGCCGGGGTTCTTCTGGATCGCGCTGATGTTCTACCTGGCCGTGTTCCTGGTGCTCCTGGAGATTCCCCGCGCCCTGGCCCTGCTGGCCCTGCGCCGCTCCGGCCGCCACCCCGTCACCGCCCGCACCGCCCTCACCGTTCCGGCGCTGTCGGCGACCGGTTCCACGACCGGCACCGGTTCCGTGGGCGGCCCCGGTTCTACGGCCGGCGTTTCCGTGACTGACGCCGACGCCGACGCCGACGCCACGGCCGGGGGTGGGGACGGGGCCGGGGGTGGACCGGAGGCGATCGGCCGCAGGCTTTTCATCGCCCGTACGGCCGCCGCCGCCGCGGGGGTGGGGGCGCTGGCCACGGTCGGGACCGGGATCGGTACCGCACTCGGCGACCCGGTGATCGAGTCGGTCCGGGTCACGCTGCCCAGGCTGGATCCGCGTCTCAGCGGCCTCCGGTTCGCCGTGGTCAGTGACATTCATCTCGGTCCGCTCACCGGCACAGCCCACGCCGAGCGCATCGTCCGCATGGTCAACTCGCTCCAGGCGGACGTGGTCGCCATCGTCGGTGACCTGGTCGACGGCACGCTGGCCGAGCTCGGCCCGCTGGCCAGGCCGCTGAGGAGCCTCGAATCCCGCTACGGCTCCTACTTCGTCACCGGCAACCACGAGTACTACACCGCCAACGGCCCCGACGAGTGGATCGAGGAGCTCCGTCATCTCGGTGTCCGCCCCCTCCGGAACGAGCGGGTCGAGATCGCTCACGGGGGCGCGGTGCTGGACCTCGCGGGGGTCAACGACGTGACGGGCGGCTCCGCCGGTGATGGTCCCGACTACGAGCGGGCGCTCGGCGGCCGGGACCGTTCTCGGTCCACGGTCCTCCTCGCCCACCAGCCGGTCCAGGCGTCCAGGGCGGCTGAGTACGGTGTCGACCTGCAGCTCTCCGGCCACACCCACGGCGGCCAGATGGTCCCCTTCAACCTGGCCGTCCCGCTGCAGCAGCCGGTCGTCTCCGGTCTTGGCGAGGTGGACGGCACTCAGGTGTACGTCACCCGGGGAGCGGGCTTCTGGGGGCCGCCCGTCCGGGTCGGCGCTCCGCCCGAGATCACCCTTCTGGAACTCCGGGGCTAGAGATCCAGAAGTATGGCATCGGGGCATTCTTTTCGCGACTGACCCCTGCGGGGGACGGGCTGGACGTATTACCCTCATGCGACGAGCAGCCGGGCATATCCGCCCGGCGCATGCTTTCCCCAGCCTAGTGAGCACCTGGATACGCTGACATCATGACCACCCCTGGCCGGACCACCGCGCGCCGCAAGCCCCCTCATGTGCTGGCCAACGCTCCGTTCCGCAAGTTGTGGACGGCCATGTCGGTGTGCAGCCTCGGAGACTGGCTGAACATCATCGCGCTGACCGCGCTCGCCGGAAACCTCACCAGCGGGGCCGGTTACCGGGTCCAGAGCATGGCCATCGGTGGTGTTTTCGTCGCGAAGATGCTTCCGGCCATCCTGCTGGGGCCGCTCGCGGGCGCTTTCGCCGACCGGTTCGACCGCCGGCTGACGATGTTCTTCTCCGACCTGCTGCGCTTCGCGCTGGTCCTGTCGATCCCGCTGATCGGCAACTACCAGTGGGTGATCGTCGCCACGTTCCTGGTCGAGTGCGTCAACCTTTTCTGGGTCCCCGCCAAGGACGCCACGGTGCCGAACCTGGTGCCCAAGGAGCGGCTGGAGGAGGCCAACCAGCTCAACCTGCTGGTCACGTACGGCACCGCCCCGATTGCCGCGCTGCTCTTCGCGGTGCTGTCGGTCACCAACGACACCCTGGGCAGGTTCGTCCCGTACTTCGCCGGCCGCGACACCTACCTGGCGCTGTTCGTCAACGCCTTCGCCTACCTGGTGTCGGCCGTCATCATCTTCACGCTCAAGGACATCCCGAAGACCACCGCGGCGGGCACCACGATCTCCACGCCGTCGGTGCTGCGGCAGATCATCGACGGCTGGCGCTTCGTCGGCGGAAACCGGCTGATCCGGGGTCTGGTCATCGGCATGCTCGGCGCGTTCGCCGCCGGGGGCGCGGTGGTCGGCGTGGCGAAGATCTATGTGGGGGTGCTGGGAGGCGGTGACGCGGCCTACGGCGTCGTGTTCGGCGCGGTCTTCGTCGGTATGGCCTCCGGCATGTTCTTCGGGCCCAGGTTGCTTCGTGAGCTGTCCCGGCGGCGGCTGTTCGGGCTGTCGATCGTCGTGGCGGGGGTCGCGCTCGCCGCGGTCGCGCTCGTCCACAACCTGGCGATCGTCGTCATGCTCACCGTGGTGCTGGGGGCGTGCGCCGGGACCGCGTGGATCATCGGTTACACCATGATCGGACTGGAGGTGGAGGACGGCCTGCGTGGCCGTACGTTCTCCTTCCTGCAGTCCCTCGCCCGGGTCGTCCTGCTGCTGGTGGTCGCGATCGCCCCGACAGTGGCGGGTCTGTTCGGCAGGCACCGGGTCGTCATCGGCCGGGAGACGGTCTACGAGTTCGACGGCTCCAATCTGGTGCTGCTGATCGGCGCGCTGCTCGCGATGATCGTCGGATTCCTCGCCCTGCGGCACATGGACGACCGCAGGGGCGTGCCGATCATCTCCGACCTGGTCGCGGCGGTGCGCGGCGAGCGGTTCGTGCCCGAGGACGTCGAGCAGCCGCGCGGGATGTTCATCGCGTTCGAGGGCGGTGAGGGGTCGGGCAAGACCACCCAGTCCAGGCTGCTCGCGATCTGGCTCCGGGACCAGGGCTTCGACGTCGTGCAGACCCGGGAACCCGGCTCCACCAAGGTGGGCATGCGGCTGCGCGCGATCCTGCTGGACGCCGTGCACCAGGGGCTGTCGGCGCGGTCGGAGGCGCTGCTGTACGCGGCCGACCGGGCCGAGCACGTGGAGAAGGTGATCCGCCCGGCACTCTACCGGGGCTCGATGGTGATCTCCGACCGTTACGTGGACTCCTCGCTGGCCTACCAGGGCGCCGGCCGGGCGCTGGACCCGGACGACGTGGCCAGGATCAACACCTGGGCCACCGGCGGGCTCGTCCCCGACCTGACCGTGCTCATCGACACCCCGCCGGCTGTCGGCCTGACCCGGCTGGGTGGGGCCGCCGACCGGATCGAGTCCGAGCCGCTGGAGTTCCACGAGCGGGTGCGCCGCGAGTTCCGCTCGCTGGCCGCCGCCGACCCCGGCCGCTACCTGGTCGTCGACGGGACCCTCTCCCAGGACCAGATCTCCCTGCTCATCCATGACCGGGTCCGCGAAGTGATGCCCGACCCGGTGCCGCGGGAGTCGGAGGACGCCACCGGGACCATCCCCGTCATCCGTGACTGACACCGGCGGTAGGTTGAGGGCGTGGGAGTCTTCGATGACCTTGTGGGGCAGGAGCGGGCTGCCGTAACGCTCCGCCGTGCCGCGGCTGCCGGAGCCGAGCTCCTGGCCGGCGGGCGGGGGGCGGGGATGACCCACTCGTGGCTGTTCACCGGGCCTCCCGGATCCGGCAGGGAGGAGGCCGCGCGGGCGTTCGCCGCCGCGCTGTTCTGCCCCGACCAGGGGTGTGGCCACTGCGACATGTGCCATCAGGTGGCGGTCGGCTCCCATCCCGATCTGGAGATCGTCCGTCCTCAGGGGCTCTCCTACGGCATCAAGGACACGCGCCGGCTCATCCTCCGGGCGGCCGGAGCGCCGACTCTGGGCCGCTGGCGCATCGTGCTGTTCGAGGACGCCGACCGCGCCACCGAGGGCGCGTCCAACGCGCTGCTCAAGGCGATTGAGGAGCCACCGCCGAAGACGGTCTGGCTGCTCTGCGCTCCGTCCCCGGACGACATGATGATCACTATCCGGTCCCGGTGCCGGCTCGTCACGCTCGTCACGCCGACCGCCGCCGCGGTCGCCCACGTGCTGGCCACCCGCGAGAACGTGCCTCCGGCTCTGGCGGATTTCGCCGCCAGGGCCGCCCAGGGGCATATCGAACGGGCCCGCAGGCTGGCTCTGGACGAGGAGGCGCGCAAGCGCCGCGACGCGGTGCTCTCCATCCCCAAGGCGCTTACCGGGCTGGGAGAGTGCGTGATGGCCGCCGAGCGGCTGGTGAAGACCGCCGAGGAAGAGGCCGCCGCGGTCACCTCGGTGCTGAACGAGGCCGAGATCTCCGAGCTGCGCAAGATCTACGGTGAGGGGTCCTCCGGGAAGGGGCTCAACAGGGGCCTGATCCGCGGTGGGGCCGGAGCGCTCAAGGACCTGGAGGACCGGCAGAAGTCTCGCGCCACCCGTACCAAGCGCGACGTCATCGACGCGGCGCTGCTCGACCTGGTGGCCTTCTACCGCGACGTGCTGGCCGTGCAGTTCGGCGCGCCCGTGGAGCTGGCCAACGAGGACCGCCGGGCCGACCTGGAGAACCTGGCCCGCTCCTCCACCCCGGAGGACACCCTGCGCCGGATCGACGCCATCATGCTCTGCCGGGAGCGGCTGGCGGCCAATGTCAACCCGCAGATGGCCGTCGAGGCGATGACGATCTCGCTGCGGCAGCCCCGGCTCTGAGCTGAGCTCACGGCCCGCCGGACCTGAAGGCCGGCCGGTGAGGGGACGGGGAACGTCATGGCCGAGCTCCCCTTATCCAGTTTTTTTGCATTGGACGGAACCGTTCCCGGCTAATGTCCCTCAAATCATGGGTGTAGATCGCTAGGCTTCACAGCGAATTTCCACGTATTCGTTATAAATCTGGCAGGCAGTGTCCTGCTGGTACGGGGATGAGCGAGAAGACCGGGGGACTGTTGGAGAGCATGCAGGCGCGCCCGGAGGCGATGGGGCCACGGGGTGTGCGGGCCGTCACCAGCCGTGTGGACGGTGACGACGTGCTGAGAGTCGAGTGGCCGGAGCCGGTTGACGGAGAGATCGTCCTGCGGCATGTGGAGACCGGGGAGGAGCGCGAGGGCACCGGCCTCACCGGACTGCGGCCCGGCATCTGGATGGCGTCACACCGCGGCGAACCACTCGCCACCGATGATCCGGGGTTCTCCCTGGACGGACTGCTCGCCTACGCCGAAACGCCCCGAGACCGGGAGATCCGGGCATTTCGTACATCAATCGGCACCCTCGCCCTGACCGTCCGCGCGGTGGAACCGTACGTCGAGGTGACCGCCGTCGTCTCCGACGACGGCGTGATCGAGGTGAAGGGCACGCTCGCGTACGGCGAGCCGGTAGAGGGGCCGGCCAGGCTCGTGGCCGTGGCCAGGAAGGGGCCGCAGCCGGTCAGCGGGCCCGCGCTCTTCCGGGGACGGCACTTCGAGGGGAGTTTCCCGATCGCGCCGATGGCCGAGGCACAGGCGAAGCGGCGGATGTTCTGGGACCTCCACGCGGAGGTTGCCGGGGTACGGCTGCCGCTGGCGGCCCGTCTCGACGACGTCACCGAGAAGAAGACCCGGGTGCGCTTTCCCGCCCAGTACGTGGGGCAGGTCAGGGTGCGGCCCTACTACACCGACACCGACGGTCTCGCCGTCGCCCTCACGGTTGAGGAGAAGTCTCCGTGAAGATCTCCTTCCTGATCCTCAACGCCTACGGCATGGGCGGCACGATCCGGTCCACCTTCGACCTCGCCACCGAGCTGTCCGAGCGGCACGACGTCGAGGTGATCAGCGTCTTCCAGCACACCGACCTGCCCTTCCTGCGCCTGGGATCCAAGGTCCGGCTGCGCTCGCTGGTGGACCTGCGGGAGGGGGCCAGGGTCCGCTGGCCGTACACGAAGAAGGCGGAGCGGCTGAGCGGGCAGGAGAGCACGCTGATCCACCCCGAGGAGCGCGCCTACTCCTTCTTCACGGCGTGGAGCGACGACGTGCTCAGGCGCGAGTTGCGGCGGCTCCGCACCGACGTACTGGTCACCACCCGGGCCGGGCTGAACATCATGGCCGCCAGGTTCGCCCGCAGACGGGTCATCACGATCGCCCAGGAGCACCTGCACTTCGAGGCCCACGAGCCCGGCGTCTTCCAGGAGATCCAGCGGTGGTATCCGGAGCTGGACGCGGTCGTCACCCTCACCGAGGCCGACGAGCGGGACTACCGCGCCATGCTCGACCGGGCGCGGACCCGGATCTACACCATAGGCAACGGGCTGACCGGCGGGCCGCGTCCCCGCTCCAGGCAGGAGAACCGGATCGTGCTGGCCGCCGGGCGGCTGGTGCCGGTCAAGGGGTATGACCGGCTGCTCAGGGCGTTCGCCCAGGTGGTAGGGGAGCGCCCGGACTGGAAGCTGCGGATCTACGGCGAGGGCCGGGTCAGCGAAAAACTGGTCAGGCTGGCCGTCAAGCTGCGGCTGCACAACAACGTCACCTTCATGGGCCCGACCGGCGACATCGAGGGCGAGCTCGCCAAGGCCTCGATCCACGCGGTCAGCTCGCGGTTCGAGGGCTTCGGCATGACGATCATCGAGGCGTTCGCCTGCGGGGTGCCGGTGGTCAGCTTCGACTGCCCCCGGGGACCCCGGGAGATCATCACCTCCGGCCACGACGGGCTGCTGGTCCCGCCCGACGACGTGGACGCCCTGGCCGGGGGACTGCTCAAGATGATCGACGATGAGGAGGGCCGTCACCGGATGGCCGAGAACGCCCTCCAGACGGCCAAGGGCTACGACATCTCCACGATCGCGGAGCGCTGGGAGAGGTCCCTCGCCGACCTCGTGCACTGAGCTCGTCCGGTGCGTCCGGTGCGTCCGGTGCGACTCGCGGGCCGCGTGGAACCTGCGGGCCGCGTGGAACCTGCGGGCTGGATGGGAGTGCCGGGCCGGATGGAAGTTCCGGGCTGGGCGGAGCAGCAGACCGCCCGGTCCGGCGTCTCTCTGATGTGACTATGTCATTGTCGGGGACGACCCCAGAACCCGAAATCGAGATGCTCTCCCACGGAGAGCCCCTGGCCAGGGACCGGATCGATGTCGCGGCGCTGTTCACCGAGCATCACCTCGGGCTGGTACGGCTGGCGCTGCTCATGGTGGGGGACCAGGCCACGGCCGAGGACGTCGTGCAGGAGGCGTTCGCCCGCACCCACGCGGGCCGGGGCCGGCTGCGCGACCCCCACCGCGCGCTGGCCTACATCCGCTCGGCCGTACTCAACGGTTCCCGTTCCGTGCTGCGCCGCCGGGCGGTGGTGTTCCGGCGGGCCGTGCCGTACCAGCCGCCTGTCTGGTCCGCCGAGCACGCGGCGCTGCTCGGCGAGGAGCGCCGCGAGGTACTGCTAGCCCTGCGCGCGCTGCCGAGGCGGCAGCGGGAGGCGCTGACGCTCCGCTACTACCTCGACCTGTCCGACCTGGAGATCGCCGAGACCATGGGGACCGGCGCCAGCACGGCCCGGTCCACCATCGCGCGCGGGCTGGCCGCCCTCGCCCGCAAGCTTGGGGAGGAATCATGACCGCCACCGAGAACCGCCTGCGCGAGGCCCTGTCCGCCGCCGCCGTGACCGCCGTCGACGTCCGCCCGCTGACCACTCCGGCCCGCCGCCGGTCCCGGACCCCTCTCCGGATCGGTGCCGTCGTCCTTGCCGTCGCCGTGACGGCCTTCGGAGCCGTACGGCTCAGCGTGCCCTCCTCGGTACCGCGGGGGGAGACCATCATCGCCATGTCCATGAGCGGGGTGGAGCCGTCCGGGATGGCCGGGGTCTCGGTATTCCTCTGCAAGAAGTCCGACCCCTTTCCACACTGCAAGGACAGGGAGATCTCCACGGAGGACAGGGAGAACCTCCTGCGGATGCTGGAGGGCCGGCCCGAGGTGGAGGCCGTCACCTTCGAAAGCCGGCAGCAGGCCTGGGAGAACTTTCAGAGGGAGTATCAGGACAACCCCGAACTCCTGAAGGCGATAATCCCCAGGGACATGCCCGAGTCTTTTCGCGTCCGGATCAGGCCGGATGACGACTCCATGGCCGTGGCCCAGGCCGCGGGAGAGCTGCCCGGGGTGTCCAACGCCATCGACACGGCCTGCCTGTACGAACGCGCCTCCCTCATGTCGATCATCATGAGCAAGCTCCCGTGGGCGGAGGACAGGAAGCAGTGTTCGTACCCGGGGCATCCGGAGGTGACGGGTTCCGGATGAGGCGGTGAGCGGGGGTACGGCTTGCGCCCGCGGTTGTGATCATCGCGTATCCACGGGTATGGAGCGTAGGGTGAGCGCAAGCCGTACCCCCAGCAGCTTTGGAGCCACATGGGCATGATCATGGCGGTGAGCTTCACCCGCTACGGCCGGCTGTACTACCTCGATCCGGGCGAGCACAGCCCCAAGATCGGCGACAGGGTGCTCGTGCCCACCGAGGCCGGGCCGGAGGTGGCCGAGTGCGTGTGGGCGCCGCAGTGGACGAGCGAGGATATCGGCGGCCTCCCGGTGTGCGAGGGCCTCGCCGGTGAGGAGCACCTGGCGCGCGACGAGGGCAACAGGCGGCGGCGCGCGGAGGCCAGGAGCGTCTCCAAACGCCTGATCAGGCGGCATGATCTGCCCATGAAGGTGATCGGCGTCGACTACCTCGACTCCGAGAACATCTACACCGTCTACTTCTCGGCCCCCCAGCGCGTCGACTTCCGCGCTCTCGTCCGCGACCTGGCCCGTAACCTGCGCGCCCGGGTGGAGCTGCGCCAGATCGGCCCCCGCGACGAGGCCCGGCTCCAGGGCGGCATCGGCCCCTGCGGCCGTGACCTGTGCTGCGCGACCTTCCTCAAGGACTTCGAGCCGGTCTCGGTGCGGATGGCCAAGGACCAGGACCTGCCGGTCAACCCGCTGCGCATCGCGGGGGCGTGCGGGCGGCTGATGTGCTGTCTCAAATACGAGCACCCGCTCTACGTCGAAGCCAACGTCAGGATGCCCCGCGTCGGGCTGAAGGTGGACACCCCGGAGGGCTCCGGGACCGTGGTGGGGCGCAACGTCCCCTCGGACTCGGTGACGGTCCGGCTGGATGAGGGCGGGCGGCGCTGCGCCTGCCCCTCCGCCTCGGTCTGCTCCCCGCGCAAGCAGCACGACACGATGTACGGCGGGGCGGTGACGGTCGCCGAGGGTGGTCCGGAGTAGACGGTATTTTCCGGGAATCGTGCGATCGATCGCGACATTCTCTCTGCGAGACAACCGGGACGGTCCTGTGACAGACCGAGGGCGCGGAGGTACGGGCGTGGCGATGATCCGGCTGGGTGACACGGAGTTCGGCTACGACGAGGCCGGGAGCGGGCCGGCGGTCGTGTTGTTGCACGCCGGCTGTGCGGATCGGCGGATGTGGGCGCACCCGTTCCGGGTGCTGTCCGGGCGTTACCGGGTGATCCGCTATGACTGGCGCGGATACGGCGAGTCAGGTGACGCGACTGGCGAGTTCGCCCACCACGAGGACCTGCTGGCGCTGCTGGACGCGCTCGGGGTGGACCAGGCCGTGCTGGTGGGGAGCTCGGACGGCGGCAAGATCGCGCTGGACGCCACGCTCACCGCGCCCGAACGGATCACCGCGCTCACCCTGGTCGCCCCCGGCCTGTCCGGACACGTATGGCCGCCGTCGATGGCCGCTCGATACCGGGAGCGGGTGCACGACGTGATCGGGATCGACCGGCTCCGGAGCTACCGGGCGGGCGAGGTGGAGACCATCGACGTGGCGGAGCTGGAGGCATACGCCGCGGCCGAGACGGAGTTCCTGGTGGCCGGGCCGGGCCGCACCCGCGACGACCTCGACCCCCAGGTGTGGGAGCTGGCGCTGACGATGGACCGCCTGCTGAACGAGCGATCCTGGACCGGGCCGCACGGCAGCGCGCGCGGCCTGGTGCCCCCGGCGAAGGGGCGGCTGACGGAGGTCGAGGTGCCGATCCTGGTGGTCACCGGGCTGGCCGACGTGCCGGAGATCCTGGAGGTGTCCGACCTGCTGGCCCGGGAGATCAGGAAGGCCCGCCGCGTGGATCTCCCGGAGACCGGCCACCTGCCGCCGTTGGAGCGTCCCGAGGAGTTCACCGCCGCCCTGACCGACTTCCTGGCGACTCTCTGACAGCCGTCGCAGATCAGGAAGCCTGTCCAGCAGATGTGTCTGGCGATGCGGGCGTAGGATGCCCCGGTATTTGACGATGTGATTCGCTCCCCCCGAAAGGCACAGCGTGAGATTCCGCCGTACGGCCGCCGTCCTCGCGGCGCTGGCTCTCTGCGCGACCGCCTGCACCGGCACCGACCGCCCAGAGACCAGCGCCGACCGGCCAGAGACCGGTGCCGACCGACCAGGGACCGCTCTCGACTGGACGGACTGCGGTGACGGCTTCGAGTGCGCGAAGCTGGGGGTCCCCCTCGATCACAGCAAGCCCGACGGCGAGCGGATCCAGATCAGCATGGTCCGGCTCCCCGCCTCGGGTGACCGGATCGGCTCGATCCTCGTCAACCCGGGCGGCCCCGGCGGTTCGGGGATCGACTATGCGCGCAGCGCGCACTCAGTGCTGAGCGAGGCCGTACGGGCACGGTTCGACGTGGTGGGATTCGACCCGCGCGGGGTCGGCGAGTCCTCGCCCGTCCGGTGCCTGTCGGCGGGCGATCTGGACGCCTATCTCAGTCTCGACGGCTCGCCCGACTCGCCTGCCGAGGTCGCCGCGCTGGAGGAGGGCTCGCGGCGGTTCGCCGAGGGGTGTCAGGCCCGCTCGGGCAAGCTCCTGCCGCACGTCGGCACGGCCGACGCGGCGCGGGACATGGACCTGCTCCGCGAGGCCCTCGGAGACAAGGGCCTCACCTATCTCGGCAAGTCGTACGGCACGCAGCTCGGCGCGGTCTACGCCGGCCTCTTCCCGGAAAACGTCCGCGCGCTCGTCCTCGACGGCGCCGTGGACCCCTCGCTCTCCCCGGTGGAGCTGAACGCCACCCAGGCCCATGGCTTCGAGGTCGCCCTCGACTCGTTTCTCGAAGACTGCTTCACCGCCCAGGACTGCCCCTTCCGCGGTTCGGCGAAGTCGGCCCGCGAGGAGATAGCGGGACTGCTCCGCGGGGCGGATCGGAAGCCGCTGGCCAACGGGAGCGGCGACGGCCGTCAGATCGGTGAGGCCTGGACCGTGCTCGGCCTGGTCACTCCGCTCTACGACTACCAGGCATGGCCGGTCCTGCGCCAGGCCCTCGGCCAGGCGCTGAAGGGAGACGGGACCACGCTGCTGCGCATGGCCGACCTGCTGGTCGATCGCCGTAAGGACGGTACCTACTCCAACCAGACCGAGGCCAACATGGCCGTCAACTGTGTCGACGGCCGCTTCCCCAGCACCTCCTCCGCCCTCGCCGAGGCCGCCCACGACGCAGAGGCCCGGGCGCCGCTGTTCGGCGCGATGGTCATGTGGTCGTCGCTGCCCTGCACCTACTGGCCGGTCAAGGGGGCGCCCCAGCAGAAGATCGATGCTTCCGGAGCCGCCCCCATCATGGTCGTCGGCACCGAGCGCGACCCGGCCACGCCGTACGAATGGTCCAAGGCCCTGGCCGAGCAGCTCTCCTCCGGCGTGCTCGTCGGTTTCGACGGCGACGGTCACACCGCGTACCTGACCGGGTCGGCGTGCGTGGACCGCCTGGTCGACGATTACCTGATCAACCTGACGGTGCCCAAGGACGGGACCCGCTGCCCCAAGATCGGTTGATTCGGGGGCGCGGGAAGCACTCGAGAGCCTGTAGACTGCCGTAGGCCGTGCGAAACAGGTGCGGCACGCCGCCTTAGCTCAGTCGGCCAGAGCACTTCACTCGTAATGAAGGGGTCTGGGGTTCGATTCCCCAAGGCGGCTCCAGCTCAGAGGCCCTCCCGGTTCGTCCGGGAGGGCCTTTTGCGTGTCGTACAGCAGTGAAATACAGCAACGACGTCAGCCGACTACGGCTATAGCGTCGAATACACCTCAAGTCGATGATCGTGAACTGTCATACCTATCTGCTTGGGTGACCGGGAAGGCGCGGGCTCCTGTCCGAGGGGATGTGCTTTCTGGTGGAAGAGGTGGTTTGCGTGGCAGAGCTTCTTGCGAGTGTGGTGCATGAGGTACGTGAAGCCTTCTACGTGTTGGATGGGGAGATCCTCGAAGGCAACCAGCCGGACGGGCCAGGCTCGTGGGGCCAGGAGTCCAGCCCGCCGGGGCAGGACTGGTTGGATGTCGGCTCCAGTAGCGTGATCCTCTGGGGTTCTACTCGTGATGCCGCGCGTTACGTTCGGTTCGAGTTGTGGGGCGGACAGCCTCCCGCCGACCAGTCATGGCAGAAGTCATGGGAGGGGGAGCTTTTCCTGGCATCCGGGAAGATCCACATCATGAACTACAGCGAGGCTGACTTCCACCACCTCCTCTTCGACGTGGACCAGCGAAAAGCGACCTGGCGGGTTCGGATACAGACGAAGCTCCTGGAGAACGATCGCGAACCGGGTTTTCCCACCAACATCTATCAAGTGGACTTGTACAACATGCAGCTCTGGCAGTCGTCTGTAGGGATGTAGCGCAATCACTCCCGGCAATAAGAGAGGGATCCTCCGGCAGACTCCAGAGGATCCCTTGACGTCGTTGCAACGGCTTGATCAGTGGCCTCCGTCCAACCGCTGGTTCAGCCGATCGAGCGCCTTGCGGGTCTCCGGGGAGGGGACCTGCGTATAGACGTTCATGGTCACCGAGATCTGCGAGTGCCGGAGGATGCGCATCGCGACCCGAGGGTGAACGTCGAGCGCGGCCAGGAGTGAGGCGCAGGTGTGCCGGGTGTCGTGGACGCGGATCCGGGGGACACCGGCTCTCTCGCAGTAGCGCTCAAAGGAGCGGTAGAAGTTGCGTGGCTCGACCGGGGTCCCGTTCTTCGTGGTGAACACGAGGTCGGATTCCTTCCACCTTTCCCCGGCATCCTGGCGTGCCTTCTCCTGAATCCGCTGACGATCCCGGAGTGCGGCTATGCACAGCCCGAACAGCGGCAGAGAGGCTGTCGAGTCCTCAGTCTTGGTCGTCTCCCGGTGGAGGAACTCACCGCGGACTCGGTTGAGCTGGCGGGAGATCCAGAGCTGTTCCCCGTCGAGGTCGACGCAGTCCCAGGCGAGCCCGAGCACCTCGCCCCGCCGCAGGCCGAGAATCAGGATCAGCACGTACGCGGCATAGAGCGGTTCCTTCACCGTGCGCAGGTGCTCAAGGAACTTCCGCGCCTCGTCGACGTTCCACACGCTGTGGTTCTTGGTCTTGCTCGCGTTGGGCAGGACGGTCAGCGCTGCGACGTTCTTGGAGATCAGTTCCTCGCGGATGGCGTTGCTGAGTGCCGAGCGCAGGATGCGGCGGATGCTCGCGATCGTGCTCCGGGATGGGTATCCCTTGCAGCACTCTCCCTTGGAGCAGCACCGCCGCTTGGCTTCCGGCCGTTGGTGATCCTTCTTCTGATCACAGCAGGTGCAGAGCGTGACCAGCGTGTTCAGCCACGTCTGAACCTCGCGGACCGTGAGCTTGTCGAGCCGCTTCTTGCCGAGACCGGGGATCATGTAGAGCCGTACGAGCGCCTCGTAACCGGCGTAGGTGGTCGGCTCCCGGTTGGGTTCGATTACTTCGGCGAGCCAGCGCGTCAGGTACGCGGCGAGAGTGGGGTGCTTGGTCGGTACCGGACCCTTGCTCGCAAGGTCGTGGAGCTTGAGCCACTTTTCGTGGGTCTCCTCACGGGTCTTGCCGTAGGCCCATTTCCGGGTCTTCTTGCCTTCGGGGGTGACGACCCAGACGTAGCCGGCCCAGCCGTCTTTGTAGGGGAAGACCGAACCCTCACCGTTCGAGCGCTTACCCATCATGCGGCCTTTCCATAGAGTCGCGTCACATAGTCGTTCAGAGCGGATTCGGGGATGCGGCGGCAGCGCACGTTGACCACGATCGAGTCGAGTTCGCCGGAGCGGATGAGGGCGTAGAGGGTCCACCGGCTGACCTGGAGAGCGGCCATCGCCTGCGGAACGGTGAGCAACTTAGGACTCATGGCGTCCTCCCGGATCAACGAGACGGTTTCCGGTAAGAGCGCTTACCAGAAGGGCGTCACCGGCCGAGTGGCCCTGTCCGGCGTACTCCCAGTGGGAGATGACGAGGACGGTGTCCTCGTCGAAGAGGGGCAGGCGGCCGGTGGTGATCGCTTCCCCGCGCATGTGGTCGGTCCGGGCGGCGCGGAGGGTGCCGAGGGTGGTGGAGTAGCGGCGGCTCTTGGTGGAGAAGTGGCCGCGGAAGCCGAGCATGTGTGCCCACTGGACAAGCCGGAGGTCGGCCAGGTCATCGAGCGCCCCGAGGCGCAGACACTCGGCGATGAGCCGCCGGGGATGATCGCGCAGATTGAAGGCTTCCAGGTCGTCGAGGGGATTGATCCGCCGATCCAGGGTGCCGACGCACTCGGCGGCTTTGGTCGCATATTTCGCGATGTAGGCGGCTACGGCCTGCTCGGTGAGGTCACCGGCCATGGTGATCTCGCGGACGTCGAGCTGAGCACCCCAGCGCAGCACCCGCGCGGGATCGTCGCCCGCTGCCGGGATGGTGACCGCCACGGCCGAGGCGGCATGCCGTACGGCGTCGGCCAGCGTGTCAGCGGTCGCCCAGGCCGGGGGAGGCGAGGCGGGTCCGTCCGGGCCGTCGAGACGGATCACCGCATGGAAGTGGACGACGCCGCGCCGTTGATACTCGGCGACCTTGGCGAAGGAGATGGTCACCTGCTCGCGGAGCTCTCGGAGCGTCAGCCCGGCGAGCTTGGCGACGCGCCGGCGGAGGGCTTCGGTGAAGCGCCGCCACAGTTCCGGGGACATGGCGTTGAACAACACGCTTCCGGCGTAGTCGTAGCAGTCCGGGCAGAGTGGTTCGCCAAGGCATGCCTCGTCGGAGCCGTGCCGGGCGGTGCAGGACATGACGCGCCCGTGCGGGCAAGTGGCCGCATCGCGTCGAGCGTGACAGGGCAGGACGGTGCCGTTCTTCTCTTGCCGAGTGTGGACGGTCCCGAAGGACGGCGCGGTGAGGGTGACGAACAGGCACGGGTGAGCGGTGACCGACTCCGGGACACCCTTGCCCCCGACCAGGCCCGCGCGGATGAGTTGGTAGGTGTCGGCCCGATAGGTCTCGGCGCAGGCCGGGCAGCGCGAGGCCCGCCGGGTCTTGCACGGGACGCGCAGGATGCCGTCCGGTTCGGTGGCGGTGCTGTAGGTGTGCAGGCGCATGCCGGTGGCGGGGTCGAGGTGCTGGACATGGCCTGCCCATCAGGCGCGAGCGGCCTTCGCTCATCTGATCGCTGGTGTGGGTATGGGACTTGACGAGGTAGGTGCCGACGCGCTAGCCGAGTCCTTAGCCGAGATAGGTCTGTATTCCGGACTCTCTGTGGATACCTGGCGGCAGGCAGTGCAGCGTTTCGAACACTCCGCGGACAGAGGCATGTTCGGCGGCGCAGTCGTGCATTACGACCCGCTGGGCACGCTTAGAGGAACCAGCATCGAGCAACTACGACGAGCGCGCACGGTTTTGTATGGGCTGAGTGGATTCGGTGCCATGTATTTCATGCACGCGCTTTTGATGCCCGAGACTCCTGGGCTGGCCGCGTTGCGTGCGCGTATCGATGAGTTAGGTGTCGGGCCCTGGTTGATGGGCCTGTGCTCGGGAATGAACAGAACTCGCGATGCGGCGGCGAACCTTGTCAGCTGCCTCAATCCCTTCATCGGTACGATCTACGATCTACTGGCCGACCAGGCCATGAGTGGCCCACCGTTCATCGACGGGCCAGACAGCAAAGAGACTGGCGAGAAGTTCATGGAGGAGTGGCTTGGTGCCATGGCGAGCCTTCGCGGCGGCGTTACGTCTGACGGCAACGCTGACGGCAACGTGTCGTGCCGGCCCAGCAGATCGACGCCGAGTTGGCCGGGCTCGGCGACCGGGAGACGCAGGTCACATTTCGTCCATGTCACAGGGAGGCGGGCTACCTCGTCTCAGGGGGTGTAGCCACTGACGACCACAGAGGAGCACACCATGGACGCGCGACTGAACTATTTCGCCGACCCGACCACCAGCAAGGCCCTCAAGCACTTCATGGCGGCGGGCAAGGCGCTCAAGGACTCACCGCTGCCGACCGCCACGCAGGAGCTGGTGGCGCTTCGCGTAAGTCAGATCAACGGCTGCGCAGTCTGCATCGACATGCACACCAAAGAGGCCGCCGCTGCCGGCGAGACCTCGGTCCGACTGAACCTGGTCGCGGCGTGGAGGGAGGCCACAGTCTTCACCGAGGCCGAGCGTGCCGCGCTGGAGCTGGCAGAGGAGGGGACCCGGGTCGCGGATGCGGCCGGTGGGGTCAGCGACGAGGTGTGGGCCTACGCCGCCAAGCACTATGACGAGGAGCAGCTCACCGCCCTGGTGATCCTTATCTCCTTCATGAACACGGCGAACCGGCTGAACATCATCACCCAGCAGCCGGCCGGCAACTACGAGCCCGGGCAGTTCCACTGAACGGCATCAGCAGCTGGCTCGGGGTCCGGCTACGGGCTCCGAGCCCCCGGGCTCGGGGGCGTCAATCTGGCCTGCCGGTGGCCCGGATCTTCAACAGAAGATGCCTGCACCAGCGAGTACTGCCGGGTGGGAGGCCTTCAAGGGGAGGGGATCCCGCGTGAGCAAGGTCGAAGAGTTCGAGGAGCTGCGGCCGCTGCTGTTTTCGATCGCCTATCGGATTCTGGGCAGTGTGGGTGAGGCTGAGGACGCGGTACAGGAGACATGGCTGCGCTTTGACGGCTCGGCGACCCGGCCCACGTCGACCAAGGCTCTTCTGTCGGCCGCGGTGACGCGGATCTCGATCGATGTGCTGCGCTCCGCGCGGGTACGGCGGGAGGAGTACGTGGGCCCGTGGTTTCCCGAGCCGCTGCTGAGTGATCCGTATCAGGATCCGGCGCGGTCGGTGGAACTGGCCGACTCGGTGTCGATGGCGGCGCTGCTGCTGCTGGAGCGGCTCAGCCCCCTGGAGCGGGCGGTGTTTGTGCTGCGGGAGGTATTCGGCTTCGGGTTCGACGATGTCGCTGCGGCGGTGGGGCGGTCGGAGGCGGCGTGCCGGCAGTTGCTGGTGCGGGCGCGGCGGCATATGGAGGCCGGGCGGCCGCGCTTCGAAGCGGTCCGCAAAGAGCGGGAGGAACTGGCGTCGCGGTTCTTCGACGCCCTCCGCGAAGGCGACGTCGCCGGCCTGCAGGAACTGCTCGCCGCCGACGTATCGATGGTCGGCGACGGCGGTGGCAAGGCCCCGCAGCTGGCCAGGGCCGTCATCGGCGCCGAGAACGTGGCCCGGCTGCTTGCCTCCGTCTTCCCCTGGATGGCCAGGATCGACGTGACGTTCGAGCCGCACGAGGTCAACGGCCAGCCGGGCGCGATCTTCCGCGACCGGGACGGCAAGGTGCTCCACATCCTGGCGCTCGATGTACTCGACGGGCAGATCCAGACGATCCGCTCGGTGATCAACCCCGACAAGCTCGGGCACGTGGGCCCAGTAGCGGATGCCTGGGCAATCGACCGCGCAGTAAGACAGGCACGCCGGCCCACGGAATAACCGCAACAGCCGACCGCACTTCGAAACCCCTGCGGTCACGTCCAGCGGAGTGGTGTATGAGTTGATCTCCGCGTGATCCTGTTTCTGCAGGTTAAGCGGTAAGTGTCTGTGGAATGGGATTGTGCTGCGGTGTGTCGCCGGAGATGACACGCATCCGGGTCTTGGCCAAGACATCGAGGCCCATGTAGCGGCGAGCCTCGGTCCACTCGTCGGTCTGCTCGGCCAAAACCGCGCCAACGAGACGAACGATCGAGGCCCGGTCGGGGAAGATCCCGACCACGTCGGTGCGGCGGCGGATCTCCTTGTTCAACCGCTCTTGGGGGTTGTTGGACCAGATCTGCTTCCAGATCTCGCGCGGGAAGGCCGCGAAGGCCAGCAGTTCCTCTCGGGCGCCGTCCAGGTGCTCACACGCGGCCGGATACTTGGCCTCCAGCGCCTCGATGACCCAGGCATGCTGGGTGCGCACCTGCTCGGCGGTGGGCTGGTCGAAGATCGTGCGCACCAGGGTCGCCACCCACGGCTGCGCCGACTTCGGGACCGTGGTGAGCAAATTGCGCAGGTAGTGAGTTCGACAACGCTGCCAGGAGGCCCCCGGCAACGTCGCGCCGATCGCCCCGACCAGCCCGGTGTGGGCGTCGGAGATGACCAGTTGCACCCCGCCCAGCCCGCGGGCGACCAGGCCGCGCAGAAAGTCCAGCCAGCCGGCGCCGTCCTCGGCCGAGGTGACCTCCAGCCCGAGGATCTCCCGGTTGCCGTTGGCGTTGACCGCGGTGGCCACCAGCACATGCACGTTGATGATCCGCCCGCCCTCGCGGACCTTCTGCGTCAGGGCGTCCAGCCACACGAACGCATACGGTCCGCCATCCAGCGCGCGGGTGCGGAAAGCCTCCACCTGAGCGTCGAGGACCTTGGCCATCTGGCTGACCTGGCTTTTGAAGATGTGTTTGATGCCGAGTTGTTCGACCAGTTTGTCCACCCTGCGGGTGGAGACCCCCAGCAGGTAGCTGGTGGCCACCACGCTGATCAGTGCCTGCTCGGCTCGGCGGCGGCGCTCCAGGAGCCACTCGGGGAAGTAGGAGCCCGAGCGTAGTTTCGGGATCGCCAGTTCCACGGTGCCAGCCCGGGTGTCCCAGTCGCGGACGCGATATCCGTTGCGCCGGTTGGTGCGCTCGTCGCTGCGGGTGCCGTACTCGGCGCCGCACACATTGTCGGCCTCGGCCGACATCAACGTCTCGGCCATGGTCTTCACCATGGATCGCAACAGATCCGGGTCTTGGTGCTCGATCTGCTCCGCCAGCCAGCTCGCGGGGTCCACACTGTTGTTCACGGCCATCGCTTTCTTCTCCTTCGATCTTGTTACTTCGCACTCGAAGGACCACGCGATGGCCGTCCTCATTTCACGGCGCCACGCCCACTACCTGGGGAAACTCGTACACCACCTCCGTGGACGCAACCCGGGCCATCCGTCAATAAACGACAACCTCGTCAAGTTATCAGCCCTTCTCAAACACGCTCCAGGCGATGGAGATCCTGTAACGCGAGCGCTGACCGAAAGGCCACACCGTAGCCCGGTGGGAAACCGTCTCTGATCCTTCTCAGGTGTGTGGTGCGGTGCCGGACCCGGCCATCGTGTCTCTGTTGCTTGCCGGGGCATCGTAAGGTGTCGCCCGCCAGGGCGAAAGGATCATTGTGCCGCAGTTCTCCCGGCTATCGCGGTCAGCGCTGTCGGCGTGGGTGGCGGCTGCGGCTGTCGCAGCCTTCCCGACATGGGAACTGTGGCGCGAGCGACTCGATCTTGAGGAGTTCGCCCGGACCCATGAAGAGTCCACCCAGATCTACGGGTACGTGTGCCAGTTCAGCAGTAGATCGGGGCTGTCACCGCTTGCCCCGCTGCGTCGTGATCTCGAAGCGGTCATGAAGAACGCGGAGGACTGGGCGGTACCCGCTCTCGTGGTCCTCCTCGGCCTCCTCACGTGTCTCGGCCGCAGAGATCCCGGGGTAACAGGCCGGCGGGTGGCGGGACTCCTCGTCCTGATCGCGGTCATCGGACCCCTTACCTCGCTATACAGCGAGCCGCACCCCTGCGGCGGGACAATCCCGCTGCTCAGCGCCGACTGGTTCAGCGTGGTGGCCGGTGCTTGGGGGATCACCCAGCTGTGTCTCCTGGCGGCCGCGGGGCTGGTGTTCGCCGCGTCGCGCGCGATGCGGCCCGTCACCGGAGAAGAGCCGGCTGCGTCACAGGCCGGGATGGTGTGGCGTCGGCCGGCGGCGGCCCTGGCCGACTACCTGATCGCCGTTGCCGTCCTGGGTGTCGTGGTGGGACCGGTCTGGTCCTTGATCGGCATCGACTCCGGGTTCAGGGTGGGGTTCGGGCTTCTGGGGCGGGTCGACCTGTTTCAGATCGGTACGGAGCCCGAGGAGCTGGTCATCCTGTCCGGGCTGTTCCTCTACTTCTGGGCGCAGCACGCCCTGTGGGGGCGGACGCTGGGCAAGCGGCTGCTGGGTGTTCGGGTCATCGCCGCGCGGACGGGCGGACGGCTGGGCGCGGGCAGGACCGCGCTCCGCACGCTGGTCTTCCCCCTCCTCGCCTTCGTCCCCGACGTCGGGTTGTGGTGTCTCCTCGCGGACGGGTTGTGGATGCTCCTCGATTCTGAAGGCCGGGTTCTTCATGACCGCTTGCTGGGTGCCGCGGTGGTGCGCGACCGGGTGAAGAACGCTCAGCCGCAGACCTGACCCGACATCATCTGCGTGATCTTGCTAACGCGGATGCTAACCACAGATCTGGATGGCCCTGGACGACCATGGACTGAGAGACCTCACAGAGCCTGTCCGATCAGGCCCGGAAGACGGCGGTGGACGGTCCTGGACGATCGTCCCTTAACTCGTAATGAAGGTCTGGGGTTCGATTCCCCAAGGCGGCTCCAGGTCAGAGGCCCCCACCGGACACCGGTGGGGGCCTTTTGCTAACACCTTGCCAACAGAACATCGCGTGTTCCGTCGCCGGCAGGCGGCGCGTATCTACACGGTGACGACGGCCTTGCCCTTCGCGTGGCCACCGGCGACGTGCCGGATCGCGTCGGGCGCGGCGACGAGGGGGTAGGTGTGGTCGATGACTGGCGTGACAGCGTCGGACTCGATGAGCCGGCGCAGCTCGTCGAGGTCGGCGGTGCGTACCTTGGCGATCAGGCCGCGCAGCCGTTGGCGCGTGACCATCGACAGCAGCGGTGCGCGCAGCATCGCCCGGTCGAAGCCGCCGAGCAGCGGGCCGCCACCGTTCTCGCCGCCGACGAGGACTAGCGTCCCGCGGGGCGTGAGCGCGCGCCGCAACAGCCGCAGCGGCCGGTTGCCGGCGGTGTCGATGATGACGTCGTAGCGGGCGCCGTGGCGGTCGATCTCGTCGCGGGTGTAGTCGATGACGTCGTCGGCGCCGAGGGATCGGACGAGGTCGGCCTTTCCCGTGCTGCACACGCCGGTCACGGTGGCACCGTACGCCTTGGCGATCTGCACGGCGAAGCTGCCGACGCCGCCCGCGGCGCCGATGACCATCACCTGCTGGCCGGGCTGGACGCTGGCGCAGTCGCGCACGGCCTGCAGCGCGGTGGTGCCGGAGATGGGCGTGACCGCGGCCTGCGCGAAGGAGAGGTTGGCCGGCTTGTGCGCCAGCCGCTGGCGGCGGGCGGTGGCGTACTCGGCGTACGAGCCGCTCTCGCAGACGCCGTAGATCTCGTCACCAGGGCGCAGGTCGGTGACGGCCGCGCCGACGGCCTCAACCACGCCGGCGAGGTCGAGGCCGCGTACCGGAACGGTGGGTCGGCGCAGGCCGAACCCGAACGTGCGCACCAGGTACGGGCGGCCGGTCATGAGGTGCCATACACCGGGGTCCACACCGGCGGCGCGGACCCCGACGAGCACCTCGTCGTCGTCGACCGGCGGCTGGTCGATGTCGCGCAGCTGCAGCACGTCGGCGGGGCCGTACACGTCCTGGACGATCGCTTTCATGGTGTCTCCTCGGGGGTGTTGGGGTGCTGGAACACGTCGTCGAGCCGCACGCCGAAAACGTGCGCGATAAGAAAGGCAGTCTCGAGGGAGGGCGAGTACCGGCCCTGCTCGATGGCGATCACGGTCTGCCGGGTCACGCCGATACGGTCGGCGAGTTCGGCCTGGGTCATCTCGTCGTGCGCGAAGCGCAGCGCCCGGATCGAGTTGGTCACGCGGGTCGGCTTCACCACTGCGGCAGCCGCCCGTGGTACATGCCGATCTTCGCGACCGAGCCGAGGACCGCCGACAGCACGAACGCCAGATAGATCATGTTGGCGATCCAGAACCGGTCCCACCCCGCCATCGCCATCAGCATCGCCGCGACCGCACCGATCACGAGGAACGACTGGCCGACGTGGTCGCCCAGCTGGCCGATCTGCCGGTCCCGCGCGTCGGCCACGCGCGACGCCTTCGGGCTCACCATGCCGATCGCCATCTCGGCCACTATGTTTGCCATGATCGACGCACCCACCGTCCACAGCAGCACCCCGGCGTACGGGACCTCGGTCAATTGCCGCCCGCCTGCGCGGCTCACGACGATCGTCACGTAGACCGCGTACGCCACCACGGCAACCACCAACATGATCCACGCGCGCTTCTCTCGATGTGCCATGGCCAGCCCCTCGGTGTACAAAATGTTTGACACCACGAAGGTAACCGATGCTTGACATCGTGTCTAGAATTTTTTACACCGACCTAAGCCGGACGCCTGGCCGCCGGGCGCATGCCCACGATCAAAGGACTGAGCCCTGACGGCGGTCGATCCATGACTCGGGGCGCCTGAAACCGCCTCAACTGCCGCCGGCCGGGCGTCACATCGCGTGACGACGTACGGTGAGGTCGAACGCGCGGTCGCGCCGAGTTCAGGACGCGGCGCCGTGGCAAGGCGGTAGATCACGAACTGATGGCACCGGTAGGTTGCGCGCATGTCTTCCCACCTCAGCCAAGGGGCGTCAGGAGCGATCCGTCGCTTTGCCGGTTGGGTTGCGCGTGGCTCGGTCGGCCACCCGATGCTGGAGGGCATCAACTACTGGGGCGAGCTGAAGGATTCGCCCTCCCAGATGGAGACCTGCTTCGCCATCTTCGCCAACGTCCTCGAACTCGACGAGCACGGAGAGCCGATCAACGAAAAGTATGCCGAACGCCGCGCCGCGACGTTTCTCTACCAGTACTGCACAGGGACGCTTCCTCCCGGAGAACCAGACCTCGAGTTCTGGGAGGTCGAGCTCTACTGAGAGCTGATGTTGGGGCTGCCAACCGTCCATGGCCGGTACGGCCTCCTCCTGGTGAACCAAGCGGCGTGGTCTACGTCGCCTCCATCGGCACCGTCGGCGATGCGCTCGACAATGCACTGATGGAATCGCAGATCGGCCTCTACAAGACCGAGCTGATTAAGCCCCGAGGGCCCTGGCGCAGCCTGGCCGACGTCGAGTTGGCCACCGCCGAATGGGTCGCCTGGTTCAACGCCACCCGCCTGCACTCAGCGACCGGGCACCTGCCACCGGAGGAGTTCGAAGCTCTCTACTACGCTCAATACCAGCCCAACGAACCCGTCGGAATCAACCGTTGAGGTCTCCATCAAAGTCGGGGCGGTTCAACGTGTCCCTTGAGGCGTGACCACCGACGCTGGTAGGACTTGACGAAGTACGCTGCCAAGGCCGGTACGTTCAGCGCGCGCCAGAGTGCTATCCCCCGGACGTCCAGCCTTCACGGCAGGATCCCCGCGTGACGCAGACGAAGGACCCGGATGGCGAGCCCACTCGCCCGTTGTGGCGCGACCGCGACTTCGGCATATTCTGGGGCGCCCAGACGCTTTCGGTGGCTGGAGACTCGTTCGCCTATATCGCCGTCCCGCTGCTGGTGCTGCACGCGACCGGGTCCGTCGCGCAGATGGGTTTGCTGACGGGCGTGTCGGGTGCGGCCTCGATCGGCACCGGTGTCTTCGCCGGGATCCTGGTGGACCGGCTCGACCGGCGAACCTTGCTGATCTGCTGCGACCTCGCCCGGATGGTGTTGTACGGCCTTGTCGCGCTGGCCTGGGCATTCGGTCCGCAGGTCTGGCTGCTGTACGTGGTGTTGCCGATCGGCGAAGCCGTGGGAATGGTCTTCCAGGTCGGCTACGTGACCGTGGTGCGCGGTCTCGTCGGCGACGACCGCGTCACCGAGGGGAACGGCCGGCTCTACGCGACAGCCGCAGCTGCCGGGGTCCTCGGGCCGCTGCTCGCGGGCGTGGTCGCTGGACGGTTCGGCCCGGCCGCCGCGATCGGCATCAATGCGGCGACCTTCGGGGTGTCGGCGCTCGGTATCTCCTTCATCCGGCTTGGCCGGCGAGCTGCGGGCTCGGCCGACGCCGCCTCGCCGCCTCGCCAGGGGTCTTGGCAAGAGTTGCTGACCGGAGCCCGGTTTCTGTGGCGGCACCCGGTGCTGCGCACACTGACCGTCCTGCTCTCCTTCTCCACCTTTCTCACGTTCGGCCTGACGGACGTCATCATCTACCACCTGAAGCACGATCTCGGCGAGCCCGATACCACCGTCGGGACCGTGTTGGGGGTTGCCGCGTTCGGCGCGATCGCCGGCGCGACCCTTGCCGCTCCTTTGCGCAGGACAACGGGCTTCGGCCGATCCTGGATCGGTGCGTATGGACTGTGCGGACTCGCCGTCGCCGGGTTCGGAGCCTCCGGCGGCGTCTGGAGCGCCGCCGCTCTGGCAGCCGTCTACCTCGGCTGTGTCAGCGTGGCGGGGATCTGCTCGATGTCGTTACGCCAGCAGGTGACCCCGGATCACTTGCTCGGCCGGGTCACCTCGGCCTTCTGGACCATCCACTTCTCCCTGGGGCCGGCGGGCGCGGCGGTGCTCGGCTGGGCCGCCGGACGGTACGGCGTCACCATGGTCTGCCGGATCGTCGGCGCGGGTTGCCTGCTCATCGCGGGGATCGCCCTTTTCACCCCTGCTCGCCAGGCCAACCCCGAGCGGTCGGCGGCAGCCCCATAGGAGTGCGCCCGGGGCGGGGTGTAGTGCGACCGGCGGGGATCCCTAGAACCATCCAGCCCGACGGTGCACGTCGAATGGCACGTACTCCGGGCGGTCGGTATGGGGAACCGGCAGGACCGGCTGGCCTATGGCCGCCGAGGGCAGGAACACGGTCGCGTAACCGAGGCAGTGGACCTCGTCGCGCTGGTTGAGACCGACGATCTCGACGGCCACCGCCGGGTACGACACGGTCCGCCCCGCTGCGTCTGTCTTCTCCGCGACGTACTTGCGGATCACCTTCCCCCCGTAGATCGCCGCGTCGCCGTAGAAGATCGGCCTGTTCATGGTGGTGTACATGCGGTGCACGAACGCGTTGTCGCCCGCCCAGTTGGTGAGCAGCCGGATCGGTGCCTGCGCGCGCTGGATGCCAAAGTCGAAGGGCAGCGGCTGGCACCGATACGGCGCGAGATACCTGTCCTCGTGCTCGTCGTAGGGGGTGTAGGGCCATCCGGTCACGGGATGGGTCCGGGCGAAGGCCGGGTGCTGGCGACACCGCCGGTAGGCAGGCCGGAACGCACGCACCAGGCGCGTGCCTTCCAGGGTGGCGAGGAGCCCATGGTCCAGCGACTGATAGGTCAACGCGTCGTGGATGCTGTACGGGGGCTGCACGATGTTCGGCAGCTCGTCGCCCTCGTCGACTTCCTCCCAGGACAACACGCGAGCACCCCGGCGCTGCTCCTTCTCAAGCGCCTCGCTGAGTTTCTCGATCTCAGCGGCTGAGTAGTGATGAGGCTCGTGGTTGTAGAGCATCCGCTCGCCCAGCCGCTCGACCGGCATCACCCGGGTCCCACCCATCTGCTCCACCGGCAAATGGATAAGGCGTCCGTAGGCCTTCGCTGTCAGCGCACCGCAGTTGGTCCAATAGAAGGTCTCGGAATGATGGAAGATGACCTGCCCCTGCCGCCCACGGGCGATGATGAGCTCGCGTGGGATCTTCGACGAGGTGAAACGCATGCCGGGACGCAGCACGTCGTAGAACTCCCACGCTACCCCCGACAGGAAGTTCGCCACGGGATATCCCTGCGGTCGCTGCGCACCATGGTCGGCCGGAAAACGGGCGTGGATGAGGATGGTCGGAGGGGCGACCTGACTGCCCAGCCAGGACCGTTCCCCATAGGTCGGATCCGTGTAGAGCGGGTTGTCCTCGCCGATGGCGTAGGCGTACCGCCGGATCAGATCCTCTGTCAAGATCAGCGCGCTGGGTACAGGGACGGCGTTGGGATCCAAGGGCGCGGGATGTGGCGGCGGGCGGTCTTCAGAGCTTTCCTTGTGGAGGAGTTGCCTGCTTCGCTCGATGAACTCTGCCAGGGCTTCGTCGAACGTCTGCATCAGTTCTCCAGGGGTGCATCGCAGGTCAGTCCTCCCCGTACGGGGAGCCTGACCGGCTTTCCGTGGTCCGGCAAGAACACGACGGCGTGAGCCTCCACGACGGGCTCGCCGAGCTGGTTCCTTCCCACCACCCGGAGAGTGATCGCGTGGTAACGGGTCCTCGCCTCATCGGTCGCTGTGTGGCGGTCGATGACCGTTCCGGTCAGCCGCAGAGCGTCGCCATAACGGAAGGGCTGCATGATGCGCACGCTCAACTGCCGCAGGAACGCGTCGTCACCCATCCAGTGCGTCACATGCTGGCCGGCGAGCGTGAACAGCAGACCTCCGGGCGCGCTGGGCCCGGCGGGAGCCGTGGCCGCGGAATCCAGCGAGGTCTCGGCCCGGTCCCAGACCGGCCACCCGGTGACCGGATTCGCCGCCCGCCGTCCCTTGAGCTCGGCCAGCCGCGCGTAGTGCAGGTTGCCGGCTCGTACCGGGCGGCCCTCGGCGAAGACCCACAGCTCGAGGTCGGACAGCGTCAGCGGACCCTTCAGGATGGTCGGTGTCGCCTCCCCCACGGCAACGTCGCTCCAAAAGCGCGGGACCGCGCCTCGGGAGGGCTGTTCGGTGTCCAGCTCCCGCACCATTTGCTCGACGTCGGCGGGCTCGTACCGGTGGATCGAGCGGCGCGGGAACAACGAAGGGTCCTCGTCGAGCGTGGCAACCTCAACCTCCGCCCAACCGCGCGCGAACCCTACTCCGTTGCGTTGGTATTCGACGGTGGAGAGGACGCAGGCCCGGGCCTGGCCGGCCGCGGCGAGGCGTCGGGTGACATCGCTCACGCAGACGCGCCCGACGAGGGCATCACCCAGCCGGACGGTGTCGTCCCAGCTAAGGTGCAACGAGCTTAGCGTGCCGGTCAGCCGGTGCTCTGTCAGGTCCAGCACCCCGGCCGAGGCCGGCGCGCGGACCGCCAGGACGAACGTCGGGGGCGCGAGCATCGTGTGGTGGACCGAGCTCGCGCCGTACCGCACATCGAGGTAAAGCGGGTTGTCATCACCCGACGCGTCGACGAATCGGCTGATATTGATCCAACTTGCCACGTCGACACCCGGTTCGACGTCGGGGGCCACGTAGCCGATGACCCTTCTGCTCGACTGGATCAGTCGCTCGATCTCGTCTTGTTCCACTGTGTCGTCCTGCCCCGCAGGAGAGGTGTCGACGCGGATACCGGTATCAGTCATCACTGGTCGCCAGTTCGTCTGCAAGCGTTCCATAGTCGGTCTTGCCGGTGCTGGTCAGCGGGAGCCGATCGACGTCGAGGACGCGGATGAAACGGGTCGGTATGCGGATGAGCTCGCCCGCGTGCTGCGACAGCTCACGCCTCGACGTCGTGGCGTCACCAGCCGCCCGCGCCAGGACCAGCCGCCCCGACAGTTCCAGGGCGGCCACCCGGCCATGTGCCACCAACAACACCTCCAGCTCGTCGAGGTTCACGCGCTGACCGCTCAGCTTCGCTATGCGGCGCTTACGGCCAACGATCGAGTAGAAACCCTTGTCGTCGACGCTGGCGAGGTCACCCGTCGCGAGCCGGCCGCGGTTGAAGTCGCCGGAGGCGAGATCCGCTCGCCGTCGCGCGTACCCCAGCATGACGTTGGGCCCCTCATAGAGCAGTTCACCGTCGTCGGCGAGCGACAGGCGGCCACGGGGAACCGGCACACCCACGCGATCCGGCTTGTCCAGCACCCGGTCGGGCGGTACATACGCGATCCGCGCGGTCGCCTCGGTCTGGCCGTACATCACGACGAGCCGTCCGCCCCGTTCGATCATGTGACGTCCGAAGTGGAGCACCGTCTCAGGCTCCATCCGGCCGCCGGCCTGGGTCAGGGTCCGCAGGTCCGGCAGGGCGGTGTCCTCGAAGCCGACCCGGGTGAGGATTGTGTAGGTGTAGGGCACACCGGCCAAGGAGGTGCACGCGTGGTCCCTCATGGCCTCCCAGAACCGTGGCTGCACGAGGTTGGCACCAGGGAACACGACTGACGCCCCGGCGAACAGGTGGGAGTTGAGGACCGAAAGTCCGTAGGAGTAATGCAACGGAAGGGCCTGTACAGCCCGTTCGTCGCCGTCGATGTCGAGGATCTGGACGATCTGTGCGGCATTGGCATCGATGTTGTGTCGGCTGAGCCTTACGTACTTGGGGCTGCCCGTGCTTCCTGACGTGCTGAGGAGGACCGCCAGCTCGTCGTCTATGGGCCCGTCCGAAAGGTGGAGCCGTTCGCAGCCATCGCCATCCAGCAGGAACTCGACCTGGTAGAGATCCAGGAGGCGGTCGATCGCGTCCCTGTCAGCGGCGCCATCGAGCATCATGACCGCGTGGCCGGCCGCCATCGCGCCGAGATAGGCGATGGCTGACTGCGCGTCCGGACGACATAGGCAGGCCACCAGGGACTTGTGTCGGCTGGGGATGGCCGCGGCTCGTCGGAGGACATCGGCCGCGAGCTCGGCATAGGTCCAGCTCCGGTCGGCGCGCACATCCACGAGGGCCGTACCAGACGGTGGCCGGTCTAACCACCTCAGAAGCGCTGGTCTCATGAGCCGGCGCGATCCTTGGACCTCAGGACGGCGGCAGCGGAGGCGTAACTGTCGATCTCCAGCACATCCTTCTCCCCAAGCGATACCCCGAAGGTTTCTTCAAGAGTGATGACGAGCGACATGTGGCCCAGCGAATCCCAGTGTTGATGCTGCCCGAAGACCAACGTGGTCACGTCGGTTTCCGCAGGCAGATCCAGCCCCACCTTGAAGGCCTTGGACAACATCTGGTCGAAACTGGACCCGTCTTGCGCAGAATTCAGCGACGACATTCCGGATCCCCGTATTCCTGGCAGTCGAAATTCCTGATGTCTTGAGCCGCCTAGTTCGATCAATAGGTAAGAAGGCCGTACGGTATGGCCGGTGGTACGCATCCGAAGGCCCCGACCGCAGCCGGTGGAACAGACGTCGACCTAACTGCCAATCCACCGCCGGTTCGCCCGCGACCATGCACGGCGTCTCGCGACCGCTGATCGGTCGGACCGCGCTCCACCAGATGACCCGCCGCATCAGCCGCGACTGTCCCACTCGGGGGCGCGCACGCTGCTCACTCGAATACATCCGTTGAACAGCATGATCACCTCTCAAACATGTTCTTAGACACTAGTAAGCGACGTACTGGTTTCTCCCCCTCAGCGCGGGTGACTGAACATCGGCTGGTCCGCCGCCGATGCGGGTGCGGGGTCGTCAGCTGCGCTGATGCCCCCGCCGGGGTGGAACTGGCGCATTTCGACGGGACCGGGTCCCGGGTATGGATGGTCGGTGGTCGCCCTGTTGCCGACATCGGTGGGGGACGGTCCGCCGGTCTCCGTTCCCCAAGGCCCGGGGGACAGGAGGTGAGGCCTCGCCAGCCGGCGACCGACGACCTGGGCGCCTCCACGCTGGCGCCGGATGAGCTGAGCCGGACCATCTAGTCAGGAAGCTGCGGCACCCACTCCAACATCGAATTTCCCAGCGTCGCCAGCGCCCACAACGCGCCCGCAGCGAGTGCGGTACCCAACAGGAGCGTCATCACGATCAGTTTCACCAAGGCGCGCCGGGAGGACCGGGCGCGGCGCTGGAGAGTCATCATGGCATCAGCCAAGCAGGCGGGCGGGCGGCGTACCAGCCCCAGGGCTTTTGTCGATCTTGTGCAGCGGTGAAATACAGCAATGGGGTCAGCCGACGTCGATTTGGCCCGGCCTGACCGGGGACCGCCTTTACCGTTGGGATTAGCACGTGCTGCGCGTGCTAATCCCAACGGTAAAGGGCTAAGAGCTTGGGAAAGGGCCGTACCTCGGGTCGGGATGGGGGCGGTTAGTGCGGATTGATGGGAGCTGGGCGGACGAGTCCACTGCGGCGGAACTCCTGGTTGCGGCTCGGGCCGGTGACGACGGTGCCTTCGGACGTCTGGTCGGACCGCTGCGGGACGAGCTGCACGCGCACTGCTAACCGGATGCTGGGGTCCGTCCATGACGCAGAGGACGCCGTACAGGGGGCTCTGGTCCGAGCCTGGCGCGGTCTGGAGCGGTTCGAGGACCGCGGTTCGGTCCGGCCGTGGCTGTACAAGATCGCGACCAACAGGTGCCTGGCACTGATCGAGCGCAGGGGGCGTCGCGAGCGATACGACCTTTCAGTGGAGAAGATCCGGTCCCGTCACAGGCCGGGACGGCATGGCGTCGACCGGCGGCGGCCCTGGCCGACTATCTGATCGCCGTTACCGTCCTGGATGTCGTGGCGGGACCGGCCTGGTCCTTGATCGGCACCGGCTCCGGGTTCAGGGTGGGGTTCGGGCTCCTGGGGCGGGTCGACGTGTTCCAGAGCAGCGTGAAGCCCGCGGAGCTGGCCGTCCTGTCTGGGCTGTTCCTCTACTTCTGGGTACAGCACGCCCTGTGGGGGCGGACGCTGGGCAAGTGGCTGCTGGGTGTTCGGGTCGTCGCCGCGCGAACGGGCGGACGATCGGGCGAGGGGAAGGCGGCTGTTCGCACGCTGGTCTTCCCCCTCCTCGCCTTCGTCCCCGACGTCGGGCTGCTGTGCCTCCTCGCGGACGGGCTGTGGATGCTCCTCGATCCGGAAGGCCGTGTTCTTCATGACCGCTGGCTGGGTGCCGTGGTGGTCCGCGGCCGGGTGAAGGACGATCAGCCTCAGACATGAACCACCGCCGCGTGATCTTGCGAACGCGGATGCTGACAACAGGTCTGGATCGACCTGGACGACCATGGACTGAGGGACTCCGTAGAGGCCGCTCGACCAGGACCGGAAGACGATGGTGGACGCTCCTGGACGATCGTGTTCTAACTCGTAATGAAGGGGTCTGGGGTTCGATTCCCCAAGGCGACTCCAGCTCAGAGGCCCTCACCGGACACCGGTGTGGGCCTTTTGCTAACACCCTTGCTAACAGCAGCTTGCTTGATCGGCCAGCTTGGGCTTTTGAGGTCGAGGAGCGTGAACGCCTCGGCGACCCATGTCCCTTCCAGTCGATTGCTGGTGATCTTCTTGAGGGTAGAAGAAGCGGACTCCGCCTTGGTAGCCGGGCTGCTGCTCTTGGCGAGAAGATTGGCGGTGTAGGCGGCCAGAGCCTTGAACGCGATATAGGGCGGGGCTTCCGAGCCGGTCCACCGTACCGGCAGTCTCTCTTTGCCGCTCATCGTGTAGAGCCGTGACCGGAGGTCCTCATTGTTCCGAATCGACTCACGAAGGCTCTGAAAGCCCTGCCGGAAGCAGCCCACAAGAATGCAGTCACGGTCAGAGAGGTCTCGTTCAGAGGCGATCCTGACAAGAAGCGACTCCAGCCGGCCCTCTGCCTCGGCAGCACGCCCCAGCACTTCACGCCGGAACTCGTCATTCTCAGGGAGGCCCTTGCGGGCACCGCTCCATAGCTTCCATATGGCGAAGAACTGTCCGTAGATCTCATAGAAGACGCTGAGAGCCACGAGATCGAGCTCTCGGCGCTTCTTGCGCTCGTCCCAGCGAGCGGTGAGGCGATTGCCGACGAACCACCCGAGGGAAAGCGTCAGCAGGGCGACGACCAGGTTGGGTATCGCTTTAACGGCCTCTGTCCACAGTGCAGAACTCATGCAGCCCCCTCGCCTTCGGTCTACTGATGGATCGGGGCCGAGGAGCAGAACGTGTCAGGCGTCTTAGTTCGGATTCACGGCCTTAGCGGGTGTCTGAGGCCGATCTGAGGTTCCTCCCGAGGGGTGGGCGTCAATGCCGTCACCTTCACGCCGACGGCATTGGTGTCCTCACTTCGAGGGGAAGGCGCTGCCCCTGTCCGAGCCGACATGGCCACTCGACGCCCCCTTGAGTGAATTGCGGGCGCCCCGCTGTCCTGCCCGCACCGGGCGGCGATTTTCCTGGTCTCTCCTGCTGATGGTCAGGAAGAGGACGAAGCTCACGATGGTGACCAGGAACAGTGCGCTGGTGGCGACCGTCCCCAACCCCAGACCGCCGTCGTCGCTCGGCTGCGACAGGTAGTCCCCCAGCGAGGCTCCCAGGGGGCGCGTGAGGATATAGGCGATCCAGAAGGTCAGAATGGCGTTCAGTTTGAACGTGGCATAGACGAGGGTGACGATTCCGATCAGCACGGCGAACACCAGGGCTGACACGGGGTATCCCAGATCCAGACGCTCGGCCACGAGGTCACCCGCTGCCGTTCCCAGCGCGAAGGTGAACAGGATGGCCGCCCAGTAGAAAATCTCGCGCCGCGAGGTGTGGATGGTGTGGATGGACAGGGTTCTCTCGCTGACGTACCACGCCGCGAAGATCGCGGCCAGCGCGAAGCTGAAGACGGTCGTGGTGGTCTCCAGCGAGACCCCGAAGTTGTCGGTCAAGTTGTCGGTGATCAGCGTGCCGACGACGCTGATCAGGACTACCGCGAGCCAGTAGATTCCCGGCACGTACCTATGAGCCCTGAATTGGAAAAACAGGGTGACGATCAGTAGGCCGGCCATGATGTAGGTGGTGTTGGTCAGGCCCAGGTTCAGGTTGGTGTTGAGGAAATCGGCGGCGGTCTCGCCCACGGTTGTGCAGAGGATCTTTATGACCCAGAAGTAGATCGTGACCGCTGGGACCTTGTTGGCTGTTTCCCTGCCCCACCAGGAGATCTCATGTCGTGCGGTAGTCATCATGCGGGCAAGGCTGACATGCCGCACCTGAACACAACCTGACTGCGTCGCAGGCGACATTGTCCTTTATCACTTTCACGCGTCGCGTAATCTGGCGTACCGCACCCGACCGCCGTGTGAAAGGGGGGAACGATCTCTTGGCTCCGAGCGTCGCGATCGTCGAGGATGACCTGCCCCTTCGCAGCGTGCTGAGCCGCGGTCTGCGCGAGGACGGATTCGAGATCCCCATCTGCGTGTCCAGCGGGACTGATCTGCTGCGCTGTATCGGAGACTCGTCCCCCGACGTGTTCGTCGTCGACATCGGCCTTCCCGACGTTGACGGCCGTGATCTCTGCCTGGCCATGCGGGCGCGTGGTGTGCAGGCGCCGGTGCTGTTTCTGACCGCGCGGGGAAGCGTCACAGACAGGTTGTCGGGCTTTCACTCCGGTGCCGATGACTATCTCCCCAAGCCGTTCCATTTCGAGGAGCTCGTCCTACGGCTGCACGCCCTGGTACGGCGCGGCAGCGGTCTCCCTCGGGCATCCGTCGGGCTTCATCTTGATCCTGCGGCCCACGAGGTGCGTCACGGCGACCGCGGGGCCCTCCTGACTCCGACGGAGTTCCGTCTGCTGGCGGCTCTGCTGGCGCGCCGCGGGGAGGTCGTCCGCCGTCATTCGCTGATTCACGCGGCCTGGCCACCAGGCGCCATGGTGCATGACAACACCCTGGACGCCTACATCGTGCGGCTCCGCCGCAAGCTCGACGGCATCGGCCAAGCCTCGGCGATCGCGACAGTTCGCGGCGTCGGATACTCGATCACGTGATCCGCCGCAGGCTCGTCGTCACAGCCACAGCCATGCTCGCCGTGGCACTCGCGGCGCTGACCATCGGGTTCTACGCGGTGCTCTCCTGGCGACTGGAGGGGAACGCCGACGGTGTCCTGAGGGCCCGTGCAGAGGCGGCGGCGGCTACGGTCACGACCCGGGACGGTCGGCTGGTGCTCACGGAGACGCCCTTCGACGAGGCCCTCGACAATGGACTATGGGTGTTCGACTCCGGCGGCGCCCTGGTCAGTGCCCCGTCCAGGCCAAGCCGGCTGGATCGGCTCGCGCAAGATCTCGGAACCTCCTCGCGTGCCACGTTCCGTGATGCCGGCGAGGATACGCGGATGCTGGCCCTGCCCCTGCACGACGCCGAGACGCCCGACGCCACGGTAGTGGTCGCCCTGTCGCTGGTCCCGTACGAGAACGCTGAGCGCACAGCATTGATCGGCGCACTGGTCTTCGACGTCCTGATTCTCGCACTGGGTGCGCTCTTCGTCCGCCGCGCGGTGACCCAGGCCCTACGGCCGGTCGCGCAGATGACCACCCAGGCCGCCACGTGGTCGGAGCGGGATCTCGACCGCAGATTCGGTCTCGGGCCACCCCGCGACGAGCTGACGGGGCTGGCCTCGACCCTGGACAGCCTGCTCGGCCGGCTGTCCGCGGCGCTCCGCCACGAGAAGCGCGTCACCGCGGAGATCGCGCACGAGCTGCGTACCCCGCTTGCCCAGCTACGGCTGGAGACCGAGATCGCGCTCCGTCAGGAACGCTCGGTCGCGCAACTGCGGGCCGCCCTTCGGCATGTCCTCGACGGAACCGACCGGATGGCCGAAGCGCTCGAAACCCTGATCGGCCTGGCGCAGCAGAGCATCAACCCGTCCACCGGCACGTCCACAGCCACCGACGTGGCGGTCGAAGCGGTCGAGGCGGTGCGAGCGTGCCACGCGCCGGGACGAGAGATCCGGCTCGACCTGGGGCGCTCTGCGAATCTGGTCGTCGGATGCGACCGTGAGGTGGTCCTGCGCATGCTCCAGCCGTTGCTGGACAACGCCTTGCGTTACGGGCGTTCGACGGTCGTACTCGGCGTCTCGCACCATGAGAACCACGTGATGTTCACCGTCGCCGACGATGGGCCTGGCTTCGGCGCTGACGAGGTGGAGGCCGTTTTCGGGCCGGGGGCCCAGGGAAGCGCGGCCAGGCCTGGTGAGGGCGCCGGTCTGGGTCTGGCCCTGGCTCGCAGGCTGGCCGATACCGCAGGCGGCAGCCTGACTGCCAAGATCTCACAGGGCGGCTTGGTCGAGCTGCGCCTTCCGGCGGCATGAGGGTCATGCGATCATGCTGAGGTGGATCAGGAGCCTGGGAATTCCGGAAAGAGACTGAGCCGACGGGAGATCTCCGAGGCTGTCCATGACCTGGGGTGGCGTTACGTCCTGGGGGTCGTACGGACGTCGGTGCCGGTGGCGTCATTGACGCAGGCGGCCGAGGTCGCCGCACGCGCGGTGGCCGCGGCCGGTGACGGCGGCGAGGTAAGTCTGTGGATGGACCTCCGCCGGGATCGGGTGGTTCTCACGCTGCAGTCGCCGGCCACCGGCTGGGTGACACCGCTTGAGATCGAGCTCGCTCATCGGATCTCCGCGGTCGTAAGCAGGCTCGGGTTGCGTACCGACGCCGAGGTCGACAGCCGGGGATCACGGTCGGTCCAGATGGTCGAGCTCGCGATCGATGCGCTCGATATCGCGGCGATCCGCCCATTCTGGAAGGCGGTCATGGGCTACGGCGACGAGGCCGGCGCATCGGGGAGTACGGATCCGCTGGTCGATCCCGTCGGTCAGGGGCCGGCGATCTGGTTCCAGCAGATGGACGGGCCGCGACCGCAACGCAACCGGATCCACCTCGACATCTCCGTTCCGCATGATGAGGCACCCCACCGGGTCAAGGCCGCACTGGCCGTGGGCGGAGTACTTCTGTCCGACACCAGGGCACCCGCCTTCTGGGTGCTGGCGGACGCGGAGGGCAACGAGGCGTGCGTGACGACATGGCAGGGCAGGGACTGACCTCCCCGAAGAGCCGTAAGGCCATTCCGCGCATGATGCTGAGTACGTGACGGGCACCGCGGCGGAGTTCAGCCCCCCGCGGGCCCCTGTCAGGTGTTGCTGTCCTAGCTGTCTTCGGCCGTGTTCGCGGGAGGAGCCGGCGGCCACGGAACCTCGGCCAGGAGGGGGAGAAGCGACTCTTCCTCGTAGTCGAGGTGCGCGTTCAGCTCCGTTGACATCTTTTTCAGCACCACGACCGGCAGGGGCCGGGTGGTCTGGGCCTGGTAGTCGCCATATCCGGGAGCCACCCGCACGGCATGCTCGAACAGTTCCTCGCGCCGGGTCCCCTCAGCGGGGACCGCGAGGGCTTGGAAGGTCTGGGTGCCGATCTCCACCCGTACCACGGGGTGGGCGAGCAGGTTGTGGTACCAGCCGGGGTGATGCTGGGCACCGAGGTTGGACCCGATGAGCAGCAGGGAATCGCCGTGGCGGACGTAACCGAGGGGAGTGGTCCGCTCGATCCCCGACTTCGCGCCGGTGGTCGTCAGCAGGAGCAGATCCCCGCCTTCGAAGGGGCCACCGACCATCCCTCCGTTGGCGCGGAACTCCTCGATGACCGATTGATTGAAAGACGTGGGCATACGGTTTTCTTCTCCGGGAATGGCAGACGCACGGCACACGTCACACGTGACGGTGCCGGGAAGTGTGATGGGGCGAAAGACGACGTGCGGCTGCGCTACGTCATGTACAGGGCGCGGAGTATGAACTCATGGCGGACTCCCTGAGTGAAGGGTGTTCGCCCGATCGCCGACCGGCCCACTGCTCTTTGGCCGGCGTCACGCGACACCTGCTCTATTACACGCACGCGACAGTCGCCTGTCAACGCGGAAGATCACGCGTCTGCGTCGCGGTTGCGTTCCCGGCGCCTCGGCGTGAGGTCTCACGCGGCGATCGGCACTGAGATTGTCGGACTGCTCCGCTACGTTGCCGCCATGACGGAATTCGTACTGGTCGCAGGTGCGTGGCTCGGGTCGTGGGCGTGGGACGAGGTGGTGCCGGAGCTGCGTGCGGCCGGCCACGGCGCCCACCCGTTGACGCTGTCCGGTCTCGCTGACAAGCAGGGCGTGCCGGCCGGGCAGCAGACCCACGTCCAGGACATCGTCGACGAGGTCGAACGTCACGACCTGCGCGACGTCATCCTGGTCGGGCACAGCTACTCGGGCATCCCGATCGGTCAGGCCGCCGAGCGGATCGGCGACCGGCTGGCCCGCGTGGTCTTCGTCGACTCCAACGTTCCAGCCAACGGCGAGTCATTTCTGTCCGGCTGGCCGGACGGCCGGGCGATGATGGAGGCCTCGATCGCCGAGAACCAGGGCTTCTGGGCGCCGCTGACCGCAGCCGACGCCGACGGCCAGGGCCTCACCGGCGAACAGATCGCCCGGATCGTGGGCGGCTCGACGCCGCACCCGGGCGCCACGCTGACCGAACCGGCCGTGCTGGCACGCCCGCTCGGGGAGCTTCCGGCGACGTACATCAAATGCCTGCTCGACGGCGACAAGCCGAACGACGACGTGGCCAAGCTGCTGACCAGCGAGCACTGGCGGCTGGTCGAGATGGACACCGGCCACTGGCCGATGTTCTCCCAGCCGCGCGAGCTGGCGCGGATCCTGCTCGACGCGGCCACGGCGACACACCCGGCATCGCGTCACGCCCACTCTTCTGATCTGCCCTAGGGGGCCCGTCCATGGTGTCCGAGCGGGATGTACGACTGACGGATGGCCGGCTGGTACGGGTCCATGACACCGGCGGTGGGGACGCGCCCGACGCGTTGACACTGCTCTGGCACCATGGCTCGCCGCAGACCGGCGCTCTTCTCGAACCGCTGGTGTCGGCCGCCGGGGCACGGGGCATCCGGCTGCTGTCGTACGGCCGGCCCAGCTATGGCGGGTCAAGCCCTCATCCGGGCCGGGACGTCGCGTCGGCGGCCGCCGACGTCGGACAGATCCTCGACGCACTGGGCATCGCCCGGATCGCGGTGATGGGTGCGTCCGGCGGGGGTCCGCACGCCCTCGCGTGTGCCGCCCTCCTGCCTGATCGAGTGATGGGCGCGGTCTGCCTGGCCGGGCTGGCTCCGTTCACCGAGAGCTTCGACTGGTACGCGGGCATGATCTCCGACGGTGGTCTGCGCGCGGCCGCCGCGGGACGCGGAGCGCGAGAACGCTATGCGGCCTCCGACGACTTTGACGAGAACAGCTTCACCCCGGCGGACTGGGCGGCGCTGAAAGACACCTGGGCCTCGTTGGGCACTGACGCTGTGCGGGCGAATGCCGCCGGCCCCGACGGGCTGATCGACGATGACCTGGCCTTCGTCGCTCCGTGGGGCTTCGAGGTGACGCGGATCGACACGCCTGTCCTGCTCGTGCAGGGGGGTCAGGATCGAATTGTGCCGCCCGCGCATGCCGACTGGTTGGTGCGGAACTGTCGGCTGTCTGAGCTCTGGTTGCGCCCCCGCGACGGCCACATCTCGATCCTCGGCGCCATCCCGGTGGCCATGGACTGGCTGCGCGCCCAGAACGAACTGCTCTAGTACGGCAGCCGCCATTCGTTAGCTGAGCTGGATGTATGCGGTGGTCAAGCGGGCGCGGCGTGGAACCATCGGGCGCGTGCTTGGTGTCGGCGGCGTTGAACAGGCGCTTGATCTCCGCGATCGTCAGCGGGATCATGCCGGGGTCCCCGGGTGGCTGCTGGCCGGGCCTGGTGGGTGGCGGGGCTTGAGTGTCGGTACGCCAGATCGGTCCGCAGGCTGCCCGATTAGTGCCTTCAACACGCGGCCTTCGCCGCCGGATCCTGGACGGGTGAACAGAGCACTCGTCGTCATCGACGTCCAGGAGTCCTTCCGGCAGCTTCCCGACTGGGAATTCGTCTCGGAGCCGAACATCGTCAGGCAGGTCAACCGGCTGGTGGCAGCCGCGCGGGCACAAGGTGAGTTGATCGCGTGGGTGCTGGGTTCGCGGCCCGGATCAGGCACGGTGTTCGACCCGGCCCGCGGGTACGTCCGCCTGATGGAGGGACTCGCCCCTCTCGCGGGCGAGCCGGTCATCACCAAGACGGCGCATAACGCCTTCACCACCACGAACCTCCACCAGCTGCTCACCACCAAGGACATCAGGGGACTGACCGTGTGCGGCATCAGGACCGAGCAGTGTTGCGAGACCACCACCCGGATCGCCTCAGACCTGGGATTCGATGTCGTCTTCGCCACCGACGCCACGGCGACGAGCCCGATCCCGCACCGCGACGCACCGGCGGATCTGCCGTTCTCGCAGCTCGTGCAGGACCCGCGGACTCTAGGAGTGGCCGATATCATCGCTCGCACTGAGTACGCGCTGGCCGGCCGGTTCGCCACCATCCGAACCGTTGATCAGCTAGTCGGAGGTTAGGTTCAGCGACTATGCCGCGTGTCGTCTTCCTTCTCATTCCACTGGTCCACCTCCTCGACGTGGCAGGACCCGCCCAGGTCTTCTCTACGGCGGTGGATCTCGGCCACGCCTACGACATCGTCTACGTCTCCGCGGACAAGGACGTCGCCACCGTGCAGGGGCTTCCGCTCCGCGCCCAGGAGGAATGGCCCGACCTCGACGCCGGCGACCTCGTCATCGTGCCGGGCTGGCGCGGACCCACGCGGATGGCGGACGCCGAAACCTTTCATCGGTTGCGCGAGCATCACGCGACCGGCGGCACGGTCGCCGGTGTGTGCGCGGGCGCCGACGCGCTCGGCAAGGCCGGACTGCTCGATGGACGCCGCTGCACCACCCACCACACGATCCAGGACGAACTGGCGCGCCTGTACCCCAAGGCGCACGTGGTCAGGGACGTGCTGTACGTCGCAGATGAGCGGGTCGTGACCTCCGCGGGAGTGGCCAGCGGCATCGACGTGGCCCTGCATCTTCTCAGCACCCGCCACGGCCCGCACACCGCGGGGCAGGTGGCGCGCGCCATGGTGGTCCACGCCCACCGTGCCGGCGCGGCTCGGCAGATCAGCATGATGTTCCGGCATCGTTCGCACGTCGACGAGACCGTGCACCGTGTCCAGGACCTGATCGACACGCGCTTCGCCGAGCGCCTGCCGCTCAGCCTGCTCGCCGCGGCGACGGGCTGCAGCGAGCGGACCGTGACCCGGTTGTTCCGTGACGCGACAGGCCTGACGCCGCTGGCGTACCAGAGCGCGCTGCGGCTGGAGCGAGCCGAGCACCTGATCGGGCAGGGGGCGACGACTGAGGTCGCGGCGCGCGAGGTCGGCTACGAGGACGCCAGGATGCTACGCCGTCTGCGTGCCCGCACCAGCGCGCAGGCGGCTGTCTGACGGACTCGAGGTCCGCGTGGGCGCCTCCGACGCTCGCCGACATCCTCAGCGCCATCATCATCAGCCGCCTGCGCGCCCCCAACGGAGCGATACCACTGGTCGCCTCCTACGACGTCCGCGAGAAGGTCTGGAACCCGCCGATGCCGCTGCTGTTCCAACGCGACATCGGCTCCGAACACCGTGCATTCACGCCGACCGCGATCCGAAAACTGCTCATCAACGCCCTGGCCGCCACCGGCCTGACCGATGCCGACGGCGAGGTCCTCACCTTCTCACCCCACGACTTCCGGAGGATCTTCGTCACCGAGGCCATCATGAACGGCCTGCCACCGCACATCGCCCACCTGATCGCCCGCATCGCCGAAGCGAAGCGCGAAGGTTGGCTCGGAGAAGTCGAAGGGCTCCAGGTCAGCCTTCTCGGCGCCACCAGCAAGCTCGCCCAGCTCGACGGGCTCATCAAGAGAAATACGACCGCTGCGCCGTGCTCCCGTCAGCGCGCAGCACCTGTCGGCCTTGTTGGGAGGAACGGTGCCGACTCAACGCCAGCCGGGATTTCGACTCGGCAGGAACGTTCCGAACAAGGACTCGTACTGCTCACCGGTTTCGACCGTCAGTACATGATCTGGTTCGGTGCTGGCTACCGCATCGCGCAGTCGGGTCAGCAACACCGGAATCGGTGCCAGTTCGAGCGACAGCGCCGTCGCGACTTGGATCCGCTGCGCGCCGATTCCTGGACGGTCCTCCGCCAGGTCTCGCTCCAGGTGTTCGGCTGCGGTCTGCATCGCGGCCAGATCTCCGCCACCGGAGAACTTCAGGCAGTCCCACCAGCACGGCAGGCCCACCATGATCTCCATTGCTTCGGCGAGGCTTCCGCCGACAAGGCCGGCCTGACCCTCGGAGCTCGCATACAGCACTGGGCGAGTCGTGCTGCGATCGCCGCACAGAAAGAAGGTCCCGCCGGTGAAGTCGCCGGCAACGCCGTCCAGCGGAAGTCCGGACGACAGGCTGACCGGCTCTCCGTGGTCTCCGCGCGTGAGGTCAAACTCGCAGACCGACCAGAGCAGTTCGGCGAGGCCACGGTCTTGGCGGATCAAGTCCAGAATGCTGTCGACGAAATCGCCCACGTCACAAGTATGATCAAATCGAAAGCTCAAGATAACGATCGAGTCGACCTCCGCCACCGTCCGGCACCGGACCAAGGTGACCAAGGGGCCGGGCTCACGCGCTGCCGGACCGGCCATGGCCTTCAAGCTGATCGAGTCCGCCCAGGCCCGCTGGAGAGCGGTGAACGCAATCCACCTCGTCGCCCTGGTCCGTGCCGGAGCCTGCTTTGAGAAGGGACGCCTGGTCGAACGTGAGGAGCGGGCAGCCTAATGACAACCCCCGAGCCGCTGACCGATGAGGAACTGGCCGCGATCGAAGAACTCGCCGAGGCGGCAACTCCAGGGCCGTGGTTCATCCGGCACCTCGACGACGAGGCGGCCATGAACCTTGTGGCCATCAGCACCGTTCCCGATACCGGCCATGGTGAACGGTGGCCGGACTTCGATCATCGCGAGATCGTGGCCGCAACCCTCATCCAGCACCCTCGCTACGTCGACGTCGCCGACGGACGCTGGGATGAGAACGCCCAGTTCATCGCGGACGCCCGCCAAGACATCCCTCGGCTGATCGCCGAAATCAAACGACTCCGTCAGCTACTCGCCCAAGAGGGCCACCAAGACCTCGAGGCGTAATAACGCTCACCACCGATCCACAGGTATTGACAATTGCTCGCGTTGCAACCGGCGGCGCACGGTCTCGTCATGGCTGCCCTGGCCATCTGCGCGGTCAGCGCCGCTGCTCCCCGCACCCTGTTGCTGGAACACACCGCCCACTGGTCAGCTTGGCGACGCCGCCACCAAGCCCGAGCCCGCTGGTTCCACCGTCATGCCCGCCTGGTCATCGCATAAATCCAGCTCAGCTAACGAATGGTGGCTGCCGTAGTGGCCACATCAGGCAACGTTTGCCCTATTAATGACGGTGCGTAGGCGCCGGGACGCTGCCACTCCGCGGCAGAAACCCATTCCACAGACGCTTACCGCTTAACCTGCAGAAACAGGATCACGCGGAGATCAACTCATACACCACTTCGCTGGACGTGACCGTTGGTGGCGCTGCCCGCTGTCGTTCGGGCCGGGGTGGGTCCGCGAGCGGAAGGTACGGCGGTAGGTGTCCGGAGGCACGCCGACCGTGCGGTTGAAATGCCGACGCAGTGTCGTGGCGGTGCCCATGCCGGTGGCCGCCGCGATGGTGTCGATGCTGTCGTCGGTGGTCTCCAGCAACTCCTGGGCGTGGCGGATCCGCTGAGTCAGCAGCCATTGCAGCGGGGTGGTACCGGTCACCGACCTGAAGTGGCGGCCCAGGTTGCGCGAGCTCATCCGCGCCTGGCGGGCTAGGTCCTCCACGGTCAGCGGATGGTCCAGCCGTTCGATCACCCAGGGGAACAGTTCGGCGAGCGGGTGGTTGTCCGGGGCGGGCACCGGGGTGGTGACGAACTGGGCCTGGCCGCCGTCCCGGTGCGGCGGCACGACCAGGCGGCGGGCGACCGCGTTGGCGATCGAGGAGCCGTGGTTGAGGCGGACGAGGTGCAGGCACAGGTCCATGGCCGCGGCTTTGCCGGCGGAGGTGAGCACGCTGCCGTTGTCCACGTAGAGCACGTCCGGGTCGACCTCCACCCGGGGGTAGCGGGCGGCCAGAGCCTCGGTGTGCGCCCAGTGCGTGGTCGCGCGCTTCCCGTCCAACAGGCCGGCGGCGGCCAGCACGAACGCGCCCGTGCAGAGGGAGACCACGCGCGCGCCTGCCTCGTGGGCCGCGCGCACAGCGTCGACCAAGTCGGCGGGTGGGTCCTCGTCGACGTCGGCCCAGCCCGGGACGATCACGGTGTCGGCGTGCTGGAGCTGGTCGAGCCCGAGGTCGGGCTCCAGCCGGAATCTGTCGACCCGTACGGCGACTGGCCCGCAGACGGTGACGTCGTACCAGGGGACCGTTACGCCAGCCGGGGCAGCGGCGAAGATCTCGTACGCCAGGGACAGTTCGAAGTGCAGCATTCCGTCGGTGACGGCCAGCGCGACAGTGTCCATGTCCGGAATTGTACGGGTCATGGCGTTCCGGACACTCGCGTCGAGATGCCCGCCCTTGTCAGGATGTTCGCGACAGATCACAGCAGATCATTTGAGCATGGGGGGAGAACCCATGACATCGGGGATTACGGTGGCGGTGTTCGGCGCGTACGGGCACACCGGACGCTTTGTGGTGGCACAGCTGCGGGATCGCGGGTTCGTCCCGGTTCTGTCCGGCCGCGACGCCGACAAGCTGAAGATGCTGGCGGCGTCCGAATCCGGGCTGGACGCCCGCCCGGCGTCGGTCGGTGACCCGGCCTCGCTCGACCGCGCACTGGCCGGCGCGGCGGCCGTGATCAACTGTGCCGGACCCTTCGCCACGACGGCCGCCCCCGTGATCGAGGCGGCACTGCGCGCCGGGATCCCGTATGTGGATGTGGCGGCCGAGATTGAGGCCAACGTCGATACGTTCACGCACTTCGCCGACCGCGCCCGGGCCGCAGGAGCGGTGATCGTCCCTGCGATGGCCTTCTACGGCGGCCTCGGCGACCTGCTGGCCACCGCCGCGATGGGTGACTGGAGCGCGGCTGACGAGGCGCACATCGCGTACGGGCTGAGCAGTTGGCACCCCACCGCCGGGACACGTGTCGCGGGCGCGGTCTCCCGGCAGCGGCGGGGCGGCCGACGCGTCCGCTACACGAACGGGGGGCTGGAGTACCGCCATGACGACCCGCCGACCCTGGAGTGGTTCTTCCCTGACCCGATGGGGCCCCGGGCCGTCATCGGGGAGTTCACGATGGCTGACGTCGTCACCGTTCCCAGCCACCTGTCCATCCCCGAAGTGCGCACCTACATGACGGTCGAGGCGGCCAGAGACATATCGGACCCGGACACACCAACGCCGGCCCCGGTCGATGAGCGTGGCCGGTCCGCGCAGACCTTCCTCGTCGATGTCATCGTGCGCTCCGGCGGCAGTGAACGGCGCGCTGTGGCAAGCGGCCAGGACATCTACGCCGTCACTGCGCCGCTTGTGGTGGAAGCGGTTGACCGCATTCTCACCGGACGGACCAGGACGGTCGGTGTCGCCTCCGCCGGCGAGATCTTCGACGCCCCCGACTTCCTCCGCGCGCTGTCCCCGTACATTTCCCTGGAACTGCGTCCGTAGCGGGGACTGTACGGGTGGTGTGGTTTTCGGCTCTGTCCCGTATTCGGTGGTGGCGCTGCGTGATCACCTGCCAGCCTGAGACGTGCTGGAGATCGACGATCTGATGGGTGTGGTGTTTTCGGGTCTGTCTGCCCTGGTCATTGAGGATGTGGAGAACAAGGACGATCACATTCGGATCATGGCCCGTACTCAGGATGAGCCGGTGCCGTGCCCAGTGTGCGGGGTGCTGACCGGCCAGGTGCATGGCTTCTGCGGCCGGACGGTCGCGGACGTCCCGGTCGACGGGCGGCGGGTGGTGGTCTCGGTGCGAGTGCGGCGGCTGGTCTGTCCGGCACGGGGATGCCCACGGCAGACGTTCCGTGAACAGGTGCCCGGGCTGCTGGAGCGCTATCAGCGCCGTACCAGCCGGCTGACCGGCCAACTGGGCGCGGTGGTGAGAGAGCTAGCGGGCCGGGCGGGCGCTCGCCTGTCACAGGCGCTGGACGTCGCGGTGTCGAGGTCCACGGCGCTGCGGCTGCTCATGCGGTTGCCACTGCCACCACTGCGGATCCCGAGGGTGCTCGGGATCGATGATTTCGCCCTGAAACGCCGCCACCGGTACGCCACCATTCTCACCGACGCCGAGACCGGCGAGCGCATCGACGTTCTGCCCGGTCGCGGTGCCGACGCCCTTGAGGCGTGGCTGCGTACCCACCCCGGAGTGGAGATCGTCTGCCGGGACGGTTCGGGTGCCTACGGCGAGGCGATACGAAGGGCGTTGCCCGACGCGGTGCAGGTCAGCGACAGGTG
>NZ_JBIUTQ010000023.1:0-71358 GCF_044741965.1 Streptosporangium sp. NPDC087985
CACGGATTCCAGAGCGGCAGGCTGAGGAAGCACCTGCCGGTGGGTCTGCGATCTTGTGTTCAACGTGGCCATCAAAATGCACCTCCTTGAGCTGATGGCTAGGGCTGGTCAACGCGGGGCTTCAAGGCGCATTACCGCGCCTCAAGCCCCCTCCCTCAGGAGGGGGTCGTTGACCTTCAAGGACTTCTACGACAGCAACGAGGCCGCGTGGCGGCCGGCGGCGGCCGAGGTCAGGAAGTAGGCCAGATCCTCGTCCAGGCCCCTGCCCATCGTCGACAGCCGCACCGGGGAGCCCAGGAGCGCCTCATAGAGCCCCTCCACCGCCACCTCGACCAGCTCGTGCCGTACGGCCAGCGGCTCCGACTGCTCGGCCACCCGCCTGCCGAAGTCGCCTGGCAGTTCCGGCACGACGACCTGGGCCGGGGCCAGGGCGACCCGGCCGTAGGCCGTCAGCGAGTGGTGGGAGACGCCGACGTGGCGCTCGCGCCGGTCGCCCTCGCTGACCCGCAGCGCCGCGACCGGGCGTCCCTGGAGGACGGCGGCGGCGTTGATCGCCTCCCCCGCCGAGACACCCGAGAAGCCCCAGCGGGTGCCGGTGCCCAGGTTGCCCGGCCCCTGGGTGACGATCGTCACATCGGCGCCCAGAACGTGCCGGGCCGCGAGCAGACCCGTGTGCGGTGTCACGGCCTCCACATCGCCGCCGAAGGCCTGGCCGACCGTGACCACCCCGCACAGCCAGCCGGCCTCCTTGAGCTGGGCGCACGACATGGAGAACCAGGCGGGTAGCGCGCCGCCGTCGAGCATCACATAGGCGACCCGGGGAATCCCGGGCTCCCGGCTCTCCCGCTCGGTCTCTTCCGGTCGGCCTGGGGGGTGCGAGCCGTACAGGCCGCAGAGGATCGCCGGAAGCGCCGAGTGCAGGTCGGCGACGATCACCGGCATCCCGTCCAGGGAGTCGGCCTCGCGCAGCACCTCGTGGAAGGGGGAATCCTGCTCGTCGGCGCCGAGCACGGTCGTCTGCAGCGGGGTGTAACGTGCCTTCACCAGGTGTCCGGGGCCTTGCGGATCTTCCGGTAAACGGTCGGGGAGTGCCACCACCATGGCGTAACCTCCCGTACCGAGGCCCATCGCGAGCGCGGTCGTGTTGAGCAGCACCACGTCGCCGGGCTCCGGGCGTCCCACCAGGGCGGGATAGGCCAGTGCGCGCGCACTGCCATCCTCGGTGGTGACGTCGAGTTCCACCGCCCCCGGCCACTCGCGCCGGATCCGTACGACCTCGCCCCTGCGCCATCTGATCACGCGGGGAAGAGTAGCGTCACCTGAACGTAGCGTCATTCGAACGGGGAGGGAGGCCGGATGTCGCGCCGGAAGACCGAGCGGTTGCTGAACCTTGTGATCTGCCTGCTCGCCACGCGGCGGCCGCTCAGCGCCGAGCACATCCGCCAGGCGGTGCCCGGTTACGACGCCGCCAACGACGAGGCCTTCCAGCGGATGTTCGAGCGCGACAAGAACGAGCTGCGCGAGATCGGCATTCCGATCGAGGTCCACAAGGACCCGTGGGAGGAGGATCCGGGCTACCGGATCGTCCCACAGGCCTACGAGCTGCCAGAGATCACCCTGGAGCCCGACGAGGTGGCCGTGGTGGGTCTGGCGGCCCAGGTGTGGCAGCGGGCCAGCCTCGCCGAGGCGGCCAGCGGAGCGCTGCTGAAGCTGCGCGCCGGGGGAGTGGAGACCGACGAGGCGGGCGGGATGCTCGGCGGCGCGCTGGAGCTGCGGGTGGACACCAGGGACCCGGCCTTTCCCGCGCTCTGGGAGGCCGTGCGCGACCGGCGCGCGGTCCGCTTCGCCTACCGGGCGGCGGCCAGCGAGAGCGTGCTGACCCGCACGGTGGAGCCGTGGGGCGTGGTCAGCCGCCGTGGCCGGTGGTACGTGGTGGGCCACGACCGCGACCGCGACGCGGCCCGGGCGTTCCGGCTCAGCCGGATCAGCGGCCAGGTCACCCCGGTGGGCCGCCCCGGGACGGTGGTGGTGCCCGAGGGAGTCGACATAAAGTCGCTGGTCGGCTACCGCGACGACCTGACGGCCTCCGAACGTGTCGCGCTCATCCGGGTCCGCGAGGGCACCTGCCAGGGGCTGCGCCAGGTGGCGAAGGTCGTACGGCCCGGAACCGACGGGTGGGACGAGCTGGACGTCGACTTCGCCGACCCCGAGCGGCTGGCCGGGTGGGTCGTCGGCTTCGCCGCCGACGCCGAGGTGGTCGGACCGCCGGACGCCCGCGACGCCGTGGTCCGCCGCCTGAGGGGGGCTCTGGCATGACGGGCGTCCTCACACGGAGAAGTGGCCAGTGAACGATCGGGGCGTCGCCGACGCGGAGTGGAGCGGAACATGAGCACGGCCGACCGGTTGCCCAGGCTGCTGGCGCTGGTTCCCTACCTGATGTCGCACCCCGGAGCCCAGGTGCCCGAGGTGGCGAAGATCTTCGGTCTGAGCGAGAAGCAGCTCATCGACGATCTGCAGCTGGTGTGGATGTGCGGGCTGCCCGGCCACACCCCCGGCGACCTGATCGACGTGTCATGGGACGGCGGCGAGATCGTCATCGACAACGCCGACACCATCGCCCGCCCGCTGCGGCTGGGCGTCGACGAGGCCAGTGCGCTGCTGGTGGCCCTGCGGATGCTCGCCGAGATGCCCGAGTTCGGCGAACGCGACGCGCTGGCCCGGGTCATCGCCAAGTTCGAGCAGGCCTCCGTGGAGGGCGCGGCGGCGGTCAGCAGCCAGGTCGCGGTCGAGGTGGACGCCACGCCTGACGCGCTGCCCACCGTGAACGAGGCGCTGCGGCGCGGCAGACGGCTGTCGCTGCGCTACTACGTGCCGGGCCGCGACGAGATCACGCCGCGCGAGGTCGATCCGATGCGCCTGGTCGTGGTGGACGGCCGCTCCTACCTGTCCGGCTGGTGCTACCGGGCCGAGGCGGTGCGGCTGTTCAGGCTCGACCGGATGCTCACCGTGGAGATGCTCGAGGTGGCCGCCGCCCCGCCCGCCGACGCCGTGCCCGAGGAGGTCACCTCGGGGGTGTTCCGGCCCTCTCCGACCGACGAGCTGGTAGAGCTGGAGCTGACCCCGGCCGGCCGCTGGGTCGCCGAGTACTATCCGTGCGAGCAGGTGGAGGAGCTCGGTGAGGGCCGCCTGCGGGTGACGCTACGGGCGCGTGACCAGGGCTGGCTGGTACGGCTGGCGCTGCGCCTGGGCGACACCGGGCGGGTGCTCTCCCCGGACTCGCTGGCCACGAGCGTGCGGGAGGCCGCGACGTCGGCGTTGAATCGTTACGAGTCGGTGTCCTGACCGACGTCCTTGCGTGTCGGCTCTCCGGTGACCAGGTAAAATCTCACGCCATGGTCTGGATCTTCGCCGCCGTCGCGCTGGCTTTCGCGGGACTGGTCGTCCTCGGTTTCCTGGGGCTCCGGGTGCTGCTGGCGGCCCGGGACCTGGGCAGGGAGGTTGACAGGACGCGGCGGAGGCTGGAGCCCGCGCGGGTCCTGTCCGGCCAGGGGGCTGAGACGATATAGGGCTCGAAGGGATGAGTCTGTGTCCCGGGGAGCGTACGATCGGGATCAGAGATTACATGTCGCTCGGCTTAAGGATGTGTCATGCCCAATCTGGGACCTGGCGAGCTGATCATCATCGGGCTCATCTTGGTGCTGCTGTTCGGTGCCAAGAAGCTGCCGGAGACCGCTCGCGGACTGGGCCGGTCGCTCCGTATTTTCAAGGCGGAGACCGCCAAGCTCCGTGATGAGGACGAGGCCGACGCGCCGGCGGCCACGGTCGTCCAGCCCCAGCCCCAGCCCGCCCCGGCTCCGCAGCCGATCACCCCGGCGGCGCCCGCGCTGTCGGTGGAGGAGCAGGCCCGCGCCCTGGAGGAGCAGGCCGCCCGGCTACGCGCTCAGGCGGGCGGGCCGAAGCCCCAGTAGGCTTCAGCCGACCCCTGACCACCTCACCTCTCGGACCGGGATTCGCGAATGGCGCTGCTGAAATGGCCCAGGCCGGGCCGCAAAGGATCGGTACCGTCCGGGGACTTGGCCGAGGGCCGCATGCCCCTCATGGAGCATCTCCGGGAGCTGCGCAACCGGCTGATCATCGCCCTCCTCGGCGTGACCGTGGGCATCATCGTCGGATTCATCTACTTCGGTCCGATCTGGAGGTTCCTCGAAGAGCCCTACTGTGGCCTCCAGCAGGCTCAGCAGCTGCGTCCCGGGCAGTGCACGATGCTGATCCTTGGCGTCTTCGACTCCTTCTTCGTGAACCTGAAGGTCGCGGCGATGTTCGGCCTGGTCGTGTCGTCGCCGATCTGGCTCTGGCAGATCTGGAGGTTCGTCACCCCGGGCCTGTACCGCAACGAGAAGCGCTACTCGCTCCTGTTCATGGTGCTGGCCGTGCCGTTGTTCCTCGCGGGGGCGGCTCTGGCCTACTTCGTGATGGACACCGGCCTGTCGATCCTGCTGGGGTTCGCCCCGCCCGGCACGCTGACCAGCCTCACGATCGACGAGTATCTCAGCTACGCGCTGATCATGATCGTCATTTTCGGCATCTCCTTCGAGCTGCCGCTGCTGATGGTCTTCCTCAACATCATCGGGGTCCTGCCGCACGCGATGGTGGCCAAGCACCGGCGCATGGTCATCTTCCTGATGTTCGTCTTCAGCGCGGTCGCGACCCCGGGCGGCGACCCGTTCACGATGATCGCGCTGGCCCTGCCCATGGTCGGTCTCTTCGCACTCGCCGAGGGGTTCATGTACCTGCGGGAGAAGAGGGCATCGAAGGACGGGGACTTCTCTCACCTGTCCGACGACGAGGCCTCTGCTCTTGATGACGGCTCTCCTCTCGATTTGAACACGACGGATACTGATCCGATCAAATAGGCGATAAGTTCCGGTCTGTGCCAGGAGAGATCGCTGTCCTCGTCAACCCCGCCGCCCGTGGTGGCCGTTCACGCGGCCTGCTCGCCCCGGTGCTCAACCGGCTCGGGCAGGGAGGTGCCGAGGTCTCGGTGATCGTCGGGGAGTCCGCGGACGACGCCCTGGAACGAGCCTGTACGGCGGTCTCCGAGGGGCCGGACGCGCTGGTGGCCTTCGGCGGGGACGGTCTGGTCCATCTGGCGGTCCAGGCGGTCGCCGGTACCGACGTTCCGCTGGGCATCATCCCCGCCGGGACCGGTAACGACATCGCCGACGCGCTCGGCCTGCCGAAGAAGGACCCCCTCTCCGCCGCCGACACCGTGCTCAGGGCCGCGCCCCGCACGATCGACGCCGCGAAGGTCGGCAGGGACGAGTGGTTCGCCGGGGTGGTCTGCTGCGGCTTCGACTCCCGCGTCAACGAGCGGGCCAACCGGATGACCTGGCCACCCGGCATGGCGAAATACCTGGTCGCGCTGGCCGAGGAACTCCGGTCCTTCCAGCCGATCCCGTTCCGGCTGGACCTCGACGGAGAGGTGATCGAGCACGAGGCCATGCTGGTCGCGGTCGGCAACACCCGCTCCTACGGCGCCGGAATGCGGGTCTGCCCGGATGCCGTCCCCGACGACGGCCTGCTGGACGTGACGATCCTCGGCGCCATGCCCAGGGGAGAGTTCCTGCGCACGTTCCCCCGCGTCTACCGGGGCACCCATGTCACCCACCCTGCCGTCACGCTCCGGCGTGCCCGCCGGGTCACGCTGGAGGCGCCCGGCGTGGTCGCCTACGCCGACGGCGAGCGTGTCGGCCCGACCCCGCTGACCTGTGAGATCGTCCCCGGATCCCTGCGTGTGCTCACATAGGCGGCGGCGCGCGGGCCCGGGCCCGGGCCGCCGCGCACGCGCCGGACAGACCGGAATCCCGATATCGGTAGGGTGGAGGCTATGACGACCCCAGCGGAACGTTACGCTGCCTTCCGTCAGAGCCAGGCTGACAGCGGGCCGGCGCTGACCTCGTTCCGTGGTCTGTACGACTTCGAGCTGGACGAGTTCCAGCTCGACGCCTGCCGGGCGCTGGAGGCGGGCGACGGAGTTCTGGTGGCGGCCCCGACCGGGTCGGGCAAGACCGTGGTGGGTGAGTTCGCGGTGCACCTGGCTCTGGAAGAGGGCCGCAAGTGCTTCTACACCACCCCGATCAAGGCGCTGTCCAACCAGAAGTACAACGACCTGGTCAGAAGATACGGCGCGGCGAAAGTCGGCCTGCTCACCGGCGACAACAGCGTCAACGGCGACGCCCCGATCGTCGTCATGACGACCGAGGTGCTGCGCAACATGCTTTATGCCGGCTCCGGCACCCTGGCGGGGCTCGGTTTCGTCGTCATGGACGAAGTGCACTACCTGGCCGACCGGTTCCGCGGCGCGGTCTGGGAAGAAGTGATCATCCACCTGCCCGAGTCGGTGCGGCTGGTCGCCCTGTCCGCCACGGTCAGCAACGCCGAGGAGTTCGGCGAGTGGATGGGTGAGGTCCGCGGTGACACCAGCGTCATCGTCGACGAGCACCGCCCCGTCCCGCTCTGGCAGCACATGCTCGCCGGTAACCGCCTCTACGACCTGTTCGTGGCGGACGAGGACGGCCAGCGACCGCAGGTCAATCCCCACCTGATGCGGATCGCCAAGGAGGAGGAGCGCCAGTCATACAGCCGAGGCCGGCGTGGCTACTCCCGCCCGCGCAGGACCGCCCCGCCCGACAGGGCCATGACCATCGAGCGTCTCGACGCCGACGGCCTGCTGCCGGCGATCACCTTCATCTTCTCCCGTGCCGGGTGCGACGCCGCCGTCATGCAGTGCCTGCAGGCCGGCATCCGGCTCACCACCGACGCCGAACGCCACCAGATCCGGCAGATCGTCGACGAGCGCACCGCGCACCTGCCGGACGAGGATCTGGGCGTGCTCGGCTACCTCGAATGGCGCGACGCCCTGGAGCGTGGCCTGGCCGCCCACCACGCGGGCATGCTCCCGGCCTTCAAGGAGGTCGTCGAGGAGCTGTTCACCCGCAACCTGGTCAAGGCCGTTTTCGCCACCGAGACCCTCGCTCTGGGTATCAACATGCCCGCCCGCTCCGTGGTGATCGAGAAGCTCGACAAGTGGAACGGCGAGACCCACGCCGACCTCACGCCCGGCGAATACACCCAGCTCACCGGCCGTGCCGGTCGGCGGGGGATCGACGTGGAGGGCCACGCGGTGGTCCAGTGGCAGCCGGGCATGGACCCGCTGCAGGTCGCCGGTCTGGCCAGCACCCGCACCTACCCCCTGCGCTCCAGCTTCCGCCCCTCCTACAACATGGCGGTCAACCTGGTCGGCCAGGTGGGCAGGGAGCGTGCCAGGACCCTCCTGGAGTCCTCCTTCGCGCAGTTCCAGGCCGACCGTGCCGTGGTGGGCATCGCCAAACAGGTCCGCCGCGCGGAGGAGGCGCTGGAGGGCTACCGCGAGGCGATGACCTGCCATCTGGGCGACTTCGAGGAGTACGCCGCGATGCGCAGGGCACTGTCCGACCGGGAGGCCGAGCTGTCGCGCCAGCGCGGCGCGGCCCGCAGGGCGCAGGCGCTGCGCTCGCTGGAGGCGCTCAAGCCCGGTGACATCATCCGCGTGCCCGGAGGTCGCCGCGCGGGCCTGGCCGTCGTCCTTGATCCCGGGCTCAACTCCCGGGGCGAGGGTCCCTCACCGCTGGTGCTGACCATCGGCAAGCAGGTCAAGAAGCTGTCGTCGGCCGACTTTCCCGTCCCCGTGGAGCCGGTCGAGCGTCTGCGGATCCCGAAGAACTTCAACGCCCGCTCGCCGAAGGAGCGGGCCAATCTGATCGCCTCCGTCCACGCCAAGATCGGCGACCGTGACTTCGGCAAACCCGTCAGGGCGCGCGACCACGCGGCCGAGGACGAAGAGATCAACCGCCTGCGCAAGGGGATCCGGCAGCACCCCTGCCACGGCTGTGACGAGCGCGAGGACCACGCCCGCTGGGCCGAGCGCTACTACAAGCTGCTGCGCGAGACCGAGGGGTTGCGCCACCGGGTCGAGGGCCGCTCCCACGTCATCGCCCGCACCTTCGACAGGGTCTGCGGTGTTCTCGACCAGCTCGGCTATCTCGACGGCGAGAGCGTCACCGCCGAGGGCCGCCGCCTGGCCCAGATCTACACCGAGCTTGACCTGCTCACCTCCGAGTGCCTGCGTTCCGGGCTCTGGGAGGACCTGGACCCGGCCGAGCTGGCAGCCGTCGTGTCCTCGCTGGTCTTCGAGTCCAGGCAGGCCGACGACGCTCGCCAGCCGAGGATCCCCGCGGGCGGCGCGCAGAAGGCCCTGGGGGACATGGTCCGCCTCTGGGGCGAGCTGGAGTCGATCGAGAGCGACCACGGCCTGTCCTTCATCAGGGAGCCCGACCTCGGGTTCACCTGGCCGGCTTTCCGCTGGGCCAGGGGCAGCAGCCTGGACGCCGTGCTGATGGAAGGGGTCAACGGGTCGGAGCTGGCCGCCGGTGACTTCGTCCGCTGGGTCAAGCAGCTGCTCGACCTGCTCGGCCAGATCGCCGACGCCGCCCCCAGAAACAGCAAGGTCAAGCAGAACGCGGGCAAGGCGATGGAGGCGCTCCGGCGCGGGGTGGTCGCCTACTCCTCCCTCGCCTGAGGCCGGTGCCCCCGCCGATTCCCCGGCCCGGGGTCCGGTGCCCGGGGCCGGCGGGTTCATGGTGCAGGCCCAACTGACCGCCCGGTCAATACCTTGTGACGATTGGTGCGCGTAACGTCACCTTGTGGGGCGTTTCGGGGGTGTCGGCCATGGACATCCCCTGGGCAGAAGTTTATGGACCCCTGCCCAGGGAGGTAGGAATGCTCGCTCTCGTCGCTGCACTTCTGTTCGTACTCGCACTGATCTTCCAGCTCGCCGGCGTGGCCATCGGCAGCGTCGTGACCGTCACCACCCTCACTCTCGTCGGGCTGATCGCGGTCGCACTGCACCTGGCGGGTGTCGGCGCGGGCTGGAGCCTGAAGAAGTAGGCCCCGTCCGTCCCCGTGGCTGAGGTCGCGTCCGAGCCCCCCGGGCGCGGCCTCTGGGCGTTCTCCGGCGCCCCCGCGGGGTCAGCCCGTGGACAGCTGTGAGAACGCCTCCGACAGGCGGCCCAGGGGGCCGCCCAGACCGTAGCGCTCGGCCAGGGCCGCCAGTGCCTGCGGATCGCGTGCCCTGACAGGAAGGGTGCGATCCAGCTCCGGGACCGGCACGTCACGGGCGACCTGGACCACCGTGGGGGCGACCCGGAGGTAGTCGCGGGCCGCGCTCAGCTTGGCGCGCTGGCCCGCGGTCAGGTCACCGCCCTCGTCCACGGCCCTGAGCAAGGCCTCCAGCGAGCCGAACCGGGTGATCAGCGCGGCCGCGGTCTTGTCACCGACCCCGGGAACGCCCGGCAGTCCGTCACTGGGGTCGCCGCGCAGGGTGGCGAAGTCGGCGTAGGAACGGCCGGGGACGCCGTACTTGGCGGCCACGGCTCCCTCGTCGACGAGTTCGAGGTTCTTGACCCCCCTTGCCGTGTAGAGGACGCGGATGGGCTGGGTGTCGTCCACCATCTGGAACATGTCCCGATCGCCGGTGACGATGTCGACCTGCCCCTTGGCCCGGACGGCGAGCGTGCCCATCACGTCGTCGGCCTCGTAGCCGGGCACGCCGACGCGGGCGATGCCCGCCGCGTCGAGCACCTGCTCGATCACCGGCACCTGAGGGGCGAGCGTGTCGGGGATCTCCTCGGCGTCGCCTTCGGCGACCCGGTGCGCCTTGTAGGTCGGGATCGCCGCGACACGGAAGGCCGGGCGCCAGTCGGCGTCCATGCAGGCCACCAGTCCGTTGGGGGAATGCTGCCGGACCAGCATGGCGATCATGTCGATGAGACCGCGGATCGCGTTGACCGGCATCCCGTCGGGGGCGGTGACTGACTCCGGCACCCCGTAGAAGGCGCGGAAGTAGAGAGAGGGGGTGTCGAGAAGCATCAGCCCGGGCATGGCGACCATTTAACCAAGCACTTCGATCGCGAGCACGCAGGTATCGTCTTCGGGGTTCGGTCCGCCGACCGCCTGGATCAGCCGGTCCAGTCCCGCCTCCAGATCGTCTCCGCTGAGGTCCGCCGCCGCGGCCAGCGCCAGCGCGAGCCCCTCGTCGATGTCGCGGGATCGACGTTCGACCAGCCCGTCGGTGAACAGCAGCAGCAGATCGCCCGCCAGGAGTCTCACGCCGGCCGGTTCGTACGGCACGGTGAGAGTGGCGCCCAGCAGCACCCCGCTGGGCGGATCGAGCTGGGTGGCCACCCCGTCACGGATCAGAATCGGCGCGGGATGGCCGGCCTGGCTCCAGGTGAACATGCCGGTGGCGGGATCGAAGTGGCCGATCATCGCGGTCGCGGTGGTCTCCGCCAGCCGGTGCATCACCAGGGCGTTGAGCCAGGTCAGAAGCTTGTCGGCGGGCTCACCGGTCATCGCCAGGCCGACCAGCGCGTGCCGGAGCCGGGACATCCGCGCGATCGCGGGCAGACTGTGCCCGGACACGTCGCCGATGGCCAGCACCACCCGGCCGTCGGGCAGTGCGGTGGCGTCGTACCAGTCACCGCCGAGCCCGGTCTTCCTGCCCGCCGGAACGTAACGGACCTTGACCCGCACGCTGGGCAGGTCGACGGGGGCCCCGAGATCAGGCATGATCGCGTCGCGTAGCGCTCCGCTGAGGTGGCGCTCCTCGGCCGCCTGCTCGCGGACCTCCCTGAGCTGGCGCCGGGACTCGGACATGATCCGCTCGGCGCGGCGGCGGCCGGTGATGTCCTGAATCACTCCGTGCACGGCGCTGTGGCCGCCGGTCGTCACGAGGTTGAGGTCCGCGCGCAGGTTGCGGACCTCTCCATGCCGGCGGATGCGGAACTCGGTCTGCCCGGACGTGGCGCCGTGCACGACGGCTCGCAGCAGCCGGTCCAGTCCCGCCCGGTCGGCAGCCTCAACATGCCCGCCCAGGTCGGGCAGGTGAATGGGGCCCTCGCCGGGATCACGTCCGAAGATGGCATAGGTCTGGTCGGACCAGGTGGACTCTCCGGTCTGGAGGTTCCACTCGGCCCAGCCGAGGTTGCCGAGTCGCTCGGCGTGTGCCAGCCGCGCGGTGAGGAGTTGTTGTTCCACGGCCATGTGATCGTCCAGCTCTCCACGCAACCGCTGCACCATCTCTGCCGCGGTCAGCGGGGCGGAACCGGTCACGTGGTCGTTTCGTGGGTGGAGGGGGGGCTGGTGGCCGCCCACTACGCCGACCATGTAGCTCGCTCTCAAAATGTGGGGTCTTACGGACATCCTGTTGACAAAATGTGATCGTCCTTTAACAGAGTGTAGTGAAATCGTGGGCGCTCTGGCTACTTTTCCAGGACTTTCTCTCGGCCGCCGGGACCGTGCGTGATGGTGACGCGTCCGGGATTAGATTGGTTGACGTGACAATGGAGTCCTCTGATCTATATCCCGTTGCCCGTCTGGCCGCCGCCCGGGAGGCGACCGCCTCCGCCGGTCTCGACGCGCTGTTGCTGACGCCGAGCCCTGACCTCCGTTATGTGACCGGTTACGAGGCGTTGCCGCTGGAGCGGCTCACCTGCCTGGTGCTGCCGGCCAGGGGCGACGCCTTCCTTATGGTGCCTCGCCTGGAGCTGCCCGCCGCCGAACACTCACCGGCGTCGAGGCTTGGCATCGAGTTCGTGCCCTGGGACGAGACCGACGACCCCTACGCCGTCGTCGGGGCGCGCCTGGGCAAAGTCGGCAGGGTGGGGCTGGCCGACCGCATGTGGGCGATGCAGTCGCTGCGCTTCCGCGAGGCGATCCCCGGCGCGGAGCAGGTGCTCGCCGGGACCGTCCTGCGTGGGCTGCGCATGCGCAAGAGCCCGGCCGAGGTGGCCGCGCTGCGCGAGGCGGGCGCCGCGATCGACGCCGTGCACGCCCAGGTGCCCGGCTTCCTGCGGGCCGGCCGCACGGAGCGTGAGGTCGGCAGGGACATCGCCGAGGCGATCATCGCGGCCGGGCACTCGACCGTCGACTTCGTGATCGTCGCCTCCGGGCCCAACGGCGCCAGCCCGCACCACGAGCTGTCCGACCGGGTCATCCAGGCGGGTGAGCCGGTCGTGGTCGACATCGGTGGCCAGATGCCCAGCGGCTACTGCTCCGACTCCACCCGGGTCTACTCCGTCGGAGCGCCCCCCGCCGACTTCGTGAAGTACTACGAGGTGCTCCAGCGTGCCCAGGAGGCCGCCTGCGAGGCCGTACGGCCCGGCGTCTCGTGCGAGTCGATCGACGCCGCCGCGCGTGAGGTGATCGCCGCCGAGGGTTACGGGGAGCACTTCATCCACCGCACCGGCCACGGCATCGGCCTGGAGACCCACGAGGAGCCCTACATCGTCGCGGGCAACGCCGAGCCGCTCGCGCCGGGCTTCGCCTTCTCCGTCGAGCCCGGCATCTACCTGCGCGGGGCCCACGGCGCCCGCATCGAGGACATCCTCATCTGTACCGAGGAGGGGGGCGAGCGGGTCAACCACCGGCCTCGCGAACTCGTCATCGTGTAACAAGTGCCACAATCGGGGTGACCGGTGATCCCGGCCACCCCGTTTGTCGTCCACGTCCACGATCTGGAGTGTGCAGAGTTGACCGTTGAACGCGTTCTGCCGACCGCCGAAGCTCACGACCTGCTGGAGCTGGTCCGTGACCTGATCGCCAAGGAGGTGGCGCCCCGGGCGTCGGCCGACGAGTCCGCCGGGCGCTTCCCCCGCGAGGTCTTCACCACTCTGGGCCGGGCCGGGCTGCTCGGACTGCCCTACCCCGAGGAGCACGGCGGCGCGGCGCAGCCGTACGAGGTCTATCTCCAGGTGATCGAGGAGCTCGCCGCCGGTTGGCTGACGGTCGGCCTCGGCCTGTCGGTGCACACCCTGTCGTGCTTCCCCGTCACCGCCTACGGCACCCCCGAGCAGCGCGCCGCGCTGCTGCCGGAGATGCTCGGCGGCGAGTCGCTGGGCGCTTACTGCCTGTCGGAGCCCCAGTCGGGATCCGACGCCGCCGCCCTGACCACCCGCGCCGTGCCCGGCGCCGACGGCTACACCGTGGACGGGGTCAAGGCCTGGATCACCCACGGCGGTGCCGCCGACTTCTACACCCTGATGGCCCGTACCACTTCGGACGGGGCGCGCGGCATCTCCTGCTTCCACGTTCCCGCCGGGACCCCCGGCCTGTCGTTCGGTGAGCCCGAGCGGAAGATGGGGATGAGGTCCTCCCCGACCGCCCAGGTCCGCTTCGACTCGGTACGGCTCGCGCCGGACGCGCTGCTGGGCGCGGAGGGCGAGGGCTTCCGCATCGCCATGGCCGCCCTGGACGGCGGCAGGCTCGGCATCGCCGCCTGTGCCGTCGGCGTGGCCCAGGCCGCCTTCGACGCCGCCACGGCCTACGCCAGGGAGCGCCGCCAGTTCGGCTCGCGCATCGTCGACTTCCAGGGGGTCGGTTTCATGCTCGCCGACATGGCCACCCAGATCGCCGCCGCCCGTGCCCTGTACCTGGACGCCGCCCGCCTGCGCGACGCGGGCCGGCCGTACGGCACCCAGGCGGCGATGGCCAAGCTGTTCGCCACCGACATGTGCATGAAGGTCACCACCGACGCCGTGCAGGTGCTGGGCGGCTACGGCTACGTCGAGGACTTCCCGGTCGAGCGTTACATGCGGGAGGCCAAGGTCCTGCAGATCGTCGAGGGCACCAACCAGATCCAGCGCGTGGTGATCAGCCGCGCCCTCGCCAAGGGCTGAACGTTCTCGCCGCTCAACGGTCCGGTGAGCATCAGCGCTCACCGGGCGGCTGCCTGTGGGATCAAATCCGTCCGACCAGGCAGGTCCGGCCTAGATCACCGTCTGTTTGGCGGAGGATGGCGCCGTACGACACAGTGATCGCATGAAGCGGCGCCTTTCCCCCCTTGTGCTCATCGGGATGCTCGTGTCCGCCTGCGGCTCGGAAGCGTCGCTCAGCCAGAGCGCGCTGGACCAGGCGCGGGTGCAGGGCGTGGCCCCGGATCTGATCTATGTGGTCGATCTGCCGGGTTACAAGCTGGCCGAGCAGTCGATCGGCGGGGTCGGAGAGGAGGGATTCGGAGCCTTCTACGTCTCCCCCGAGGGCAGGCAGGTGGAGCTGAGGATCGACCGCGGCACGTTCAGCGACGCCCTCTGCGCCGACACACCGATCACGGATGCCGACCCGCCCACGGCGCCGGTCAGGTGCGAGCGCGACGAGGTGGGCTGGTACCGCTGGGGCGGGGGCCGCCACGAGTACACGGCGGTCCGGGCCGACCACTTCATCCGGTTGAAGGGCCGTGTCGGAGAGGTGGACCGTGCCGCGTTGAAGGCGGCCGTGTCCGGAGCACGGCACGCGACCGGGGACGGTTCCGCGACGCCCACGCCGCCACCCGGTCCGGTGGAGCGGGGTGACCTGCCGACCAGCGGCGACGGTGCGCCCAACAACGAGGTGGGCCCCGGAGGCTGAGCGGATTTCTGTCGGTGCCTTCCGACATGATCCCGTCATGTGCGAGACCACCGTGGACGAGGTGTTCGCAGCCGCCCCCACGGGCGCCCGCAGGATCACCCTCCGGCCGATCAAGGAACGATGACTCCATGCACCTCTCCCCGGCGGCACGGCTCCTGCTGTCGCTCATGACCGGATCGCAGGATCAGCCCCGGCCCTGGCCGTGGCCGGACTCCGCCCTGCTGAGCGCCTCCGACCTCGGAACCCTGCTCCCGGCCGCCTACCGCACCCCCGGCGACGGCAGCGCGGCCTGCTCGGCGAGGTTCACCGTGGAGGACGCGGCCAGGGAGCGTCAGCCGATCTTCACGCCTGAGGCATGCGCGGACCTGTTCGCCGCGCTGGTCCAGGGACTGCCGGGACGGAAATGGGCTGATCTGTGCCTGGGGGCCGGCTCCCTGCTGCGCTGCCCCGCGGGTCCTCCTCTGGACGAGCTGGCCGGGCACGCCCGTACGCTGACCGGCTTCCTCCTGCGCGAGAACCGGACCGGCCACCCCTACGCGCTGCTCGCGGTCGCGGGGCTCGCCGGAATGGACGACGAGGTGGCCGGACGGCTCACCGCGGATCTGGGGCCGATCGCCGTCGCCGAGATCTCGCTGCTGCTCGGCTGGGACGCCGAGCGCCGGGCCCTGCTGGCGGAGGCCCTCCAGGCCCGGTCGTATAACTCGCCGCCACCGCTGCCCGACCTCTGGGAGCGGCTGGCCGCGTTGCCCGACTACGTGACGTTCGCCCGCACGACCCTGGAGGCGGCCGACGCCCGGATCGCCGCCATCCACGCCGGTGAGATCCCCTACCGGGCCGACCGGGCCTTCGACAACGCGGAGAAGGAGACGATCGGCCGTGCCGTACGGCTGGCGCTGTTCCGTGACGAACCGTGGCTGCCGGCACTGCTGGACCGGTTGCTGCGCGGGGTCGCGGTCGCGCCCACCACGGCCAGGACCCTGCCATCCCAGGCGCTGCTGTACGAGGTGGGCCGCGCCGCCCAGGAGTTCCCCACCCCCGAGGTGATCGCCGCCCTGCGCGCCGCGAGCCGGGTGGCGCGGCACGCGGGGGTGCCCAAGCAGCTGGACCGGGTGCTCAAGCGGGTCGAACGCGCGCTGGCCGACCGTGTCGAAGTGGCCTTCCGGATGCCGGATCACGGCGTCGGCCCCGATGGCGGCTCCGCGTGCCGGTCGGCGGGCACGCGGCCGTGATCGTGGAGGTCAGAGTCCGTACTCCTCCAGTAGCCGCAGCCAGACCTCGCTCGCGGTGGGGAAGGACGGAACGGCGTGCCAGAGCCGGTCCAGGGGGACCTCGGCGGTGACCGCGACCGTCGCCGAGTGCAGCAGTTCGGCCATGCCGGGTCCGGCGAAGGTCACGCCGAGCAGGACGCGCCGGCGCTCGTCGACGACGGCCTTGGCCCGGCCCCGGTATCCCTCGCCGAGCAGGTAGGCCCCGGACACCGCGCCCAGATCGTACTCGACCACGCGCACGTCGAAGCCCTCCTTGCGGGCTCGGGCCTCGGTACGGCCGGCCGCGCAGATCTGCGGATCGGTGAAGACCACCTGGGGTGCGCCGTACCCGTCCGCCACGGCGCGCATCGCGGGCAGGTCGTCGCGCTTCCCGCTCGCCCGTGCCGCGATGACGTCTCCGCACACCCGGGCCTGGTACTTGCCCATGTGGGTCAGCAGGTTGCGGCCGTTGACGTCGCCCACGGCGTACAGCCAGCCGCCGGCGACCCCGGTCGCGCACATGCTGTCGTCGACCTCCACCGGACGGCCGTCGGGCAGGCCGACGGAGCCCAGGCCGAGATCGTCACTCGCGGCGCGCCTGCCGGTGGCCATCAGAAGCTCGTCCGCCTCGACAGACGGCCCCTCGGACAGGTGGACGGTCACCGTGCCGCCCGGCCGAGACCGTTCCACCTTCGTCACCTGCGCGCCGGTGCGCACCACGATGCCGGCCTCCGCGAAGGACCGCGCCACGAGTTCCCCGGCGAACGGTTCCATCCTGCCGAGCAGTCCGTCGCCGCGGACCAGCACCGTTGTCTCCTCGGCGCCGAGCCCGTGCAGGGCCTGGGCCATCTCGCAGGCCACCACGCCTCCGCCGACAACGGCCAGCCGTTTCGGGACGCTCCTGACGGCGGTCGCCTCGTGGCTCGTCCACGGCGACGCCTCCGCCAAGCCGGGTGTCGGCGGGAGGACCGGATGGCTGCCGGTGGCCAGCACGACGGCGTGCCGGGCGGTCAGCGGCCGGGTCGAGCCGTCGGGTGCGGTCACCAGGACCCGTTTCGGGCCGTCCAGCTGCCCCCGGCCGCGCACGAACCCCGCCGGCACGTTCTTGATCCACTCGACCTGGCCGCTGTCGTCCAGATGTGACACGGTCTCGTCACGCCGGGCGAGCACGGCGCCGACGTCCATCGGGCCCAGCGTCAGCCCGGGCACCCGGCCCACCTCCGCCGTGAGATCCACCGGGCGGAGCAGGGCCTTGCTGGGGATGCAGGCCCAGTAGGCGCACTCCCCGCCCGCCAGGTTCTCCTCCACGACCACGGCGCTCAGCCCCCCGCGGACCGCGCGGGCCGCGACGTTCTCCCCTGCGGGACCGGCGCCTATCACGATCACATCGAACTCGTCGGACATGACTATCTCCCAGAGCGAACGAGCCGGTCACCGTAGCTCGGTTTGACGGAGCCGGTCTGCACCAGCTTCGTACCCTCTCCGCGGGAGGCACACGGCCGGACGGCGCAGAACCGGATCCGCTGACGGCGGGGCGGCCCGCCGGGAGAGGATCGAGCGGGGTTGGGACCATGCCGTGACCCGGGGAGTGGCGCGGGTGGCCGCCGGTGCCGTTACCGTTGACCGGGTGGAGGAGATCGACCGCCGGATCGTGACGTTGCTGGCCAAGGACGGCCGGATGAGCTTCACCGACCTGGCCAGGGAGACCGGGCTGTCGGTGTCGGCGGTTCACCAGCGGGTGCGCCGGCTGGAGAAGCGCGGCGTGGTGCGGGGATACGGGGCGCTGGTGGACTACGACGCGATCGGGCTCTCGCTCACCGCCTTCGTCTCCATCAAGCCGATCGACCCGGCCGCCGCCGACGACGCCCCCGAGCGGCTGGCTCACCTGAGCGCGATCGAGGCCTGCCACAGCGTGGCCGGTGACGAGAGCTACATCCTCAAGGTGCGGGTGGCCTCCCCGATCGCGCTGGAGGAGCTGCTCAACCAGATCCGCACCTCGGCCAACGTCTCGACCCGGACGACGGTCGTGCTGAGCACGCCGTACGAACACCGTGCCCCCGAGCCGGCCGCCCCGGAGGCGGCCAAGCCCGACGAGCAGGCCTGATCTCTCCAGCAGGGTGGAAATGGGGGCCAGGGGACGGCCCCCGCAGCCGCGGCCCCATGTGACCGTCCGGTCCGCTCACCTCGCGCCGCGGCGTGGAAGTGGGCGCGCGGGCGGAACTCGCTCTCCGAGAGCGGGGTGGATTCCGTCAAGTACGGAGGGTATCGCGATCAACCTGTGATGGCTGGAGGAGGAGTGAACATCTCGACGGACCTGCTAGGGTGATGGTTTGTCACAGCAACAAGCAAGAAGCCCGGAGTATCCCATTACTATCAACGATAATGGAGCGACGGCAACCCGTCAACTCGAGCTCGCCAAGGAGCAGGAGTACGTCTCCGGCCTCTACGTACGGCTCGACCTGTTGCGCGAACGCACCCAGCGGCAGCTGGACGGGGTGCTGGCGCAGGGCGGAAGCGGCGGCACCCACCAGAACCGCTCCGAGCGCGACACCTTCGCCGGGATGTACGCCGAACGGCTGGGCAGGCTGTGGGCGGTCGAGAACGGTCTGTGCTTCGGGCGGCTCGACAACGCCGATCATACCTCCCTTTACATCGGCCGTATCGGCCTCGCCGACGACGAGCAGCGGCGGCTGCTGATCGACTGGCGGGCTCCGGTGGCCCAGCCGTTCTACGGGGCCACCCCCGCCGCCTCGATGGGCGTCACCCGCCGCCGCCACCTGCAGACCAGGGGGCGCAAGGTGATCGGGGTCGACGACGACCTGCTCGACCTCGACAACCTCACAGACGAGGACGTGGCCACCCTCAACGGTGAGGCCGCGCTGCTGGCCTCGATCGGGGCCAAGCGCACCGGGCGGATGCGCGACATCGTGGCCACCATCCAGTCCGAGCAGGACCGCATCATCCGCTCGGACCTGGGCGGCGTGCTGGTCGTGCAGGGCGGCCCCGGCACGGGCAAGACCGTGGTGGCCCTGCACCGGGCGGCCTACCTGCTCTACACCCACCGAGACAAGCTCGCCCGCCGGGGCGTGCTCATCCTCGGCCCCAACCTGACCTTCCTGCGCTACATCGAGCAGGTACTGCCCTCCCTGGGCGAGACCGACGTGCTGCTGTCCACGGTCTCCGAGCTCTATCCGGGTGTCACCCCCACGGTCAGGGAACGGCCCGAGGTCGCCGCACTCAAGGGGGACGCGCGGATGGCCGAGGTGGTGGCGCGGGCCGTACGGGAACGGCAGCGGGTGCCGCGCCAGCCGGTCGAGATCCGCCTTGACCGCTACACCCTCAAACTCGACGGCCGCCTGCTGGACGCCGCCCGCAACCGGGCGACCCGCTCCGGGAAGCCGCACAACGAGGCGCGCGGGATCTTCGTCCGTCATCTGCTCAACGCGCTCGCCCGGCAGGCCGCCCGGCAGCTCGGCAAGGGCATGATCGACGACGACGAGCTGGCCGACATCCGGGAGGACCTCCGTACGGAGCGGCCCGTCAAGGCCGCGCTGAACAGGCTGTGGCCCTACACCACCCCGCAGCAGCTCCTCATCGGGCTGTTCACCTCGCGCGAGCGGCTGGACTACGCCGCGGGCGGTCTCGGTACGGCCGAGCGCGAGCTGCTGCTGCGCGAGCCTCCCCGTCATGGGGAGAACTGGTGGGCCGAGTCCGATGTGGCGTTGCTGGACGAGGCCGCCGAACTCCTTGGCGACATCGACCCGGCGGTGCTGCGGGCCGGGGCGTGGATCGCCGAGGAGGAGCAGGCCGCCAGACGTGCCGCCGCACTGGACGAGCGTCAGCACCAGCTGACCTACGCCAAGGAGGTGCTGGAGCTGACCGGGCTGTCCGACATCATGGACGCCGAGAAGTTCGCCGCCCGGCACCTCAACGACGACGTGTACCTGACCACGGCCGAGCGCGCGGCGGCCGACCGGACCTGGGCCTTCGGCCACGTCATCGTGGACGAGGCGCAGGAGCTGTCGGCGATGGACTGGCGGATGGTGATGCGGCGGGTTCCGACCCGGTCGATGACGATCGTGGGCGACCTGGCGCAGACGGGTTCCTCGGCGGGTGCGCACTCCTGGGGCCGGGTGCTCGACCCGTACGTGGCCGGTCGCTGGCGTGAGGAGCACCTCAGCGTCAACTACCGCACCCCGGCCGAGCTGATGGCCGTGGCCGCCGACGTGCTGAAGCTGGTCGGCCCCGATCTCGTCGCACCCACCTCGGTCCGGGAGACGGGCGCCGCCCCCTGGGCGGCCTCCCCGGTGGAGGCGCTCGGCGGCCTCGTCAAGGCCGAGGTCGTCGAGGGCGGGCGTCTGGTCGTGATCGTGCCGGAGTCCAGGATGGGCGAGTTCGGCCAGATCGTGACGGAGGCGGTCGACGGCGCGGTCGCGGGGCCCGGTGCGGCCGCACTGGACGCGCCGGTGGCGGTCCTGACGGTCGCCCAGGCCAAGGGGCTGGAGTTCGACGCGGTCATCGTGGTGGAGCCGGAGCTGATCCTGCGGGAATCGCCTCGCGGGGCGAGCGACCTTTACGTCGCGATGACCCGCGCGACGCAGCGGCTTGGCGTCGTGCACGCCGGTTCGCTACCGGATGCGCTCGTTCGACTTGAGCGACATCCGATCACATGAGACCATTGACGGCTCTCGTCGATCATGCCCCAGCTGCGAAAACTTGATGTTTCCGCTGTTGGTGACATGGTTGACATCTGCGCTGGGGTCGGTAGTTTGCTGCCCAGTCCAGCACGGGACTGGCCGGTCGGCCGTCCCTGACATCGTCGGTTCCTGCGCCCGTGACGGGGGTAACCCCGTCCGTACAGCCAGGCGCAGGGCCGGCGTTCCGTCGGGGCGGGGCACCCCGACCGGGCGGGGGGTTGGACCCAGGAGGGGTCCGGACACCCAGTAGACAACGGCAATCCGCGCTCGCCGCCGACGGGACGGAACCGGTCCGAAGGGTCGTCCGGGCCCTCTTCCCGCTCCCGTGCCGAGCGTCGTACGCGTCGGGGTGATCCCCGGGGGCATCCGTCCGTCCCCGGGGGTCACCCCGTTGCCGCGTCCGCGGCCGGTAACCCTTCTTTTTGGGGGTGTGCCCCGCCGAGCGGTACCGTTCGGGCTAGAAAGCCGGGCGAGAGCCGGGCCGGAGAGGCCGGCAGACGGGCCGGGCTTGGAAGGAACCGGGCGTAAGCGTCCGCACGACAGCGCAAGGAGCCCGTCCGTGGTGCAGGAGAAGACGGCCGCCCCGGCGCCGGGAACGGCGGCGGGAGATCCGGCTGCCGGCTCACCGAGTGGACGGACGGCACGCACCGCCTCGCGCTGGGTGCTCCCGGGCCGGATCGCGGCCGCGTCGGCGGGCGGCCTGCTGCTCTTCCTCGCCTTCCCTCCGCTCGGGCTGTGGTTCCTCGCCCCGTTCGGCCTGGCGCTCGCCGTCCTTTCCGTGTACGGTTCGCGCCCGCGCCGCGCCCTGTGGCTGGGCCTCCTGACCGGGCTGACCTTCCTGCTGCCCGCGCTGCACTGGGTCAGCCCGATCGGTATCGACGCCTGGCTGGGCCTGGTGGCGATCGAGAGCCTCTTCTACGCGGCGTGGGCCGCCGGTACCGCCCTGGCCGTCCGGCTGCCTCTGTGGCCGTTGTGGAGCGCCGCGCTGTGGGTGGCGATGGAGTGGGCGCGGGGGATCTTCCCGTTCGGCGGGTTCCCCTGGGCCCGGGTGGCCTTCAGCCAGGGGGAGTCGGTCTTCACTCCCTACGCGGCTCTCGGCGGGGCACCACTGGTGACCTTCGCGGTGGCCCTGTGCGGCAGCCTGATCGCGCTGGTGGCGCTCCGGTTCGCCCCCGCTCTCCGATGGGAGCGGGCGATCGCGCTGCCGCTCGCCGGGGTGCTGGCCGTGCCGGCCGCGGCGTTCGCCGTCCCCCGGCCCGGTGACGAGGGCAGGAGCGTGACCGTGGGGGTCATCCAGGGCAACGTTCCCGGGCGCGGCATGCACCCCCTGGGGGACGAGCCGGCAGTGGTTCTCCGGAACCACACCCGCATGCTCCACGAGATGGCGCAGGCCGTCCGGGCGGGAAAGACGCCCAGGCCGGACCTTGTCGTGCTGCCGGAGAACTCCACTGACATCGACCCCTACCGCAGTGACTTCGCCTACCGGGAGATCGACGCGGCGGTGAAGGACATCGGGGTGCCCGTCCTGGTCGGCGCCGTGGTCGGCGTCGGGGAGGACAACCGCGCGACGCGCAGTCTGGTGTGGGACCCCGTCACCGGCCCCGGCGCCTATTACGACAAGCAGCAGCTCGTCCCGTTCGGCGAGTACACCCCGCTCAAGGATCTGGTGCTGGCCCTGTTCGAGAGGGCGGGTCTGGTAGGCAAGCAGTCGGTGCCGGGCACCCGCGACGGCGACCTGAGGCTGGGCCCGGTGACCGTCGGCGCGATCAACTGCTATGAGGTGGCCTTCGACGGCGTGGTACGCGGCACCGCCCGGACGGGCGCCAGCCCGCTGGTGGTGCAGACCAACAACGCCACCTACGCGCTGACCAACCTGCCGCCGCAGCAGCTCGCCATGTCCCAGCTCCGCGCCGTCGAGCACAACAGAGCGGTAGTAACGTCCGCTATTACGGGTATATCCGCATACGTGACTCCGGAGGGCAGGGTGGCCTGGCGCACCGGAGAGCTCGTCCCCGCGGCGAACGTGCTCAGAGTTCCGGTCAGGAGCGCCGAGACGGTCGCCACACGGGTGGGCGCGCTGCCCGAATGGGCCCTGATACTTGTGAGTGCGGGTGCGTTGGCCGCCGGATGGCGGCGCAGGCCCCGTAACCTGGTGCACTCCGTGAACCAGGAAGGCGACCAGCAGGTGGGAGACGTGTGATGGAGCGGATGCTTGGCCGGGTGCTCGTCATCGTCCCGACCTACAACGAGCGGGAGAACCTGCCGATGATCGCCGGGCGGCTGCGTGCCGCGCTGCCCGAGGCGCACCTGCTGATCGCCGACGACAACAGCCCCGACGGCACCGGCGCGATCGCCGACGAGCTGGCGGCCGGGGACGACCACGTCCACGTGCTGCACCGGCCGGGCAAGCAGGGACTGGGTGCCGCCTACATCGCCGGCTTCCGCTGGGGGCTGGAGGAGGGCTTCGACGTCCTGGTGGAGATGGACGCCGACGGCTCCCACCAGCCTGAGGAACTGCCCAAGCTGCTGGACGCGCTGGCCGACGGGGCCGACCTGGTGATCGGCTCCCGGTGGGTGCCCGGCGGCAAGGTGGTCAACTGGCCCGGCTCGCGGGAGTTCCTCTCCCGCGGGGCCAACGCCTACACCCGGTTGATGCTCGGCGTCCGGGTCCGCGACGCCACCGCCGGGTTCCGCGTCTACCGCGCCTCCACCCTGGAGAAGATCGGCCTGGACGACGTGGAGTCGCAGGGCTACTGCTTCCAGGTGGATCTGACCCTGCGCACGGTCCGTCAAGGCATGCATGTCACCGAGGTGCCGATCACGTTCGTGGACCGCACCGCCGGGGTCAGCAAGATGAGCCGGGCCGTCGTGGGGGAGGCGATGTGGCGGGTCACCCGGTGGGGTTTCTCCGGCCTTCCCCAGCGCCTGCGCCGTCCCCGCTGAGCCAACGCGGAACGCGGCGACATCCGGAGGCGTTGTCACTGTTGTACGGCTGTCGCGTGAGTTGAGGAAATGATGCGCCTTCTACTGGTCGTCGCCTTCCTGGTAGTTCCCGTCCTGGAGATCCTGGTGTTCGTCCAGGTCGGTCAGGCCATCGGCGTATGGCCCGCGGTCGCCCTGTTGGCCGCGGGCAGCCTCCTCGGTGCCCTGGTCGTCCGCAGGGAGGGCCGCAAGGCCTGGCGCAAGCTCCAGGACGCGATGCAGGCCGGCCGGATGCCCGAGCCGGGTGCTCCCGGCGGTGCCATGACCGTCGCGGGCGGGGTGCTGCTGGCGGTGCCGGGCTTTCTCACGGACATCGTCGGGCTGCTGTTCCTCCTGCCGTTCACCCAGCCGCTGGTGCGCGGGCTCGGCGCCCGGTTCCTCGCCCGCCGGATCGAGAACCTCACCCGGAAAACGGCCGGCTCCGGCCTCGGCTCGCCCTTCGGTGACGTGGGCTCACCCTTCGACGTCATGCGCGACCAGCGTCCCGGCTCGGGGCCGGTCATCCACGGCGAGGTCATCCGGGACGAGCCGGACCGGCCGGCCACCCGTGACTCCAGCCGCGACCTCACCGGCCGCTGATCTCACCGACGGCTGATCTCACCGACGGTTGATCTCACCGACGGTTGATCTCGTCGGCCGCCGAGCTCATCGGCCGCTGAGTTCGGCCAGGCGGCGGAGCGAGAGCCGGAACAGTGCCTCGTTCGCCGGCCTGACCAGCGGCCAGCCGAGCCGCCCGGCCGGACCGAACGGCAGGTCGAGCTCCTCCTCCCAGACGATCGTGCTGCCGCCCTCCTCACGGGGCAGCACGCGGAAGATCCCGGTGCCGCGCACCAGCCGCCCGGTGTGCCGTACCGCCACGGTCGTGGGCGGATCCCACTCGATGATCTCCATGGTGTCCAGGAACCCGAGGAGGCCCATCCCGGTGAAGGCCGCCAGGCGGCTTCCCGCGCTCCGGCCGTCCCCGGCGGTGACGCGCGCGCGGGTCAGGACCATCCACTCGTCGTGGCGCGGCCAGTCGGTCAGTACGGAGAACACCTGCTCCGGCTCCGCGGCCGCGTCCACCGAGACCCTGATGCGGGAATGAGTCATCCTCCGGTCCTTCCTCGGGGCCGGTACTCCCAAAACCACGGCCCGGTACTCTCCGCCCGCCGCCCGGGTGCCGCGCCTGCCAGTGGTTCACCAGTGACCTCCCAGATGCTCACAAGAGCGGGCTCCTAGTGTCCTCTCCGTAAGAGTGATCACCGGGTCGCCGCGATCAGACCAGAGGGGTGAATCTCATACGAGCAAGGGCTTTCCGACTCCGTCCAGCAAGATCGGAAAGCCCGCGATCAGGGTGAATTACGATCCGTGGAAATCGGCGTTAGAGGCGGAACCCGCCTTTCAGGTTCGGTGCTGCCAGAATTCTCCAATGGCCGTAACCGAGAACCGGAGGTTCCGCATGACCGCATCGGTGGATCGGACCGACATGATCGTCGTCAGGTCCGTCGGCTGGAACGACGCCGCGGCTGTCGCGCTGCGCGAGAAGATGGAGGAGGAGATGAGTGCCCGGTACGCCGACCGGTTCGCCGCGAAGCCGGACTACCTGCCCCGTGGCATGAACGTCGAGCCCGAGTCCGTCGCCTACACCGGGGTCGCTTACGCGGGCCCGGATCTGCCGGTCGGTCATGCCGCGCTGCGTAGGCTCGGCGTCGACCTGGAGCTCAAGCGGATGTTCGTGGCCCCGTCCCACCGAGGCGCGGGTGTGGCGCGCGTGCTGCTGGACGCGGTCGAGGACGCGGCCCGCGCGCTCGGCGGATCACGGATCATCCTGCACACCGGAGACCGCCAGCCGGACGCCGTGAGGGTGTACGAGCGGGAGGGGTACGTCCCCATACCGCTCTTCCCGCCCTACGAAAGGCTTGAGGGTTCGCACTGTTTCGAGAAATCGCTGCTCTGAGCCGCCTGCGGAAGGTCGGGCACGGGCCTGTCTCCGGGATCCTCGCGTACGGCTGCGCCGCGGGATAGGGGTGCGTCCGGCCTCATGGATCGAGCCCCTCCCGGAGGGGCCGCGTGCGGACCTTCCGAAAGGGGCTCGATGCCGGAGGTTACTGCTGGGAGGGGCGGGGGGACCCTTCCGGTCGGCTCTCCTCGGCCGTTGGGGGGTGCCCGTCCTGACGGGCCGGTGACTCGTCAGGACGGGGCGGTGAGGAGAGCGATCAGCCGGTCGTCAGGGTCAGCCCGTAGGCGGACAGGATCGGGTTGACCGGCTGGTGGTACGTCGTGCCGCCCGAGCTGCAGTTGCCGGAACCGCCCGAGGTCACGCCCTGGGCCTGGCTGCCGGAGATGAACGAGCCGCCGGAGTCGCCCGGCTCGGCGCAGGCGCTGGTGCGGGTGAGCCCGGTCACTGTGCCCTGCGAGTAGGTCACGCTGGCGTTGTGCTGCTGGATGAGGCCGCAGCGCCAGCCGGTGGTGGAGCCGGAGCGGCAGATCGAGGCGCCGACCACGGCCTGGGTGGAGCCCTTCACGACGACGTTGGTGCCGCCGGAACCCTTGACCCAGGGCCTGACGGTGTTTCCGGACGCGGCGGCGACCCACGCGTAGTCGTGACCGGGGAAGGAGTAGGCCTGGAAGGTGCCGGTCGGGTTGGTGGTGTTGGCGGCGACGCGGCAGTGGCCGGCGGTGACGAATCCGATGGTGCTTCCCTTGGTGATGGAGAAGCCGACGCTGCAGCGGGAGCTGCCGATGTAGTAGGGGTTGCCGCCGATGATGTCGATGAGGGGCTGGGGCTGCTCGTTGGAGGCCACCACGCGGACCGCGTTCCTGTCCGCGCCGGCGGCGGCGACGAGGGCGGCGGTCGCGGCCGGCTGGGCGGCCAGGATCACGACGGTGTTGGTCGGGGCGTCGACGTACCAGAGGGACGCGCCGGTCTTCGCCTCGGCCGGCGCCTGGTCGAGCCTGTCCTTGATCGCGTTGAGCTGGTCCAGGGTCCGGCTGACGATCACGGGCTGGGCGCCCTTGGCCCTGATGGCGTCGGCTGTGGCGGCGTCGCTGGTGGCGACCATGAGCTGGGAGGCGTCGCCGTTGAGCCAGGCGCCGGCGTACGTGCTGCCGAGTTTGGCGCTCAGGGCGGATTCGGTGGTCATCGCGCGTTCCTCGTTGGCCAGCCGGGTGATGGCCTGCTGTGAGGTGAGACCGAGGTCGCGCTGCATGGCTTCGAGGACGGCGGGGGATGGGGAGCTGATCTCGAAGGGAGCGGGCGCGGCGCCTGCGGGCGTCGCGCTGGCGGCCAGGAACAGCGCCACGGTGGCGGCGCCGGCCAGGAGGGAACCTCGACTGAACATGAACACTCCTTGTGGGGGGTTGCTGTCAAGGTATTGGCCGGACGGCTCCAAGGGATGTGGCAAAAAACCCCTATCGCGGTGTTATGGGTCATTAGTGCTGCGTTCCTTAATGGAGGTCGCGAACACGCGGTCAAAACCCGAGGTGGTGGGGGCGGTCTTCCACGCCCTCGGCGTCCCGGGCCAGTGGGGATCTGTGCTTCCGAAGAGGAACGTCGCGCTAGGGCGTTCACGTGGAGGCTTCACGACGAAGATTCACCGTTTCCCGGTTTTCGGGTGGTCGCTGCGGTCCCGGGACGTGAGCTGGTCCTCGAGGGGTGGCATCGTTTCTCGTCCTACGCCCTGATCTTTCGCCTCGAACACGTCAGTCCGGGTCGATCACGGTTACGCGCCGAAAGTCGAGCCGCCTTTCCCGGCCTGGCCGGCGGTCTCTATCGACGGCTCGTGATCGGGACGGGCGGGCACGTGGTTGGCATGCGGCGTCTACTCAGCAGTCCGCCGCAGATCGGAGTAGCGACACAATCCAGCAGCAGCTCGCGGTCATGCGGGGGGAGGTAAGGGCACCTGAAGCAAACCGTAAGCGCGGATTGGCAGAGTTCAGGCCGTAACCAGCGAGCACACGCCCCAGGAGGAAGCCATGCGCAAGGTCATCGCCTCGACCTACATCACCCTCGACGGTGTCATCGAGAACCCGGAGTGGACCACGCCGTTCTTCGACGACGAGGCCGCCGCGTACGCCGGCGAGCAGATGCGGGCCGCGGACGCTCTACTGATGGGGCGCCGCACCTACGAGGGTTTCGCCACCGCGTGGCCGCAGGTGGAGGAGACCGAGGACAGCGGCGCCGCTGAGATGAACAGCATCCGCAAGTACGTCGCCTCGACCACCCTGACCGACCCGGAGTGGAACAACACCACGGTTCTGAAGGGCGATCTGGTCGAGGAGGTCACGAAGCTCAAGGCCCAGGACGGCAAGGACATCCTGATGTACGGGTACGGCCCGGTCGCGCACACCCTGCTCAAGGCCGGCCTGCTGGACGAGGCCCGGTTCTGGATCCACCCGGTGTTCGTCGGTGGGGACACGGTGACCACGCCGCTGGCCGACGTGAAGGCGACGCTGGCGCTGGCCGACACCAAGGTGATGAAGAGCGGCGTGATCATCGCGTCATACCGCCGGGCGCAGTAGACCCCGATCAGACCAGAGCCCGGCCCTCGCCCGGGCTCAGGTCGCGTCCGGCGGCGACCAGCGCGTCGAACCGCTCCCGGCCGAGCGCGGCGATCAGGCGGCCGGTGATCCGGTCCAGTTCGTCCCGCTCGGCGGGCGCGGCGGCGAACTCGGCGGCCCGCCGGGCGGCGGCCGCGGCGCCGAGCAACCGGGCGGCGACCTCCGGCACGGAGTAGGCGGCGGCCGATGCGATGCCTTCGAGCGCGCCGATCGCGTCCCGCGGGGCACCCATCGCCTGCGCCACGTCGAACGCCTCGACGTGCCGGGCCAGCCCGGTCGCCGGGTCGCCGCCCTGTTCTGCCGCGTACCCCAGCTCGACCAGCACCATCGGCAGGAACAGCGCCGGCGGCGCGTCCCGGCGGGCCAGCTCCGCCAAGTGCTCGAGGTGAGTGGTGGCGACGTCCAGTTTGCCGTCACGGCGGGCGGCGAAGCCAAGGCTCAGCTCGGCGAACACCACGGCGCCCACCGAGTCCTGCTCGCCCGCCAGCTTGTATGCCCGCTCCGCCAGCTTCCGGGCCTGCACGTAGTCGCGGGTCTGCACCGCGAGCCAGGCCAGCCAGGACAGTTTGCTGCTCACCTCGGGCCACAGCGACAACTCCTCGGCCCAGCCCAGGCCTTCGCGGTGCAGTGCGGCGGCCCGGTCGTACTCCCCGGTCAGCTCGGCCAGGCCACCCACCCAGTCGCTGGCCCGCAGCCTGCCCCAGCGGTCACCCAGCTCGGCGAAGATCTCCGCGCAGCGGGTGCCGTCCCGCCCGAGGGCGGCCAGGTCACCGTCGGCGTGCGCCAGTTTGGCCCGGCTGCTCAGCACGGCCGCCTCGGTCCACCGGTCGGCGGATTCTCCAGCGGCGGACAGCAGCTCGGCCGCCAGGGCCAGTTTGCTGCGGTCGATCAGCGCGGCGGCCACGAACCAGGTGCCGCGGCTGTCGTCGTACGCGGAGATGTCCGCGGTTTCCATCTGGTCGCCCTGCAGCAGCGCGAACCCTACCCGCCAGGCCGCGGCCCGGGCCTGTGCGGACATGTCGCCATCGAGCGTCAGAGCATGGCGGGCCTCGGTGAATCGGCCGCGCAGGAACCAGTACCAGGTCAGCGCGTTGGCAAGGCGCAGCCCGCCGCCGTGCGCGAGCGCCGACCGCAGGTTGGCGTTCTCGGTGTCCAGTCTGAACAACCACTCGGCCTGGGCGGGGCCGCGCAGCTCGGGGTCGGCGCGTTCGGCCAGGCCGGTGAAGTACGCGGCGTGCCGGGCGCGGACCGCGGCCGCATCTCCTGGACGGTCGGTCTCAAGACGGTCGAGGCAGAACGCGGCGACCGACTCGAGCAGCCGGTAGCGCGGGCCGGCCCCGGTGTCGTCCATGACCACCAGGGACCGGTCGACCAGCCGGGCCAGCACATCGAAATCGGCGTCGCAGACCGCCTCGGCCGCGTTCATAGTGCAGCCGTCGCTGAACACCGCGAGCCGGGCCAGGATCTCGCGGTCCGCGTCGTCGAGCAGGTCCCAGCTCCAGCCGATCACCGCAGCCAGGGTGCGCTGCCGGGCCGGCATGTCCCGCTGCTGGGTGGCGAGCAGCTTGAACCGGTCGTCGAGGCGCTCCACCACGCCGGCGACGCCGAGCGCGCGGACCCGGGTCGCGGCCAGTTCCAGGGCCAGCGGCAGGCCGTCCAGGCGGCGGCAGAGCTGCGCGACGGCCGGCGCGGTGCGGTCGTCCAGCCGGAAGCCGCGCTGCTGGGCGGCGGCGCGGGCGGCGAACAGCCGGGCCGCGGCGGACCGGCGGACCGCGTCCGGGTCGCGGTCGTCATCCGGCACGGCCAGCGGCGGCACCTCCCACACCAGTTCGCCGGTGAGGCCGAGTGGTTCCCGGCTGGTCGCCAGCACGGTGACGCCGGGAGTGTCCCGCAGCAGCCGGGCCACCAGGCCGGCGGCCGGCTCGATGACATGTTCACAGTTGTCCAGCACGAGGAGCAGCCGCCGTTGCCGGACCGCGGCGAGCAGCCGGTCGGTGGCCGGGACGCTGGCGCCGGCCGCCTCGTGGATGTCCAGGGTGGCGAGGATCCGGTCGGCGACGCCGGGATCGCCGGGCGGGAGCGCGGCGAGTTCGACCAGGTGGACGCCGTCCGGGTACGCCTGTTCGCGGGCCGCCTCGGTGGCCAGCCGGGTCTTGCCGACGCCGCCGGGGCCGGTGAGCGTGACCAGTCGCTGCTCCGGGATCAGCGTGCGCAGTTCGGTGAGCGCCTCGGCCCGGCCGACCAGCTCGTTCAGGCGGGCCGGGATGCTGTTGCGGATCCGGGCCGCCCGGGGTGGTCCGGTCAGGCCGGCGTCCTGCGCCAGGATCCGCCGGTGCAGGGCGACCAGTTCCGGGCCGGGGTCAAGGCCGAGTTCGTCGGCGAGGCGGTCGCGCAGGTCGGCGTAACTCTCCAGGGCCTCGGTCTGGCGGCCGGCCGCGTACAGGGCGCGCAGGTGCAGGGCGCGCAGGCCCTCGCGGAGCGGGTGCCGGGCGACCAGGTCGGCCAGGTCGGCGGCGACCAGGTCGTGTTCGCCGCGGGCCAGGCGGGCGTCGGCGAGGCGTTCGAGCACGACGAGGCGCTGCTCGGCCAGCCGGATGGCCTCGGCTCGGACGTACTCCTCGTCGGCGAAGTCCGCGTACGGCTCGCCGCGCCACAGCCCGAGCGCCTCAGTCATGTGGACCAGGTCCCCGGCCGCAGCCAGTTCGGTGAAGCGGTCCGCGTCGGCGGTCGCTCGCAGGAGGTAACCGGGCGGGCGGGACTCGACCAGGTCGCGGGCGCCGGATTCGGCGTCGTTGAGCGCCTTGCGGAGCTGGGAGACCCGGACCTGCAGGGCGCCGGCTGCGTTCGCCGGCGGGTCGTCACCCCAGAGGTCGTCGATCAGCCGGTCTGCCGAGACCACCCGGTTGCGATTGGCGAGCAGGTCGGCGAGGAGCGCGCGGACCTTGACGCCGGGCACGGTTACCGGCTCGCCGGTGTCGGTGGTGACGGCGAGCGGACCCAGGACGCCGAACCGCATGCGGGCCACCCTACAAGCCGTAAGCCGGCCGGAAGCCGACCGTAAGCGGGGCGGCGCACGGTGTGGGTGTCAGCGAGTTCGAGAAGGGATCACGGTCATGAGCTACGCACCCGTCAACGGCCTGGACATGTACTACGAGGAGCACGGCACCGGCGCCGGCCGGCCGGTCGTCCTGGTCCACGGGGCGCTGTCCGGGATCGGCACGTCGTTCGGCACGATCCTGCCGTGCCTGGCGAAGACCCGCCGAGTGCTCGCGGTGGAACTGCAGGCGCACGGGCACACCGCGGACATCGACCGCAATCTGACCGTGGAGGACCTCGCCGCCGACGTGGTGGCGCTGCTCGACCACCTCGGTATCGAGCGGGCGGACGTGTTCGGCTGGAGTATGGGCGCGGCGGTCGGGCTGCGGCTCGGCACCGACCACGCCGACCGGGTCGGCCGGCTCGTCCTGGCGTCGGTGAGCTTCGACGAGGGCGGCCTGTACCCAGGCCTGCTGGACGGCATCCAGGACCTTCGGCCGGAGCACCTGCACGGCTCGGAGTTCCACGAGGAGTACGTGCGCACCGCCCCGGACCCGGCAGGTTTCGCCACCCTGGTGGCCAGGGTGAAACAGCTCGACGGCGACCTGCCGCAGTGGTCCGCCGACCGGATCCGGGCAGTCGCCGCGCCCGTGATGATCGTGCTGGGCGATTCGGACATCGTCCGGCCGGAGCACGCGGTGGAGATGTTCAAGCTGCTCGGCGGCGGGGTGCCGGGCGACCTGACCGGGCTGCCACAGTGCCAGCTGGCGATCCTGCCGGGCACCACGCACACCTCGATCCCGCAGCGGGCCGAGTGGCTGGCCCCGATGATCGACGAGTTCCTGGACGCCTAGTGCTGCGTTCCTTAATGGAGGTCGCGAACACGCGGTCAAAACCCGAGGTGGTGGGGGCGGTCTTCCCCGCCCTCGGCGTCCCGGGCCAGTGGGGATCTGTGCTTCCAATGAGGAACGTCGCATTAGTCGTCATGAAGTGGGGTGGCCACGGCGGCGGACGGGTGATCGCAGTCCGAGGTTTCCGGGATCGGGCGGAGAAAAGCTCCCCAGGCAGACCGCTTACCTCGCATTCAGGACATAATGTCGATCTCTGACAGGTGCCAGCCTGGACAGCGTCAAATCATTGGTTCTGGGCAGTCGGAACTCGCGAGGATAGATTGCTGCATCGCATGGACGGCCGATCGTCGATCAGTCCCGCCGTCACACCCGCCCCGACCCCCCCGGGCTGGAGCGTTCCGCCGCGGATGCCGCACGTCACCGTCCACACGTCACAGGAGGACACGCGCCCATGACCGACAACCCCGATGAGGTTGGCCCCGAGGGCGAGGAGCAGGAGCTACCGCGCCGCAGCGACGCGCCCCGGTGCCCGCACACGGAGCTCGACCGCCGCTGCGTTCTGCCGCCCGGTCACGAGCTGGAGCACGTCTACCCGTACCAGAAGCCCGCCGCCGGATGATCGGCGGCGGCTGTGGCGCGTGGTTCAGGCGGACTCGCGGACGATGAGGGTCGTCGGCAGTGTCACCGGCTCCACGCGGTCGGCGCCGTCGATCAGGTCGAGCAGCAGCCGGACCGTCTCCTCGGCGACCCGCTCCAGTGGCTGCCGGATGGTGGTGAGCGGAGGGTGGGTGGACAGCGCCACTGCCGAGTCGTCGAAGCCGCCGACCGCGACGGCGCCGGGCACCGTCCGCCCGGCCGCGCGCAGGGTGGCCAGTGCGCCGGCGGCCATCAGATCCGACGCCACGAAGACCGCGTCGAGGTCCGGGACGCGCTCCAGCAGGCGGGCCATCGCGTTCGCCCCGCCGAGCTGGGTGTAGTCGCCGTGCTCGATGAGCTTCCTGGAGGCCTTCCTGCCGAGCACGTCGGTGAAGCCCTCCAGCCGCCGCACGCCGCCCGGCGTGTCGAGCGGGCCGGTGATGGTGGCGATCCGCCTGCGGCCCTGCTCGACCAGGTAGCGCGTCATCTGCCTGGCCCCCTCGCGGTCGTCGGCGCCGGCGTAGGGGATCACGTTCTCCCTGCCGAGGATCGCGCCGCAGGCCACGGCGGCCACGGGGATGCCCTCCAGCGCGTCGACCAGGGGGTCGTCGGCATGCGTGGAGGCGAACAGCACCCCGTCGGCATGGCCACCGCGCAGATAGCGCACCACCCGTTCCCGGTCGCCCGCGTTCCCGGCGGTCATCATCACCAGTGACACGTCCCGTTCGGCGAGTCTGCGGGTGGCGGTCCGCAGCAGGACGCTGTAGTTGGGGTCCTCGAACAGCTTCTCCTGGGGTTCGGACAGGACCATCACCACCGAGCCGGTCCGCTGGGTGACCAGGCTGCGAGCCGTACGGTTGACCACGTATCCGGTCTCGGCGATGGCCCGTCTGACGGCGGCGTGCGCCGCGGGACTGACGTAGCGGTCGTCGTTGAGCACGCGGGACACCGTCCCCCTGGAGACCCCCGCCACGGCCGCGACGTCGTGAATGGTCGGACGCTTCGCCATGCTCGCACTGTCCTCTCGCTCCGCGGGCCGCCGACCGCCGGTCCGTCCCCTCGCTAGTTTTTCACGGCTCCGCTGGAGAGGTCGGTCCGCCAGTAGCGCTGCATCGTCAGGAAGAGCGCGACCAGGGGGACGATCGAGACCAGAGCGCCGGTGATGATCAGGTTGTACAGCGACGGCTGGTTGGCCCCGGCCGCGAGCAGCGTGTACAGGCCGACCGTGAGGGGGAACTTGCCGTCGTCGCCCAGCATGATGAACGGCAGCAGAAAATTGTTCCAGATCGCGACGAACTGGAACAGGAAGATGGTCACCAGCCCCGGCAGCATCAGCGGCAGCGCGACCCGGCGCAGCAACGTCCCATCTTCCGCGCCGTCGATCCTTCCGGCCTCCAGCAGGGAGTCGGGGATGGCGGCGTCGGCGTAGATGCGGGCCAGGTAGATGCTGTACGGGTGGAGGATCTGCGGAAGCAGGACCGCCCAGTAGGTGTCGGCCAGCCCGATCTTTGACATCAGGAGGTACTGCGGGATCGCCAGTACCACCGAGGGCACCAGGATGCCGCCGATGAGCAGGTTGAAGATCAGATTTCTGCCGCGGAAGCGATACTTGGCCAGGGTGTAGCCGGACACCGCGGCGACCGCCGTGGACAGCAGCGCACCGCCGCCCGCGTAGAGCAGCGTGTTCAGCAGCCAGAGCCAGAACACCCCGTCCCGGTAGGCGGCCAGCTCGGCGAGGTTCTCGAAGAGGCCGATGCCGACCGCGAGGGTGGAGGTGGAGAACAGCTCGCCTCGGGACTTGGTGGCGGCGATCAGCACCCAGCTCACGGGGAACAGGCAGTACAGCGCGCCGCCCAGCAGGATCGTGGTCGAGACGATCCCGGAAGGCCGGCGTCCGCGCCGCCCGGTGCGGTGGCCGGTCCGTGCGGCCGGGACGGAGGCGGTCATCGGCTCTCTCCGAAGGCGTGGTTCTTGACCACCCGCAGGAATCCGAACGACAGCACCAGGGAGACGGCCGCGATGACGATCGAGGTGGCCGCCGCCGAGTAGAGGTCGCCGGTGACGAACGCGTCCCGATACACCTTCATCAGCGGGCTCCAGGTCGAGCTGATCGTGTTGGTCAGCGGGCGGAGGGTGGTGGGCTCGGTGAACACCTGGACCGTCGCGATGATCGAGAAGACCGTGGTCAGGACGAGGGCGGGACGGAGGATCGGAATCTTGATCCACAGGGCGAGCCGCAGCTCGGTCGCGCCGTCCATCCTGGCGGCCTCGTAGTACTCGCGGGGGACCGCGCGCAGCGTGGTGTAGAGCACCAGCATGTTGAATCCCACCCCGCCCCACACGGCGATGTTGGCCATGGAGAACGTCACGGTGCCCGCGCCGAGCAGGTTCACCTCGGCGCCGAGGGCCGACAGGAGGTCGTTGACCGGACTCAGGCTCGGCACGTAGAGGAATCCCCACACCAGCGTGGCGGCCACGCCGGGCACCGCGTACGGCAGGAAGATGGCGATCCGGGAGAATCGTGCCAGCCGCACCCGCGCCGAGTCCAGCAGCAGTGCGAACAGCAGGGCCAGGCCGAGCATGACGCCCAGCACCAGTGCGCCGTACCCGAGGACGCGCAGCCACCCGGCCCACAGCTCGCCGTCGGCCAGCGCCGCGGCGTAGTTGTCCAGGCCGACGAAGATCTCCCGCCGGGCACCCTTGCCGAGACCGAGGCCCGAGACCTTCGTGCGGAGCAGCGACAGGTAGATCGTGTATCCGATGGGCAGGGCCGTGAACAGCGCGAACAGCAGCAGGGCCGGTGCGAGGAAGAGGTACGGGACGCCGCTGCGGGCGTCCCTGGAAGGGGTGCGCATCACGGGATCAGCGTGAATCCGGACTTCCGCATGTCGGCCACCGTGGTGTCATGCATGGACTGGACCGCCGCGGAGAACGGTGTCCCGTTCTGCAGCGCCTTGTCGAAGGCGTCCTTGAACGCGTTGTAGGTCACGCTCACGTTGGGGCCGAAGGCGAAGCCGCGGGCACCGGCCGCGATGGCCGAGGCCTGCTGCCAGAAGTCGGGCTGGCCGGCGAAGTACTCGGGGGCGGTGGTGAGCTGGGCCTGGCCCTTGATGGACGCCGGATAGACGAAAGCCTCCTTGATCAGCAGATCGAGGGCCTGTGGATCGGTGTTCAGCCAGGTGGAGAACTGCGTCGCGGCGGCCTTGTGCTTGGAGCCGGCCGCGATCGCGGTGGACGAGCCACCCCAGAAGCCGCTGTAGTTCTCCCCCTCGTTCCACTGCGGCAGCGGGGCGATGGCCCATCTGCCCTTGGCCTTGGGCGAGTTGCTCGACAGCACGCCGGGGGCCCAGATGGCGGATGGCCAGGTCAGCAGCTTGCCGTCGTTGAGGGCCTTGTTCCACTCGGGAGTGAAGTACGGCTGGTCGTCGATGACGCCCTCCTTGACCAGCCCGCCCCAGTAGTCGGCGACCTTCTTGGTCGCGTCGTCGGCGATGCCGACCTTCCACGCCTCGCCGTCGATGGACCACCACTGGGCGCCGGCCTGCTGGGCGAGGCCGGTGAAGGAGCCGGGGTCCTTGCTGGAGAAGGTGCCGAGATGGACCTTGGGATCCTTCTCGTGCACCGTCCGGGCGGCCTTGGCGTAGTCGTCCCAGGTCCTGGGGACCTCGATGCCGTACTTCTTGAACAGGTCGGTCCGGTAGTAGAGCATCATCGGGCCGCTGTCCTGCGGGATGCCGTAGACGGCGTCGGTGCCGAGGGTGACGAGTGTCCAGACGCCCTCGCCGAACTCGCCCTTGATGGAGGCGGTCTCGGCCGAGATGTCGGCCACGGCGTCGGCGGCGATGAAGGACGGCAGGTGCTGGTACTCGGCCTGCACCACGTCCGGCGGGTTTCCGGCCTTGGCGGCGGTCAGGAACTTGGCCGCGGCGTCGTCGCCGCCGGCCTGTTTGCTGACGGTGACCTGGATGTCCGGGTGCGCTTGGTTCCACACGGCGGCGATCTTGTCCATGCCGGGAGCCCAGGTCCAGAAGGTGAGCTTGACCTGTTCCGCAGGGGCCGCGCTCTGCGCGGCCGGGGCGGCCGGCGCCGGGGAACCGCCGGAGCATCCGGCGGCCAGGGTGGCGGCGAGGACTGTGGCCGCTGCCACTGCGAGCCGGTTTGTGCGCATACGTTCCTCCGTGCGGGGGGTGGGAGAGAGTATCCGGGTCTGGCGCTGTGCATTTCTGGATTTCTGGGAACGTTCACAGACTGAAATCCCGCCCACCTTGCTGTCAATGCCCGTTACTTTCTCGTTAGCGGCGGCCTTGAGCTGCTGCTCAAATGGCGGCTTCTTCCCACGGAGGCGGCGTTGGATTACTGTGCACGTTCACAGAGACAATTCGAGGGGGAGCTGTTGCCTGGATATCCCGTCCTGCCCGAGGGCATCGCGTACGGCGGGGACTACAACCCCGAGCAGTGGCCGGAGGAGGTCTGGCACGACGACGTCCGGCTCATGCGTGAAGCGGGTGTGAACCTGGTCAGCCTCGGTATCTTCAACTGGTCCCTGCTCGAACCCGCCGAGGGCGTGTACGACTTCGGCGGGCTGGACCGCGTCCTGGACCTGCTGCACGCCTCGGGCATCAGGGCCGACCTGGCGACTCCGACCTCCTCGCCGCCGGTGTGGTTCAGGAGGCGCCACCCCGGCAGCCGCCTTGTCGACCGGGAGGGGCATGTGATCGCGGGCGGCTCCCGGCACAGCTTCTGCCCCAGCTCCCCCGAGTACGCCGCGGCCTCCGCGCGGATCGCCGAGCGGCTGGCCGCCCGGTACGCCGGGCATCCGGCGGTCGCCATGTGGCACGTGCACAACGAGTACGGCTGGGCCAACCCGCACTGCTACTGCGAGACCTCGGCCGGGGCGTTCCGCGACTGGCTGAGGGAGCGCCACGGTGACGTGGCCGCTCTGAACGCGGCGTGGGGGACGATCTTCTGGGGGTTGACGTACGGCTCCTTCGACGAGGTGGAGCCTCCCCGGATCGCACCCGCCGGTCAGCTCACGGGCCTCCAGCTCGACTTCATGCGGTTCTCGGTCGACGCCCACCTCGCCAACTTCCGCCGCGAGCGTGACGTCATCCGCCGCTTCAGCGACCTGCCGGTCACCACCAACTTCATGATCCCCAACTGCAAGCCGATGGACTACTGGCGGTGGGCGGGCGAGGTGGACGTCGTCTCCAACGACCACTACCTCGACGCCGGACGGGCCGACAGTCACATCGAACTGGCGATGGCGGCCGATCTCACCCGCTCGGTGGCGGGCGGCGCGCCGTGGATGCTCATGGAGCATTCGACCGGCGCCGTCAACTGGCAGCCGCGCAACCTCGCCAAGCGGCCGGGGGAGATGCGGCGCAACAGCCTCGCCCACGTCGCCCGGGGGTCGGACTCGGTGCTGTTCTTCCAGTGGCGCGCCTCCCGCTACGGTGCCGAGAAGTTCCACTCGGCGATGCTGCCGCACGCGGGGACCGACTCCGATCTCTGGCGCGACGTGGTGGACCTCGGCGCGGACCTCGGCAGGCTGGCGGGAGTCCGGGGTTCCCGCGTCGAGGCCGAGGTCGCCCTCGTCTGGGACTGGGAGTCCTACTGGGCGCTGGAGCTGGAGTGGCGGCCGTCGGTGGACCTGAGATTCCGCGAGCGGATGGAAGCCTTCTACGAGGCGCTCTGGCGGGAGCACGTCACCGTCGACTTCGTCCATCCCTCAGCCGACATCTCGCGGTACAGGCTGGTCGTTGTGCCGAGCTCCTACCTGCTCACCGAGGAGTCGGCCAAGAACCTGCACCGGTACGTCGAGACCGGGGGTCACCTGGTCGTCTCCTACTTCTCCGGCATCGTCGACGCCGACGACACCATCCACCCCGGCCCCTATCCGGGAGTGCTGCGTGAGGTGCTGGGCCTGTCGGTGGAGGAGTTCCACCCGCTGCGCGAGAACGAGAGCGTCCCGCTGGACGGCGAGGGCCTGACCGGCCGGATCTGGTCGGAACGCGTCCGCCTCGCGGGCGCGCGCGCCGTACGGAACTTCGCCGGGGGCCCCGACGCGGCCCATCCCGCCGTGACCTGCCACGGCCTGGGCGCGGGCACGGCGTGGTATGTGGCGACGGCCCTGGACCCGGACCGTGACACGGACGCGGATGCCGGCCGCGGCCTGCGCGGGATCCTTGGCCCGGTCCTGGACCGGGCGGGCGTGTCCCGCCCCCGCGACCTGCCCGACACCCTCGAACTGGTACGGCGCGGCGACTACGTCTTCCTCATCAACCACGGCGATCAACCGGTCACGGTCCCCGGCATGAGCGGAACCGGGGTGTTCGACGGCGCCGAGTACGCCGGGTCGGCGACCGTCCCGCCCGGCGGCGTCACGGTCGTCAGGTCCGCCGGGCGCGCGTAGCCCTCCGCGACACCGCGCCCTGTCGAGGGCCCACGTGGGGAGGGCGGCTCCGGCTCACCGGGTGAGCCGGAGCCGCCCTCGGGACGGGGGGTCAGGACTTGGTGATCTTCACGTCGTCGACCCCGGCCTCGATGAGGCTCGCTGTCGAGGCGTCGGCGGCCTCGATCAGCAGGCGGATGGTCTGCCCGGCGTAGGAGGACAGGTTGACCGTCGCGGTCTGCCAGGCTCCGGCTCGGTTGGAGGCGGCGCCGAGCTGCTGGAACACCACGGTGCTCGTCGTGCCGGACACCACGCGGACCCGGAAGTAGTCGCTGCTGCTGGCGTTGTTCAGATGGGCGAGATACCAGGAGAACGTCAGCGTCAGCGTGCCGGAGGGAAGCGCGATCTCAGGTGAGCGGATGCTCGTCACGCCGTCGTCGACGTCGTAGTCGCCCGCGGCGGCGCCCGCCAGGCGGCCGGTGACCAGGTCGTTGGTCCCGCTGACGGTGGTGCCGAGCTGGAGGGGGACCCCCGAGGAACTGGTCGCCTGGGGGACGCCTCGCTCCCAGAATCCAGAGGTGGCGGTGTCGGTGCCGCTCGGGTTCGTGGTCCAGCCGAGGTTGGTCTCGAAGGTGTCGCTGAAGACGACGTTGCTCGCGGAGCCGACCGTGAGCGTGAACGTGGCCGTCCTGCCGACGCTGGTGCCGGTGCCGGTGACGATCACGCTGTACGAGCCGGACGCGGTGTTCGCCGGGACTGAGATCGTCATGGTGGAGGAGGCGCCGGAGGTCACCGAGGCCGGGCTGAAGGAGGCGGTCGCGCCCGAGGGCAGGCCGGATGCCGAGAACGTCACGCTCTGCGCGCTGCCCGAGGTGGTCTGCGTGGCGACGGTGGCGGTCGCCTGCTGGCCGGGCTGCACGCTCGCCGATGCGGGGTTGAGCGTCAGTGAGAAGTCGTTGCCCGCCGTGCACGTGGTGGGCTCGCCCGACGCCGCCGGGACGTTGACCGCGTTCCAGGCGGCCTTGGTCGTGTTGAATTCGGCGCAGGAGCCGGGGAACAGCTGGATCGCCGCCTCCAGCGAGGCCTTGCGGACGAGCTGGTGGGTCCAGGTCGAGGTCTTGCGCTGCAGCGCGCCCATGAAGATCTGTCCGGCCTTCTGGATGCCGACCCCGGTGAGGGTGGAGCTGTCGCAGGTCGGGCTGACCGGCTGGCCGTCGGTCGGGTTCGTGCCCTCGGCCAGCAGGTAGAACCAGTGGTTCTGGACGCCGGCCCCCGCGTGCACCTCCAGGTTCGGTACCGAGGAGGAGTAGCAGTCGGGGTGGCCCGAGATCAGCGACGGCTTGTGCATGTAGCGGATCGGTCCCTTGCCGACGAGGTTGACCCCCTCGCCCACGCTGAAGTCCGGAGAGTCGTACTGGGCCGGCTCGTTGGCGTAGAACTCGGTCAGCGCGCCGAAGATGTCACCGGTGGACTCGTTGAGCCCGCCCTTCTCGTTGCTGCCGGTCGAGCCGCCGGGCGTGTTCTGGAAGATGGCATGGCCGAACTCGTGGGCCACCACGTCGATCGGGGTCGCCTGGCGCAGGTTGTCCTGCGAGTGGCCGAAGTTGGTGTAGCTGCCGTTCCAGTAGGCGTTGACGTCGGCAAGGCCGACCCGGGCGGGGAAGCCGCCGCCGGTGCCGTTGATGCCGTTGCGGCCGAGCCACGCGCTCAGCATGTCCCATTCCTTGCCCACCGCGTGGAGCACGTCGACGCAGGCGGTCTCCAGGTTGGTGCCCGTGCCGTTGCCCCAGGAGTCGGTCGCCTTGGTGTAGGCGGTGCCGCCCTGGCCGCCGCAGCGGATGCCCGGCCGGCCCGGGTCCGTCATGGAGTAGGTCGAGCCGGACAGGGTGGTGCCGATGGTGACCGGGCCGTGGTAGTAGCTGGAGCCCTGGCCCTCCTTGACCTCGTCGGACTTCTCGGCGATCTCGCCGGTCTGGGCGTCGACGAAGACGTGGAGCTTGCTCTCGTGCCCGTTGTCCGTGCCGCTCACGACGACCTCGTAGGCGAGCTGCCCGGAGCCTTCGGCCATCACCGACAGCTTCGGTTCGGACACCTCGGCGACATCGGTGATCTCGGCCTTGGCGATCTCCGCGGCCCGTTGCGCCTCGATCTTCGGGGTGGTGGCGACGCTCAGGGGTTCGGTCTGGGCGATCGACGTGCTCAGCACGCCGCCGCTGGCATTGGTGACGACGACGAAGTCGCCGCCGTAGACCGGCAGACCGGCGTAGGTGCGGGCGTAGGAGACGTAGTTGAGTCCCCCCTTGCCTGCGACGGAGCCGTGGCGCAGGAAACGATCCTTGGCCGAAGCTCGGAGGGGGGCCGGTCTGGCTTCGACGAGGCGGTCCGCGGACTGCGCGGGGGAGTCGGGGGGTGCCGTCGGCGGGGCGAGGACGGTCAGTCCTGCGGCTCCCGCCGATGCGGTGGACAGTGCCACGACCATGCTTGTCACCGTGGTCACTAGCGCAAACGCGACAGAGCGTTTCACGCGGTGCTCCTTCTGCTGAGCGACGGCCATGAGTTCTTCGGGGGGGTGATCATGGTCCGTCGAATTGCCTGGATGCGAGCCTCGTCAGCACGTTCACGCACGCCGCGCGCAGGCGATGGTGAAGGGGCTGGGCGGAGAGACTCGCCGGTAATGGTGGGGCTGAGAGGAATTTGACGCCTTCCAGGCGAAGCCGTCAATATATTGGTCAAATGTGAAATTCACAGTTTGCGGTGAATTACGGGATTTATCGCACAATGCCTGTTCAGTGCGGCGGTGGCCTCCGGGCCTGGTTGACGAACCCGATCCGGGGCGCTGGGATGGCTGCGGCCAGACCAACCAGAACGGACCCCCCTCTCAGCAGAGCGGTGCCCGGTCCGCGACCAGCCGGGGAGTAGGCATGACCAGACACGCGCTCATCGTCCGGGGAGGCTGGGAGGGACACGTCCCCGCCGAGGCGACGGACCTGTTCATCCCCGGGCTCGCCGACGCGGGATTCGACGTCACCGTCGCCCGCGACCTCGACGTCTACACCGACGCGGACCTGCTGGCCGCGACCGACCTCGTCGTGCAGTGCTGGACGGGTGGCACGCTCACCGAGCGGCAGTGTGCCGGACTGGTGTCCGCCGTCGAGGCGGGCACCGGATTCGCGGGATGGCACGGGGGAGTGGTCTCCGCCTTCAACAACCGCGACTACCACCGGATGGTCGGCGGCCTGTTCCTGTGTCACCCCGACGATTTCGTCGAATACGACGTGGTGATCGACCCGGCCCGGGCCGGCCACCCGATCGTCGCCGGCCTGGACGGCTTCACCGTCCGCACCGAGCAGTACTGGATGCTCACCGACTCTCTCAACGACACCCTGGCCACCACCACCTTCGCCCCGGGCGGCGGCCGCCCGCACGCCGTGCCCGTCCCCATGCCCGTCGTGTGGACCCGCCGCTGGGGCGCGGGCAGGGTCTTCTTCTCCGCGCTCGGCCACAACCTCGCCGATCTGACCCATCCCACCGTGCACACCCTGACCCTGCGCGGCCTGCTCTGGGCGAGCCGCGCAGGGTGAGGGTGAGCGTGGAGGCGCGGGGCAGGCGGGGCCGTACGGACGCCTTACCTGGCCGCGGCGGCGAGCCTCTCCACCTCGGCGTGCAGGTTCTCCACCCAGGCCTCGCTCTCCGGCTTCATCAGGACGCTGCGCAGGATCCGCCCGGTCGGGACGTCGGCCTCGATGTCGTGTCCCCGGGCGGTGAGCGCCGGTGCGCTGACACCGTAGGTGGCCAGGAACACCGCCTGCGACGGAGCGGCGGACATGCCGGCCTCCATGATCCGGGCGGTCAGCGCGTCGACCTCGGACAGCCGCCGGGCGCGGGGAAGGTACGAGATGATGTCCAGCTCGGGGGACTGGTAGGGCTGGAGCACCTCGGAGCCGGCCAGCAGTTCGGCCCAGCGCAGAGCGGCCCGGCGGCCCGGCCGGAGGACCGCGCCGAGCCCGTCGGGCTTGAGCGGCAACATGCGGAAGGTAAGCCAGAGAGCTGCCGCGGAGGCCCCGGCCCGGGAACACTCCAACGAGATCTCTCCGAGGTGTAGCTGATCGGAGGTGAAGTAGGTGTAGGGCGAGTCGTGCTTGTAGAAGCGCCCGACCGCAGGGTCCTTGAACAGGACAGCGCCGCACCCGTAGGGCTGCAGACCGTGTTTGTGCGGGTCGATGACGACCGAGTCGCAGGAGGCGATGGCCCGGAACGGCGCGGCGGCGACACCGTCGGCGGAGTCGTCGGCGACCAGGGCGAAGAACCCGCCATAGGCGGCGTCCACGTGGATACGCACGCCATGGCGCTCGCGGAGCTCAAGGGCCTGATCGATGGGGTCGAGGGCTCCCAGCCCCGTGGTGCCCGCGGTCATCACCACGGTGCCCACGCGCCCGGTGCGCAGCAGAACCTCCAGGGCGTCGAGGTCCATCCTCCCCGCGCTGTCGGTGGATACAGGGAAGGAGGGCATCCCGAGCAGGTGGCACATCCGGCCGTGGGTGTAATGGGCGTCCTCGCTGTAGGCGACGCCCTGGCCGGGGTGCGTCTCGCGGGCGACGAACAGAGCCTCGAGATTGGCTATGGTGCCGCTGGTCGTCAGGTGTCCCAGGTGCTCGGTATACCCGAACATCGACGCCAGGTCGGCGACCACCTCGCGTTCCATCCGCGCGGTGGCCGGGCCCCCGTCGAGGGCGTGGTTGTTGGGGTTGACCAGCATGGCCGTCAGGTATCCGACGACGGCGGCGGGGTGCGGGGGCTTGAGCATCTGAGCCGCGTAGCGCGGGTGGAAGAAGGGATAGTTGTCGCGCAGCCGGTCGGCCAGCTCCGCGAACGCCTCCGCGAAGTCCTCGTCGGTTACGGCCAGCGCGGGGTGTTGTTCGAAGGCGCCGAACTCGTGCTGCCACTTGCCGATCTCGTCGGCCGCCGTGCCCAGCCAGTGATGAAGATCCATGTGCTGCTCTCTTCGGGGTGGAGACAGGGCGCCGTCCCGGACGTGGGGAGCCGGACAGGCGCGCGGGCGTGGGCGGATGCCGTTGGCGGGGTGAGCCCTGAGCCGAGCCTCAGGAGTCACGTGAGGGATTCCGCCGGAAACTCATTTGACCCCAAACAACATAGGCTCATGGCCGATCCCCGGTCAAGGATTCCTCCCCCGGCCCTGGGCGAGGGCGTAGGGCCGGCCGCGCCTCCCGCCATGCCCCAGGCCCAGGTCGATGGGGCCGACCTGAGCCTGGGGGATGTGCGGCTCCGGGCTGTTCACGCGGCGGCGGCCCCGGTTCTCACCGTCGCGCTCCGCGGAACACGCTCTAGCTGCCGCAGTGTCCGAAGGGGCTGTCGTAGCTGGAGGAGCCGGCCTTGCCGCCCCACTTGACGCACTTGCCGGCCCCGGCGGCGCGCACCGGGCCGGCGTAGTAGGCGAAGTTACCGGAGTCGGTGATGCGACTCTGTCCCTGAACTTCCAGGTAGGCGGTGGTGGCCGTCGCCGTGCCGATGGAGGAGCGCTTGATGGTGGCCACGCAGTTGTAGCCGTTGGAGCTGTTGTAGAGCAGGTAGACGGTGCCGGCCGTGCCCAGGGCCGCGGAGTCGATCACGTTGTAGCCGCTGCCGCAGACCGACTGCGGGGTGTGCGGGTTGCCGTCGCCGCCACCGTCGCCGCTGCCGGTGACCAGCTGCATGTACCTGGCCCAGTCCCAGTACCGGCCGGGGTCGGTGTGGTCGGCGCCCGGGACTTCGACGTGCCCGACGATGTGGGTGCGGTCCTTGGGGATGCCGTACCGGTCGGCGATGTTGCGGGTCAGCGCGGCCGAGGCGCGGTACATCGCGTCGGTGAACCAGGAGGCGTTGTCGACGTAGCCCTCGTGCTCGATACCGACCGACCTGCTGTTGTAGTTCCCGGCGTGCCAGGCCCGGTCCTTCTCGCGGACCATCTGGGTGATGTCGCCGTCGGAGGAACGGACGACGTAGTGCGCCGAGACCTGGGCGGCGGGGTTCTGGAACCAGGAGATCGTGCCGGCGTAGGACCCCTGGGTCACGTGGATGACGATGCGGTCGATCGCGTCGCCGGCCGGGCGGTTGGAAACGGCGTAGTTGGACGGGCTGGCCGGCACCCACTTGGCTCCGGGGTAGTCCACGGCCGCCGCCGCCAGGCGGGGTGAGTTCAGGTCGGGGGCCTGGGCGTAGGGGCCGCGGTCGGGCTGCACGGCCTGCGGCGCGACGGTCACGGTGCCGCTCGGCGTAGCCGCGGCGACACCCTGGGCGAGCAGCTCGTAGACGGTGTCGGCGTACAGCCGGGCCACCTCGGGGGAGGAGGCGTTGCCGTACCTGGCCACCGCCCGGTACCACTTCCCGGCGTCCTTGCGGGCGGCCGCGTCCAGCCCGGCCTCGTCGGCGTAGGCGCGCAGCACCGCGGCACCACCGCGGATGTTGGCCGCGTCGTCGGCCTGCAGCGCCGGGACCGGCTGTCCGGTCAGCGTGGCCGCGCGCTCCAGGGTGTGGACGGTCGGGTTGCTGACGAGGTGCATCACCCCATAGCCGCCGCTCGCGCTCGGCGCGCCGGCGTGGCCGTCGAGATGCGTCTCGGCGTAGCCGAGGGCGACGAGCAGGTCGCGGGGCACCTCGTAGGTCGCGGCCGCGCGGGTGAAGGCATCGGCCAGAGGGTCCGTGGGAGCGGCGCTCGCGGGTTGCCCCACCAGGCACACGAGGGGGATGAGTGAGCCGGCCAGCAGCGCGGCTGAACGGCGGAGTCGGGCCTTCACGGGTTCTCCTCAAGATGTGGGGGGTCATGGAAGGGCCGCCTCCCTTGCCGGAGGCGGCCCTTCTCCGTCAGCTGCCGCAGTGTCCGAAGGGGCTGTCGTAGCTGGAGGAGCCGGCCTTGCCGCCCCACTTGACGCACTTGTTGGCCCCGGCGGCGCGTACCGGTCCCGCGTAGTAGGCGAAGTTGCCGGAGTCGGTGATGCGGCTGCTGCCCTGCACCTCCAGGTAGGCGGTGGTGGCGGTGGCCGTGCCGATGGAGGAGCGCTTCATGGTGGCCACGCAGTTGTAGCCGTTGGAGCTGTTGTAGAGCAGGTAGACGGTGCCGGCCGTGCCCAGGGCCGCGCTGTCGATCACGTTGTAGCCGCTGCCGCAGACCTCCTGCGGGGTGTACGGGTTGCTGGTGCCGCCGCAGTTGGCCGAGGTCACCGTCTGGGCCGGGTAGCCGAACGTGACCCCGTTGAAGACGGCTTTCTGGATGTTGGACGGGTAGCTGTCGCCGAGCCGTACCTCATAGTGCAGGTGGGCCGAGATGTTGTTGCCCGGCTTGCTGGTCTTGCCGACCGTGCCGATCTTCTGGCCCTGGGAGACCTGGGCGCCCACGCTCACCGAACGCTCGTTCAGGTGCGCGTAGTAGGTGGCCCAGCCTCCGCCGTGGTCGATCTTGACCAGGTTCCCGAAGCCGTTGGTCGACCCCTGGTGGGCCGAGATGACCACCTTGCCCGCCGCGGCGGCGATGACGGTGTCTCCCAGGTCGGCGTCCGCGGTGCTGCCCCGGTTGAAGTCGATCTCCCACGAAAGGTGTGCGCTGCTCGCGCTGGAGTTCCCCGACCATTTCTGGCCGCAGGGGAAGGGCAGCTGGAAGTTTGTCGCCAGGATCGTCGGCTGGTCGTCGGACAGGCTGTTCATCGAGTCCGTCGCCTGGTCGGTCACCGGGTCCCCGTCCGCGACGGTCACCGGGTCCCCGGCCGCCACGGTCATCGGGATCGCCGCCGCGATGGCGCCCGGCGCCATCGCGACCGCGCCGCCCGCGAGGCCGAGCACCAGGGCGAACCCCGCCGTGAGCACTCCTCTGATTCTCATGCGGATCCTTTCCCGCAGGTCCGGTGGGCGAAGCCCTGACCGGCACCGTGCACTGTCTGTTGGATCTCTCCGAAAAGTTCTTGCCGGAGTCAAGAATCTGGACTCGCCGCACAGAAATCATCCAAAATCGGTATAACGGCCTGTCTGGCCTGTATGGCACAACCCGACGAATGGTTGCAGTGCCTCCTCAGAGGAGTAAGTGCGGTCATGGTGGTTGATCAGCCCACATTCAGCGTGCTCGGCGCTTTGGACGTCCGGATCTCGGGACGTCCTCTCCCCATCGCGGGCACGAAACCCCGAGTGCTCCTGGCGTCGCTGTTGCTCGACGCGAACCACGTGGTCGGCGCGGATCTCCTCGTTGAGGTGGTGTGGCCCCGGAACCGGCCGCGCTCCGCCCACGCGAACCTCCGCACCTACGTGAGCTCGCTACGTGGTGTGCTCGACACGGCCGGCGCGCGGATCCGGGCCCGCCCGCCCGGCTACGTGATCGAGCTGCCGGCCGAGCAACTCGACGCGCTGCTCTTCGAGGACCTGATCGCCAGGGCGCGGGCGGCGGGCCGTACGGAGGAGGCGTTCGACCTGCTCTGCCGGGCGCTGGCGCTGTGGCGCGGCACCCCACTGGCCGACCTGCCGGGAAGCCCGCTCTGGGACGGCCGGCTGCGGTCGTTGGCGGAGGTACGGCTCGCCGCCGCCGAGGAACTGATCGCTCTGAAGATGGCCCGGGGCCGCTACACCGACGCGATCGGCGAGCTGCGCGGGCTGCTGAGGGAGCACCCCTTCCGCGAGGACCTCTGGCAGCAGCTCATGCTCGCCCTGCACGGGAGCGGCCGGCAGGCCGAGGCGCTGCGCGCCTATGCCACGGTCAGGCGGCAGCTCGTCACCGAGCTCGGGATCGAACCCGGCGCGGACCTGCGCCGGGTGCACGCTGCGGTCCTGGCGGGGGAGCCCCCGCTCACCGCGGCCGTGCCCCACCATCTCCCGCCCGTCACCGCGCCCCTCTCCACACCCGTCTCCGCGTCCGGTTCCGCGCCCCGCCAGCTCCCTTCGGACATACCGGACTTCACCGGCCGGGCCCAGGACGTCGCCGTCCTCACCCGGGCACTGTCGCCCGCGGAGCGACCGCCGGGCGGGCCGCCTTCGATCGTCGTGGTGGTGGGGGCACCGGGCGTGGGCAAGTCGGCGCTGGCCGTGCACTGCGCGCACGCCGTACGGGCCGACTATCCGGGCGGGCAGCTCTACCTGGATCTCGGCGGGACCGAGCACGTGCCGGCCGACCCGGGTGAGCTGCTGGCCGAGGCGTTACGGGCCCTGGGGGTCGACGCGGCCGGCCTGCCGGGCACCGTACGCGGACGCTCCGCGCTGTACCGGTCCCTGCTGGCCGAGCGCCCGATGCTCGTCTTGCTCGACGACGCCGCCGGCGCCGCACAGGTCCGGCCGTTGCTGCCCGGTAACGGCTGCGCGGTACTCGTGACGGGCCGGCGGCGGATCACGGAACTGCCCGGGGCACTCCAGCTGGAGCTGGACGTTCTGCCGCCCGCGGAGGCCGAGGAGCTCCTGGGCAGGATCGTGGGCCCGGCACGGGTGGAAGGGGAGCGGGAGGCCGCTTCGGCGATCCTGCGCGCCTGCGGGTATCTGCCGCTGGCGGTGAGGATCGCCGGGGCGCGGCTGGCAGGACGGACGGGGTGGTCGCTGGGGGTGCTACGGCAGAGGCTGGACGACGAGTCGAACCGGCTCGGCGAGCTGCGGGCAGGCGATCTGGACGTGCGGGGCAGCGTCGACCGGAGCTACCGGCTGCTGCCCGACGACGCGGCCCTGGCCTTCCGGACGTTCGGCCTCCTGGGCCCGCAGTCCCTGCCCGGCTGGGTGGTCGACGCCGCGCTGGACCGGCACCGGGCCGACGACGTGACGGACGCTCTGGTCGACGTGAACCTGCTCCAGCAGGCGGGGACCGACCCGATCGGCCAGCCGCGCTACCGGCTGCACGACCTGCTCCGCTGCAACGCCAGGGAGAAGGCCGGCGTCCCGGAGCGACACGCTCTCACCAGAGTTCTCGGAGCGTGGATGGCCGTCACCGAGAACGCCACCGCGCGGCTGCCGACCACGCTCTTCAGCCTGACCTCGGCCGGGGCCGCCCGCTGGAACCTGACCGAGGACACCCTCGGCCGTCTCACCGCCGACCCGCTGTCGTGGTTCGACGCCGAGCAGGACGCGCTCGTGGGGGCGGTGCGTCTCGCCGCCGACGCCGGGCTGGCCGAATCCGCCTGGGGACTCGCCGCGGCTCTCGTCCCCTACTTCGACCTGCGGTGCCACTTCGACGAGTGGCGCTCCACCCACCGCATCGCGCTGGACGCCGCGCGCCTGGCGGAGGACCGCCAGGGCGAGGCGGCCATGCTCCGCGGCCTGGCCCAGGTGGGCCTCTACCAGGACCGCTACGCCGAGGCGGGGGAGATGTTCCGGCGATCCCGCGTGATCTTCCGCGAGCTGGGCGACATGCGCGGAGAGGCGGCCTCGATCTGCGGGCTGGGAGCGGTGAACCACTTCTGCGGCGGGCACCTCAAGGCGCTCGGCTACTTCCGGCAGGCACTGACGATGTTCCTCGCCATGGACGACCGGAGCGGTGAGGCCTACGCGCGGCAGGCGATCGGGCGGGTCTTCCTGGATCTGCGCGATCTGGACCGGGCCTCGACGTGGCTGGGCAGGGCGCTGCGGCTGGCGAGGGAGCTCGGCGACTCCCACCGCGAGGGGTGCGTGTCGATGCAGTTCGGGCGGCTGCACGGTCTGGTGGCAGACGCCGACCAGGCGATGCGCTTCCAGGGACACGCGCTGGACATCTTCGAAAGGCTCGGCGACCGCCACTGCTGGGCCTACGCCATGCAGAGTCTGGGCGGGCTCCAGATGGGCCGCGGCGACCGGTCGCACGCCTCCGTCCAGCTGGAGCGGTCTCTGGTGATCTTCCAGCAGCTCGGCGACCGTCGCGGGGAGGCCGCCGCCGTCCAGACACTCGGCGAGCTGCACCGGTCGGCGGGCCGTACCAGTCTGGCCCAGGACTACCTGCACCACGCCCTCGCGCTCCGGCGCGAGCTGCGCGGAGGCGCGGGCCTCATCGGCAGATCCCCGAGCGGCCTCCTGTCGCCGGCGCCCGGTGCCTGAGGCGGGCTTCCCCGCGGGCATCCCGGCCGCCGGCAGGGGCTCACGGGTAGGCGATGACCGGGCCCGTCACGGCCAGGCGGACATGCGCGCCCGGCTGGGGCGTCCGCGTGCCGCTGACACGGGCCGTGACGTGGGGGCCGTCCGGCTGGAGGGCCAGCGTGACGGTCGCGTCGTGGCCGAAGTAGGTGACCGCGTCGATGACGGCCGGTACGCCGGTGCCGTCGGACAGGATCTCGATCTGCTCGGGACGGATCAGCACCTGCGCCCGGCCCTGTACGGCGCCCGGGCGGGTGGTGAGCGTGCCGAGTGCGCACTCGGCCGTCTCTCCGCTGACGACGGCGGGGACGAGCACCGCGGCGCCGACGAAGTGGGCCACCGCGGGGTCGGCGGGTGTGGTGTAGACGGCGTCGGGGGTGCCGACCTGCACCAGGCGCCCCTGGCGCATGACCGCCACCTGGCCGGCGAGGGACAGGGCCTCGTTCTGGTCGTGCGTGACCAGGATCGCCGTGGCCTTGGCCGCGTCCAGCGCCTGGGCCACGGCCTGGCCCGTGGACAGCCGCAGGATCGCGTCGAGAGAGGAGAAGGGCTCGTCGAGCAGGACGATCGAGGGTCGCGGAGCCAGCGCCCGGGCCAGGGCGACACGTTGCTGCTGGCCGCCCGAGAGCTCGTGCGGCTGCCGTCTGGCGACCGCGGTGTCGAGTTCGACCAGGTCGAGCAGTTCGTCGAGCCGGCGGCGGGAGCGGCGCTCCGCGCGGGGAAGACCGAAGGTGATGTTGTCGGCGACGCTGAGGTGCGGGAAGAGGGCGCCTTCCTGCGGGACGTACCCCACATTGCGCTGCTGCGGCGGGACCGCCGTACCCGGCCCGGACACCACGGAATCACCGAAGGCGATGGTGCCCCCGTCGGGCGTGGCGAAGCCGGCGATCAGGCGCAGCAGGGTGGTCTTTCCGCAGCCGGACGGGCCGAGGACCGCGGTGATGCCGTGCGCGGGCACATCGAGGTCGACACCGGCCAGTGCCTTTACGGCGCCGAAGCCTTTGGTGAGCCCCCGGATGGTCAGGGCGGTCACGCGGATCTCCTAGAGGTGATGGTGAGCAGGTAGGTGGCCGGTGCGGAGATCAGCACCATCAGTGCCGCGTACGGAGCCGCCGCCCCGTAGTCGACGTCACGGACCGAGCTCCAGAACTGGGTGGCGAGAGTGTGGGTGCCGGTGGGGGAGAGCAGCAGCGTCGCGGTCAGCTCGGTCACGACGGCGAGGAACACCAGCGCCGCACCGGTGCCGATCCCCGGGGCGATCAGCGGCAGGATCACCCGGCGCAGCGTCGCCATGCCGCGCGCGCCCAGTGAGTGGGCGACATCGTCCAGGACGGGAGGGACCTGGGCGATCGCCGCGCGGACGCTGACCATCGCGCGCGGGAGGAACATGATCGTGTACGCCGCGAGCAGCAGACCGGTCGTCTGGTACGCGGGCGGGACGAACCGGATCGACACGGTGACCAGCGCCAGGGCGATCACGATGCCCGGAAGGGCGTTTCCGACGTAGGTGCTCCGCTCGGCCAGGACGCTCACCCGGCCTCGATGACGCACCGACAGCCAGGCGACCGGCAGCGCGCACGCGGTCGTGACCAGCGCGGCCAGCATCGCCAGCCCGATCGTGGTACCCGCGGTCAGCGCCAGTGTTTCCAGCGGGAACGCCGTCGAGGCGCCCACCACGAGCCAGTACACGAGGCTGCCCAGGGGCACCCCCAGCGCGAGGACGACGACGCCGAGCACGGCCACGGTGGCCGGGGCGGCGAGGAGGCCGAGGCGTACGGGCTGGGCGACCCGGGCGGTACCGGAGCCGACGCGCGCGTAGCGGCGATGTCCCCGAAGGCGGTGCTCGGCGGTCAGCAACACGGCGCAGAACACCACGAGCACGCTCGCCAGCATGTTGGCGGAACTGCCGTCGTACGCGGACCGGTACTGGTCGTAGATCGCGGTCGTGAACGTCGAGAAGCGCAGCATCTGCAGGGCGCCGAACTCGGCGAGCAGGTGCAGCCCGACGAGCAGCGACCCGCCCAGCACGGCCGGGCGGAGCTGGGGGATGACGACCCGGGTGAGGGTGCGCCACGGCCCCAGGCCGAGCGAGCGGGCGGTCTCCTCCAGTGCGGGATCGAGCCCGCGCAGGGCCGCGGACACCGGCAGGTACACCAGCGGGTAGTAGGCCAGGGTCACGATGAGCAGGGCCCCGCCCAGACCTTCGACGGCCCCGGAGACCGAGACCCAGCCGAAGCTGGTGACGAACGCGGGGATCGCGAGGGGCGCCGCCAGCAGCACGTGCCAGATTCTGCGGCCCGGCAGGTCCGTACGCTCCACCAGCCACGCCGCGGCGGTGCCGACGACGGCGCTCGCGGCCATGCAGCCCACCATCAGTTCGGTGGTGTTCAGCAGCAGTTCGCCGACGCGCGGCCGTACGAGCAGCCGCCACGCCTGGTCCCAGCCGATGCTGACGGTGTAGGCGATGACGAAGACGAGCGGGATCGCGGCGACAAGGGCCACGACCCCGCACAGGACGAGCAGCACGGGAGGGTACGCCCCGCTGGGGCGCACCCTCCCGTTCGCGTTTCGGGAGAGCGGGACGCTGCTCAGAGCAGGCCTGCCTGCTGCATGAGCTCGATCACCTTCGGCCCGTTGAGCGAGGAGAGCTCGACGTCGGGCGGGTCCAGCTCGCTGAGCGGCTTGAGCTGGGGATTGGTCGGCACGTCAGCCGAGATCGAGTACTCCATGGCGGGGCTGTCCGCCAGCACCTGCTGGCCGTTCTTGCCGGTGAGGTACTTCACCAGTTCCTGTGCCTCGGCCTGGTGCTTGCTGGCCTTGAGCACCCCCGCCCCCGAGACACCCAGGAACGCGCCGGGGTCCTTGGCGCTAAAGAAGTGGAGCTCGACGTTCTTGCTGTTGGTGCCCGCCTCGGCGCGGTCCTTGTACCAGTAGTAGTGGTAGATCACGGCCGCCTTGATCTCACCGGCGTTGACCGCCCGCATCGCGGCGCCGTTGCCCTGGTAGATCTTCGCGTTCGCCTTGAGCCCCTTGAGCCACTCGGCGGTGGCGGCCTCGCCCTTCACCGCCAGGACCGCGCTGACAATGGCCTGGAAGTCGGCGCCGCCGGCCGCGATGCCGAACGTGTCCTTCCACTGCGGCTGGGCCAGGTCCATGATCGACGCCGGCAGTTCCGCGGGCTTGAGCTGCTGGGAGTTGTACGCCAGGACCGTCGAGCGTGCGGCGAACCCGACCCAGTTCCCCGTGGCCGGTGCGTACTGCCTGCCCATCTGGGCCAGCGTGGCCGGGTCGAGCTTGGCGAATCCGCCCTGGCCGTCCACCAGTGTCATCGCGGGGGAGTTCTCGGTCACGAAGACGTCCCCGGGGGAGGCGGAGCCCTCCTGGATGATCTGGTTGGCCATGTCGGGGTCCTCGCCCGACCGGATGTCCACCTTGATGCCGGTCTCCTGGGTGAACGCCGCGACCATCACCTTCATCAGGTCTTCGTGCTGCGCGTTGTAGAGCGTGATCGTCGGCTTCTCCGCGGAAGCAGACGGACCCGTTGAAACCGGGGCTGCCGTACTTCCACACCCTGCCGTGGCCATGGCGATGGCGAGTGAACCCACCACCGCCAACGCTCTACCAAAATTCCGCATCGTACTGTCTTCCTTAAGTAAGGCTCAGCTAACTTAGGTGAGCCTAAGGCGATATGCGGATTCTGTCCACTTGGACCGTTGTCGCACGTCTCGGGCCCCGCGCACGGGGCCGGGCCTCCTCCGGACGCCCGCGGGAGAGGTGCCCGCGCCGGGGCCCCGGGCCGGCCGGGACCGCTGCCGGCGAGAGCCGGCGCCCGGCGATCCGGGAGGTCGCCAGGCGCCCGGCTCGGGGGTGAGTTCATGCGGGGGTGGCAAGCACAAAAAAAGTAAGCATTCCTCTGAGGAATGCTTACTCTGGTACTTCTCTGGCCACGGTGAATCGGTGAGTGGCCGCTGTGGATCGGCGAGGCCGGAAAAACTCAGGCCCGTGTGCCCGCCATGGCCCGGCACGCCTCGGCGCATGTCCGGCACATCTCGGCGCAGCGCTTCATTATCGGGTCGCCGTTCATGGTCATGCACGCCTCGGCGCACCTGGTGGACACCCGGGCGCACATTTCGGCCATCTCCATCGCCATCGGCGACTGACGCATCATCATGTCCGCACCCATGCGGGTTATGTCGGCGCAGTCCATGAGCGCGCCCATCATTGTCATGTCGACGTACCGGCCACCCTGCTGCAGGCAGTGCGTCATGGTCTGCTCACAGTGGCCGTGAGTCTCCATGCACGCGTTGAGGGCTTTTTGCATATCAGGGCTCATCTTTCCCCCTTGATGCATCGTTCCTCCCATGATGATGATCGTCCCCCATTCCTGGATCGCGGTCGAATAACTACGGCCCCGTCAAAATACCCTCAGCCGGGCAGGGAACCCATACGCCCGGCACGTTTTAATAACCGTTTACGGCAGTATGCCGAGAGCGGGCACGGGCGGGCCGGCGCGCCGTCTCGCCCAGGGAAAAAGCATCCGCAATTAACGATAAAAGGCGTTTCGTTATCCGAGTCGCCCACCTCGCGGGCAGGCCGGCCGGCGCGGCGAGGGTGTGCGGCCTCGCCGCCCGTCACGTCTCGGCCCTGCCGAGGGCCTTGCCCTGGACAGGTCATTGAAACTTTCCATTTTTATATGAAACATTCGGACCATCCATGCGAGGAGGGTCGCTGCCATGAACAATCCGATTCTGCCCGGCTCCTACCCGGATCCCTCGGTCTGCCGGGTAGGCGATGACTACTACCTGGTGACCTCGACCTTCGAGTGGTTCCCCGGCGTGCCGATCTTCCACAGCAGGGACCTGGTCAACTGGCGGCAGCTCGGTCACGTGCTGGACCGGCCCTCCCAGCTGGAGCTCGACGGGATCAGACCGTCGGGCGGGATCTACGCCCCCACGATCCGCCACCACGACGGCGTGTTCTACATGATCACAACGCTGGTGGACGGCCAGGTCACCGAGGGGAACTTCGTCGTCACGGCCACCGACCCCGCCGGTCCCTGGTCCGATCCGCACTGGCTCCCCGAAGCCGAGGGGTTCGACCCCTCCCTGTTCTTCGACGACGACGGCAGGGTGTGGGTGACCGGGACGCGGCCCGCCAAGCCGCTGGAGTACGAGGGCCAGACCGAGATCTGGCTGCGGGAGCTGGACCTGGCGACCATGGCGCTGACAGGGCCGGAACACGTCATCTGGGGTGGTGCGCTACGGGGGGCGATCTGGAGCGAGGGCCCGCACCTCTACAAGGTCGACGGGCTCTACTACCTGCTGACGGCGGAGGGCGGCACCGCCCACGACCACGCCGTGGTCGTCGCGCGATCCGACCGGATCGCCGGGCCGTACACCGGAAACCCGCGCAACCCGGTGCTCACCCACCGCCACCTCGGGCGCGACCACCCCATCGTCGGGACCGGCCACGCGGACCTGGTACGGACACCGCCGGGCGAATGGTGGATGGTGCTCCTGGCCATGCGCCCCCACGACGGCTACACCCTCAACCTGGGCAGGGAGACGTTCCTGGCCCCCGTGCGCTGGGAGGACGGCTGGCCGGTCGTGCCGGCGGTGCCGCCCGCCCTCACACCCCCCGCCCTGCCCGAGCACCGCTGGCCCGCCGAGCCCGCGTGTGACCACTTCGACTCCGTACGGCTGGCGCACTGCTGGAACCACCTGCGCACGCCGCGGGAGCCGTACTGGTCACTGACCGACAGGCCGGGGCACCTCAGGCTCCGCCTGCGCCCGGAGAGCCTCACCGACCTCGCCTCTCCGAGCTTCGTCGCCCGCCGCCTGCGCCACCGCGACTTCGCGGCCTTCACCGTGGTGGACTTCACCCCCGACGGCCCCGGCCAGTGTGCCGGGCTGGCGCTCGTCCAGAACCACGACCACCTCATCCTGCTCGTCACGGCCGGCGACGAGGTGCGGGTGGTCAGGAGGGAGGGCGGCGTCGAGGAGGTGCTCGCCGCGGAACCGGCCCGCCCCGGCCGGCTGTACCTGGGGGTGGAGGCGCACGGCCAGGAGTACCGGATGCGCTGTGCCGCCGAGGCGGGAGAGTGGCGGCCGCTCGGCGACGTCGTGGACGGCCGCGTCCTCTGCATGGCCGCGACCGGCGGCTTCACCGGTGCCTACGTCGGCATGTACGCCAGCTCCAACGGCACCGCCAGCGCTGCCGTGGCCGACTTCGACTGGTTCGAGTACGCCGGCCTGAGCCCCTCCGCTCCGGCCTTCAGCGGTCGACGACTTGGAGGGTCTGCGAGCCTCCGCTGAGCCGTTCCGCCCCGGCCGGGGTGCACACCGCGACGTCGGCCACCCGCGCGCCGAACAGCTCGGGCAGGTAGATCGCCGGTTCGACGCACACCGTCATGCCGGCAGCGAGCACGGTCGGGTCACCGGGGACGAGCCACGGGCCCTCCTCGGGGCCGAGCCCGACCCCCCGCCCCGGCCGCTCCGCGGCGTAGGGGCCGTAACCGCTGCACTCGATCACCTCCAGGGCGGCCCGCCCGGCCGCCGCCGCCGCCGCCCCGGGCCGCAGCGCGTCGAGGGCGGCGCGCTGCGCGGCGAGGACGACCGAGTACATCGCCTCGAAGTCCTCGGGCGGTTCAGCCACCGCGAAGACGCGGGCGACCTCCGAGCAGTGGTCTCCCCACCTCCCGCACACCGAGACCAGGAGCGCGTCGCCCGGATTGATCACGCGCTCGCACGGCACGTGCCGGGGGACGGAGCTGTGCTCGCCGGCCGCGACCAGCACCGACAGCACCTCCTCACACCCCGTCTCGACCATCACGGCCCGCAGCCGCCGGGCCATCGCGCGTTCGGTGGTGCCGAACCACGCCAGCTCCGGGACCAGGAGCAGGACCGCGTCCGCCGCCGAGGCCGCGCGTCCGGCCGCCGCGACCTCCGCGGGCCCCCGGTTCAGCCGGAGCGGGGCGAGCACGGCCGACGCCAGCACGAGCTCGGCCTCCACCCGCAGCGAGAACAGCTCCCCGGCCCGCATCTCGGGGTCCACCCCGATCCGCCGGGCGGAGTCGGGGACGAGTGCCGCCGCCTCCAGCGGGCCGGCCGCCGAGGCGGGCGGCCCGTCGGCGGTCACGACGAGATAGCCGTCTCCCACGCCACCGAGGTAGCGGAAGTCGGGGGAGGGGCGCAGCACCAGGGCGTCGATCCCCTCCTCGGCCATCCGTCGCCGCACCTCGTCGATCATGCAGGCCCGTGCAGCCAGCACGCGACCGGGCCGGACGCGGGCTCGCGCTCCCGGCAGACGTCCATCGCCACCGGGCAGCGCGGATGGAACCGGCAGCCGGACGGCGGGTCGGCCGGGTCGGGCACGTCTCCGGACAGCTCCGCCGGCAACACCCCGGCACCGTCGGGGGCCGGGATCGCGCCCAGCAGAGCCCGGGTGTACGGATGACGGGGATCGGCCCACACCTCGGCGGTACGGCCCACCTCCACGATCTTCCCGAGATACATCACCGCGATCCGGTCGGCGATCAGCCGCACCACCGACAGGTCGTGGCTGATGAACAGCAGGCCGGCACCCGAGGAGACCGCCAGGTCCCGCATCAGCCTGGCCACCTGCGCCTGGGCCGAGGCGTCGAGCGCGGAGATGGGCTCGTCGCCGATCAGCAGGGCCGGCCGGGCGGCGAGCGCCCGGGCGATCGCGATCCGCTGCCGCTGCCCGCCGGAGAACTCGTGCGGGTGACGGCCGGCGAAGTCGCGGGGCAGCCCGACCCGCTCCAGCAGGTCGGCGGGGGTGGTCACGGTGTCGCCCGCCGCCCGCAACCCGTCGGCGATCTGCGCGCCCACCCGGCGCCGCGGGTTCAGCGAGGCGTAGGGATCCTGGAAGACCATCTGGATCCCGGCCAGGGACCGGTCCCTGCGGCGCAGGCCGAGCGGGGTCACCGGGTGCCCGTCGAAGGTGATCGTCCCGGACGCGGCCGGGTTGAGCCCGCACACCGCGCGGGCCAGCGTCGACTTCCCGCACCCGGACTCGCCGACGAGACCGACGACCTCGCCTGCCGCGACGGTCAGGCTGGCTCCGGCCACGGCACGCACCAGCGGGCGGCCGGGCGTGCGATGCTCGACGACGAGATCGTCCACGGTCAGCAGTGTCATGAGACCTCCCCGGGCAGCGACTCCAGCAGGGCGCGGGTGTAGGGGTGGCGCGGGTCGCGCAGCACCTGCCCGCGCGGGCCCGTCTCCACGACCAGACCCTCCTTCATCACGCTCACCTCGTCGGCGACCGCCGACATCACGCCGAGGTCATGGGTGACGAGCAGGACAGCCAGGCCCAGGTCGTCGCAGAGGCCGCGCAGCAGCCGCAGGACTCCGGCTTGGACGGTCACGTCGAGCGCGGTCGTGGGCTCATCGGCGATGAGGACCTTCGGCGAGCAGGCCAGCGCGATCGCGATCGCGACGCGCTGACGCATGCCCCCGGAGAACTGGTGCGGGTAGCGGTCGATCGCCTCCCCGGGGCCGGGGATGCGTACCTGGCCCAGCAGTTCGACGGCCCTGGCCCGCGCCTGCTTCCGGTCCAGGCCCAGGTGGTGACGCATGTGCTCGGTGAGCTGGCGGCCGACCGTGAGCATCGGGTGCAGGCTGGTCGCCGGGTCCTGGAAGACCATGGCGACCTCGCCGCCGCGTACCGCGTTGAGCTCCTTGGGCGGCAGGGTGAGCAGGTCGCGCTCTCCCAGGGTGATCCGGCCGCCGGTGCGGGCGCCGTGCGGGAGCAGCCCGAGCACGGCCAGGCCGGTCATCGTCTTGCCCGAGCCGCTCTCGCCGGCCAGGCCGTGCACGCGGCCGGCCCGCAGGTCGAGGTCGACGCCGCGCAGGATCTCCTTGCCTCCGATGGAGACCTTCAGGCCGGAGATGGCGAGGAGGGTCACAGTGCACGCTCCTTGATGGCGCGGGCCGTCCGCGGGTCGAGGGCGTCGCGCAGCGTGTCGCCCAGGAAGTTGAAGGCCAGCACGACCGTCAGGATGGCCAGGCCGGGGAAGGCCGCCACCCACCAGCTGTCGAACACCTCCACGCCGGAGGCGACCATCGCCCCCCACTCCGGAGACGGCGGCTTCGCGCCGAGCCCGAGGAACGACAGGCCCGACAGCAGCAGCAGCGCGGTACCGATGTCGAGGGTCGCGAGCACCAGGATCGGCCCGGTGATGTTCGGCAGCACGTCCACCCGGAGCGAACGCCAGGCGGAGAAGCCGAGCAGCCGCCCGCTCACCACGAACTCCCGCTCGCGCACGCCCAGCACCAGGCCGCGGGTGACGCGGGCGTAGGCGGGCCAGGCGACGACGAGTACGGCGAGCACGGCGTTGGTGAGGCTCGCACCGAGCGCGGCGGCCACGACCATGGCCAGGATCACGGTGGGGAAGGCGAACACGAGGTCGGCGAACCGCATGATCGTCTCACCAACCCATTTACCGAAATATCCGGCGCAGGCACCGAGCAGGCCGCCGACCAGCACCGAGAGCACGACCAGTAGCAGCGTCAGCGGGATCGACAGCCGCGCACCGTACATCACCCGGCTCAGGACGTCGCGGCCGAGCTGGTCGGTGCCGAACCAGTGGCCCGGACCCGGCGGGGCCAGCCGGGGCAGATCCTGGGCGAGCGGATCGTGCGGTGCCAGCAGCGGGGCCGCCAGCGCGATCACGATCCAGGCGAGCGCGATCACCCCGCCGACGATCGCCAGCGGCTGCCGCCACGCTTGGGGGATTTTCACGACAGTCTCACTCTGGGGTCGATGACGCCGTACAGCACGTCGACGATCAGGTTGATGACGAGGTAGACGCCGCCCACCACCAGGCCGACACCCATCACGGCGGGCAGGTCGAGGGTGGTCGCGCTCTTGTAGGCGTACTGCCCGATGCCCGGCCAGGCGAAGATCGCCTCGACGAGCACGGTGCCGGACAGCAGGCTGCCGAAGGCCAGCCCCGCCACCGTGATGACCGGGACCAAGGCCGAGCGCAGCACGTAGCGGAACAGGATCACCCGGGGCGGCAGGCCCTTCGCCCGCGCGGCGCGCACGTAGTCCTGGCCCAGCACCTCCAGCACCGCCGACCGGGTGAACCGGGTGAGCAGGCCGATCGTGTACAGGGCCAGCACCAGCGCGGGGGTGAGCAGGTGGCCGAGGGCCGAGGCGAACACGTCCCACTGTCCCGCCAGCGCGGAGTCGACCGTGTACAGGCCGGTGACCTGCGGGGGCGCGCTCATGCTCGGGTCGAGGCGACCGCTGCCCGGAGTGATCTGCAACCGGTAGAAGAAGACGTAGAACGCCGTCAGCGCCAGCCAGAACGTCGGCACGGAGATGCCGACCAGGCTGAGGACCCGGAGCAGGTGGTCGGAGAGCCGGTCCCGGCGCAGCGCCGCGATCACGCCGAACGCCACCCCCGTCACGAGGGAGATCAGGATCGCCACACCGGCCAGTTCCAGCGTGGCCGGCACGGCCTCTGCCAGGTCGTCGAGGACCGGACGGTGGCTCTGCTGGCTCGTCCCGAGGTCGCCCTGGACCACTCCCTGAAGATGCAGCAGGTACTGCTGGGGGAGCGGCTTGTCCAGGCCGTGCTCGGCCCGCCACTGCGCGACGATCGCCGGGTCGCCGAGGGCCCGCTGGCCGAGGTTGGCCGAGACGGGGTCGCCGGGGACCAGGTTGGTCAGGACGAAGGTGACCAGGGTGATGCCCACGGCCAGCAGGAGCGCCGTGAGCACCCGGCGGACCAGGAAACGGACCAGCGGGCTCCGGCCGGTATGGCCGGTACGGCCCGGCTTCCGCCGGGCCGTACTCCCTCTCGGGTCCTCGTTACTTGAGGTCGGCGACATCGACGGTCCAGACCGGGTGGAACTCCAGGCCGGTGACGGACGCGGCCGTCACGATGTTCTGGCCGGGCTGGATGAGCGGGACGAACGGCCCGACCTCGTTCAGCCTGGTCTGGAGGCTGGTGTAGATCTCCTTGCGGGCGTCGTCACCGATCGCGGTCGCGGCCTTGTCACCGGAGGCCTCCAGCTCCTTGTCGGACCCGGCCTCCCAGCCGGAGCGCAGGCCGACGAGCTTGCCGGGCAGGAAGTTGAGGTAGCTGCTGGGGTCCGGGAAGTCGGGTCCCCAGTACCACAGGCCCATCTCCTCCTTGCCGTTGCGGTAGTTGTCCAGGGCCGTGGTGACCGGCGCGGGAGCCAGGTCCACGGTGATGCCGACCTCCTTGAGGTTGGCCTGGATCCGCTCGGCGAGCGGCTGGAAGGACAGGCCGCTGACCGTCAGCTCGCTGGGGTACTCCAGCGTCACCTTCGGGTCGCTGATCCCGCTCTCCTTCAGCGCGGCCTTGGCGCCCTCGACGTCGCGCTGGGCGGCCTGGTCGGCCGGGAGCGCGCCGAGGATCATCGTGGGGATGACGCCCGGAGCCTGCACCGAGCCCTCACCGGCCAGCTCCAGCAGGCCCTGGTAGTCGACGCCCTTCCGCACGGCCTCGACGAACTTGGGGTTGGAGGTGACCTTGCTGACCGAGGGGTTCTGGTTGTTCAGCAGGAAGATCACGTTGGCCGAGGCGGTCTTCTTGACCTGCAGGCCGCCCGCGATCCCGGCGACCTGGTCACCGGAGAGGTTCAGCGCGACCTGGCTGTCGCCGCGCGAGATGTTGAGCTTCTGCGTCGCGGCCTCGACGTTGCGGATCACGACCTTGTCGTAGACCGGCTTGGCCGCGCCCCAGTACTCCGCGTTGGCCTTGAGCACGACCTGGCTGCTGACGTTGAACGACTCGATCGTGTACGGCCCCGAGCCCGCCGAGGTGGAGTTGAGGTACTGCTCGGCCTTGTCCCCGGTGTCGGCGGTGGCGCCGTGCTCCTTGGCCACCTTGGAGTTGAGGACGCCCAACGCGGGGTTGGGCAGGATGTACGGCAGCGCGGGGTTGGACGTCTCCGACGTCAGCGTGACCGTCGTCTCGTCGGTCTTGGCGACCTCCACGCCGTCGAGCAGGAAGGACGGCGTGCCCTTCATGTCGCGCACGCGGTTCAGCGAGAAGACCACGTCGTCGGCGGTGACCGGCGAGCCGTCGGCGAACGTGGCACCCTGGCGGAGCTTGAGCGTCATCACCTTGCCGTCGGCGGAAAGTTCGTACGACTCGGCGAGGGCCGGCACCGGCTTGGTGACGTCGGAACCCTCGAACGTGAGCAGGGTCTCGTAGATCGCCTTGCCCACGAGCAGACCGGTCGGCTCGTAGGTCCGTCCCGGGTCGGCCGTCTTGAGGTCGAAGGAGGTGTCGATCACGAGCGTCTTGGCGGCGGTGCCGCTCTGGGGCGCCGTGGACGAACCGCCGCTGGAGCAGGCGGCAAGGGCGAGGGCGCCGGTGAGCAGCACCGGCAGCAGGGCTGCCTTCGCGCCGGGGCGCCGGTAACGGATCGCCATTTTGTGTCCTCCGAAAATGGTCAATGTGGACGTTTAATCAACGTTGGTCGAGGATTGTCCGGCAGAAAGTCCAGCTCATGGGGCTAGGCTGAGACAAATCTGACCTTGGGGGTATTGCCATGACCGAAATGTCAAGGAACTCGACTCGCGACGGTGGTCAACCTGGACGGATCGGCATCGGCCTGGAGCTCGACGCGACACACCTGAAGATCCTTGAGGTGCTGCGCGAGAACGGCAGGATCTCCGTGGCGGCCCTCGCCGAGCGCGTCGGCATCTCGCGGGCCAATGCCTACACCCGGTTCGAGGCGCTGCGCGCCGACGGCGCCATCAAGCGGTTCACGGCCGAGATCGACCACGTCCGCGCCGGCCTCGGCATCACCGCGCTGATCTTCGTGACCGTCCGGCAGCAGATGTGGCGCCAGTTCCGCGCCCAGCTCGCGTCGATGCCCGAGGTGGAGTACTGCGCGATCACGACGGGTCAGCACGACGCGATGATCCAGGTCCGGATGGCCGACGTCGCGGCCGTGCACGCGATGGTGACCGAGCGGCTGGCCAGTATCCCGGCGGTCAAGGCCACCGAGACCGTCTTCATCCTGGACGAGGTACTCAGGCGGCCCTACGTCCTGCCGGGCGACCGGGGCCCCGGCCGCTCCGCCCGCCGCCCGGCCCCCGCCCCCGACCCCGCCGGACCGGCCGGGGGTCCTGCAGGCGCAGGGAGGCACTGGGGACCTGACGGGCCCGAGGGTTCCGGGGGAGAGGTGCCGCTGGGCATGATGCGTTTCGTGGGCGCGGCCGAGGGCCGCGCCCAGCTCCAGCGGGACGCCTGAACCGTCCGGTACGGCGGCCCTCCTGCCGAAGATCGTCTGCCGGGAGGCGCACGGCCGGGTCCGTCCCGGACCGCGCGCCTCCCGGCTAACGATCACAACCGGAGAATCTCCGTCAGGCCACCTCGGCGCACACGCTCACGTGCACCGTGTCGTCCCCGGCGAACTGGAACTCCTCAACAAGGTGCAACCGGCCGTCGGGGAGGGTCTCGATGCGGCTGCCGCCCTGCCCGCCGGCGCGCTCTCCGGTCTTGAGCAGGTGCACGTAGGTGATTTCCAGCCGGTCGCCGTCCCTGGTGCCGACGAAGCGCCCGTGGACCACGGTGTCGCCGGTGTAGTCGCCCCAGATGATCCCGCCGGACTCCCGGTAGGTGAACTCGGTGGGGCTGTCCGGGTCCACCACGCTCGCCGTCGAGCTGACCATGACAAACCTGCGGTCGTTGAGAAGGTCGTTGTCGTTCACGTCTCCGCATGCTGCCGCTTCGCGGACGACCCGCAGGCCGGGGCTGGACATTTTGTCCATCGCCCGGGATGAGCACGGCGATCTGTCCATCCGAGCGTCCGTCCAAGAGGGACAGGCGAGATCCACCGACGAGCATGTCCCCGAGCGGGATGAGCGTGGCGGTCGCGGAGTCCGGGGCCATTCCCTGATCGCTTTAGCGGCCCGCCCACTCACGGCGGACGCGACCGATGTGGAGCCGCATGAGGTCTTCCAAGGCGCCGGCCTTTCCTGCCTGGATGAGGTCGCACATCTGAACGTGCTCCAGCGCACTGCGTGTGAGCTGACCCGCCTCCACGAGACCAGACAGACCGTAGAGACGCGTCTGTGATCGCAGATCATCGACGATATGGACAAGACGGTGGTTGCCGCCGGCGCTGAGCAGACGGATGTGGAACTCATGGTCGGCGCTGACGTACCTGATGAGGTCGCCCTCGGCGGCCGCGGCGACGATCTCTCTGGCAAGAGAGCGCAGAGCCTCGAGAACGTCAGGAGCGACGTGTGCGCTGGCCTCGAAAGCGGCCGCCGGCTCGAGCAGTTCCCTGATTCGAGTGATCTGGTCGAGGTCGGCATCGGAGACTTCCGTCACCTGGAAACCCCTGTTGCGCACCGGGCGGACGAGACCTTGCTTGACGAGGTCAAGCATCGCTTCGCGGACCGGTGTTGCCGAGATGCCGAACCGCTCGGCCAGGTCAGGTGCCGAGTAGAGCTCCCCGGGCTTCATCTCACCCGAGACGATCGCGCCGCGCAGAGCGTCAGTGACTTTCTCCCGCACGCTCGTCCGCCGTGCCAAGGTCGGAAGACTCAACTTCGAGGAGTCGGCCATCTCTCGTATCTTTCGCTAGTCGGTTCCTGAGCGCGATCGCCGCCGCGGGTCCAACCCGTGTCAATCGGCTCTTCCCAGAACTCTAAAGGCCTCGGGAAGGGAATCTCTCGGCACGACTCGGCCACCGGCGTCGGACACCGTCGCGCCGGGTGAGAGCGCCGACCCCGGACACGCCTCGGCATCCCTCCGGGGTAACGCCCCGTAGATGGAACACACGCCTGGATGGCGTCTCGAACCTTCCGGCTCAGGCGTACTTGGCCGCGACCTGAGCGGTCAGCTCCCGGATCGTCTCCTGATCTCTCGGCAGCAACGGCTGCCGAGGCGGACGGCACGGACCCCCGTAACGGCCCACCAGATCCATGGAAAACTTGATCGCCTGGACGAACTCCGTATGGAAATCCCAGCGCAGCAGCGCATGGAGCTCCCGGTAGAGAGGCAGGGCCGTGTCGAGATCGTGAGCGACGGTCGCCTCGAAGAGCCGGACGCACGCCTGGGGGAAAGCACTCGGATAGCCCGCCACCCAGCCCTTCGCGCCGGCCAGCCCCACCTCGATCACAGAGTCGTCGGTGCCGATCAGGACGTCCAGGCCAGGTGCCAGCTCGGCGATCTGGTACGCGCGCCGGGCGTCACCGGTGAATTCCTTGACGCTGACGATGAGGCCCTCGTTGTAAAGCTCGGCGAGGAGCTCGGGACGTAGGTCGATCTTGGTGTCGAGTGGATTGTTGTACGCCGAGACGGGAAGGCCGGCCTTCGCGACCTCGCGGTAGTGCTCGATGACGGCACGGTCGTCACCTCGGTACGCGTTGGGCGGCAGCGCCATCACAACCTGGGCACCGGCCTCGGCCGCCTGTTCGGCCCACGCACGAGCCTCGCGTGCACCGTAGGCGCCCACTCCGGGCATCACGGTGAATCCCTCCGGCGAGGCCTCGACGGCGACACGCACCAGCGCTGCGCGCTCATCGTCCGTCAGGACCTGGTATTCGCCCAGGGACCCGTTTGGGCATACGCCATGGCAGCCGTTGTCGGCCAACCATCGGACGTGCTCGGCGTAGCGATCGAGATCGACCGACAGATCGTTACGGAACGGGGCCGGCGTCGCCACCAGGACACCATGCCAAGGCTTGCGCCTGTCCACAATCGTCTCCCGTCTGTACCATTACACTGTTTTATGTACAATATAAAATATTATTGCTGCGTAAACATGCCGTAGTGCATCGAGCTGCGGCCATTCTCGTCGTACTCGACAGGTTTCATCCCGGCAGGACTGCCACACTGATCCGCCGCAGGACGCCCTCCGCTCTATCGTCCTGACAGTCATGTTAGCTAGTGAAATGTAAAATGTCACGTTGGTTACCTGCGACAACGGCCGGCGACGGCGTGGAATCACCGCCGCGCCTGGCCTGACCTCCGCTTCGGGGCCAGACAGCCTGGCCCCGCGCTAGTGCGGGAACCCGCCGACGGAGTCCAGGCGCACCACAAGGGCCTGCTCGGGCGCCAATATCGGGGGTGTCAGCCCGATCGCGCCCAGCACGCGGCCGCCCGCTTCGATCTCGCCCGATGAGAACCAGGCCGGGGCGACTCGGCCCGTGGTGGCGGGCCGTCCGGCTTTTTCGAGAACCGTGACCCGGTACGAGCGGTGAGGATCGAGGCCGGGCATGCGCCAGGGTGCCGGTACGGCGTCGACCGACGTCGTGAGCTGCACGTATGCGAACACCGCAGTCGAGCGATCCTCCGAGACGACCCCGTGCACCCAGGCCGACGGATCCGGGTGGTCGCCACGTACGACGGTGCCCGTGTGGAGCAACGACCGGATCTCCCGGTACAGGGCGATCGCCTGGCGTAGTTGCTGTCGTTCGTCATCGGTCGCTGTCAAGAGATCCCACTCCAGGCCGAGGTGACCGAAGATCGCAGTGGCCATCCGGAAGGACAGGTCGTGGGTGCGCGACGTGGTGTGCGACCGTGGCGGGCCGACATGGGCACCGACTAGTTCCGGGGGGAGGAACAGCCCCGTCCAGCGCTGAATCGCCTGACGCTCCAGGGCGTCGTTGCAGTCGCTGGCCCACACCCGCTCCGTGTACTCCAGGATCTGCAGGTCGATCCTGGCTCCACCGGACGAACAGCTCTCCATCTCCACCCGGGGATGCTTACGGCGCAACTCGTCGAGCAGGCGGTACACCGCGAGCGTCTGACCGTGCACCGACGCATGACCCTCATGACCGGCATCGATGAGGTCGCGGTTGTGGTCCCATTTGAGATAGGCGATGTTGTACTCCCCCAGGAGCTGGTCAAGCCGGTCCAAGATGTACCGGTAGGCCGCTGGGTGCGCCAGATTGAGGACCTGCTGACGGCGACCGGTAACAGGCAGGACTCCCTGGGCAGGTCCGAGAACCCATTCCGGATGCGCTCGGAACAGGTCGGAATCGGGGTTGATCATCTCGGGTTCCACCCACAGACCGAACTCCATGCCCAGCTCGTCGACATAGTCGACCAGCGGACCCAGGCCGTCCGGCCAGACGTCCGGATCGACATGCCAGTCACCCAGCCCGGCGCTGCTGTTCCGGCGCCCGGCGAACCAGCCGTCGTCAAGCACGAACCTCTCCACGCCGATGCCGGCTGCGACCTCGGCGAGTCCACGCAGCCGGTCATGATCGTGATCGAAGTAGACGGCCTCCCACGTGTTGAGGACGACCGGCCGCGGCCGCTCCGGCCCAGGGTGATGTGGACGTGCCCGCAACCAGCGATGGAATGCCGCGCTCATGCCGTTGAGGCCCTGGTCGCTGTACGCGGCGTAGATCCATGGCGAGCTGTACGTCTCATCTTCGGCCAGGATCACCTCGCCGCCCAACAGGAGTTCGCCACCACCGAGGATCGGCTGGCTCTCTGGCAGTCGCTGGGAGTACGTGACGTGATTGCCGCTCCACGCGACGTGGATCGCCCAGACCTCACCGCCTGTGAATCCAAATCCGCGGGTGCCCGCGATCAGGCCGATCGTCGCATCGTGGCCGGTGCGTCCGCGCCGGTTCTCCCGAACCCACGCCCCGTGATCGAACGGGCGACGCTGCGGATGACGTTCACGGGCCCAACGACCGGTGAAGTCCAACACTTCGTCGGCATGTGGCGGCACCGGGAGGGCGACCTCGAGTCCGTCCAGCACGTATGGCGTGGAACCACGATTTGTCAGCCGATGGCGCACCCGTGCCAGCGCCGACGACGTCAACTCGACCTCGGTCACGAGCTCGAGCTCGGCGCGGTGATCAAGCGCCGTGAACGTCGCCAGAGCGTTGGATACGTCGACACCGGTCAACGTGAAGGACGAGGACCAGGACTTCCCGGCCCGGTGACCCCGCAGGCCGGGACGGCCCATGTAACCTGCACTGGCCTCCGGCGACATCGACACCGGAACCGGCGGGTCCGGCGAGTTGACCGGCAACGGCTCACCGAGTCCGCGCCCCACGCGCTGCGCGTCGGCGTCGGCCAGCTCGACACCCCAATGGCGTACCACGGGCAGTCCGGGCCCGGTGGCGTCGATCACAATGCTGACTCCGCCACGGCAGAGATGAACGACCCCGCACCTGTCATCACCGTGCACCTGGACGCCTCCTGGTCCGCCGATCCTCGGCGATCTACGCTTCGGTGGACTCGGGCGATGGCGTGGTCACACCATCGTCCGGAGTCCCTGTCTCCCGCGCAACCACGTGCGCCTGTATCCGGCCGGCCTTGATGTCCTCCGCGTAGTGACAGGCAACCCTGTGGCCGGTGGAGAGTTCGCGTAACGCCGGTCGCTCGTCGTCGCATCGAGTGGCCTGTCGCCACGGGCAGCGGGTGTGGAACCGGCACCCCGTGGGCGGGTTGACCGGTGACGGCAGGTCACCGTGCAACAAGATCCGGCTGCGGCTCTCCTCGATGGCCGGGTCAGGTACCGGCACCGCGCTCATGAGCGCCTTGGTGTACGGATGCATCGGCTCCTTGTAGAGAGCCCCGGATGAGGCCTGCTCGATGATCACGCCCAGGTACATGACCGCTACGGTCTGGCTGATGTGCCTGACCACCGCGAGGTCGTGCGCGATGACGACGTAGGTCAGGGAGAACCGCTCCTGCAGTTCCTTGAGGAGGTTGATCACCTGAGCCTGGATGGAGACGTCGAGCGCGGACACCGGCTCGTCGGCGATGATCAGCTTCGGGTTCAGCGCCAGAGCGCGGGCGATTCCGACACGCTGACGCTGCCCTCCGGAGAACTCGTGCGGGTAGCGGTTCACCACCGACGCCGGCAGACCAACGACGTCGAGCAGTTCGCGGACCCGCCTGGCGTGCCCCTGAGGACCACCGGGGATCTTGTGGGCGCGCAGCGGCTCGGTGAGCAGGGACTCCACGCTCTGCCTCGGATCAAGACTTGCCATCGGGTCCTGGAACACCATCTGGAAGTCCCGGCGCAGCGGCCGCAGCTTCCGCTCGTTCAGCGCGAGGAGGTCCTGGCCGCCCAGGGTGATCGAGCCACTGGTCGGCTCGGTCAGCCGCATGATCGCGCGCCCGAGGGTCGACTTGCCGCAGCCGGACTCACCCACCAGGCCGAACGTGGTCCCGGCCGCCACGTCCAGGTCGACACCGTCCACGGCCTTCACCGAACCATGGTTCCGCTGGAAGAGCGTGCCGGCCTTGATCGGGAAGTGGACCCTGAGGTCCCGCACCTCGAGCATGCTCACAGGACGCCGCCTTTCTGCCGGACGACACCTTCAGAGGACGTTGACGCACTCACGGGCCACGGGCAGCGGACGTGGTGGGGCGGTGTGACGCCGAGATCCACCACCTCCGGGGGAGCGTCCAGGCACGCGTCCACCGCCTGGTCACATCGTGGCTGGAAGGCACAGCCGCGATCCCAGGCGACGACATCGCGTACCGAACCCCGGATCGTGTGCAGGGAGGCGACCTGCTCGTCGTCGATCCGTGGAATCGATCGCAGCAGACCGTCGGTGTACGGGTGCGAGGGGCGTGCGAAGAGCTCCTTCGCGGACGCTGATTCGACGATCCGGCCGGAGTACATGACGTGGACCGAGTCGCAGAGCCCCGCGACGACACCCAGGTCATGTGTGATCATGATCAGTCCGCATCCGCTCTCAGTGACCAGCTCCCGCAGCAGGTCAAGGATCTGTGCCTGGATGGTCACATCGAGAGCCGTCGTGGGTTCGTCGGCGATGATCAGCCGGGGTCGGCAGGCGATCGCGATGGCGATCATCACCCGCTGCCGCATGCCACCCGACAGTTGGTGCGGGTACTCGCCGAGACGGCGCACGGGGTCCGGGATCCCGACGCGACGCAGGAGCGTCTCCGCCCCCTTCCTGGCCTCGCCTGCCGACTTCCCGTCGTGTCGGACGATCACCTCGGTGAGCTGCCTGCCCACGGTGACCACCGGATTGAGGGAGGTCATCGGATCCTGGAAGATCATGGCGATGTCGCGGCCGCGAACGTCCCGTATCTGCCTGGATGACAGGGACATCAGATCCCGATCGCCGAGGATGACGCTGCCGGAGATCTTCACGCCGCGGGCCGGGAGATGAAGACCCGCTACATCCCGTGGACCTCATGGGCGGCCGGTTCGTTCACCTGGGCCAGCGCGGGGGGCGGTTCGGCCAACATGGCCGAGTCGTCGGGTACGGCCGGCTACGCGCACGAGTTCAGCCACATCCTCGGTATCGGTGACAACTACAACGGCGCCTTCGCGGTGCCCACTCAGCGGACGTTCACCGGACAGTGGGACATGATGAGCCAAGGATCATGGAATGGTCCCACCGGTATGCACACCCGATGGAAGGTACCCGCCCAGGGCGGATCCACGGTCGGGCCGCACCACAACGTGCGGAACAAGCTGGAGCTTGGCCTGATCTCCCAGAACGACATCGTCGACCTCAGCCGTGAGGGGCTGGCCTCGTCGGGTCTCGTCGTCGCCAAGGTGCGGGCCCGGGCAGTCGGACCTCTGGCGGACGAGCTGCTCGGCGTCCGCGTCAAGCTCGACGGAAAGGCACCGGTGGACCGGACCCCCTCGTGCAACCCGTCCACCGGGGGATTGAACTGCGCCGGAAACAGCGACTACACCCACTTCACCATCGAAACCGTGCAGCAGATCGGGGTCGACTCCTTCCTCCCGGGGAACGGGGTGATCATCAACAAGACCAAGACCCGCGCCACCAACTGCGGAACCGCTTCCTGCTTCGCGTGGACGATCGACCCGAAGCCCGAGGACATCGGAATGGTCGACTTCTACCGAACTGTGGGCCAGTGCTCCGGCGTTCACGCCGGGAGTGAAGGCCCACCCGGGAGTGCCCGCCAGGGCGCGAGCGTGCCCTGGCCTTCCGTGCCCGTGAGCAGGCCGGCTCACACGGGTCGTTTCCGCTGTTCGATGTACTGCTCAAGGACCGTAAGCGGTGCGCCGCCCACGCTTGCGGCGAAGGAGGAACCGGACCACGAATGCCCGCCCCACAGGCACCGGCGGACGTGAGCGCCGTATTCCTTGCCAAGCATCCGCGCCCAGAGGCCCTTCGGTGAGCCGGCGAGTGTGGACAGGGCGACCTTCGGCGGGTGGTGGACCAGCGGGTGGACGTGGACGTGGTTGTGGTCGCCGTTGACCGCGCGAGGTTCGACCTCGAAGCCGGTGCGGACCTCGCGCCTGGGTTCCTCGCAGCGCACCGCCTGGGGTCGCTGAACCCCACACGCCGGTACCTCGTCACGGACACCACGTGTGCGTGCACACGGACACCACGTGTGCGTGCACACGGACACCACGTGTGCGTGCACACGGACACCACGTGTGCGTGCACACGGACACCACGTGTGCGTGCACACGGAC
>NZ_JBIUTQ010000023.1:71452-89654 GCF_044741965.1 Streptosporangium sp. NPDC087985
ACGGACACCACGTGTGCGTGCAGGGTGCGGACAACACGGCGTCCGGTGCGCACCTGGGGGTTGGGATTCCATCACGGTGACGTAAACCGAACGATACGATCACGGTGTGGAGTTGGTGAAGCGGGCTCGGGCGCACGTGGCGCGACTCGACCTCGGCGCGGCCCAGGTGGCGGTGCTGGACGCTCAGGCGCACACCGCCCGCGCGCTGTGGAACCTGCTGCATGAGTACGTCACCTTCCGCCAGGGCCGGTTCGCGACGTTGAAGGACTGCGACGCGGCGATCCGGGCAGCCCGCCGCGAGATCGACTGGATGGGACAACTGCCCGCCCAGGCCGCCCAGGCGGTGTTGAAGACGTATCGGCAGGCGTGGGCGAATTTCCTCAACCCCGACCACCCCGCCCAGCGGCCCACGTTCAAGGGCCGGGTGCGGACTCGGTGGGCCGTGGACGTCCCCCAAGCCCGCGATCTGCAGATCAAGCGGGTCAACCGGCGCTGGGGCGCGCTCAATCTCCCCAAGGTCGGGCGGGTGCGGTTTCGCTGGACCAAGGACCTGCCCGGCCTCACCAGGGGCGGCCCCGCCGGGCGGATCACCGGAGCCCGCCTGGTCAAAGAAGCCGACGGCTGGCACATCGTGTTCCGGACCGAACGCCAGGTGCCGGCCCCGGCCGCGCACCCCGGCCCGCGGGTCGGGATCGACCGGGGAATCACCGTCGCGCTGGCCCTGTCGGACGGCACCATGCGTGAGCACGCACCCTGGCTCACCAGCGGCGAGAGGGAACACCTGCGCCGGCTGGAGAAGACGTCGGCTCGCCGGCGTGCGGCCCGGCCGAAGAAGACCCGCCCCTCGGGGCGGGAGCAGCGCACCTACGATCAGATCGCCCGGCTGCGAGCGAAAGCCAAGCGCCGAGCCGTCGACTGGCAGCACCAGACCACCACCGAACTCGCCGACGCCTTCAGCGTGATCAAGGTGGAGAAACTCTCCATTCTCAACATGGTCAAATCCGCCAGGGGCACGATCGAGGCCCCGGGCAGGAACGTCGCCCAGAAGGCGGGGCTGAATCGGTCGATCAGCGGCGAGGCGTGGGGCCGGACCGTCACCCTGCTCGCCTACAAGAGTGCCGACCGGGGCGGACAGGTCGTCAAGGTTCCCGCCCCGGGCACTTCACAGACGTGCCACCGGTGCGGTCACCGTGATGCGGCCGGCCGCGACAGAACCGTGTTCGCCTGTACCAACCCCGTGTGCGGTTGGGTCGGGCATGCCGATACCAACGCCGCGATCAATATCAACAACGCCGTCGGAACGCCGGTGTCAGGACGTGGAGACCTCGGGGTTACCCGGTCGGTGAAGCGTCAACCCCCGCGCGCCGCTTGACCGCGACGCGACGGGAGAGTCTCCGGCCTTCAGGCCGGGGAGGAGTTCAACGCCTCAGCACCGCTTCGAGCGGCAAGGGCTGGACCGCCGAGCTGGACAACGCCCTCACCACGGCCCGCCCCGGCGAGTCCGTCGACGTTCCGGTCTACGTCACTCGCGTTCCGGGAGCGAGCCAGAACACCGTGGTCACCCTGACGGCGACCTCGGAGAGCGACCCGACCGCCACACGCAGTCTCTCCTGCACCATCAGCGTGCGGGAGACCAGCCCCAACCGATAGGAGCCGGAGCACCTTCAGGTGATGGGAGGCCACGCCTCCCGTCACCTGAAGCGTGACATCGCACTCTGCCGCACTTCACACATGATTCACCCGTTGACCTCCGGCCCGGCAGGAGCGCGCTGGGCCCGCGAAATCGTTCGGTCGAGAGGCACACAATGAGCCCATCGCGGAGCGCCGCTGTCGGCGCCCTCCTGCTCGGCGCCACATTCGTGACTGGCTGTGCCAGCGAGTCACACGCGGCGGACGTCGAGACCCAGACCATACGACTGATCATCCCTGATGGGAACCTGCGGCCACTCGGTACCAGCTGCGCCGGAGCGGGGCCGTACCGCTTCGCCCACCAGGAGGCGCCGTTCGCCATCGAGGACGGGAACGGCAACGAGGTCGCTCGAGGTGTGCTGCCCGCCGGCACGTCCGAGAAGATCATGGATGTCGACTTCGGCGCCGTGAAGCGTCAGCCGACCATGTGCGTGATGCTGCTCAAGGTCGACGCGGTGCGAAAGCCGGATGAGTACCTGATGGTCATCGATGGTCGCGCGGCTCTGCCGATCAAGAAGAGCGACAATGTCGGTATCGCCGGCGAAGTGGTGGTGTCATGAGGTCCATCTGCTCCCTCGCTCTCCTCATCGCCCTGGCCGTGACCGGCTGCTCAGGCGCAGCGGGCGAGGCCGGCAGGCCCGCCCCGCCTGCCCCGGCAGCGCTCCCCGGGCCCGTGCCCGAGGGCGTCACCTTCGTGCCCCCCCGACTACCGCTCCTTCGGCACCCACATTCAGCCTGACGCTCCTCGACGGCTCGGTTCTCGATGTCGCGGCGGAGTGGGGCCGCCGGCCCGTCGTCCTGGTCTTCCTCGAGTCGTGGTGCAAGCTCTGCGTCGATCGGCAGGCAGAGATCAACAAACTCGCCGAGGAGTACCGCGACGTCGTTCTCTTCGTCGGAGTGGGCGGCTCGTCGAGCGTCGAGGAGATGAAGGCCTACGCGCTCAAGAACGCCGTCAACCACCCGGTGGGGCTGGACCCGACCGGGCTGGTCTGGCAGAAGTACCACGTCGACGAGCCGCCGCTGGTCGCGCTGGTGAGCAAGGGCGGCAAGTTGCTGCGAGGGTGGCCCGGAGGCACCGACACACTACGAGAGCAGATCAGGGAGCTCATGGTCGAGTGAGCAAGACGCCACGCACGCGCCAGCGGGAAGGTGCCGAGGTCGGCCTGGTTGAGTTCGGCCAGGACCTCCCGCACCCGCGGGCGGCGCGCGGCCTCGGCGTGCAACTCCACATGATCAGTCCTGCCCGAGCCAGAGGTCGGGACCGAACACCTCGTAGTGGATGTCCGAGGCGGGCACTCCGCGTCGGAGCAGGTCAGTGCGGACGCTCCGCATGAACGGCAGCGGCCCGCAGAGGTAGGCCACCACCCCTTCAGGAAGGTCGATCTCCGCCAGGTCGACCTGGCCGATGTTCGGCGCCGGCTGGCAGGAGCAGTCACACGCCTCCTCGTACCACCGATGCAGGGTGGCGCCGGGCAGCCCGGCTACCAACTGCTTGAGCTCCTGCCGGTGGGCATGGTCGGCCGGGGCGCGGTCGGCGTGGACGACGGTGACCTGGCGGGTGGAACCGGTGGCCGCGAGATGGTCGACCATCGACAGGATGGGAGTGACGCCGATTCCGGCCGAGGCCAGTAGCAGCGGGGTGTCGCCCGCAGGCAGGGTCAGGTCGCCGAACGGTGCGGAGATCGTCAGCACGTCCCCTGCCTGAACGTTCGCGTGCAGCCAGTTGGACACCTCTCCGTCCGGGGCGTCACCGCCCCGCACCCGCTTGACGGTGATCCGCCAGTCGCCACGCTCGGGGGCGCACGAGAAGCTGTACTGCCGGATCTGCCTCGCACCGTCGGGCAGGGTGACCGCGACGCTGACGTACTGGCCGGGTCTGAAGGACAGGGGGGTCCGCGGCCGCAGGGTCAAGGAGACCGTGTCTGCGGTCTGGCGCCGACGCTCAACCACCGTCGCCTGAAGCCAGCCCTCGCCCGAGTCGCGGTAGAGATCCGCTTCCAGAGCGATCAGCGCGTTCGCCATCAGCCAGTAGACCTCGTCCCAGGCGCCCGCCACCTCGGGGGTGACAGCGTCGCCGAGCACCTCGGCGACGGCGGCGAAAAGATATTTGTGGACTATGGCGTACTGGTCGACGGTGACACCGAGCGAGGCGTGCTTGTTCGCGATCCTGGCGAGCATCGTGTCCGGCCGGTCGTCGGGGCGCTCCACCAGGATGGCGGCGAAGGCGGTGATCGATCCGGCCAGTGCGCTGCGCTGTTCACCGCTGGCCTGGTTACCCCGGTTGAACAGGTTCTGGAGCAGCTCGGGGTTGTCGGCGAACATCGTCTCGTAGAAGCGCGCGGTGATGTCCTCGATGGCGCCGCTGATCACGGGCAAGGTGGCGCGGACGGTCGCGGCCGACTCTGGCGAGAGCATAAGATCCTCCAAATTAGTAAATGAGATTCATATTTAAGATCGTCCGACGGGGATGGGTCGTATGCTGCCGATCAGCTGAGGCTGAGCAGGACCGGTCCTGTCGGTGAGGCGACCAGGTCGTTCACGGTAAGCGGGTCCAGCGAGGCGTAGAAGGCTTGCTGGGCGTTACGCAGTGCGCCGCGCAACCGGCAGGCGGCCCGCAGCGGGCAGGGGGTGTCCCCCTCGCACGCGACGACCTCCTCCTCGCCCTCCAGTTCGCGGACCAGCCAGCCCAGCGACGCCGTACGGCCAAAGCCGGTCAGTTCCAAGCCGCCTCCGCGCCCCCGGCGGGCCTCCACCACTCCCAGGTGCTGGAGCCGGGCGATGGCCTTGGCGGTATGGGTGTAGGGGATCGCCATTGCCTCGGCCACCTCTCTGGTGGTGAGTATCGATCCTCGCTCCATGACCGCCAGGCGCATGGTGACCCGTAAGGCCAGGTCCGTGAACTTCGTCAGTCGCACGGTACGACGATATCAAATTAGATTCTTGGATGCATATTTGGGGGTAGGGGGCCTGGCGCTCCAGTGGCACTTTGAGATCACGGTTGGGATCCGCGCCGGTAATGGGGTCGCCGACCCGCGCGGGATCCGGCACGCGCTCACCTCGGTTAGGAGCTCTGCACCGATCCCAGTGCGATGTTCTGCCATGCCGGCTCAGATGGTTATGGCCGCGCGGATCGCCGGATCGCTCAGCTCTCTACCCGCCTCTGCGGGAACCGGCCAGTCCACCGCGGTGGGGACGTCGACCGGTATGCCATGTCCTTCAATGCAATGGCCGGTCCTGTCGTAGGTGAGTGCCGTGCTGATGCGGAGGGTCCATTCTGGCAGCAGCCTTAAATGGCGCGGCCGACCGCTACCGCCGGCGCTGGGCTGGCCGATCACCTTGACGTGCTCCAGTCCTTGCAGGCCCAGCAGGAAGTCCTCACTGGCCGAGCAGGTCAACGGATCGGTGAGTACGGCCAGTCGCCCGGCCCAGCGTCGCGCCGATGAGGGCTCACCTTTGAGCTGCGTCACCGGGCCCAGGCCGCCGGCTCCATCCGTGTAGCGGATGGAGCCAAGGCGGGTTTCACTTCGCAGGAAACGGTCGCGCGTGGCGGTGGCGAGCATGAGGTTGCCGCCGACGTTGCCCCGGAGATCCAGCAGCAGGCGATCACACCCCCGCAGGTCGGTCAGGGCCGTCTCGCATCCCTGCTCCACCGCGTCCAGGTCGGTCCAGATCGCGATCTGCAGGTAGCCGACCCCTGCGTCCAACCGGCGCCAGGTGATGGGCTCGCCGGCGTCGTGTTGACCGTCCTCACTCCAGGCCGCTCGTGCTCCACCGGGACCTGTGGCCTTCATCGCCCGAATTTGTCCGTTTCCGACAGCAAGCAGGCGGCGTCCGGACAGGAAGGCGTGGGCGTGAGGAGGGCTCGGGGTTCGGGAGCAGACATCGACGATCATTGCCGCGAGATCCTCTCCTTCGGCGCCGTCCAGCCCGATCAGGCGCCAGCCTGGCCGTACGCCCGCCTCGTAGGCAGGCGTCCCCGCCGGCACGCGAACGAATCGTGCGCCGCCGTCGCGGGCGGTGACGACGTACGGCAGGGGCGTGGGACGCATGACCGGCTCGATGCCGGTGTGCGCATCTTGCAACCGGGCCGTCCATCGCTGCGCGGCGGCGAATGGATCGGCCGCTATCAGCACGTCCTGTGCATGGTCGCGACAGATCTCGGCCCAGTCCAGTCCCCGCAGGGCGAAACCCGGGTAGCACGCACCGACCTCGGCAACGGTGCGGTCCACCGCCGCAGCCAGATCTTCGCAAGGCAGGTCAAGTACCTGAGGTGAGCCGCTGCGCGCCAAGGTGTGCACCAGATTGAGACTGCGCATCAGCCCGTCCACGTCTGTGGCACGGGACGTCATGACGCGGGTGTCCGCGTCCCAGGACAGTTCGGCCGGACCGTCGTGTTCTGTGTCGATCAGTAGTTCCCAGCGTGGCCCTCTGATGGCACCGGGTTCTCGAACGTCGATCGTGACCCCCAGCACGACCTCGAACTCTGCCTTCTCCGCATGCAGCAGCGCGGACTCACCACTCATCGTGATGTCGGCAGCGGGAAGCACCAATGGAATCGAATCCACACCGAAGTTCGGCCACACCATGATCAGGACCCTATCGGCGAAATTTTCAACGGATAGCGCTGACCAGCGTCGACGTGAAGCACCCGGGCAAGGTCAGCGGCATCCTTGGCCCGGTCCGCCGTGCCCACTACCGGCGCACCAGCTCTGCGGCGCTCTTACATCGGAGCAGGTCAGGGGTATACCCGTTGGATTTTCGGCGATTACTACCGGGACCCCTGGGGCGGAAAAGCGCGTGGAGCGGCCCCGCTCACCGCCGCACGCCTGTGGTGAGCAGGATCTCCGCGAACTGGTCGCCGACCGTACGCCTGGCCATGGCGCGACCTTCCCCTCTAGATTCGTGTCCTATGCCCGCCCGGGCTTCTGCTCGCCGTTCGTGCCGGCAGTGCCCGGCCGGGTGAGACGCTCGGGCACGACGACCTGGTCGTAGAGGTCTTCGCTGACACCAGACCTGGTGGCCGCGTCCCGGAGCGTCAGGTGCTCGTCGAGCGCTCGATGGGCGATCCGGGCGGCCTGGTCGTAGCCGATGACCGGGCTCAGCGCCGTCACCATCATGATCGAGTCATCGATGTTGTGCTTGAGCTTGGCCGCGTTGAGCTTCGCCCCCTCGACGAGGTACTCGCGGAAGTGGTCGCACATGTCGGCCAGTATCCGGATCGAGTGCAGGACGTTGTTGATGATGATCGGGCGGAAGGCGTTGAGTTCGAAGTTGCCCTCCGCGCCGGCCATCGAGACTGCGGTGTCGTTTCCGATGACCTGGATGCAGACCATCAACATGGCCTCGGCCTGGGTGGGGTTGACCTTGCCGGGCATGATCGAGGAACCCGGCTCGTTCGACGGCAGGATCAGCTCGTGCAGGCCGGTGCGCGGACCTGATCCGAGCCAGCGCATGTCGTTGGCGAACTTGAACAGCGAGATCGCAAGGGTTCGCAGTGCCGCCGACGTGCGGACCAGCGGGTCGAGCGACCCCTGCGCGGCGAATTTGTTGGGCGCGCTCACGAACGGGTACCCGGTCAACTCGGCGATCTGTGCGGCGGCCTCGTCCCCGAACCCGGGTGGCGCGTTCAGCCCGGTCCCGACCGCGGTGCCGCCGATGGCGAGCCGGTACAGGCCCTTGAGCGCGGTCCTGAGGAACTCGATGTCGTCGTCGAGCTGCGCCACGTATCCTGACCACTCCTGGCCGACCGTCAGCGGCGTCGCGTCCTCAAGGTGGGTACGGCCGATCTTCACCACGTGCGCCCACTCATCGCTTTTGCGTGCGGCAGCCTCGCGCAGCCGGGTCAGAGCTGGGAGCAGCTCCTTGTCGATCGCCTGGACGGCGGCGATGTGCATGGCCGTCGGAAAGGTGTCGTTGGACGACTGCCCCATGTTCACGTGGTCATTCGGGTGAACGGGCGTCTTGCTGCCGAGTTCGCCGCCGAGGAGTTGGATCGCCCGGTTGGAGATGACCTCGTTAACGTTCATGCTCGATTGGGTACCTGATCCGGTCTGCCAGACGTACAGCGGGAACTCTGAGTCCAGGCGTCCCGAGATCACCTCGTCGGACACCTTGCTGATCAGGTCGCCCATCCACTGCCGCAGCCGCCCCGCCCGGGCGTTCACGATCGCCGCGGCCTTCTTGACGTAGCCGTAGGCGTGATAAACCGCCTTGGGCATGCGGTCGTCACCGATGTCGAAGTGGGTCAGCGACCGCTGAGTCTGGGCGCCCCAGTAGTGGTCGGCGGGCACCTGGACGTCGCCGAGGGAGTCGGTCTCGGTTCGGGTGCCTTTGGCGTCCAGCCCGATCGGGACGTCACGGATCGGCGGCACCGTGTCCTGGCGTTGCGCCTCCATGATCAACCTCCCTTGACCGGGCGGTAGACCGGCTGCCACATCGCGTCGTGCACCTGCTGGACGGTGTTGTGCAGCTCGGCCCGGGCAAGCCCCTCCTTGGCCGCGCGGTCCGCGACGTCGGTCGCGACCGTAGCCGAGACCTCACGCAGGTTGTCCACCTGCGGCAGCAGTGACGCGCCCGGAGTGTGCACGTCCACCAGGCCGGCGACGGCCTCGGCGGGCTGCCGAGAATATGCCCTTGCTCATCCGGCTGGCCCGCGACACGATCGCGCCGAGGCCGAGTCCCGGGTACAGCAGCGCGTTGTTCGCCTGCCCAATGGCGTACGTGATGCCGTTGTAGGTGACCGGGTTCACCGGCGGGACAGAGCCAACCACCACCCCCCGACGCGCTGGCCCTGGCGATGGCGGCCGACCTGGTCGCCGAGGACATCGGGGTCAACTGCATTGCCCCCGGCACGGTCGACACGCCATGGGTGGCACGGCTGCTCGCGCGGACCGACGACCCGGAGGGGGAGAAGGCGCGCCTCGCGGCCCGCCAGCCCACTGGCCGGTTGGTGAGCGCGGAGGAGGTCGCCGCGGCCGTCGCCTACCTCGCCGACCCCGCGGCCGGTGCGACCACCGGGATGTCGCTCGCCGTCGACGGCGGCATGTCGGGCCTGCGGTTGCCCCGCGCTTGAACGGGGTGGCGGCGGACGGCGGCCGGGCGCCTGGTCCGGCCCGCTGACCGCCCCCCGTCTCGCCGTGGCCTGCGGGTGCTGAGATGAGTCTGGAGACAACCGGCCCGGACCGCCGCGACCAAAGTCTCCTTCCTGCTCATCGACCTGCCCGCAGGCAGCTGGGTCACCGAGAACGAGGTCAGCGGCAGCCCAGTACGAACCGCCTCGCGTTGCGCGCAGTCAGACCGATGCCGTGTCCCTGACGGCCGGCTGCTCGCGCAATGACGGGCAGTGCTCCGGATCCGGACGCACGGCGAGCTCGATCACCTGATCCAGCTTCCGCCCCGCCTCCTCGAGCTCGGCGACGCTTGTGGTGATGCGAGCGCGTTCGGCGCGCAGGCTCTCGATCACCTCGGGTTCCGCGTGCCCGGCGTCGACGTAGGGCAGGATGGTCGCGATCGTGCGGCTGCCGAGCCCGGCGGCGTAGAAGTGCTGGATGAGCCGCACTCGGTCCACCGCCGAATCCGCGTAGATCCGCTGGCCACTCGGTGTGCGCTCAGAGCTGAGGATGCCCTGCTCCTCGTAGTAGCGGAGCGCGCGCGTGCTCACCTTCGACCTGCTGGCCAGTTCCCCGATTCGCATGGTGTGCATCCTCCAGTTCGCGTCAGCCGTCGGCATCCGTCGCCGCGCCCGATTTGCCTTGACGTCAACGTGAAGTCTTAGCGTAACCGCCAGAGGGCGGATGCGACCGCGTTCGCACCGAAGCGAAGGGAACCCCTATGGATGTCACCGACTCGATCGCACTGGTCACCGGAGCCAATCGTGGCATCGGCCGTCGCTTCGTCGACGAACTGCTCGCGCGCGGGGCCGCGAAGGTCTACGCCACGGCCCGCCGCCCCGAGCTGATCGAGGTGTCCGACCCGCGGGTCGAGGTGCTGCGCCTGGACCTCCTCGATGCGCGGTCGGTGACGGATGCGGCTGCCGCAGCCCCCGATGTCACTCTGCTCGTCAACAATGCCGGCGTCGCGACTCGCGCGAACCTCCTGACCGGCGACCTCGACACGATCCGGCTCGAGCTCGACACGCACGTGTTCGGAACCCTCGGCGTGATCCGCGCGTTCGCGCCGGTTCTCGCGTCGAACGGCGGGGGAGCGATCGTGAACATCCTGTCGGCGCTGTCGTGGTTCGCCTCCGGCGGATCGAGCGCCTATGCCGTGGCCAAGGCTGCCGAGTGGAACATGACCAACGCCCTCCGCATCGAGCTCGCCGGCCAGAAGACCCTGGTGCAGGGCGTGCACCTCGGAGCCGCCGACACCGACATGATGGCCGGCTACGACGTCCCGAAGATCGACCCGGCGGAGGTCGCCCGAGCCAGCCTCGACGGCGTGGAGTCCGGTGCGATCGAGGTGCTGGTCGATGACGCGAGCCGCTACGTGAAGGCTTCGCTCGCGGCAGACCCCGCGCAGTTCTACGCCCAGTTGCCGGCGAATTGACCCGGAACCCGCCGCGCCGACGTGACAGGGTCGGTTGCCGACGCGCATCCGACCCCCGCCTCGGTGATAGAGAGCGCTGCAGGTCGCGAGCAACAGGTACGACTCGGGGGTCGAGGAACATCGAGCCTCGAATGACTAATAACCCTTGAGTTCCGCTGGGCTCTTTGGGGCTCTCTAGCCCCAGGACCTGGGCTTATCTCCTGGCGCTCCGGCTTCTTTGGGCGTTGATGGGATTTCGGGAATTCTGAAGGTCTATCGTCCTGGTCGTTCGTCTTGCTGTGAGGGTGAAGGCGAGGTGGCCGGAGTTGGCGCTGGCGGTGGTGAAGGATCTGCGGGTGGCGCGTGCCCCGGCCACCGCGGAGGACCTGGAGGCGCTGGAGACCGACGTGCTGGCCGGGTTCGTGCTGGCCCGGGCGGCGGCGGGGCTGTCGGACGGGACGATCTCCTCCGACGTGGTGCACCTAGAGCAGGTGCGGGCCTGGTTCGGCCGCCCGTTGTGGGAGATGGAGCCCGCCGACGCCGATGCGTACTTCGGCAAGGTGCTGCGCTCCACCGCGAAGGGCACCCGGCTGGCCCGGGCCCAGGCGATCAAGACGTTCTTCCTGTTCCTGGAGTTGCGTCACAAGGTCGAGATCCACCAGATGACAGGTCGCGTCGTCGAGTGCCCGATCGATGAGATGAACCGGCCGCGCGGCGGCCCGCTGGGCAAGCTGCGCATCCCGCCCACCGTCGAGCAGGTGAGCCGGTTGTTCGCCGGGTGGCGGCAGGAACTGGCGAGCTGCCGGAAGTTCGCCCCGACCGCCCGCAACTACACCGCCTGCCGGCTGATGTCCGAGGTCGGGCTGCGCGTGAATGAGGCGTGCAAGCTGGATCTGGCCGACATCAAGTGGGACCTGGGCCGCTTCGGCAAGCTGCATGTCCGTCATGGCAAGGGCGCTCGCGGGTCCGGGCCGCGCGAGCGGATGGTGCCGCTGATCAACAATGCCGCAGCGACGCTGCGCTGGTTCGTCGAGGACGTGTGGGGCCAGTTCGGCGACGATCACACCCGGCCCGGCGTGGCTCTGCTGCTGTCGGAGCGCAAGAACACCGACGGGTCGGTCGCCCGCGTCGGCGATGAGACGCTCCGGGTCGCGCTGGCCAAGGCCGCCGCCGCCCATCTGCCGGAATGGGCCGACGTCCTGACCCCGCACGTGCTGCGGCACTTCTGCGCCTCCCAGCTCTATCAGCAGGGCATGGACCTGATCGCCATCCAGCAGTTGCTCGGCCATGCATGGATCGCCACCACGATGAAATACGTGCACGTCACCGGCACTCACATTGAGGACGCCTGGGCTGCGGGCCAGCAGCGCGCTGCCACCCGGCTGGAAGGACTACGGCGATGAAGTGGAATCTGCGGCTGGCGGCGGCCAACCGCGGCATCTGGAAGGCCAGCCAGCTGCAGCGGATGCTCGCCGAGCACGGCCTGACGATCAGCGCCGGAAAGATGTCCGGCCTGTGGTCGGGCGAGCCGGCCAGCATCAAGCTCGACGACCTCAACGTCATCTGCGCGGTGCTGAACTGCGGCGTCGAGGAACTTCTGATCCCCGAAGCGGACAAGGTGCGCAAGGCTGACGACCAGCAGACAGCCCCGGCGGCGGCAGCGGCCTCGAACGCGCCGATGGTGACACCACGCCAGCGGGACGGCCGCTCGCTGCCGCCTCCGTGAGATGCCGTACTTCGCCGAACGCAGCCCGGCCAGCTGCATCGACTGCATGGCCTGGGGCATCTTGAACGGGCGACGCTGCGCCGCCTGCACCTTGTGGCGCAACAAGCACCGCGGTGACGAGCAACCCTGCGCCGGATGCGGCCGGCCGGCCCTGCTGCGCAACCGTCACTGCCGCTTGTGCTGGAACCAGGCCCGGGCCGAGGCTCGCGCGACCGGCCCAGCGGGCGGAAGGGTCATCGCCTCCCGCTTCCTGGACCAGGTCGGCGCCTTCCATCAGCTGTTCTTCGCCGGCATGCTCAACAGCCGAGGCGCCTCGACGACCCCGCCCCGCACCCACAATCGGCGCGGCGCGCCTCGCAAGCCGCCCCCTGAACCTGCCCGGCACCCGCCGATCCGCTGGATCCAGCTCCGACTGCTCGAGGCACGCCGCGACTTCACCCGCTTCGATGCCGCCACCGCCGCCGACCCCGGTAATCCCTGGCTGAGGTGGGCCATCTATGTCGCTCACCAGCTCGGCGAGACCCACGGCTGGCGCCGAGGCATGCACGACAACGTCCTGAGGGCCTTAACCGTCGTGTTGTCCCGACACACCGCCGGCGACGTCATCCGCTACTCCGAGCTGTTCCCCGCCATCCGGGCCCTGGACATCAGCGTCGAACGAGTGGCCGAGGTCCTGACCGAGATGGGTGTGCTCATCGATGACCGGCGCCCCTCCTTCGAAGCCTGGCTGGAGCGCAAGCTCGACGGCCTGGCCGACGGCATCCGCGTCGAGACCGAGCACTGGCTCCGAACCCTGGCCCGGGGAGGGCCCCGCACCGCCGCGCGCAAGACGGACACCGTCTGGACTCACATGAACAACGTCCAGCCCACCCTCCTGACCTGGTCACAGCGCTATGACCATCTGCGCGAGATCACTCGCGAGGACGTTCTGGCCGCCCTCGATGACCTGACAGGCTCCCGCCGGATCCAGCTGCTGATCTCGCTGCGCTCGTTGTTCACCTTCGCCAGGAAGACCGGGAAAATTTTCCGCAACCCCACCCGCGACATCAAGGTCGGCCAGCAGCCCTACCGGCTCGCGCAACCACTCGCCTCAACCGACATCGACCAAGCCGTCCAGGCAGCCACCATCCCGGCGGCCCGGCTCGCCCTCACGCTCGCCGCCGTTCACGCCGCCCGCCCCGGCGCGATTCGCGCCCTGCTGCTGGAGGACGTCGACCTGGGCAACCGACGCCTCACCATCGCCGGACGCCCCCGACCGATCGACGACTTCACCCACCAGATCCTGCTCGAATGGCTGGACCACCGCCGCACCCGCTGGCCCAGCACCGCCAACCCGCACCTGCTGATCAATCAGATGAGCGCCCACGGAACGGGCCCGGTGAGCACCATCTACTTCGCCAAGACCCGACTGCGTGGTCAGGCCGCGACCCTCGAACGCCTACGCGTCGACCGGCAGCTCGAAGAAGCCCTCACGCACGGCCCCGACCCTCTCCACCTCGCCGCCGTCTTCGGCCTGGACCCCAAGACCGCCATCCGCTACGCCGAGAACGCCCGAGCCCTCCTCGCGACCATGATCGAGGAACAAGACCCCGCCAGTCGTGACGAACCCAAGGGTCCAGACGCCCTATGAAAGCTGAAGACCCGTGGGTTCATCCTGAAGACCCTTCAGTTCGCCTGAACTCTGGGATTTCAGGGGGTCTCAGTAGCAATGGAGCAGAATCCAACGAACCCGCTGTCGAACAGGCCCACGCCGCCCTCCGCTGAGGGCTCTAACCTCGCTGACCCGCGGATCAGCCCTCAGCGCCAATAACCAGGGCGGATAGTCCTTCTGCCGGTGCGGAACACCACGTCACCGCAGGTCAGGGGCAGGCTCGTTGGATTCTGCTCCATTGCTGCTGGGACCCCCACTGGCACGGCCCGACCGTAGCCCGACCCCGCATCCGCTCACCGATCTTTCCTCGAAGCTCCCCACCGAGACAGTCCGCTGTGGTAGCCGACCATGATCAATCTCGCCGCTACTTCCTGCACCGCAACTACTCACATCCGTACTACCGGGACCCCCACGCCCGCAAGAACTGGCCCGGCATCGAGGTTCTCGTCCGCCACAGCGGCGTGTTCTGCTACGTCTGAGCGCGCGCTACGGCCGGTCAAGACCCAGGTGAAGATCTCCGGCTGCCATCAGTCCGACACTGGTGCCGCTGCCTGGCTGGCCGTACGCTCCACCTCGACTCGGCCCGCAAACACGGACTGAACACCTTTGACGCGATCCGCCGTGCCTTCACCGGCAACCTGTGGATGCCCCCGATCGCCCTGCCCAACTGACCAGCAGGCATCACACAGCGTCACACAAACCCGACCGCTCGATCATGAAAATGGCGAGACTTCGGGCCGCCCCGCATCTAACTCTAAAGAGCTGCGACAGTACTGCAAGGGTGGCACCCATCACCTCGTGTCCTCAATCGCCACCAAAGCCGTTGTGCATCCGATTCATGAAAGCCAAAGATCGATCCAATTCCTCCTGATACATAGTCGGATGGAGCTTGGCCAGGTGGCGGCGGATGGCGACGGCTTCGGTGATGGCTTCCAGCGCCTCTTCCCGCCGGCCCAGCTCTCCCAGGCAGAGGGCGAGGTTGTCCAGGCTGGTGGCGAGGCCGGGCAGGAACTCCTCGGGGCGGGTTGTGGTCAGGTGGCGGTGGATGGCGACGGCTTCGGTGATGGCCTGCAGCGCCTCTTCCCGCCGGCCTGACCTTCCCAACAGGAGGGCGAGGTGGTTCAGGCTGGTGGCGAGGTCGGGCAGGAAATCCTCGGGGCGAGTTGTGGTCAGGTGGCGGCGGATGACGACGGCTTCGGTGATGGCCTGCAGCGCCTCTTCCCGCCGGCCCAGCTCTCCCAGCCGGAGGGCGAGGCTGTACAGGCTGGTGGCGAGGTCGGGCAGGAACTCCTCGGGGCGGGTTGTGGTCAGGTGGCGGTGGATGGCGACGGCTTCGGTGATGGCCTGCAGCGCCTCTTCCCGCCGGCCCAGCTCTCCCAGCCGGACGGCGAGGTTGTTCAGGCTGTCGGCGAGGCCGGGCAGGAACTCCTCGGGGCGAGTTGTGGTCAGGTGGCGGTAAATGGCGACGGCTTCGGTGATGGCCTGCAGCGCCTCTTCCCGCCGGCCTGACCTTCTCAACTGGACGGAGAGGTTGTTCAGGCTGCCGGCGAGGCCGGGCAGGAAGGCGTCGGGGCGGGCCTCGGCCAGGCGGCGGTACGCCTGGGCGGCTTCGGTGATGACCTGCAGCGCCTCTTCCCGCCGGCCCAGCTCTCCCAGCCGGACGGCGAGGTTGTTCAGGCTGCCGGCGAGGTCGGGCAGGAACTCCTCGGGGCGAGTTGTGGTCAGGTGGCGGCGGATGGCGACGGCTTCGGTGATGGCCTGCAGCGCCTCTTCCCGCCGGCCTGACCTTCGCAGCCAGATGGAGAGGTTGTACAGGCTGGTGGCGAGGTTGGGCAGGTCAGAGTGGTGGCGGCCATGGTCGACCAAGCGCACGTTCAGCTGGGTAGCCCATTCGGCTAGGACGTAGCTGGTGCCTGGGAGGTGATTACTCCACTGCCGCAGGGTTTCGGCGTCGAGGTCGGGATCGGACAGCAGACGGTTCAGGGCAGTCAGCAGGGGGTGGGGGGCTTCGACCTGGGTGGCGACCTGGATCGCCGGGGTGGCCAGCACATCGGCGTGCCGCATGCACAACCCGGTCAGGGCCTCATCCAGGCGGTGGGTGAAGACCGGGTGGGCGGCAGCGCGGGTGTAGATGGTCAGCAGCCGGGTGGCCTGATCAGGAGTCGTATACGGGGTGAGGTGGTCGGCCAGGTCGGTGTTGGTCTCGAGGTGGCGGCCGAGGAAACACTCGGCGAGCCGGTCGGGCTGCAGATCTCCCCACGGCAGGCCGACGGTCGACGGGTACAACTCGGCGATCCAGGCGCGGACGCCGGTGCGACGGTCGGCGGGCTGGTCGGCCAGGCTCGGCACCCGCTCCAGCAGCGCGTCGGCCTGTGCGCGGGTGGCGGCGCTCCAGCCGATCGCGGCGGCGAGTGCGTCGGTGAGGGTGGCCATGCTCAGGGCGGGATGCAAGCCGTGGTCGGTGGCGGTGGTGCGCCAGTAGCGGCGCTCGTGCACCAGCAGCCGGTCCTCCACCCCATCGGCGCCGTCCTCACCGTCGCTACCCGAGGTAGGGGCGGGGGTAGGGGTAGCGCGATCCAGCAGGTTGACCAGCGCGGTCATGTGCAACGTCAGCGCATTGCCCAACCCGGCCCGCTGCGGAAGGCCGGGCAGGGTGGCGGCCAGCTGCTCCCAGGGGTGATCTTGCCAGCTGGGCAGGGCCGCCAAAGCGGAGGCGAACGCGGTCAAAGCTTCACGGTAGGCGTCGGTGCGAATGCCGGGGTCGGGTTCCAATAACGGCAGGTGCACCACGACAGCGCCATCCAGCAGCGTCTCAGCCAGCGCCGATTCCTCGCTCAGTTCCCGCCACCAGGATCCGGCGGTGCGGGCCAGTAGCAGCACCTTGACCGGTGTGGCGCCACGGTGGCGGGCACAGGCCTCCAGCACCGCGGCCAGCTGTGCGGTGCGAGCCTCGGCGTAGTCAACGACGATCAGCAGCGGCGCGGCGGCGTCCTTGAGGGCCTCCAGGTCTGCGGCCGGGGCTCGGGCATCCAGCCACACCACCGCCCATCCTGCGGTGCCCAGTTGGCCGGCCAGATGCTGGGCAAGCCGGGTCTTGCCCTGGCCTCCGTCGGCGTGCACCAGACAGGCGCCGAACCCCGGCCGATCCGCCCAAGCATGTAGGTCGGTGAGGATCTGCTCGCGGCCGTGGAAGGGCACCACCTGCCGCCGCGCCCGCAACAGCGCCGTCGGTGAGCGTGGGCGTGCCCCGGACGCCGGCTCGGCGGGTTCGCTCAGACGCTGGTACTCGATCGGCTCCAGCACCTGGTCGGCCTGCCCGGTGTGGGTGGCCAGCACCCGCCGGAAAGCCGGGTTCGCGAACAGCACATACGCCGGCACCGCCTCCAGGCGAGCGTGCGCCAGGCGGGCCGGGTCAGCGGCGATCACCCCGGCCAGCAGGTCCCCGCACGCCAAAGCGGCCCCGGACATGCCCTCCCACGGCGAGGAGCCATTCCCGGGCGCCTCCGGAGGGTGACCGTGCACGCTCATCACGTACCGGTCGCCGACGTAGCGATCGCCCGGGTTCAGCGTGCCCCAGGGCTGCCACAGCTCCGCCGGGCGGCCCTCCCGCTGCGCCAACGCCGGCAACCCCCAGCTGTGGCACTGGATGCCGGGCTGGTAGGTGACGGTGCGGCCCCACCGCACCACTCCATCCATAGGCGGCTTCCAGGCCGGATCGTCGATAACCACCAGGGCGGCGTCGTCCCGGCTGCCCGCCGCACCCGCCCACGCCACCGCAGCGGCGTACACCCCTGGCTGGCCCGGATGGAACACCTGCACGCTCGTTCCGGCCGGACCGGTCACGTGCGCCGAGGTCAACACCAAACGCGGCGCGATCACATACCCCGACCCCCGCCCGCCGGTCCGGCTGACGCCGACGACCCGCCGCACCTGCATCCGCCCTCACCTCTCATCCGCCTTACGGCCGCGCACGATCGCGCCGACCGGCCTGCCACCACCGTCGCGTCAGCGGCCCAGGTGGCCAGACACCTCACCCGGCCCGTCGCCGGGACCGGGCGCGCCCTTGATCAGCAGGTCGCTGCCGTCGCGGTGCTTGGGCGTGAGCGTGACCTTGACCTTGTGGGTGCGGCCGCGGGTGATGCCGGCCTCGGCATCAGCGGTGATGACCCACGCCTTGAACCCGCCCTTGGCCTTAGCATCCACCTTCAGCTCCACAGCGAACTCCAGCTCGATCGGCCCGACGGTGAAGGCGATCTCACTGTCGGCGCCGTGCACCGCGGCCGCCAGCAACTCATCACGGACCATCTCGACCGCGTTCGCCAGCTCGATCTCCACTACGCCTCCGCCCTTCCCGGCCGCTTCGCCGGGCGCCTGCTCGCTCTGCCTTCCGTCGGTGCGCATGATCGCATCACTGGATCACTCACCATAAAGCAGACGTCTGGCCAGTGCCGGTGGTTTCCGGAGGGAGGAGGATCCGCGCAGAAGTGAGCGGTAAGGCCCTTCTGCGTTGGCGCTCTCTAAGGAATAACCCCACAGTTCCCTGAGCCCTCCATCGTCGCCATAGCTCCAGGACCTGGGCGTTCTCCGTACAGCGCACGTCGCTCTGGCGGTTG
>NZ_JBIUTQ010000024.1:0-83630 GCF_044741965.1 Streptosporangium sp. NPDC087985
CAGGCACCAGGCGGACTCGACGTCGGCGGGCAACCACCCCCGATTTTCACGCCCGCAGGGCGTGCGCGCAGCCACATCAAAGACTGAAAAGCGGACGGTCCTGCCAGGAACTGAGCCAACACGTAGGGCGTGTTCTGCAGCCCATAGAGTCGAAACCCGATCTTGCTCTATAGTCTGCTTAACGATATATATCAGCTATGGCACTACGTGAGCAGAGCTACCTCGTGCTCCTGGCGCTCTCCGACGGGCCCCTTCATGGCTACGGCGTGATCAAAACGGTCCAGGAGTTGTCGGAAAGCCGCATCCGGCTGGGCGCGGGCACCCTGTACGGCGCCCTGGACCGGCTGGCCGGAGAAGGCCTGGTCACCGTGGTCAAAGAAGAAGTCGTCGATGGCCGCCACCGCCGCTACTACGACCTGACCGGCCACGGCCGTCACATCCTGGCCGAGGAGACCGTCCGACTCGCCCGCCTGGCCGCCACCGCTCAGCGCCGACTCCGACTCCAGCTCGGAATGGGGATGTGATGGACGCCTACGAGCGGCGCTGCCGCCTGCTGATGCGCACCTACCCGCCGCGTTTTCGCGAGCATCGGGGCCAAGAGCTGCTGGGCACCCTGCTGGACCTCGCTACACCAGGGCGGACGCGACCCAGCCCGCGTGACAGCTTCGACATCGTCCGCGGCGGGCTGCTCACCCGGCTCAGAGACCATCCCCCTGCCGGACAGTGGATCCTGTACCGGCTGTTCGGCAGGCTTGTGTCCGACCAATACCGGATGTGGGTCCGCGACGACCTCCGCAGCAAGCTGTACTTCTTCCACACTTCGTTCCTGCGGTTCATGCTGATCGTTCCGCTGCTTGCCAGCATTGACGCGTTCCTCCGCGCTAACGGTATAGAACTGATGAACTGGCCGATCCCTGTGGCTCTCGGGCTCGCTTACCAGAGCGCGATCGCGACCAGACGTCGGGCATGTGATCGATATGGGCTTGAGGGTGTCGGACGCATCATGACCTGAGGCGGTCAGGTACGGCTTTTCCGCCCAATCAACCCGGGGCAGGACGGTTCCCGGTACTCTCTGCCCGAGCACGAGCTGTGGCCGGAGCCGGCGCCAGGCTTCTGCGCTCATGGGTGCCCTCTTCTCTCCGGCCAGGGTAACGCGGTTCGGAGAGGACGCTGATGGAGTGAGGTACTTCCGGCGAGGATGGGATGAGGCTCGGGGAGACGAGTACGCGAGTTGGGGGATGTCCACGTTCTATCTGGTGCTCGATGGCGAGGGGTACGCCCATGTGCAGGTCGAGGTCTACGCCGACGGCACGGTGATCGCCTACGACGCGGAGCACGACGAGGACCGGTACGGTGTCCTGACCTACGCTCAGTTGGATCTCGACGAGTTCGCTCCGTACGAGATCGGCGAGCGGGAGTTCTCCGAGGAGTTAGGCCGTCTGTGCCCGATGAACCTACGGGCTGATCGACCATGGCCACCTGGTCGATGAGGCTCCTTGTTCCGTCGCTGTTCCGTGGGAGCGTCGAAACCAGCGAGAAGTGACGCGAGATGACCACAGGCGTGATCCCTGCTCAGCGACATGATCGAGCCGTTTCCACAGGTGATGGCACCCGGCATCCAAGATCACCCAGATCTACGAGGGCAGGGCACACTCAGGGCACACGAGTGCGAGAAGCAGCGCGCAACGATGAGAACCGGTGAGTGGTAAAAGTGCTGCTCACAGGCATGATGAGACGGCTGTCGCAGATCAGAGTGGATAGCCGATCAGATCTCGGTCTACTAGTGCTCTGGCGGCCTGACCTGCGGTTACGTAGACGGTCACCCTTCTTGAGGGCACATCCCGGGTTTCCGGCACGTGCTGAAGAGCAGCCGTGCCGTATGCGGTGGGCCGTCCAGTGTGCGCCAGGGCAGTGTCAGCTCCGGCGAGCCGACGGCCTCGATGTGGGCGGCGAGCCGCAGTGCCACGCTCTCCAGGAGCGGGACGTCACGTAGCTTGCCGCCCTTCGGCGGAGCGAAGACCTGCTCTTGCTTGCCACCGAGCAACTTGACCTGTCGGCGTACATGGACGATGCCACGTAGGAAGTCGACGTCGTCGACGGCCAGGCCGAACGCCTCCCGTTCGCTGATTCTCAGTGTTTCTCGGTGAGAGCCAGCGAGCTGCCGCGTTGCCGGGGCAGCGTTCCCCGTTGCCGGGGTTTCCGTTTCACCGGGGCGTGCCCGGCGCGGGCGCCGGGTCTTACCGCTCCTCCACGGGCGTTTGGCGTCTCCCCGCAACTCTGGGCGACGTCGGCCGCCAACGCGGCCAGATTACGGGCGGCGTTCAGATCCCGGTCCAGGACCAGACCACACGCCGCGCAGGTGTAGGTGCGTTCGGACAGGGCGAGCTTGGCTTTCACCGCGCCACAACCCGAACACGTGAACACAAACGGCCTGCTACGTCAGTACTTCCCCAAGGGCACCGATCTGGGCCGCTTCACCCCTGCCGATCTGACCCGCGTCGAGAACCTTCTCAATCATCGGCCAAGACGGGCCCTCGGCTGGCGCACGCCGGCCGCCGTGTTCGCTGAACGTCTGCAATCATGAGCCATCGCTGTTGCGACGATCATGCGAAACCACCCTGAAACCCGCCCGCCGCCACGGGGTCACGGTTGGCGCGACGTCAACATGTGGTTCACGACTCCTTTGTCTCCTTTGTTCGCCAGGCGACCACAACGAGCCAAATGATCCAGGCGAGCATGAGGACATAGCCGATCAGGATTGTGGACGTGTTGGTTGCCGAGAAGCCGTCGGAACCTAGCACCCAGCTCTGCACGATGTAGGCAAGACCGGACAGCCCCATCAGGTAGCCAAGGGCTCTCGGCAGCCTCGCCGCCAAGGCCACTGCGCTGCCGAGCAGGATCAAGGTGAGACCGAACATGAAGCTCTGATAGCTCCTGGCGCCCCACTCCAACCACCGAACCGTCTCAGCGCTGGCGAAGTGGGCCGTCTTCTCCGCTGCCGGCGCGCTCACCCAAGCATCAACGGCCTGTTTGAGGGCGACCCCGTCCACCGCCTGCAGGACGCCGTAGAGCCCAAGCGCCACCCCCGCAGAGACAGCTCCCAGTCGCGCCACCCAGGCCGCGCCTCCAGCTCTGACGTCAAGAGCGAAGTAGAGGGCGAGTAGGCCGGCGATGATCACTGCCATGCCGGCGAACTGGCCGAGATGCACAACGGCCCAGCTGTCGCTCCTGGCGTAGTCGGCGAACACCGCCTTGTGGTTGTTGGCCGGCCCGCCGGTGTGGAGGAGGCCAATGAACACGTAGGAGATGAACCCCACTGCAAGCAGGACTGCCGGAAGGCGAAACGTCTTGCAGTCGATCATGATGGTGTCGCTCCCTCGTTTCGTAGGTGTGTGGGCGACTCCCACACTCCGGTCCAAGCGGTGGGATCGCACCGGCGAAACCGCCAGTTCTCGGTCAACACGTGTGGCACTGGAAGCGAGGACGGTGGCTATCCGCCGTTATCACGGACGCCGACGGTCGATCGCAAAGAAGGAGCACCGCGTCCGATGGAGCGCACGAACTCGCGGGCGTCGCGGACGAGCGCGGTTCACGGGTGTAGACATCGGCGCTTCCGGGACTGTCAGAGGTCTGTCGGGATCGTGTTCGTGCCCGAGAACGCCCCGCCGGTCAAGGTGGCTCGCCTGGAGGCATACGGCGCGAAGGCCATCGCCCCTGGGATCGAGTACGCGACGGCGTTAGCGGCCGCTGAGAAGTACGTGAAGCGGACGGGCGCGCTCTACTGCCACACTGCCATGCCTACGACCAGCCGGATATCGCGGCGGGGCAGGCATCCTGACCCTTGAGCTGCTTGAGCAGACCACGAACCCCGTCGACACCGTGGTCGTCGCCGTCGGCGGCGGCCTCATGCCGGGGGTGGCGGCAGCCCTGGAGGACCGTCCCGTACGGGTTGTCGCAGGCGAGCCTGAGACCGCGCCCACTCTTCGATCCGCGCTGGACATCGGGCAACCGACCGACGTTCCGGTCTCGGGTGTTGCCGCCGACTCGCTTGGAGCTCGGCGAGTTGGCGAGATCGCCTTCGATGTGGCACGCCGGAGCAATGCCCAAGACCTGTCGGTCAGCTTCGGGTTGGATGTGAAGGGCGTACCTTCCCGGGTGATCGACTGATTGGTCATCGAGTAGGCCCGCGTTGCTGCGCGGGTCGGGAAAGCACGCCATGGATGCTGCGGAACGGTACATGGCGGACTGGTTTGAGGCGATCAAGAGCCTGCGTCGGCCTCAAGGCTTCAGATCAGTGATCAGGAACGTGATCACGTGAGTCGCCGGTCGCCGTAGTGGGTTGAGGTCCTTTCTCGCCTCCGGCAGGGAGCTCCGCCCCGAGATGCACATTTTGTGCAAGCCGAAGGCCATCGGTGCCGAGCGCATGACCGTCGGCGGCCGACCTCCTCCGGCATCGGCCGGATGTAAAAAGTTCTGTACATGAGGTCAAAGATTCGCTACGTTTGCGATGTCAAAGATTTTGTACATCGAGGGGCTGGGAATGACACACGAGGAGAAACGTGCGTGGATCAGGCTGGTCGTCGGCGTGCTCGCGTAAGCCGCGTACGTGGTCGTCATCCTGAACCGGGCGGAGGGAGGCCCGCTGCCCGCCGTGCCGTATGCCGCCGCCCTGATGTGGTCGGTTGGCGGGGCGATCGTCGCGGCAGTCGCGGCCGAGACCGGGACGGCGATCGTGAACCCGCGAGCGTCCCGCGTCAAAGACGTGCGGGACAGAGAAATCGGGCGGCTCGGCGAATACACCGGTCAGTCGTTCGTCGTCATCGGCGCGGTGGCGGCGATGCTCATGGCGATGGCCGGGTGGGACCGGTTCTGGATCGCCAACGTGGTCTACCTCTGTTTCGTGCTGTCGGCGGTCCTCGGCTCGATCACCAAGATCGTCGTTTATCGCAGGAGCTTTCCGCAGTGGTGAAGCCAACCCGCGTCACGAACCGCATCCGCGCGCTTCGCTTCGCCCACGACGAGATGACCCAGGCCGAACTTGCCGAGCGCATCGCCGTGACCCGGCAGACCGTCATCGCCATCGAACAGGGCCGATACTCCCCTTCGCTGGAGATGGCCTTCCGGATCGCCCAGGTGTTCGGCGTTCCGCTCGACGACGTGTTCCAGTACCCCGACCTTCCCGAGGAGACGGCATGAAGGCCATCGTCCAGGACGCGTACGGCCCGGCCGACGTGCTCGAACTGCGGGACGTCGACCGGCCGTCCATCGGCGACGACGAGGTGCTCGTCGAGGTCCGCGCCGCCGGCGTGGATCCGGGCGTATGGATCCTCATGACCGGCCGGCCGTACCTCATGCGCCTCATGGGGTTCGGGCTGCGCCGGCCCAAGGTCCCGGTGCGCGGCCGTGACGTCGCCGGGGTGGTGGCTGCCGTCGGCGCCCGCGTCACCCGTTTCCGGCCAGGTCAGGAGGTGTACGGCACGTGCGAGAGCGGCTCGTTCGCCGAATACGCGAGCGCGCCGCAGGGACGGCTCGCGCCGAAGCCGGTCGGCCTGTCGTTCGAGCAGGCCGCCGCGGTGCCGGTCTCGGGGATGACGGCGCTGCAGAGCGTCCGTGACTGCGCCCGCGTACGGCCGGGGCAGCGAGTGATGGTGATCGGGGCGTCGGGAGGCGTGGGATCGTTCGCCGTGCAGATCGCCAAGGCGTCCGGCGCGAGCGTCACCGGCGTGTGCGGTGCGGTGAAGGCCGACCTCGTGCGATCGCTCGGCGCCGACGACGTCATCGACTACGCCCGTGACGAGATCGACCGCGATGGGGCACGCTACGACGTCGTCATCGACACCGCCGGGAACCGGCCGCTGTCCCTGCTGCGGCGCACCCTGACCCCGCGCGGGACGCTGGTGATCGTCGGGGGCGGGCACGACAGGTATCCGCTGTCCGGAGGCTTCGAGCGCCAGCTGAGAGCGCCGCTGGTCTCGATGTTCGTGAGTCAGCGGCTGCGCGGCCTGACCGCCAGGGAGCGCGCCGAGGATCTGGAGGAACTGGGACGGCTCATGGAATCCGGCACCGTCACCCCGGTCGTCGACCGCGCTTATCCCCTCGCCGGCGCACCCGACGCGATCCGCCACCTCGTCGGAGGGCACCCCGCGGGCAAGGTCGTCGTCACCCTGGCGGGAACGGCCTGACTCACGGACCAGCGACTCGGCCTTCCTGGCCTGGAACTCCTCCGCTCCAGCGTGGCGCGCTGAGCACCCGGGACGTCCGCGAACAAGCGCCGCTCATCACCGGTCGCGGGACCGCTGAACCGGCGGTCGCTCTCCTCGCCACCGAACAGCTCCGCTCTTCTCTTGAGGCTCGCCATGCACGCGATATCGCGTTACTCGTGCAGGTTGCAGCCCGTACCACGTGGGTATAGGCAGTTTCCCGAGGATGGTCCCGGACAGCAGGTCGTCGACGGCGCCGTAGCCGGAGAGTCCGGCGAGCACACCCAAGCCCAGTGCCGCGAGAGCGTATCGGAACCGGCTGAGCAGAGCCCAGACGACGGTCCCAAAGACGAGCAGGACCGAGGCACTGTGGTGCAGTTGCCGCATGAGCAGGCCGCCACGCACATCAAAACTGATCTTTCAGGCGGATCAGAAGGTTGGGGTTTCGAGTAGCTCCGGCCGCACAGCAGGTCAAAGGCCCTTCGAATGCGCCTGATCCCGAAGGGCCTTTTCGTGCTCGTACACCACCTCCATGGACGCAACCTCGCGCGCTGGCGGAAAAGCGATCTTGGGTCGTCTGGTCCAACTCCTGGTCGCCGTATGGCGCTGGGCCTGCACCGTCATGACAGTGCAGGCCCAGCGTGGTGGTGTCACTTAGGTGATACCAGGGTCAGCTCACTCGATGACCGCGAGGGCGTCGACGACACCAGCGCCGAAGAAGCTGTTGTCGTCGACGGTGCCGATGCAGGCCACGGTGTTCTGCGGGCACGGCTTGGATTCGGCCCGCGCTTTGAGCTCGCTGATCATCTTGACCGGCGACCAGGACGGGTGCGCCGACTTCATCTGCGCCATGACGCCGGCGACGTGCGGGCTCGCCATCGACGTACCGCTCTTGGTGCCGTAGCCGTCGGCCCCCGTCCGGGTGTTCCACGTCGTCGAGTAGATCGACGAGCCGGGAGCCGCGACGTCGATCTTGCCGAAGCCGTAGTTGGAGAAGGACGACCGGACGCTGTCCAGCGTGGTGCCCACGCGCTGCAGGGATGCGACCGTCACGACACCGTCAAACTCAGCCGGGATGTCGTTGCAGCGGTTGTTGATCGTGCGCACGGTCGGCCTCAGCGCGTCGTTGGGGCTGCCCTTGTCCACGGTCTTGTTGGCCATGTCGTAGTTGGAGTTGCCGGCCGCAGCGACGTGGACGACGCCCTGCTCGGTGGCCCACCCCACGGCGCGCCGGACGGCCTCCTTGCTGGCGGCCTGGTCGGGCTGGTCGTCACACCAGAACTCGAACGGGTCGACATAGTAGGAGTTGTTCGTGACGTCCATGTGCTTCAGGCCCGCCCACACGAAGCCGCAGATGGCGTACTCCGGGTAGATGTAGCCGTCGTCGTTGACGACCTTGACGGCCGCCATGCGCACGTTCGGCGCGACACCGACGATGCCGATGTTGTTGCGGGCGGCGGCGATGGTGCCGGCGACGTGCGTACCGTGGTCGCTCGTCGTCGGGCGCCAAGCCAACGGCGTCTGGTCCGGACGGCCGACGTTAGTGCAGTTGACCGAGTTCGCGACGTCGATGTTGGCCTTGAGGTCCGGGTGCGTCGGCGAGATGCCGCTGTCGAGCACCCCGACGAGGACGTTGCGGTTGCCGTCGGAGGTCGCCTGCGCCTGCGGGGCCTTGATCATCTGCATGTCCCACTGGATGCCCTCGTTGGGGTCGAGGCCCTCGCCAGGCTGCGGGTCGGACGGGATGTCGCCGTTGTCCGGCTTCTTGGCACCCTTCTTGTAACCGTTGGCGCCGGGGCCCCACGGCGGGGCCAGGTCGGTCGGCGTCCCCTCGGAGACCCCGGCCGTGCGGGTGGCGCCGACGGAGGCGACCGCGTTGCCACCCTTGGCGGTGACGTTCGCGCGGAAGGCCGCGCGGTCGGAGTGGGCGACGACCACGCCAATCTGGGGCCAGGACTGGACGACGACACCTCCGGCGGCCTCGACCGCGCGCTCAACGAGACGAGTCTGGCCGGGGTTGGCGATCCGGGCGTTGACGACGTAGCTCATGAGCATCCCGTCGGGGATGTCCACGTTGACCGGTGTCGACGTCGGCTCGTCGGTGGCGTCCGCGCTGGCCGAGCCGGTCGCGCCTCCAAGGAAGACGGCACCCACCATGGCGAACGCCGCGGCGGTGGCCGTAAGGCGTCGCTTGGGCAGGGAATGTTGCATGCGTTGCTCCTTGAACGGTGATGCCGCGGCACCCATCGCCGCGGTCTGGCTGGCCCAGATTCCGAAAGCCCGAAATAGCCCCGAAACCAACCTTTGGAGTTGGTTGGTGACAGTAACAACCCGACCATGAATTGTTCAAGAGCTCACCAACAAGGAAGGCTGACCGGATCAACCTGCTGGCCGGCGATCAAGCGCACAAGATGGTCATCTTCCGAATGGCGCTTCCGGGCTTCGTGTGGGTACGGTGGGGGTGATCAAGCGCCGGGGCGCAGGATCGGGGTATGCGCGACACGGAGCTGTACCGGCACCTGCTGGGCCTGGCCGCGGCCCACACCGGGCATGTTGCTGTATGGTAGGATGTACAGTAATTCCATCTCATACCGTCACACTTCACCGGCTCGCATCTACCGGCCGAGCAGGACGAGGGTCGTGCCCTTTCCTACGGATCAGAAGGCGCGCGGCTGTTACAGGCTAGAAGTCGCGCCACTGGTCGAACCAGTCAGCAGCCCCGGAATCCGGGACCCCGGCGCGTCGCGCCAGGGCGAAGAACGCGTCCGCGGCCTGTTCTCGCCGGAGCGTGTCGATGATCCCGTAGCGTTCGTCGATCCTGTTGAGTTTCTCGACGAGGTTTTGCAGGATCGGCCGCGCCTCGGCCGCCACGGCGGGATCGTTGGCAGACAGGTGGCCGATGGCGCGAAGGGCGGACGCGTAGGCCTTGCACGCGGCGGCGCCCGCCCGTTCGTCGTCATCGACCCAGTCACGCAACGGGTTGTCGACATTGGCCGCCAGCCAGGCGTCGGACTTGGCGCCCCAGACGGTCACGTGCACGGGCGTGCCCTTGTAGCGGGCCTTGAGAAGCCTGGCCTGGCTGCGCCGGATCCCATCGATGCTCAGGTGGCGCAGGGACGTCGCGGGGAGCGGCAGGCAGGGGGCGTCGATGCCGTAGGCGTCGGTGAGCCGCAGGGTGTGCAGCCGCGGGAAGCCGCTCAGGTCGGAGGCGTCCAGCAGCCGGCCATGCGGCCGATCCCACCGCAGGTGCAGCGACTCCAGGCCGGTCAGGGCTCTCAACGTGGCCAGTGACAGGTCACCCGCCACCTGAAGGTCGAGATCGCGAACTCCGTGCAGGCCGCTTGGGACGGCATGGGCCGATGAGGTCATGGTCAGCCGGATCCATCGGCCTTCCTCGGCTGCTTCGACGGCCTTGGGCGGTTCACCCGTCAGGTGGAGGGTCATCAGCCCGGGCGGCAGGCGCAGGTGCCGTAGCCCGGTGCCGGAGATCGTCAGCGTGGTGAGGTGCGTTGTGCTCAGATCGACGGTGCTCGGTGGATCGTCCCAGGTGAGCTGATCGATGAGGGGGCGGGTGGTGAGAGCCTCGGTGAGGCCGCGATCGGGACCGGAGTATCTCAGGTCGGTCAGGCAGGGCAGCGTGTCCAGGGCCGGCCAGCGAACCTGGGGGAGATGAGCCGGGAGGTCGAGGTCCGACATCGTGGCGTACATGGTCTGCGGTCCGTCGCCGAGATCGACCATGACCGGGTCATGGGTGGGGTTGTTGTAGGCCGTCTTGGCGTCTGTGGGCACCTGCAGGTCCCACTGCCGCTGGTGGACGGCCGGCAGTGGCACGTTTTCCCAGACGCCATAGGCGTTGGTCTCCTGAGGGACGCCGGGCAGGATGGGCATCTGCCCGAGCCAGAGGAGGTCAGGTGGCGGAGGGAGAGAGCTGTTGACCCTGAGGGCCGCCGGTCTTTCCGGCCATTTCCGCCAGTTGTGGTGAGTGAGGATGAGAGGACCGGTCGAGGCGAGGTCGTTCAGCGTGGGCATCACGTCGGAGTACCAGTCGAGCATGCACACCGTCGCCCACCCGTCATCGCTGACCCTGCTCACCTGGCACGCACCGTAGCCGCCCAGCGGAAGGGGCATGGCCGCGACGTCTCCGACCTTCATCATGGTCAGGAAGGTAGCAACCGCCTATGACAAGATCGCGTTCATTGGTTGGGCTACGCGCTCCCGTCTCCGCGCCCCTCATGGGGGTGATGCCGCTGGGAAAGGACACCGGCGAGGTGAGGTACTTCCGGCGGGGGTGGAACGAGGACCGGGGAGATCAGTACGCGAGCTGGGGAACGTCCACGTTCTACCTGGCGCTCGACGCCGAGGGAGACGCTCATGTGCAGGTCGAAGTCTACGTCAACGGCATAGTGATCGCCTATGACGCGGAGCATGACGAGGACCGGTACGGCGGCCTGACCTACGCTCGGCTGGATCTCGACGAGTTCACTCCGTACGAGATCGGCGAGCGGGAGTTCCACGAGGAACTGGGCCGGCTGCGCCCGATGAACCTGCGGGCCGATCAGCCATGGCCGTCCGGCCGATGAGATGCCTTGTTCCGTCGCTGTTCCGTGAAAGCGCCAAAACCAGTGAGAATTGACGCGAGACGACCGCAGGCGTAGTCCCTGCTCAGCAAAATGATCGAGCCATTTCCGCAGGTGACCGGATCCGGCTTCGGAGATCACCCAGATCTGGGAGGGCAGGGCACAGCCAGAGCACATGGGCGCGAGAAGCAGCGTGAAACGATGAGAACCAGCGAACGCCGAAAGCCCAGCTCAGAACGCCTTCTAGAAGGTCACCGCAGATCAGCCGCCATGACGGATCACATCTCGGTCTGCTAGCGTCCTGGCGCCATGACCTGCGGCTGTGGGCTGTGCGCTCGCCGGTCAGTAGGGAAGGAAGATCTGGCGCTCCGTCGCGCTGTCGTCGAAGGCCTCCAGCTGGGCCTGCCCTTCGGCGGCGAGGGTGTCCAGCATGGTGTGCAGCAGCGCGGTGCACAGAACCGTGGGACCGGCGTGGGAGTCGAACGCGAAGTCGGAGCTCACCGGCGCGAGCAGGACCTCGTCCGCGAGGTCGATGAGCTGGCCCACCGGTTGGTCGGTGATGAGAGCGACCTTCAGCCCGACGCGCCGCGCCCAGACGAGCCCCTGGGCCAGCTCGCGCGGGTAGCGCGGCAACCCGATGGCGAGCACCCATTCGGCTCCGGATTCAGCCGCCCGGCTCAGCCGGTCCTCCAAGGTCGAGCCTGCGATGTCCAGCACGCGTACGTCCGGGAGCACCTTTTCGGCGAGGTAGCCGAACAGATGCGCCAGCGGTGCGGAGATCCGCACTCCCATGACCAGGAGCGGACGCGACCTGGCCAGCTGACCGGCCACCCCTCGGAGCTGACTGAGATCCCCGAGACCGTCCCGCAGCCGCTCGAGGTCGCGGATCTCGGAGTTGACCAGTTCCTGGATCTCGTTTAGGTCCTCAGCGGGCGGCGCTTGCCGCGGGCCGCCGAACACGGATGAGCGGAGCGCGTCCCGGAACTCCGGGAACCCTCTGAACCCGAGCGCGGCGGCGAAGCGGGTGACCGACGGCTGGCTGACGCCAACGCGCTCGGCGATGTCGGCGCTGGTGAAGAAGACGGCCTCCTGCGCGTGTTCGAGCAGGTAGCGTGCGATCCGGCGCTGCGATGGGGAGAGCCGGTGGTCGCCGAAGAGCCCGCGCAGGTCCGCGGCGATCCGCGATGCGTCCGGCACGGCGAGCGGCTGGCCGGTCTCCCTGGCGTGCCCCATTGAACACTTCCCTTCTCCGTGGAGTGACAGACCCAGCGATGGCTCTCACCGCCCGGCGGGCGAGGCCATCGGATTGGCCGCGTGACTTCATGAATCGCGAAGTTTCCGTGGGCTCAAAGCGGCGCCGGGCGGCCCATTGTAGGGACCGCCCGGCTCGTTGGTGTGGGATGACGAGCGCTTAGTTCTTCGGACCGTTGCCGTTGAAGCGTGTCTTGCACTCCTGCAGTCTCACATCAACCTGCTCGCCCCTGTCGACGGTGACGTGCACCGTCTCGAGAACCTCGCCGCTCGGGCGGGCGCAGGTGAGCGTCCAGCTCTCCTGGAGGAATTTGCCCGGCCCGGTGGCGATGACGCCGGTCTCGGTGTAGGCGGGGGCCGGCCGCACCGACGGGTTGACGTGCCAGGTGAACTTGCCGTTGGTCGGGGCGACCAGCTTGGACTCCAGGTGGGTGGGGACCGCCTGGGGCGGGTCGATGACGTTGTTCGCCTGCCGGATCGGCGCGGTCCACAGGTCGAAGTCCTTCGTGATCGTCAGGACCGCGCCCTTCGGCGCCTTGCCCGTGATCACGGAGTGCGCCGCCGGGTCTGCCGCGTACTCCAGGGCCACCATGAACGCTTCGCGGTTCGACTTGCCCTCGTAGCGACCGGTGCCGAGGTAGTCCTCGATCACCTCGGGGTAGGTGTTGTTGGTCGACTGGGTCTTCATGATCTCGAAGGTGAACCCGAGGCCGCGGGTGGCGTAGTACGACCAGTCCGGGGTCTCGCCGGTCGTCTCGTAGTCGAAGCCCGACTTCATGCCCGTATAGCCGTTCTTGGCCGCCATCGCGTCGGTCAGGGCGGCGTAGACGGCCTCGTCCGGGGTGTCGCCCGCGCGCTTCTCCAGCGGCGGACGGAGGAGGGTGTGGCCGGAGGTGTGGTTCGTGATCAGGACGGTGACCTGGTTGGCCGTGGTCAGGTCCATGACGTTCTGCACTTCGGGCTCGGAACCCGGCCCCGGGCCGCGGGTCGTCGCGTTGGAACCCGCGTTGCTCCCCCAGCCGAAGGGGTAGTTGCGGTTGATGTCGATCCCGGCACTGCTGGCGCACGTCGGCGAGAGGCCGCAGCTGGTGCGCCGGTTGATCATGAACCCGTCCACGTTGACGACCGGGACGAAGATGACCCGTGCCTGATCGAGCAGACGCGTGATCTTCGGGTCCTTCCCGGCATTGTTGACCAGGTCGTAGGCGAACTCCAGCGTGTGCTCACCGGAGGGCCATTCGTTCCCGTGGTGGATGCCCATCATGAACAGGACGGGCTTGCCGTCGGCGGCGTTGACATCGCGGGTCACCTCGATGCCGTACACCTCACGGCCCTGACGGGTCTTGTGCGGCAGCGTGATGTGCTTGACGAGATCGGGGTGCTGTCTGCTCAACGCGAGCATCTCGTTGTTGTAGTCCGTGATCGTCCGGTAGGTGGTCCGGCCGCTGGGCAGACCTGCTGTCTGCTCGGCCACCAGCTGGAGGACCGCTTCGGTGTTGACCGACTCGGCGAAGCTGGTCGCGGCTGCCGGAATACTGAGACCTCCCAGTAGTCCGACGCTCAACGCAAGCGTCATAACGCGTTTCTTGGTGCTCCAGGCCATGGGCGGCTGCGAACCTCTTGAAGACATGGGGGAACCCTTTCTAACTGCGGACGAACTGGAACCAGAAACGCGCCCTTTTCCCCCGTGCGTTCTTTCGGGAGTGCTTTTGGATATCCGCCGATCGGCCGTTGATTGCAAAGTTTCAGGTAGTCTTGGGTATGAATGTATGCATGTCAACCCTCTCCGCCAAGGGTCTTCGCGAACGCGCGCGGAATGCCAGGGGTGACGGTGTCGTCACAGTCCGGAGTCAACCGGCGGGGCGGGCCGGCAGAGAGCCTGGGCGGCGCCGGCCTCCGGGTGGACCGCTGCGGGTTCACGGACCAGAACTTCTCGATCGTCTATCCTGAATCGCCTGCGCCATATCGGTATGCATGGTGACGGCACATGAAGCCCGATGCTCGAATTATGGTGTTTGCAGGTTTTGTATTCGAAGAACTTGACGCAGAACGGCCGGGCGTCTTCGGCGTGCCGAATTCATCATGGAGGACCGGGCAGTGTTTCACTGTCTTGAACCGTGTCCTGCTGTGCGGATTATCGTCGCTCACCTCCGGTCTGGAGTGTGACTTGATAATCCCCAGGTCAGACCACGGGTTAGTGACCGGTTTGAACGCCATCGCCGTGCCGTGATCGGCATGGATCGTGTGCGGAGCGAGCCCGCCGTTGGTGTGGATCGGGTTCTTGGTAAATGCTTCAGCGATTTCCCTGGATTTGCGGAAATCAACTGCCCAATACATGACATGTCATGAGATGATGTCAATCATCATGTACAGGTCGTAATATTGTCCGGCGACTGGCCTGTGTGACTCCGTGATATCCCACGTCCGGGCTCCGTTCGGCCGGCGGACGACCGGACACGGTTTCCTCGTGGAGTGAAGGTCTCTCCTGCTGTGGGAGTGAGCGCTGCCGCTGCTGGCCGGTCTTACTCGAAGGCGCGTAGTCGCAGGCTGTTGGTGACCACGAAGACCGAGGAGAACGCCATGGCCGCTCCGGCGATCATCGGGTTGAGCAGGCCGAGCGCCGCCAGCGGCAGAGCGGCCACGTTGTAGGCGAAGGCCCAGAACAGGTTGCCCTTGATCGTGGCCAGGGTACGGCGGGCCAGGCGGATCGCGTCGGCGGCCACCCGCAGGTCGCCGCGGACGAGCGTGAGGTCGGAGGCTTCGATGGCCGCGTCGGTGCCGGTGCCCATGGCCAGGCCCAGGTCGGCCTGGGCGAGGGCCGCGGCGTCGTTGACGCCGTCGCCGACCATGGCCACCGACCGGCCTTCCGCCTGCAGCCGCTTGACCACGTCGACCTTGTCGGCGGGCAGTACCTCGGCGATGACCTCGTCGATGCCCACCTCGGCCGCCACGGACCTGGCCGCGGCCTCGTGGTCGCCGGTGAGCAGCACCGGGGTCAGCCCCAGAGCGCGCAGCCGCCGGATCGCCTCGGCCGAGGTCGGCTTGACGGTGTCGGCCACCACGAGGACCGCGCGGGCGTGGCCGTCCCAGCCGACCGCGACGGCCGTACGGCCGGCCGCCTGCGCCTCGGCCAGCGCCCGCTCCAGGCCGGCGGGCAGGTGCTGCGACCAGCCGGCCAGCAGCCGGGGCCGCCCGACGAGCACGGCGTGCCCGTCGACGACGCCCTGCACGCCGAGGCCTTCGACGTTGGCGAAGTCCTCGGGGGTGGGCAGCTCGCCCACCCGCTCGGTGGCGCCGCGGGCGACGGCCTGGGCGATGGGGTGCTCGGAGGCGTGCTCCAGGGCGCCGGCCAGGCGCAGCACCTCCGTCTCGTCCTGGCCATCGGCGAGGTGCACCTCGGTGAGGGTCATCTTCCCCTCGGTGACCGTGCCGGTCTTGTCGAGCACGACGGTGTCGATCTTTCTGGTGGATTCCAGGACCTCGGGGCCCTTGATCAGGATGCCGAGCTGGGCGCCCCGGCCGGTGCCGACCAGCAGCGCGGTCGGGGTGGCCAGGCCCAGCGCGCAGGGGCAGGCGATGATCAGCACCGCGACCGCCGCGGTGAAGGCCGCCCCCGCGCCCCCGCCGGTGCCGAGCCAGAAGCCGAGAGTCCCGACGGCCAGCGCGATCACGATCGGCACGAAGATCCCGGAGATCCGGTCGGCCAGCCGCTGCACCCGCGCCTTGCCGGTCTGGGCCTCCTCCACCAGCCTGGCCATCTGCGCCAGCTGGGTGTCGGAGCCGACCCTTGTGGCGCGGACGACCAGCCGGCCGCCGGCGTTGACCGTCGCGCCGGTCACCGTGTCGCCGGGCCGTACCTCCACCGGCACCGACTCGCCGGTCAGCATCGAGGCGTCGACCGCCGAGGAGCCCTCCTCGACCACCCCGTCGGTGGCGATCTTCTCTCCCGGCCGCACCACGAACCTGTCCCCGACCGCCAGCCGCTCCAACGGGATACGGACCTCCACCCCATCGCGCAGCACGGCGACGTCCTTGGCGCCAAGATCCAGCAGCGCGCGCAGGGCCGCGCCGGCGCGGCGCTTGGCGCGGGCCTCGAAGTAGCGCCCCGCCAGGATGAACGCGGTCACCCCGGCGGCGGCCTCCAGGTAGATGTTGCCCGAGCCGTCGGTGCGCTCGATGGTGAGGGCGAACGGGTGGGTCATCCCCGGTGTGCCCGCCGTACCGAAGAACAGCGCCCACAGCGACCAGCCGAACGCGGCGAGCGTGCCGAGCGAGACCAGGGTGTCCATCGTGGCCGCGCCGTGGCGCAGGTTGGTCCAGGCGGCCCGGTGGAACGGCCAGCCTCCGTAGACCACGACCGGGGCGGCCAGGGTCAGCGACAGCCACTGCCAGTTGGTGAACTGCAGCGCCGGGATCATCGCCATCGCGATCACCGGTACGGCCAGCGCCACGGCGGTGACCAGCCGCTCCCGCAGCGACCGCAGCTCATCGGACGGCTCCGGCGGCGGAGTGGCGTCGGCCCGGGGCGGGGCGGGTAGTTCGGCGGTGTAGCCGGCCTTCTCCACCTCGGCGATCAACGCCTGGGGGTCGATCCCCGTACCGAAGGTGACCGTGGCCTTCTCGGTGGCGTAGTTCACGGTCGCGGTGACGCCGTCGAGCCTGTTGAGTTTGCGTTCGATCCGGTTGGCGCACGACGCGCAGGTCATGCCGCCGATCGAGAGTTCGACCGCGCCGGTTGGCGACCTGTCCTCGGTGACGGGGGACATCACCTCTCCTTTCTCGCGTCATGCCCGGCGTCAGCGGGAGTGCCCGCCGTGCCAGCCGGATCCGGACCGGACGGGCCTGCCCAGGGCTCGGGTGTCGCGGCCTCACCGGTCCGAAAGGTGATCTCCGGGTCCTGCCGTCGCCCGGTTCTCCGCCGGGGTGCGCGTGCAGGGAGGCCAGGTCTCCGGTGCGCAGCGTGACCGGGTGTCCGTAAGCGCCCAGACAGAGCCGCAGGTCGGCGACCGGGTGGCCGTCCTTGTCCGTCACCCTGAGTGCCAGCTTACCGACGGTGCCGGGGTCGGCGGGGTGGTGCCCGCCGCCCCGCTCATGTCGCGATGACAGCGGCGATCTTGCTGATCGGCTCGGCCAGCGCGTTGATCGCGTCCGACAGCCCCCTCAGCTCGGACTTGGACAGCTCGTTGTGCAGCTTCCAGCCGTCACCCTTACGGTGCGCCTGCAGTGCGGCCTCGGCGGCGGCGAACTTCCCGTCAAGCGCCCTGACCAGGTCGGGCGAGCGCTCCTCCAGCACCGGGCGCAGGGCCTGGACGGCCGCCTTGGCACCATCCAGGTTGGCGTCGAAGTCCCACAGATCGGTGTGCGACCAGATCTCCTCCTCACCGGTGATCTTCCCGGTGGCCACCTCGTCGAGCAGCGCCTTGGCGCCGTTGGCCAGCTGGACGGGGGACAGCTGCGCGGCGTTGGCCTTTTCCACGATGGTGGTGACGTCGGTCATGAGCCTGTCGGCGATCGGACCGTCCTTGGAGACGTCCTTCTTGATCCACAGGTCCTTCTCGATCCGGTGGTAGCCGGTCCACTCCTGGCCGTCCTCAAGGTCGGCCTCGCGGGCGTCGATGGCCGGGTCGAGGTCGCCGAAGATCTCCGCGACAGGCTCGATGCGTTCCCAGTAGGTGCGCGCGACCGGGTAGAGGGCCTTGGCCCTGTCGATGTCACCGGCCTTGACGGCGTCGACGAACTCCTGGGTCTTGACCAGCAGCGTGGCGCCCTGCGACGTGATGTAGCGCTTGTAGCCCGCGACGGCCTCCGACAGCTTGGCGTCGTCGGCCAGCGGCTTGTGGTCACCGCTGACCCGCAGCGGGGTGCGGATGCCGTTGCCGACCATGCCGGGCTTGCACGCGGCCTCGTAGGTGCCGGCCGGAAGCTCGACGATGACCTCACGGGTCAGGCCGGGCACGATGTTCTCCACCTCGCCCATCACCCGGTCGCCCGGCGCGTAGATGTAGAACTCGGTGACCTTGGAACCGGCGTTGGTGATGGTGAAGGTGGAGGTGCCGGCGCTCACCTCGCCGGCCGCGACCTTGCACTCGGTATCGGTCGCGGCAACGGTGATCTTGCCGTCCTGGGCGGGAGAGTAGCTCGCGCTGCCCGACTGGGGCTCGTCCGAGCAGGCGGACAGTGTGGCCAGAGCCAACCCGGCGGCGGCGAGAGCGATGGGCGTGCGCATGGTTCTCCTGTTTCAGACGGGGGTCGTGACGGCGGATGCAGGTCGCTTGGACTGCGGGCGGAGGAAGAAGATCAACGTGGGCGCCGCGTAGAGGACCCAGGCGATGGCGTCCGGCACGGTCGGCTGCGGGGTGATGTTGAACATGCCGGAGATCAGCGCCCCCCACCAGGAGTCGGCCGGAAGGATGCCGCTGATGTCGAACGCCTGGGTGGAAAGGCCCGGCAGGATGTTGGCCTCCTGCAGGTCGTGCACGCCGTACTTGAAGATGCCGGCGGCGACCAGGATCAGCAGCAGCCCCGTCCAGGTGAAGAACGTGGTGAGGTTGATCTTCAATGCGCTCCGGTAGATGCCCGCGCCGATCACGATCGCGGTGAGGATGCCCAGGCTGATGCCGATCAGCGGGGTGGCGTCCGTGGTCGCGCCCTGTACGGAGGCGAAGAACAGCAGCGCGGTCTCCAGGCCCTCACGGGCCACGGCCAGGAACGCCATGACGACCACGGCGACCGCGCCGAGCTGGAGCGCGTCGTTGAGCTTCGTGCGCAGCTCGCCCGAGAGCGAGCGGGCGGCCCGGCGCATCCAGAAGATCATCCAGGTGACGAAGACGGTGGCGAGCAGCGAGGTGACCGCGTCGAACAGCTCCTGCTGCCGGTGCCCGAGGTGGGCCGCGGTGAAGGTGAGCAGCGCGCCGAACCCGATGGAGAGCACCGCCGCGGCGATGACCCCCGCCCACACGAGGGGGAGGCGATCCCTGCGGTCGCTCTTGACCAGGAACGCGACAAGGACGGAGACCACGAGCGTGGCCTCCAGTCCTTCGCGCAGGCCGATGAGATAGCTGGCGAACACCTTCACTCCAGAGGTCATTGGAAAGGCTTGCCTAAGATAGGGCAGGCAAACCTTACTCTATCGACGGCTCCCCGCCTCCTGCGCCCTGGCCAGCTCGGAGTGCCGGTAGGAATATCCGATGTACACGGCCAGTCCGACCAGGAACCACACCACGAAGCGCACCCAGGTCTGCCAGTGCAGGAAGGTGACCAGCCAGAGTGAGAAGAGGCCGCCGATCGCCGGCACCGCCGGCATTCCCGGGCAGCGGAAGCTCCGCGGCAGGTCGGGCTGCCGGTAGCGGAGCACGATCACCGCGGTGCACACGACCGCGAAGGCGAGCAGGATGCCGATGTTGGTCAGCTCCGCAGCCTCCCTGATGGGGAGGAACCCGGCGATGACGGCGGAGGCGATGCCGACGATCCACGTCACGCGCGTCGGTACGTGCCGCGTCGGGTGCGTCTTGGCGAACCACCTGGGCAGGAGTCCGTCGCGGCTCATCGAGAACCAGACGCGGCTCACGCCGAGCATGAAGGTGAACATCACGGTCAGGATGCCGACGATCGCCCCGACCGCGATCACGTCCGCCAGGCGGCTCAGACCCACCGACTGGAACGCCGTGGAGAAGCCGCTCTCCCTGTTGATCTCCCTGTAGTTCTGCATGCCGGTCAACACCAGGCAGGCCAGCACGTAGAGGGCCATCGAGATGGCGAGTGAGTACACGATCGCCTTCGGCATGTGGCGCCGGGACTCCCTGGACTCCTCCGCCGCCGTGCTCATGGCGTCGTAGCCGAAGACGGCGAAGAAGACCGTGGCCGCCCCCGTCATGGCGCCGCCGACCCCGTAGGGGAAGAACGGGGTGTAGTTGGCGGTGTCGACGTGGAGGAAGCCGACGACGATGACCAGCAGCACCACGGCGACCTTCAGCCCGACGACGGCCGTCTCGAACCGGGCCGCGTTTCTCATGCCGAGGTTCAGCAGGTAGGCGATCAGCAGGCACAGGAGGGCGGCGAACAGGTCCACCCGGTGCCCCGCACCCGTCCCGGGCGCCCCCAGCATCCACGCGGGCAACCGCACGCCCAGGTCGCCGAGCAGGAAGGAGAAGTAACCCGAGATGCCGATGGCGACGACCGCGACGATCGCGGTGTACTCCAGCAGCAGGTCCCAGCCGATGAACCAGCCCGGCAGCTCGCCGAGGACCACGTAGCCGTACGTGTACGCCGACCCCGCCTCCGGGATGAGCCCGGCGAACTCCGCGTAGGACAGTGCCGCCGCCGCGCTCGCGATCCCGGCGATCAGGAAGGACACCACGACGGCGGGTCCCGCCGTGCCGTTGGCGACCGTGCCCGCGAGCGTGAAGATGCCCGCGCCGATGATGCCGCCCACCCCGATAGCGGTGAGCTGCCACAGCCCCAGCACGCGGGTGAGCTGCTCGCCCCCGCCGCACTCCGGCCCCTCGACATAGTCGATGGGTTTGCGGCGCAGCACTCCCGATCCCGGCCGGAATATGGCCATGCCGCATCCTCTCCGCGCGCCGGCAGCGGATCGTCCCGCCCCTCTGCCGGATCCGGTGAAGGGTGCCTACCCTGTTTCACCTGCGCCGATGCGGTTACCCGCCGTACAGTCCGGCGGTCCGGGCGATCCCCTCGTCACGGCGCAGGTGTCCGTGCTCGGCCGGCCCGAGGGCGATGAGCCCCCTGGCGACAGCCATCTCGATGACCGCCGGTGAGGGGACCAGGCCGTCGTACGGCAGGCGCCCGTTCCCCCCGGAGCGTGGCGAGGTACCGTCGTCTTAAGGAATCTCAGCCACCGGGGGAACCGCTATGCCAAGCGATCCCGATCACGTGCTCGACGCCATCGACGGAGTCGTCGACGAGTGGCTCGCCATGAGCGAAGACTCCATGCGCTGGGCACCACCAGAAAAAACTCCACCGAAGCGGCGGCTCGCGTTACCGGCGCCGCCCCTGCCGTGGGGCCCCGACGATTTCCTGCACGAGATCGGCTCCCTTCTCGGCACCCGGGCGCATACCGTGGCGGACGTCGTGACCGAGGCGTTCCGCCCGCTGGGAGAGGGGCTGACCGGGGCGTTCACCGCATTCCTTGACAGCCCCGCCGTCCGGCAGCTGATCGACCTGGCCGGTCCGGCCGGGGATCAAGCGTCCCCCGGAACCGCCGAGGAGCGCGCCGAGCGCGGCGATCCCCGGCCCGCGCCGCCGCCCGTGCCGCCATCGGCACCGCCGCCGCAGGAGCATCCATGACGCGGCGGCCCGCGCCCCGTCAGGCGCTCTGCGGCATCTCGTAGGCCTGGGCGATCAGCTCGTAGGAGCGGATCCTGTCCAGAGGACTGTGAACCATCGTGGTGATCATCAGCTCGTCGGCCTCGGTGCGCTTGCGCAGCTCCTCCAGGCCCGCCCGTACCCGCACGGTGTCCCCGTACACGACCTTGGACAGGTAGTCGTCGAGGAAGTCCTGCTCCACCGGGCTGTAGGCGTAGGTCTCGGCCTCCTCGGGCGTGGGGGTGGGCTGCGGGGCCCCACGGCGCAGGCGCAGCATGGACAGCCCGCCCGAACGGGCCAGGCGGAGCGCCTGTTCCGAGGTCTCCGCGGCGACGGCGGAGACGCCGATCATCGCGTACGGCCGGTCGAGCACGGCCGACGGCTGGAAGGACGACCGGTAGAGGTCCAGGGCGGGGACGGTGTTGGCCGCGCTGAAGTGGTGGGCGAACGCGAACGGCAGGCCGAGCAGGCCGGCGAGCTGGGCGCTGAAGCCGCTGGAGCCGAGCAACCAGATCGGCGGCCGGCCCGTCTCGGGGGACCGGGGAATGGCGACGACCTTCTCCAGCGGATGGCCCGCGGGGAAGGCATCGTCCAGGAAGGCGGTCAGCTCGGCGAGCTGCTCGGGGAAGTCGTCGGCGTCCAGGCCGTGGCGGCGTAGCGCGCGGGCTGTGGCGGGGTCGGTGCCCGGTGCCCGGCCGAGCCCGAGATCGATCCGGCCCGGATGCAGCGCGTGCAGGGTGCCGAACTGCTCGGCGACGATCAGCGGAGCGTGGTTGGGCAGCATCACACCGCCGGACCCCAGCCGGATGGTCGTGGTCGCCGCGGCCAGATGCGCGATCAGCACGGCGGGCGAGGAGCTGGCCACGGATGGCATCCCGTGGTGTTCGGCGACCCAGATCCGGTGGTAGCCCAGCCGCTCCGCCCGCCGCGCCAGCTCGGTGCTCGCCCGCAGGGTCTCGGTGACGGTCACGCCCGAACCGACCGTGGCCAGTTCGAGGATCGACAGAGGGACCTCGGAGGCGCCGCGTGCCACACCGCGGATGTTGTCTTCAGCCATGACGGCGGCAACCCCGGCTGAGCGGGGATTATTCCGGCCGGCCGGGGCGCGGGTGAGCCGTGCGGTCCGCTCGGCGAGGGATGCTCGGGCGGGTGAATCGCGCGGTCCGCCCGGCGGGGGATGCCCGGGGCGGGTGAGCCGCGCGGTCCGCTCGGCGGGGGATGCCGGGGGTCAGACCGCGGCCGTCCGCCGGTCGGACGAGACGGTCTTGGCGAGCAGGAAATCCTCCACGACGAGGGTGGCGGCGCCCAGGGCGACCGCGTCGGGCCCGAGACGGCCCAGCACGATGGAGGCCGTCTCGTACGGCTGGGTGAGGGAGTTGTCGGAGGCGGACCTCTTGATCCTCGTCAGGTGGTACTGGCCCAGCAGGAGCCCGGCCCAGCCGCCGATGACGATCCGCTCGGGGTTGAACAGGTTGATCAGGTTGGCCAGGCCCGCCCCGAGGTAGTCGGCCGTCTCCTCGATGACGGGACCTCCGGCCCTGACCAGCTCGGCCAGGGCCGCCTGCTCGTTGGAGATCTCGGTGGACAGCCCGGCACGTTCCAGGATGCTCTCGGCTCCGATGTAGGCCTCCAGGCAGCCGCGGCCGCCACACCGGCAGGCCCGCCCCCCTACCGCGATCTTCGTATGCCCCCACTCGCCGGCGCTGCTGTTGGCGCCGCGGTAGGTGATCCCGTCGGTGATGATGCTGGCCCCGGCCCCCGAACCGATCAGCGCGACGATAGTGTGCCGTGTCCCGCGCCCGGCGCCGAACCACAGCTCGGCCTGCCCCATCGTCTTGGCGCCGTTGTCGACGTACAGCGGGAGTGAGGTACCCGCCCGCAGGAGCGTGCCCAGCGGGACCGCGTCCCAGCCGAAGGTCTGGGCGTGGATGAGCGCCTCCGGCCCGCTTTCGACGATGCCGGGGACGCCGACGCCCACGCCGAGCACCTGGGCGGGGTCGACCCCGCTTGCGGCCAGCACGGCTTCGATGCCGGAAAGGATGTGCCGCACGACCAGGTCGACGTCGTGCCGGTCCGGGCGGAGGGGATACTCGGCCTTGGCCCGCTCGTTCATGTCCAGGTCGAACAGCTCGACGCGCACGTGAGTCTCGCCGACATCCACCCCGATCGCGTAGCCGAACTCCGGGTTCACCCGCAGTAGCACCCGGGGGCGACCGCCGTCGGACTCCACCAGACCCGCCTCGACAATGATGTCGTCGGCGATGAGGTCGCCGGTCACGTTGCTGACCGAGGCGGCGCTCAGGCCGGTCAGCCCGCTGAGTTCGTGGCGGCTGGTCGGGCCCTCGAAGTAAAGCGTCCGCAACAGCACCGCCCGGTTCTCACGTCGGAGATCGCGCACTGTCCTGCGTTCGGGCCTGACCATGTTCTTCCTTCCCCCGCGTCTCGGGCCATGTTAGATCAGGTCGTGAAGTAAGTCATCCGGAGGGGTCGCGGACCGATATTTTGCCCTGGACAAGGAGGTAGCCGGGGCAGATGGCGGGCAGGACACCCACCATGGCACTCGGGGGATGGATCTCCCGCTGGCCGGTGATCCGGCAGCTCGGGGGAGAGGACGGCCGGAGCGACGCCGCGCGGTCGGCACGGACCGACGCGCTGCGGCCCCGCACCGAGGAGGCGGACACGGTCGCCAAATCGATCTGCCCCTACTGCGCGGTCGGGTGCGGCCAGCTCGTCTACGTCAAGGACGGCCGCGTCACCCAGATCGAAGGTGACCCCGACTCGCCGATCTCACGCGGACGGCTCTGTCCCAAGGGATCGGCGAGCAAGCAGCTCGTCACCCATCCCGGCCGGCAGACACGGGTGCTCTACCGGCGCCCCCACGGCACCGAGTGGGAGCCGCTGGACCTCGAGACCGCGATGGACATGATCGCCGACCGGGTCGTGCGCACCCGGCGGGAGACCTGGCAGCAGGAGGACGACGGCAAGATCGTACGGCGCACCATGGGCATCGCCGGCCTGGGCGGGGCGACGCTCGACAACGAAGAGAACTACCTGATGAAGAAGCTGTACACCGCCCTCGGCGCGGTACAGGTGGAGAACCAGGCCCGTATTTGACACTCCTCCACCGTCCCCGGTCTGGGGACCAGCTTCGGGCGCGGCGGCGCCACGGACTTCCAGCAGGACCTGGCCGAGTCCGACTGCATCGTCATCCAGGGCTCCAACATGGCCGAGTGCCATCCGGTGGGGTTCCAGTGGGTGGCGGAGGCGAAGGCGCGGGGGGCGAAGATCTTCCACGTCGACCCGCGCTACACCCGGACCAGCGCGTTCGCCGACAAGCACATCCCGATCCGCGCCGGGAGTGACATCGTCCTGCTCGGCGCGCTGATCAACCACGTCCTCACCCACGGGCTGGACTTCCGTGAGTACGTGCTCGCCTACACCAACGCCTCGACGATCGTCTCCGCGCGCTTCCAGGACACCGAGGACCTGGACGGGCTGTTCTCCGGTTTCGACCCGGAGACACGCACGTACGACCCGTCCAGCTGGGCCTACGAGGGCGCGCCCGAGGAGGCCGCCGCCGGGCTCCGCGGCGAGCAGCTGGAAGGCGGCGAGCACCACGCCGAAGCCGCGGGTTCCGACCAGTACGGCGCGGGCGGCGCCGCGACGCACCCCAGACCGCCCACCGACCCGACACTGACCCACCCGCGCTGCGTCTACCAGATCCTCAGGCGGCACTTCGCCCGCTACACCCCGGACACGGTGGCCGAGCTGTGCGGGATCTCCCGGGAGGACTTCGCTGAGCTCGCCGACGCGATCACCGCCAACTCCGGCAGGGAGCGCACCACCGCCTGGGCGTACGCGGTCGGCTGGACCCAGCACTCCGTGGGCGTGCAGTACATCCGCACGGCCGCGATCCTGCAGCTGCTGCTCGGCAACGTGGGCCGCCCCGGCGGCGGCATCCTGGCGCTGCGCGGCCACGCCAGCATCCAGGGCTCCACCGACATCCCGACCCTGTTCAACACCCTGCCGGGATACCTGCCGATGCCGCACGCCCACCGGCACGAGGGGCTGGAGGACTACCTGGCCAAGGCGGGAGCCGACACCGGCTTCTGGGGCCGCAAGCGCTCCTACATGGTGAGCCTGCTCAAGACGTGGTGGGGGGAGGCGGCCACCGAGGAGAACGACTTCTGCTTCGACTACCTGCCGCGCATCACCGGCGACCACGGGCACTACACGACCGTGATGGGACAGATCGACGGCACCGTGAAGGGCTACTTCGTGGTGGGGGAGAACCCGGCGGTCGGCTCCTCCGGCGGCAAGGCTCAGCGCCTCGGGCTGGCCAACCTCGACTGGCTGGTGGTGCGCGACCTGACCCTGGTGGAGACCGCCACGTTCTGGAAGGACGGCCCCGAACTGGAGACCGGGGAGATGCGCACCGAGGAGATCGCCACCGAGGTGTTCTTCCTGCCCGCCGCCAGCCACGTGGAGAAGGAGGGCACCTTCACCAACACCCAGCGGCTGCTGCAGTGGCGCCAGAAGGCACTCGACCCGCCGGGCGACTGCCGCAGCGACCTGTCGTTCTACTACCACCTCGGCAAGCGGATCAGGCAGCGGATGTCCGGCGACGAGATCGACCGGCCGGTGCGCGAGCTGACCTGGGACTACCGCGAGGAGGGCGAGCACGCCGAGCCCTCGGCGGAGGCCGTGCTGCGCGAGATCAACGGCACCGGCCCCGACGGGCGGGCGCTGTCGGCCTACACCGAGCTCAAGCCCGACGGCTCCACCCGGTGCGGCTGCTGGATCTACTGCGGCGTCTACGCCGACGAGGTCAACCAGGCCGCCCGGCGCAGGCCGGGACGCGAGCAGAACCGGGTCGCGCTCGAATGGGGCTGGGCGTGGCCGGCCAACCGGCGCCTCCTCTACAACCGCGCCTCCGCCGACCCCGAGGGCCGCCCGTGGAGCGAACGCAAGGCCTACATCTGGTGGGACGCGGGGAAGGGCGAGTGGACCGGGGACGACGTACCGGACTTCGAGAGGGACAAGCCACCGGACTACGTGCCGCCCGAGGGCGCCCTGGCCGAGGACGCGCTGGCCGGGACCGACCCGTTCATCATGCAGGCCGACGGCAAGGGCTGGCTGTACGCCCCGGCGGGCCTGGCCGATGGGCCGTTGCCGACGCACTACGAGCCGCACGAGTCGCCGGTGCGCAACACGCTGTACGGCCAGCAGGCCAACCCCGCACGCAAGATCTACCGGAGCCCCGAGACCCCCTACAACCCGCCGGAGTCGCCACGCTTCCCCTACGTGCTCACCACCTACCGCCTCACCGAGCACCACACCGCGGGTGCCATGAGCCGCCCGCTGGCCTACCTCGCCGAACTGCAGCCCGAACTGTTCTGCGAGGTCTCCCCGGAACTCGCCGCCGAGGCCGGGCTGGTCAACGGGGACTGGGCGACGATCGTGACGAGCCGCACCGCGATCGAGGCCCGCGTCCTGGTGACCGCACGCGTCCGCCCGCTGCGCATCGAGGGCAGGCCGATCCACCAGGTCGGCCTGCCGTACCACTGGGGCTGGGGCAGCGGCGGCCTCGTCACCGGCGACGTCACCAACGACCTGCTCCCCATCGTGCTCGACCCGAACGTCTACATCCAGGAGAGCAAGGCCATGACCTGCGACGTGCGGCCCGGCAGGCGTCCCAGGGGGAAGGCCCTGCTCGACCTGGTGGAGGAGTACCGCCGTGGCTGAACGGATGGGGTTCTTCACCGACACCAGCGTCTGCATCGGGTGCAAGGCGTGCGAGGTCGCCTGCAAGGAGTGGAACGACATCCCCGACGACGGCTTCGTCTTCCGGGCCACCTCCTACGACAACACCGGGAGCCTGGGGGCGAGCACCTGGCGCCACGTCGCCTTCATCGAACAGCCGGGCCGGCCGGACGCCGACGGAGAATCCGGGGGCATCGACGGCTGGCTGATGTCGTCGGACGTGTGCAAGCACTGCACGCACGCTGCGTGCCTGGACGTCTGCCCGACCGGGGCGCTGTTCCGCACCGAGTTCGACACCGTGGTGGTCCAGGCCGACGTCTGCAACGGCTGCGGCTACTGCGTGCCCGCCTGCCCCTACGGGGTGATCGACCGCAGGGAGCGCGACGGCCGGGCGTTCAAGTGCACCATGTGCTACGACCGGCAGCTCGGCGGCCTGGAACCGGCCTGCGCCAAGGCCTGCCCGACCGACTCCATCCAGTTCGGCCCCCTGGACGAGCTCCGCGCCCGCGCCGGGGAACGGGTGGAACGGCTGCGCGCCGAGGGCAGGCCGGAGGCCCGGCTGTACGGCGCGAGCCCCGACGACGGCGTGGGCGGCAACGGGGCGTTCTTCCTGCTGCTGGCCGACCCCGAGGTGTACGGCCTGCCCCCCGACCCGGTGGTCACCACCCGCGACCTGCCCGCCATGTGGCGCTGGGCCGGCGGGGCGGCGCTCTCCCTCGTCGGCGCCGTCGCCGTGTCCTTCCTGAGGAGAGGTTGATGAGGCGGGAACAGCCGATGGTGCCGGAGGCCGAGTTCCGGTCCTACTACGGGCAGCCGGTGATCAAGGCTCCGGTCTGGCACGAGCCCCACATGCCGGTCTACCTCTACCTGGGCGGCCTGTCCGGAGCGGCGTCGGTGATGGGCGCCATGGCCGGGCTCTCCGGACACGATCGGCTCGCGCTCACCGCGAGGGTCACCGCGGCCCTCGGAGCCACCGCCGGAGCGGCCTTCCTGGTCGCCGAACTCGGCCGGCCGGAGCGGTTCCTCAACATGCTGCGCGTGTTCAAACCCACCTCGCCGATGAGCATGGGCTCCTGGACCCTGGCCGCCCACAGCACACTGGCCGCGGCAGCCGCCGCCTCCGCGCTCCTCGCCCCCCGGCCAGCCCTGCCCCCCGCGGCCGCCGCCGCCCTGCGCCGCGCGGGTGACACGGCGATCCTGGCCGCCGGTCTGACCACCGGCCCGCTGATGGCGACCTACACCGCGGTCCTCCTCGCCGACACCGCCGTACCCGCCTGGCATGACGCCTACCGGGAGCTGCCGTTCATGTTCGCCGGAAGCGCGCTGGCCAGCGCGGGCGCGGCAGGCATGCTGGCCACGCCCCGCGCGCAGGCAGGCCCGGCCCGCGCCGTCGCCGCGCTGGGAGCCGCCGTGGAGACGGCCGCCGGCATCGTGCTGGAACGCCGCCTCGGCCTGGTCGGCGAGCCGTACCACCGGGGCAGGGCGGGCCGCCTGATGCGCACGGCCCGGATCCTGACCGCGGGCGGCGGCCTGCTCGCCGCAGTCGCCGGGCGCAGCCGCGCCCTCACCGCGCTGTCCGGCCTCGCCCTCACCGCGGGCTCGCTCTGTCTCCGTTTCGGGGCACTGGAGGCGGGCAGGGCCTCGGCGGCCGACCCGAAGTACACCGTGGCCCCCCAGCGCCGGCGCCTCGAAGCAGAGGGACCCACCTCGGTCCCGGCACCACCCTGACCAGAGCCAAGCCATCTCGACGGTCAGGATGAGCCGCCTTCTTACGACCTTCTGCGCGACCCGCATAGCAAGTTAACCAACAGAGTCCTCGCCGGGGCCCTGGGTTCAGCTTCGGCATCAAAATAGACTCTTGCGCGCTTAACGGAAAAATTATCGATAAATGCACTGAGAATTAGGAACAGCAAAGCCAATATCAAAGGCATCCTGCATCCCGGAGCCTGCGCTACAGCGCCGATAGGCTACTGAGGGAGATCAAGTGGTCGGCTTTTCCGGGATCCATGAAAGCTTTCAGGAATTGACGTCTTATACTCTATGCTCCGCTCGCCATGAATCAGCCGTTCATCTTCCTGTTGACATTCTGGTCGACTGCGGCTACCAGCTCGAAAAACAAATCCTTACCAATTCTCATGTAGCCGTCGAGTCCGGCGCCCTTTCGCAAGATGACATCAACCACGTAACGTCCGTAGCGCGCCCTGAATCCCCACTGAGCGCAGTCATTTACATTACTATTTGAAATTTCAAATCCCACGCAGAAGACATTTGCCGAGTCCGCCTTCAACCCGAGCTCTCGGATGTCCATGGAGATCGAATGCAGGCCGTCCACAATATGAAAATTTCTGCCGTTCGGCATTCTTTGATAATCGGCCTCCGCCTGGGCAGGACTCGAGAAACTTAGCACGATCTGAGCGATCGGTCGCGTGCCGTCACCATCTAGCCAGGATCGGAGGCGATATTCCTCGGCATCCATTGAGCTCAGGGTTTCAATATCGGTGGTATCTGGATTTTGAGCCCCAAGTGAGAGCTTTTCCACCAGCGATCGAGGAAGGATTTCGCTCGCCACAAGAAGTGCGTCAATTGGGACATCTTTGCCCAAAGTTGAGTGTTCGGCTACTGAGACGATTTTCTCGCCGGAGCCCGGTGCGCAACCCGAGATCGCAAGCATTGCTGAAAGCGCGACACCAAAGCCTTGAGCCAAGACTTTCATTGACATGCTTTCTCACATCCTGAACTGAGGGTCTGTGTAAAACACGAAGCTGTCGAACAGGTAATTAATGTTAATCCACAGATCGTATGGGCGTATTTCCTTACTGCTTTCCAAGGGAAGTGTGCCTTTAGAAGGTTTCGGATCGCGCTTAGCCGATGTGCGGTCGGTCCTGGTCGCATCAGTCGAGACCAGAGATGGCAAGCCGACGGTTGAGCCAGCCAGTTGCTTTGGTGAGTCAGGGGCGCCTTGGACTAGAGTGACCGCTCGTACTGAAGCAGTGACCGGAATCGCCTGGAACAACAACATGCCCGGCGTCAGCGCCGTAGTCAATGCCACTGTCATCCAGGTCTTCCGATGTGCGGAACGGGCCCACGGCAAACTGCGGCGCATACGCCGTCACCCTCCGAGCCAGTCAGTGCGACGGCAAACGCCTTCGCGTTCCCCGCCCCGCATGAGTCCCCAGAAGAACCGGATTCTGCGGTTCAGAGCACGTCATTCAACAAACGATCAGAAATTACACATCAACCATCATGGATCACAAGATCCGTATAAGTAACAAATAAAATAAACCTAACCCTGGGGTGATAAAAGTCACTCGCCGTATACTTGCGCTTATTGGTGGGTTGTGAGTCCAGCGGCCGGTGGTATCCGTAAGGCTCGGGTCTGTCCATTGGAACGGTGACTTCGGTCGTGCAGAGGCACATCGTGTCCCGGGAGCGGGCGTGGGCTCTCTTTGCTGACCACGTCAACCGACCCGTAATGGTGAACGTCAAACGAGTTGACGCGTAGCCGTGGGTAGAGCGCTCAATGAGAGGTGTTTGGGCTGGTTGTTTCCCTCAATGACCGTCCCACCTGGCCTCCTGGAGGGGATGCCGGGGCTTTGCCCGGGTACTGGTAGGTTCTCGCGCGGAGGCGTGTGGGCGCCTGGTGGCCCCCGCGGTCTTCAAAACCGACGAGGCCGAGGTTCTCGGCCTGGCGGGTTCGATTCCCGTCCGCCTCCGCCACCAGGTTGACCAGGGAAAACATCGAGAGTCGGCCTCAATGAGCACCATCAAGGCCGCTCTGATGGGAACAGAAGGGGAGACACCCCGCCCCGCTGCCCGCCGACCTCGCCCGCGATTCCACGATTCGCACCACTGCCAGGCCAGACGTGCGCTTATGCTGAACGGCGTGCCGTACCTCGAAGAGCGCATCGACACCGTCGAAACCGACATCACTGAGATCAAAGACCGCCTCGGTCTCCTCGAACGCTCCGTCGGCAACATCGAGAAGAACACCGCGGTCATGCGCGACGACATCGCCGGCCTGAAGGCCGGGCAGATCGAGATCCGCGGCCTACTTGCCCGCGTCGTCGGCCGCCTCGAAGGCGTCGACGCCTAAGCAGCCGCCTCCCGGGTCCTCGGTCACTAGGTCATGGATGAGCGCTTCGGTGAAACCGGTCAGGGCGTCGTCGACCTGGTCGGCGTCCGCGCCGCGTAGGACCCGCCCGAGCATGGTGCCGGCCGGCAGATGTTCCCAGTCCCCGCCGGGGACACCCAGGGCGGCCAGGATCGGCTGCTCCTGGGCGCGGGCCCATCGCATGATGCCGCGCGGTGACCGGGTTCCGCACAACACCGCGAACAGCGAGATCGCCGGCATCACCGCCAGCGAGTGCCGGATGCCGCGCGGATCGCGATGGTCGTCGACTGGGGCCAGGCAGTCCAGCAGTGTCGGGAACGCCGGCAGTAGTTCCCCAGGTTCGATCTCGTCCGGCAGCCTGGCATCGGCGCACTGGCGGGCGAGGTCATCGATCAGGAGAGACGGCATCCGGGCACGGCTCCAGGCGATCACACGGCATTGACAACCACGTGATCATCAGGACCTTGCCCCTCGTTTCATCCGACCGCGCTCCATACTCCGGAAGGAGTACACCATCCGCGGTAACGGGATCGGCGTAGTGCCTTCTGCTGCACGACTACGCGGGAGAGCCTGATCACGAGTATTGAGCGCAACGCTCAACGACTCGAGGAGAGATGATGCCAACCCATACGGATGGAGCTCTGGCGAGGCTAGGCCGGTTCTGTTTCCGGCGCCGTCGCCTGGTCCTGCTGACCTGGATTGTCGGTGTGATGGCCGTGGCGTTCGCCGGCTTCGGCTTCGGTGCTGCCCCCGACAACGACTTCACCGGTGGGGACTCCGGGTCGGCCAAGGCGCAGGCTCTGATCGAGAAGCACTTCCCCGAACAGCAGGGGGACACGCTGACTCTTGCGATCAAGGCGGAGAAGGGGATCGACGACCCCGCCGCCCGGAAGAAGATCGAGAAGGTTGTCGCCGATCTGGCGGCCTCACCCATTACCGGGCCGGTGATCTCGCCGTATCAGGACGAGAATCTGGTGACGAAGGATCGTCGTATTGCCCGTACGACGATCCCGTTGACCGACAAGGATGTGGAGAAGACTGAGGTCAAGCCGCTGGTGGACACGGTCAGGGACGCTTCCGGTGACGGCGTGACGTTCGGGCTGGGTGGGAATAAGGCGGAAAAGGCCGAGACGCCCCCGCAGGGTTCGGCCGAGAGCGTGGGCGTCCTGGCGGCAGCGGTGATCTTGTTCATTGCCTTTGGGTCACTGGTGGCGATGGGCCTGCCGATCGTGACTGCGCTGCTGGCGATCCTCGGTGGCATGGCCCTGGTCAAGTTGGTGGGGCATGTGGTCCCCGCGCCGGATTTCACTTTGGTCTTCGCCGCGATGGTCGGGCTCGGTGTCGGCATCGACTACGCACTGTTCATTGTGACCCGCTACAAGGACGGCCTGCAGGACGGTGACGAGCCGGAGGCTGCCACGGTCAAGGCCATCGCAACCGCGGGTCACGCGGTGCTGTTCGCCGGTACGACCGTGGTGATCGCGTTGCTGGGCCTGGTCGTCATGGGACAGCGGCTGATGACCGGCGTGGCCGTCGCCACGTCGGTGACCGTGTTGGTGACGATGATCGCCGCGGTGACCTTGCTGCCGGCGTTCCTGGGCTTCACCGGCTACAAGATCAACTCGCTGCGTCTGCCCCGTCGTATCTCCCGCCGGCAGGAGGCCGATGGTGTCCCGGACCGGGAGCGCCGTACCCTCGCCGAGCGCTGGGCCGGTGTGGTGCAGCGCAAGCCGCTGATCGCAGCGATCCTGGCCGGTGGGGTTCTGCTGGTGATGGGCGCCCCCACGCTGTCGATGCGGCTGAGTCAGCCCGACGCCAGTGTCCAGCCTCACGACAGGAGCAGCTACATCTCATACGAGATCCTCTCCGAGGGCTTCGGCCCCGGCTACAGCGCACCGCTGATCTTCGCCACCGAGGTCGGTTCCAAGGGCGCCGATCTGAGCAACGTCATCAAAGTGGTCAGGAAGACCGAGGGCGTCGCTTACGCAACGCCGCCCCAGGTCAGCAAGGACGGGCAGGCCGCCATCTTCATGGCCTTCCCCAAGACCGGGTATCAGGATGAGGCGACCACGGACCTGGTGCACGAGCTCCGCGACGAGATGCTGCCCAAGGTACCTGGCGGCCAAGAGGTCTACGTCGGTGGCCCGAACGCCGGCACGATCGACTTCGCCGACGAGGCCGGCTCGCGCCTGCCCCTGATGATCGCGGTCGTCATCGCGATGTCCCTGGTGCTGCTGGTCGCCATGGTCCGGTCGGTCACGATCGCGCTGCAGGCCGCCGTGATGAACCTGCTGTCCATCGGCGCCGCCTACGGCGTGCTGGTCGCGATCGTGCAGTGGGGATGGTTCGGCCCGGCCCTTGGATTCCCCACCGCCATGCCGGTCACGACCTGGGTGCCAATGATGATGATGCCGGTCCTGTTCGGCCTGTCGATGGACTACGAGGTCTTCTTGATCTCGCGGGTCCGTGAGGAGTACGAGCGCACCGGCGACACCCGGAGGGCTGTCACCCTCGGGTTGGCGCGGACCGCCAAGGTCATCACGGCCGCGGCCGCCATCATGGTCGCCGTGTTCACCACCTCCCTGCTCGGCCCCGACCTCGCGGTCAAGCAGGGAGGTCTGGGCATGGCCGTCGCCGTGCTCATCGACGCCACCCTCGTCCGAATGATCCTCGTCCCCGCGGTGATGGAACTGTGCGGCAAGGCCAACTGGTGGATGCCCGGACGCCGGGCACCGAAGGCGACCTCGGCTTCACATGCCAGGGTCGAGGAAGAGGTCAGAGTCTGACCCTTCCTCCAGTCGGCCGACCATCCAGAGTGCCCGTCCGGATCCGCTGACATCTGCGCCGCGGCGGGCCAGGTCGGCAAGCGGATGGTCGGCTCGGACAAGACGGAGCTCTCACACAGCGCGTCCAACGGAGTTGTCGATATCAGCGGTTTCGGGGGGCTACCAGGCCGGATTCGTAGGCGAGGACCACGAGGTGGGCGCGGTCACGGGCATGGAGTTTGACCATGGCCCGGTTGATGTGGGTCTTCGCGGTCAGCGGGCTGATCACCATGCGGTCGGCGATCTGGTCGTTGGACAGGCCATGTGCGACCAGGACGACGGCTTCGCGTTCGCGGTTGGTCAGCTCTTTCAGCACCGTGTCGGCGCCCGGGTGGAGCGGCTGGGTGACGTAGCGGTTGATCAGCTTGCGAGTGATCGACGGTGCGAGCAGGGCGTCACCGCGTGCGGCGACACGGACGGCGTGGAGGAGGTCTTCCGGCAGGATGTCCTTGACGAGGAATCCGGCGGCGCCGGCGCGCAGCGCGTTGAAGACGTACTCGTCGAGGCCGTAGTTGGTCAGGATGACGACGTGCACCCGGTCCAGGGCCGGGTCCGCGGCGATGCGCCGGGTCGCCTCGATGCCGTCGACGATCGGCATCTGGATGTCGATGAGCACGATGTCGGGCAGGTGCTGCTTGGCGAGAGCCAGGCCCTCCTTGCCGTCGGCGGCCTCGGCCACCACCTCGATGTCGTCTTCGAGGTCGAGGAGCGCGCGGAATCCACTGCGAATGAGCGGCTGGTCGTCGACCAGCAGGACACGGATCATGGCGTTCGCTCCATGGGAAGCTCGGCCTGGACGGTGAAGCCGCCCTCGTCGCGGGGTTCGGCGCGCAGGTGGCCGCCGAGGGCGGTGACGCGTTCGTGCATCCCGAGCAGTCCGATGCCGGGCATCGGGGCGGCGCCCGGCGCGGCCTTGCCGTCGTCGTCGACGCGTATGGCGAGGGCGTCCGGACGGTAGTCGATCCGGACTGAGGCCGTGGTGGCGGCGGCGTGGCGGGCGACGTTGGTGAGCGACTCCTGAACGATGCGATAGGCGGTCCGGTCCACCGCGGCCGGCACGTCGCATCGCTGTCCTTCGATCGTCAGCGTCGTGTCCAGTCCGCTCGTACGGGCCCGTTTCACCAGTTCCGGTACGTGGTCGAGGCCATGTGGCGGGGGCGCGTCGTCGTCGCGCAGCGCCTCCAGGGTCGCTCGCAGCTCCCGGGTCGCCTCCCGGCCGGCCTCCTGGATCGCCAGCAGAGCCTCCGGCACCTGCTCGCCGCGCTTGCGGGCCACGTGGACGGCGACTTCGGCCTGCACCTTGATGACCGAGATCTGGTGGGTGAGCGAATCGTGCAGCTCCCGCGCGATGTGCAGCCGTTCCTCGTCGGCGCGGCGCCGCGCGGTCTCCTCCCGGGTGCGCTCGGCCTCGTCCGCCCGCCGCTCGGCCTGCCGCAGCGCTTCCCCCGCGGCACCGGCAGCGACCAGCCAGGCCACCTCGAGGGCGCCTCGGGCCTGCGCGAATGCCTCGCCCGTGTCGTGCAGGCCCGAGGCCAGGGCCGCGAGAGGGAGAGCGGCCAGCAGGGTCACGCTCGCCGCCGCCGTGATGATGCGGTGTCCCGCCCGCACGGCGGCGTACACCGCGAACAGGTACGCGACGGCAGGCACGTCGAACCCCGCCGCCTGGTAACCCACCGCGCACAGCCCGGTGACGGCCAGGACGGGAACCGGCGCGCGGCGGCGCGCGGCCAGCGCCAGGCCGCCAGCTGTCAGTAGCGCGTAGCCGAGCAGGTCGAGGTCCGTGGCGGAGTGCTGCCCGGACAGCCCGGTGACCAGCAGCGTCGCCGCCACGCAGACGGCGATCGCCCAGTCTCCGACACCGGCCCGGACACCGAACCGTCCTGTACTCATGTGCGCACCTTAGCCGGATGTCTGCGCGGGCGACTCCTGCGCGCGGATGATCGGCCGGCTACCGCACACGCGGTACCTTCGCGGCTCCTGCGGCGTCCGCGGTAGCCGGCTGCGGCATCGGCGGCAGCACGAATTGCCTGCGCCCGCTGGACGACCGGCGGTGGGTCCGGCGGACATGATCAGGCGACGTCCGGTCGTAGAGAAGGAGCACCCCATGTCCGTCCGTCGCCTGCTTGCCGCCGCCGCAGCCCCCCTGCTCGGAGGTTTCGGGCTTGCCACACCGGCGGCCGCGTACGCCTTGGTCCAGCCGGCCGCCACCAGTGCTTACACCTTGACCGCCGGGCGTCTCTGGTCCTTGGTGGCCGCGCTGCTGGGGCTGGCCGGCGCGGTCATCGGCGGGCTGGCTCTGGCCCGCTCCCGCCGCACCGGCTGAATCGTCAGCCAGGCCGGCGCGCTTCTGCTGTGGGAAACGCTCCGGGCGACCGGGCTCGACCAGGCACTTTCCGCAGCTCTGGGACGGTGGCACAAGCCGCGGGCGATCCGCCAGGCGCATGCGTCCGCCCGCGCGCGGGCCTGGACGCTGGCCGGTGAAGCGGAGATCGTTTTGAGCGCAAGAGTCCGCAGCGGTGCGATCCGGGTGCGGGCATTGCCGTAGTAGACGGCGTTGGTGCAGATCACCAGGTAGCGGCCGGCGTCTGGGGCCAGGTAGAGGCTGGTGCCGGTGAAACCGTGGTGGTACGCGACGCGGCCACCGGCGGCGAGAATCCACGACAGGTCGCGGTCCAGACCCGGTTCGATCGCGGCCTGCGGGACAAGGCTCGCTCGCCGGCGACACCCTGCTGCACGCCGACTTCCACGAGGGCAACCTCCTCACAACCCCGGCCGGGGTGCGGCTCATCGACTGGGGTCTCGCCTGTCACGGTGCAGCGTGGGTCGAGACCGCCCTGCTCATTCCCCGGCTGATCCTGGCCGGTCACACCCCCGAGCAGGCTGAGGCGCGCGCCGAGCAGGTGCCCGCGTGGAAGACCGCACCCGAGGCTGCGGTGACCGGTCTGGCGGCCGTGTGGTCGCTGTTCCGTGAGTTCGTCGCCCGCAACGGCCCTGAGCGCATCCGTGCCTCACGGGCCCACGCTGCTACTGCTGGCCGGGCATGGGTGGAGTACCGCACCACCTGACACCTTGGAGCGCCAACAGAACGTCGCTCACCGGCCAACAGCACGCCACCACCCGGCAGCGGGCTGAGACGCTCGCCGCCGAACTCAACAGCCGCCCACGCAAGACGCTGGGCTGGGACACCCCGACCCAGCGCCTGTCTCGCCGGCTCGAAGCTGCCCTTGAGTCCGAGGCATCATGAGCCTGTGGACATCGAACTACTCTATTTCGCTGGCTGCCCGAACTGGCAACTCGCGCAGGAACGTCTCAGCAAAGCCCTCACGGTCGCGGACCGCTCCGATCTGGTGGTCAACCTCTACGCGGTCGAGACGGATGAGGAAGCCCAGGCCCTCCGCTTCCCGGGGTCACCTACGATCCGCATCGACGGACACGACCCCTTCCCTTCCGCGGCCAGGACCTACGGACTGACCTGCCGCGTCTACACGACACCAGATGGCCTTGCTGGTGCGCCCACTGTTGACCAACTCGTCCAGGCACTCACCCACGAACCCTAAGATCGTCGCAACACGATCGCTGTGTTGCGACGATCCCTAGAATCCGCCATGGCGGGGCGGGGTCACCGGCCTGGGTAACGCCGGGCCGTCTAACGGGCGCTGCCCAGCAGCAGCCGGATCCACCAGTCGCCGGCCTCGGCTGCTCGCTGCTCCATGAAGTCTCCGTTGGAGAAGGGTGGGTGCGGCCCTCGCGTCCGTGGGGTGAAGCGAGGGCCGCCCAGCCTGGGTGGGGGCCGGTCAACCACGGTGGTCTTTCCACATGGAGAAGGTGAGGTAGGACCACCGGCCCTTGCCACCGTGTGACCTGAGCGACGAGGCGGCCGGGCGTTGAAGACGCGGCGGATAGTCGCGGCGCAGCCGCAGCACCGCATCCTGGGCGAGGTAGTCGGCCAGGAGTCGGGCGGCGCCGTCCGGGTCGGAGATCGGATGGTTGATCCAGTCGCCCGCCGCGGCGGGCCAGCGGAAATCCTCAGGGTCGCACTACACGAGAAGCCCCTCGGGAAGAGCCAGCGTGGGGTAGCCGTTGCGCATCACCATGACGTCGGAGTTCAGCGTCGGGATGCCTTGCTCCGGCAGAGCCGCGCGCATGGCTCTGCCAGCGTGAAGCAGCACCATCTGCGTGTCGGTTCGGGCACCAGTTGACGATCAACTGGCTTCAAAATGTCGACGAGTATGAGCACCATATCTCGGACGGAAACCGGTCGCCGTCTCATGGAGATAGATCAACTATGGTGACCGGCTATGAAAACCCTCATCGTCGGTGGCACTGGCTTTCTCGGCAGCGAGCTCGCTCGCCAATGCCTGGCGGGAGGGTATGAAGTTGCCGCGACCTATCTGACCCGCCCAGGCGAGACTGCAGGCGTCAAGTGGTTGCCGCTCGATCTGCGCCGACAAGAGGATGTTTGCGTGTTGATCAGCGCATTGCGCCCGGAGCTGGTCGTCAATGCCGCGTTCCGTCAGACCGATTGGACGACTACGGCGGTTGGTGCCGCGAACATGGCTCTCGCCGCCTCCCTGGTAGGCGGACATCTGGTTCATGTGTCGAGCGATGCGGTTTTCTCTGGTGCCGCCATTCGCTATGACGAGACATGTGTCCCGGACCCGATCACGCCGTACGGTGCGGCGAAGGCAGCCGCCGAGACGGCAGTGAACGCGATCTTGCCCACTGCGGTTATAGCCCGGACATCGCTCATCATCGGTGACGGGGATTCCTCGCACGAGGCCCTGGTGCATTCACTGACCACCCGCAGGTCGAGTGGAGCGCTGTTCACGGACGATGTGCGGTGCCCCGTCCACGTTGTTGATCTTGCTGCGGCACTCCTGGAACTTGCCGCGTCCGAGTATTGCGGTATCCACCACGTCGCAGGAGCCGATGCCGTGAGCCGATACGAGCTCGGGCTGCTCATCGCCCAACGCGACGGTCTCGATGTTGGACTCTTGTCTTCTGGGCGGCGAGCGGACACCGACTTGCCCGGCCCGATAGATGTGCGCTTGGAATGCGCCATGACGCAGCGGCGGCTTCGGACCAAACTGCGTGGCGCACGGCAGTTTCTAGGGTGACGGTCAGTGTTGGTCTAGAAGACGATGCTGTTGCGTTTAGCTGGGAAGCCGTCGGCCAAGAGAGGTTGAACGAGGCAACGGGACACCTGTAGATCAACGATCGGCGAAGAAAGTCGATCAAGCACAGGGGTCCCGTTGCAGGAGAAGTCTGTCATCACGCGGATGATCGAGACAGCTGGGGGCGTGTACGCCCCCGGATCACGTTTTCGAGCGCGGACTTGCAGCCCGTCCACGATGCCAAACGCAACGGCGTTGTCCTCATAACCCTCATGATCATGATATTGACCTGCGGGGGAATGGTCCGGTCGGGGATTGTGTGAAATCTTTCACAAGGTAGTCTCCCTCCCGAAGGAGCCGCCGTGTGAAGGCATCCGACGAGTTCCAGGCACCGGGCCTTGACCTGTTCCACTTTCCCCCGCTCTGGCCGGGCGCGCCGTACTGGCTGACCAAACCGATCGTGATGGCCGTGGTGGGAGCCATTCTGATCTGCGCCCTGATGTGGGCCGCGTTCGCCAAGCCCAAGCTGGTGCCGCGTGGTCTGCAGAACGTCGCGGAGATGGGCTACGTTTTCGTCCGCGACCAGGCGGCCAGGCCCTTTCTCGGTAAGGACGCCGATCGCTGGATGGGGCTGCTGCTCAGCATCTTTTTCCTGTCCTGGATCTGGAACCTGATGGGCGTGATCCCGCTCGTCCAGCTCCCTGTCTCCTCCTTCCTGGCCTTCCCGGCGGTGATCGCCCTCTCGGTTTATGTCATCAAGATCTACGTAGGCATCCGCGCCCAGGGAGCAAAGGGTTATGTCGGCAACCTCATCCCCCGAGGCCTGCCCAAGCTCGCATACATCCTGCTGATCCCACTGGAGCTGCTGCAGAACTTCGTGACCTCCCTGTTCACCCACATGCTCCGGCTGGCCGCCAACATGTTCGCCGGGCACCTGATCCTGGCGTTCTTCAGCGCGGTGGGTTTCTGGTTCCTGTTTGAGCGGCCCACCCTGCTGGGCGTCCCGATCGGCGTGCTCGGCGTGGTCATGGCCATCGTGATGACCGGATTCGAGATGTTCATCCAGTTCCTGCAGGCCTACCTCTTCGTGCTGCTCACCGCCCTCTTCATCGGGTCCTCGCTCAACCCGGAGCACTGAGGAGGCCCCGGCTTCTCCCTGAAGGGGACGTTCTCAGGCCGGCGACCGCTCCGATCGATACCTTGGTCCGGTCCCGACGCCCCTGCTCGCCACGGGTGTTGTTCCGCCAAGATGGTGATCAATGTGGCACCTGTGGTGCCGTCGGCTGTCGGGGTTCCGGGGCGGAGGGAAACGCCGTGCCATTCACCATTCTCGGTCCGGTCAGGGCGCAGCGGAACGGCAGGTCAAGCGCTCTGGGCCGGTCCCAGCGGCGGGGGCTGCTCGGCTTCCTGCTACTCAACGCCGGTCGGGTCGTCACGTTGGAGGCGCTGATCGACGCCCTCTGGGACGGTGCGCCCCCGTCCTCGGCCCGCTCCCAGATCTACTCGGGGATCCACGCGATCCGCAGCGAGCTGCGGGCCCTCGGCATCGAGGAGGTGAGATCGGTCCGGGGCGGCTACACGCTGCGGGCAGATACCGAGGAGCTGGACCTTGCCCTGTTCGAGGCCTGTGAGAGGCAGGCCCGGTCGCAGCAGGATCCCGAGCAGGCCGTCCAGTCGCTCCGCCAAGGTCTCGGACTCTGGAACGGCCCCGCGTTGAGTGACGCCTCGGGGGCATATGTCGAGTCGGTCCGGGCCCATCTCGAGGAGAAGCGACTCGCCTGTGTCGAAAGACTGATCGACGCCGAACTGGCCCTGGGACGGCACAGTACGGTGATCAGCGAGTTCCAGGGGCTGGTGAGCGGCCACCCGCTGCGAGAGCGGCTGCGCGCACAGCTCATGCTGGCGCTCTACCGGAGCGGGCGCCGGATCGACGCCCTCGATCTCGCCCGTGAGCTGCGCCGCAGACTCGTCGAGGAGCACGGTCTGGACCCCGGCCACGCGGTGGTCGAGCTGGAGCAGGCCATCCTGCGGGCCGATCCGTCCCTGGACCTCCCGGCGCCGCGTGCCGTGGCGGCCACCCGCGGGGTGTCTCCGGCCGATGCCCCCGCCCAGCTTCCGGCGGACACCGCCGACTTCACCGGGCGAGGTCAGGAACTGGCCGCCGCAGTGCGGGCCCTGACCGGTGTGCCGGGAGCCGTGCCGCGGCTCTGTGTGATCGCCGGCCCACCGGGCGTCGGGAAGACCGCCTTTGCCGTGCATGTCGGGCACCGGGTCCGCGAGTACTACCCGGACTGCCAGCTCTTCGTCGACCTGCGTGGCGCGGACAACCAGCCGGCGGACCCCGGCGAGGTGCTCGCCGGTTTCCTGCGCGCGCTGGGCGTCGACGGCAGGGCGATCCCGGAGAGCTGTGCCGAGCGCTCCGCGCTCTACCGGACCCTGCTCGCCGACCGGTGCGCGCTCGTGGTGCTCGACAACGCGACGGATGAGGACCAGTTACGGCCTCTGCTGCCCGGGGCGGCCACCTGCGCCGTTCTGGTGACCAGCCGCAGACGGCTTGCCGGCCTGGGCGTCCAGGAGCTGATCGGCCTGCGTCCGTTCGACAGCGAGGAGTCGGTCACGCTGGTGAGCCGGATCGCCGGAGCGGACCGTATCGCCCGCGAGGACGCCGAAACCCGCGAGGTGGCACGGCTCTGCGGCGGACTGCCGCTCGCACTGCGCATCGCGGGAGCGCGTCTCGCCGCGCGGCCACATCGCGGTATCGGTGAACTGGCCGCGCGCCTTGCCGACGAGCACCGCCGCCTGGACGAGCTCTCCTATTCCGGGCTCGCCGTCCGGGCCAGTCTCGACCTGAGCTACCGGGGCCTGAGCGAGCCGGAGCGGCGACTGCTGCGGCGGCTGGCCTTTCTCGACGTTCCCCAGGTCACGCCGTGGCTGGCCGTCGCGGTCAGCGGTGAGGATCGGGCCGATGCCGAGGAGATGCTGGAGAGCCTGACGGACATCCACCTGGTGCAGGTCGCCGGCGTCGATCGCACCGGTCAGATCCGGTACAGCCTGCATGATCTCGTGCGCGCCTACTGCCGGGAGCGGATGGCCGGGGACGAGACCGCCACCGACGCGGTGTCCACGGTCGCGTTGGCCGCCCGGCACCTGCTCCGGCTGGCCGCCGAGGCGCGAGGTGCCAACCGGGGTCGCGACTACTGGGCCCGCCTCGCCGAGGAGCTGACCGTCGAGGTCGACCAGGCGAGCCTGACCTGTGCCGCGAGCAACGCGGTGGCCTGGCTTGAGGCTGAGCGGGCCACTCTTTCCGGCATCCTGCGGCAGACCTCAGCCCTGGGTCTTTCCGGCGAGTGCTGGCGGATCGCCCTGATGGGGACCTGGCTCTACGACGTCCAGTCCTACACGGGCGAATACCGGGCGATGCTCTCGATCGCCCGTCAGGCGGCTCAGGAGTCGGGCGACAGACGTGCCGAGGCGATCGTGATGGCGGCCTCCGGTGAGCTGCGCATATTCTCCGGGGCCGTGGAGGAGGGCGGGTCCATGCTCCAGGAGGCTGAGCGGATCTTCGTCGAGCTCGGGGACGAGTACGGGCTGGCCGACGTCGGGCGCAACCTGGGAAACCTGGAACGCCTGCGAGGCGAGTACGCCGCCGCTCTGCGGCGCTATCGATGGCTGCGTGAGTCCTTCCAGGCGGTGGGAGATCACGCCGGAGAGGCCCTGGCCCTGCGTTCCATCGGCCAGATCCATATGGACGAGTGTCGACTCGGGGAGGCTCTGCCGTACCTGGAGGAGGCTCTCGCCGTGGCGATGAGGGGCCGGGGCGACTGGCAGCGGCTGGCCGTGTTGGTCTGGCTCGGGGAGGCCTACTGGAGGCTGGGGCGGCTGGACGAGGCCCGGGCGGCGTTTCTGCCGGTCGCCCAGGCGGTGGAGCAGGCGGGCGACTCTTCGGGAGGCGCCTACGCCCGACTTGGCCTGGCGCGGGTGGCCCTCGATGCCGGCGACCATAAGGAGGCCCGGGCTCAGCTCGCCCTGGCGACCGAGCACGTCATCCGCTGTGAAGTCCTGCCGGTGCTCTGCAAGGTCAGCATGGAGATCGCCAGAGCGCGACTGCGCGTTGGAGACGTCGGAGAGGCCGCGGAGAGGATCGAGCATGTCCTCCCGTTGATCGCCGAGATGGCCATCCCCTCGCTGCGGACCAAGGCCATGGAGCTGCTGGCGGAGGTCCGCGAGCAGCTGGGCGATGCCGAGGATGCGGCCCGGGTCCGTGCCGAGATCCGGAGAGCCCGCGGGGACCTGGAGCGAGGTCAAGGCGTGTAGATCACGTATAGCTCGCGTATCAACCCATGCTGACAGAAATAACTACCGATGATCCACCGGGTCACGCGCACGAGTACTGGGCTTTTTCACCGGGGAGAGGCGGCCTGGCCCCGGTGGAGTGAGCCGGCCGGTGTTGACCGACCGAGAAGGAGGTGACCATGCGTCCTTTCGAATGGGGGTGATCGGGCGAGGTGGTAGCGGCCGCTCTACGGGGGCGGACAGGCAGGAGAGCCTGTCATGACCGGCCGTGGACCCGGCCTTCACATGGTGGCCGGCGGTGAGTCCCCGAGGCCCCGCCGGCCGCCGCGTACGACGACAGAGAGGAGGCGGCGGTGGACGCCGATGGCAAGGGTGGGGCCTTCCGGCAGGCATTCGCCGTGGCCGAGTTCCGGGCGCTGTGGGCGGCCATGGCGGTCGTGCGGACCGGTACCCAACTGGGGCGGGTGGCTCTGGCGGTGCTCGCCTACGAGCGCACCGGTTCGGCGGCGGTGACCGCGCTCGTCTACGCCCTCACCCTGCTTCCGGCGTTGATCGGTGGACCGTTGCTGGGCGGTCTCGCCGACCGCTATCCGCGCCGGCGGCTGATCGTCGTCTGCGGGCTGACCCGGGCCGCGCTGATCGCACTGGTCGCCGTTCCGGGGATCCCGCTGCCGGTGCTGTGCGCGCTGCTCTTCGCCTCGCAGCTGCTCGAATCACCCACGGTGGCCGCCCAGATGGCTCTTACCCCCGACATTCTTCCTTCTGAGGCGTACCAGGCCGGTATCGCGATACAGCACCTCACCTCCCAGATCGTCACCCTGGCCGGATTCGCGGCCGGGGGCGTGCTGGTGGCCGCGGTGGGAACGACCGGATCACTCGCCATCAACGCCGCGGCCTTCGCGCTGGCTGCGCTGGTCGTGTCCCGGGGGATCCGCTTCCGGCCCGCCACCCGAGCCCGCGACACCGGCGGTCAGGTACGGCGGGACGGGCCGATGACCGGAGTGCGTCTGCTGGTCGCCGACCGCCGGCTGCGGAGCCTGCTGGCCCTCGCCATGCTCGCCGGCTTCCATGTCGTCCCGGAGGTCCTGGCCGCCCCGTACGCCGACGAACTCCGCCAGGACACCGCGATGGTGGGTCTGCTCATGGCCGCCCTCCCGGTGGGTAACGTGCTGGGTGTCTTCCTCTTCACCCGATCCGTTCCCGCCCCTGCCCGGTTGCGGTTGCTTGGACCTCTCGCGCTCGCCGCAAGCCTCCCGCTGCTGGTATCGCCGCTCCTGCCGGGCCCCGTCGCGTCGCTGGCACTGTGGGCTCTGGTCGGAATGCTGGGGGCCTACCAGGTCACCGCGAACGCGGAGTTCGTCCGGATCGTCCCTACCGAGCGGCGTGGCCAGGTACTCGGTCTCGCGTCGGCGGCGTTGGTGGCCGCGCAGGGGCTGGGCATGATCGTGGGCGGAATGCTCGCCACCCGACTGGGAGTGCCGGGTGCCCTCGCCGTCGCGGGGGCGGCCGGGTTGGTGGTCGGCGCGCCGGCCGCTCTCGGCTGGCACCGGGCCCGCGTCCGGTCCGAGACCGCCGCCCCCCGCCCGAGCGGAAGACGGCCGGCTGTCAGGTAGTGCTCCCTGACCTGGACGGTGGACGGAGCCGGGACCGTGTCCTGCCCCGGCCGGCGCATCACCGCCGCCCATGAGCCGCGCGGTGGCGGACACCGGCCAGGTGTACCGCGGTGTGCGAGGTTCCCGGCCCGGCGTGTTCGATCTCCGTCCGTCTTCACTCTATTTTCTTACCTATGGACTCACGGAGGCGTGTTCCGCGCACCGACCTCGTGCTCGCCGATCCGCGCCTGGTCGCGACGGCGGGGAAGCTGGGGCGGACGATCGTCAAGGACGCCGTGGCACAGGCCCAGCGGCGGGCGCGGCAGGGGGAGATCGGACCCGAGGAGGTCGCGGACGCGGCGGTGGCGGCGCTTCCGCTGTACGCCACGAGCATGCGACCGGTAATCAACATGACCGGCGTGCTGCTCCACACCAATCTCGGCAGGGCGCCCTTGTCAGCGGCGGCGATCGCCGCGACGGCGGCCGTCGCGGGCTCCGCCGACGTGGAGTTCGACCTGGTCACCGGTGCCCGTGCCCGGCGCGGCCGGGGTGCGCTGGAGGCGCTCGCGCAGGCGGTGCCCGCCGCCGAGGACGTGCACGTGGTCAACAACAACGCCGCCGCGCTCGTGCTGGTGGCCACCGCGCTCGCCGCCGGACGGGAGATTGTGGTCAGCCGGGGAGAGCTGGTGGAGATCGGGGACGGGTTCCGCATCCCCGACCTGCTGGTCTCCACCGGCGCGAGGTTGCGCGAGGTGGGCACCACCAACCGCACCTCCTACGCGGACTACGCGGCGGCCGTCGGGCCGGAGACCGGGTTCGTGCTCAAGGTGCACCCGTCGAATTTCCGGGTCGAGGGCTTCACCGGCTCGGTCGAGGCCGCGGAGCTCTGCGGCCTCGGTGTGCCGGTCGTGGTCGACATCGGTTCCGGCCTGCTGGCGCGCGAGCCGCTGCTGCCCGAGGAGCCCGACGCGGCGGGCATGCTCAAGGCGGGGGCCGACCTGGTCACCGCCAGCGGTGACAAGCTGCTCGGCGGGCCACAGGCGGGACTGCTGCTCGGCCGGCGCGATCTGGTCGAACGGTGCAGGCGGCACCCGCTCGCCCGCGCCCTGCGGGTGGACAAGCTGACCCTGGCCGCGCTGGAGGCCACCCTGCGCGGGCCCGCCACGCCCCTTCACGAGGCGCTGCACGCCGATCCGGCGGTGCTGGGCGAGCGCGCCGAGCTGCTCGCCGACAAGCTGGCCGGGGCCGGCATCGACGCGAGGGCCGTACCGAGCGAGGCGACCGTGGGCGGTGGGGGAGCGCCCGGCGTGACGCTGCCCAGCGTGGCGGTGAGCCTGCCCGAGCGGTTCACCGTACCGCTGCGGACCGGCGCGACCGCGGTCGTCGGCCGGGTGGAGGGCGGCCGGCTCCTGCTCGACCTGCGGACCCTTCCCGCGGTTTGGGACGACGAGGTGATGCGGGCGGTTCTGGAGGCGGACGTCTGATGCACGTCGTCGCGACGGCGGGCCACGTCGACCACGGCAAGTCCACGCTGGTACGGGCGCTCACCGGGATGGAGCCGGACCGGCTGGCGGAGGAACGGCGGCGGGGGCTGACGATCGAGCTCGGGTACGCCTGGACGACGCTGCCCTCGGGGGAGCGGCTGGCCTTCGTCGACGTGCCCGGACACGAGCGGTTCCTCGGCACGATGCTGGCCGGGGTCGGTTCCGCGCCCGCCGTCATGTTCGTGGTGGCGGCCGACGAGGGCTGGATGCCGCAGTCCGAGGAGCACCTGGTCGCGCTGGAGGCCCTCGGGGTACGGCACGGCCTGCTCGTGGTGACCCGGGCCGACCTGGCCGACCCCGCGCCGGCGATCGGGCGGGCGCGGGCCCGGATGGCCGCGATCGGCCTGGGCGAGGTCGAGACACTGGCGGTGAGCGGCCGTACGGGGCAGGGGCTCGACGGGCTGCGGGAGGCGCTGGACCGGCTGGTGGCCGCACTGCCCGTGCCCGATCCGAAGGCACCGGTCCGGCTCTGGGTCGACCGGGCGTTCAGCGTGCGGGGCAGCGGCACGGTGGTGACCGGGACGCTGCCCGAGGGGACGGTCGCGGTCGGGGACGAGCTGGCGCTTCCCGGCGGGCCGGTCCGGGTCCGAGGGTTGGAGAGCCTGAAGGAGCCGCTGACCTCGGTGACCGGCGTGGCCCGGGTGGCGGTCAACCTGCGGGGGCAGGGCGTTCCCGAACGCGGCCGGGCCCTGGTCACACCGGGAGCGTGGACCTTCACCGACCTGGTCGACGTGCGGCTCACCCCGGTCGGAGCCACCGGGGTGGTGGCGGCCGCCGGCGCTGCCGGACAGTTTGACGGGGCCGGAGCCGCCGGAACGGCCGGAGCCGATGTGCCGGGACGGGAGGGGGCCGCCTGGGCGCGAGTGCCGGGAGACCCGGGCGAAAGCGGCCTGCCGCGGCGGCTGACCGCGCACATCGGGTCGGCGGCGGTGGTGTGCGAGGTGCGGCCGCTCGGCGGGCGGATCGTACGGCTCCGCCTGGCCAGGCCGCTCCCGCTGCACCTGGGCGACGTGCTGCTGCTCCGTGATCCTGGCCGGGACCGCGCCGAGGTGCGGGTGCTCGCCGGGGCGAGCGTGCTCGACCTGCGTCCGCCGGAGCTGCGCCGCCGGGGCGCGGCGCGGGAACGTGCGGGCCGGCTCGCGGCGGCCCGGCCGGACGCGACCTCCCTGCTCCGCGCTCACCCTCTGCTGCGCGCCGGCGAGCTGTCGGCCATGGGGTGTGTCCCGGAGGGAGAGCCGGTGTGCGGTGACTGGTATGCCGATCCGGCCTACTGGTCGGGGCTGGAGGAGCGTCTTCCCCAGGTGGTGCGGCGGTACGCCGCCGAGCATCCGCTGGAGCCGGGCATGCCGGCGGAGGCGGCCCGCCACGAGCTCGGTCTGCCCGACCGGCGGCTGGTCGCGGCGCTCGTGCGGCGCCCGCTCGCCGTCGCCGACGGGCGGATCGTGAGCGGACCGCCGGCCCTGCCCGCGCCGGTGGCCCGGGCACTCGAACGGCTCGGCGCGGAGCTGGCCGCCCATCCCTTCCGGGCGCCGGAGGCCGGGCGGCTGGCCGAGCTGGGGCTGGGGCCCCGGGAGCTGGCGGCGGCCGTACGGACGGGGGCCCTGCTGCGCGTGGCCGACGGGATCGTGCTGCTGCCCGGCGCGGATGTCCGGGCCGCGGCGTCGCTCGCCCGGCTGCCGCAGCCGTTCACGGTCAGCCAGGCCCGGCAGGCCCTGGACACCAGCCGCAGAGTCGCGGTGCCGCTGCTGGAACACCTTGATCACCGAGGGCTCACCGAGCGGGTCGACGGGGTCCACCGCCGGTGCCGGGTACCGTCACCCGGTTAGGGGTATGCCGTACGCCCGGTAAAGGACCGTCCGATTACTTCCTGAAGCGTCGGGTACGTACTTTGACCTGGGGAAAGACCGTCGCTCGATGCTTTCGGCGCTTTTGGCGAGGAAGGAATGCGTCATGCCTGACAACAAGGGCGTTACCTACCAGGGGCCGGGCAGCGTGGAGGTTCAGGCCATCGCCTACCCCGAGTTCGAGCTCAAGGACGGCCCCGGGGTCAATTCGGCCAACGTAGGGCGCAAGGTCCGGCACGGTGCGATCGTCAAGGCCATCGCGACCAACATCTGCGGCAGCGACCAGCACATGGTCCGCGGCCGCACCACCGCGCCCCGCGGGCTCGTCCTCGGTCACGAGATCACCGGCGAGGTCGTCGAGGTCGGCTCCGACGTGGAGTTCACCAAGGTGGGTGACCTGGTGTCGGTCCCCTTCAACATCGCCTGTGGCCGCTGCCGCAACTGCAAGGAAGGGAAGACCGGCATCTGCGAGAACGTCAACCCCGACCGGCCCGGCTCTGCCTACGGCTACGTCGACATGGGCGGCTGGCCCGGGGGGCAGGCCGAGTACGTGCTCGTTCCCTACGCCGACTGGAATCTGCTGAAATTTCCGGACAAGGACCAGGCGATGGAGAAGATCCTCGACCTGGCCATGCTCGCGGACATCTTCCCGACCGGTTTCCACGGCTGCGTCACCGCCGGAGTGAAGCCGGGGTCGACCGTCTACATCGCGGGCGCCGGCCCGGTCGGGCTCGCCGCGGCCGTCTCGGCGTTCCTGCTCGGGGCCGCCGTGGTCATCGTCGGTGACCTGAACGAGGACCGTCTCGCCCAGGCCCGTAGCTTCGGCTGCGAGACCGTCGACGTCTCCCAGGGCGAGCCAAAGGACCAGATCGAGCAGATCCTCGGCGTGCCCGAGGTGGACTGCGGCGTCGACGCCGTCGGGTTCGAAGCCCGCGGCCACGGCGCCCAGGCGGGTACGGAACAGCCCGCCACCGTGCTCAACTCGCTCATGGACCTCACCCGGGCGGGCGGCGCGCTCGGCATTCCGGGGCTGTACGTGACCGGTGACCCGGGCGCCGCGGACGAGGCGGCGAAGCAGGGGTCCCTGTCCATCCGGCTCGGCCTCGGCTGGGCCAAGTCGCTCTCCTTCGCTACCGGCCAGTGTCCCGTCATGCGGTACAACCGCCGGCTGATGACGGCGATCCTGAACGACCGGGTGCAGATCGCCAAGGCGGTCAACGCCACCCCGATCCCGCTCGACCAGGCACCTCGGGGATACGAGGAGTTCGACAAGGGCGCCGCGCGCAAATACGTGTTGGACCCGCACGGCATGCTGGTGGCGGCCCAGTAGCCGGCGCCTCCTCCTTGCCGGGGTCGCCACGTGCCCCTCGCGCCGGGAGCATGGGGCGCCCCGGCACCGGAGTGCCCGAGCGGCGGATTCCCGCTATGGCGAAGACCCGTGAAACATGTCCTGTCCCACCAGCCTGTCGAGGCGGATCGGCAGGTCGCGGACACGGACGCCGGTGGCGTGGTGCACCGCGTTGGCGACCGCCGCGGCGGTGCCGACGATGCCGATCTCACCGATGCCCTTGGACCCCATCGGGTTGAGGTGCGGATCGTCCTCCTCGACCCAGAACGCCTGGATGTCGGGCACGTCCGCGCAGGTGGCGATGTGATACTGGGCGAAGTCGTGGTTGAGGTAGTCGCCGAACTCGCGATCCAGGACGCTCTCCTCCAGCAGGGCCATGGACAGGCCCATCGTCATCCCACCGATGAACTGCGAGCGCGCGGTCGCCGGATTGATGATCCGGCCCGCGGCGAACACCCCGAGCAGCCGCAGCACGCGCGTCTCCCCGGTGTCGGTGTCCACGCCCACCTCGGCGAACTGCGCGCCGAAGGCGTGGCGCGCGAACCGCTGCTGCCCGCTGATCTCCTCCGTCGTGTCGGCGCTCGCCTCGACACCCTCGGCGGGCAGGTCGCCGCCCCGCCGATCGAGCTCGTCCACCAGCGCCTCGCAGGCCCGCACCACGGCCGTGCCCCACGAGGCGGTCCCCATCGACCCGCCGGCCAGCGAGGCGGTGGGCAGCGCGCTGTCGCCGATCTCCACCCGGACCCGGCTCACCGGGGTACGGAGCGCGTCGGCGGCGATCTGGGTCAGCACCGTCCGGGCGCCGGTGCCGATGTCGGCGGCGGCGATCCGTACGGTGAACCAGCCGTCCGGCTCTGCCCGGACGCTCGCCTGGGAGGGGCGCCGGTAGACCGGATAGGTGGACGCCGCCACCCCGGTCCCGGCCAGCAGCCGGCCCCGGCGCCGGACTCCCGGCGTGGGATCCCGGTCGGCCCAGCCGAACCGCCGGGCGCCTTCGCGCAGGCAGGCCACCAGGTTGCGGGAGCTGAACGGCAGCCCGCTCTCCGGGTCGGTGTCCGGCTCGTTGCGGATCCGCAGCTCGATCGGGTCGAGCCCGCAGGCGATCGCCAGCTCATCCATCGCCGACTCCAGCGCGAACATCCCCGGAGCCTCGCCGGGCGCGCGCATCCAGGAGGGCGTGGGGACGTCGAGCCGGACCAGCCGGTGGGTGGTGCGCCGGGCAGGTGCGGCGTACATCATCCGGGTGGGCGTGGTGGTCTGCTCGGCGAACTCCCGGACCGTGGAGCTCTGCTCGAACGCCTCGTGCACGATCGCGGTCAGCCGCCCACCGGCGTCCGCGCCGAGCCGTACCCGCTGGATCGTCGGGGTGCGGTAGCCCGTCACCGCGAACATCTGCTGCCTGGTCACCGTGAGCTTGACCGGACGCCCGGCCTGTTTGGCGGCGAGCGCCGCGAGCACGGTGGGCGACCAGGGCGTGCCCTTGGCGCCGAAGCCGCCGCCCACGTGCGGGGATATCACCTGGACGTGGGCGGGCGGCAGGCCGAACAGCGGTGCGAGCGTGTCGCGGACCGCCGACGCGCCCTGGTTGGAGTCGTGGAGCGTGAGCCCGTCGGCGTCCCATTCGGCGACCGTGGCGTGCGGCTCCATCGGGTTGTTGTGCTCGGCCGGCGTGGTGTAGGTGGCGTCCACCACGACCGGGGCGGAGGCGAGGGCGGCGTCCGGATCGCCCTGCTCGACATCGGCGGGGAGGTCCGGATTGACCTGGTCCGGCCGGTACAGTCCTGGATGATCGGCGCGCAGTTCGACGTCGTGCCGCTCAGCCGCGTACTCCACCCTGACCCGGCTGGCCGCCTCCCTGGCGTCCTGGAGCGTCTCGGCCATCACGACCGCGACGTACTGGCCGCGGTAGGCCACCCGCGGGGACTGGAGCACGGCCAGTTCGGGGTCGTCGGTGGGGGCCAGCCTGGGGGCGTTGCCGTACCAGATGGCGGCGATCACGCCGGGACACTTGAGCGCGCCGTCGATGTCGACGGCGCGGATCTCGCCGCGGGCGACGGTGGACTGCACCGGTGCCGCGTGGACCAGATCCCGCGGGGTGTACTCGGAGGCGTACCGGGCGCGGCCGGTGACCTTGTCCAGGCCTTCGACCCGGCTCATCGCCGAGCCGACGGACCGCGGGGTCGTGGTGGTCATGGTGTCTCCACGAGATCGGTGAGGGTACGGACCAGCACGTTCCGGGCGAGCGGCACCTTGAAGCCGTTCTCCGGCAGCGGACGCGCCCGGGTGAGCTCGGCGTCCGCCGCACGGGTGAACTCCGCCGCGGTGGCGGGAGCCCCGCGCAGCGCCTCCTCGGCGAGCTCCGCCCGCCAGGGCGCGTGCGCGATCCCGCCGAAGGCGATCCGGCAGTCCCGGACCACGCCGTCGGTCACGTCCAGCGCCGCCGCCACCGACACCACGGCGAACGCGAACGAGGCACGGTCTCGCACCTTGCGGTACCGCGACCGGGTGGCGAACGGCAGCGCGGGCAGCTCCACCGCGGTGATCAGATCGCCCGGCTCCAGCACGGTGTCGCGGTCCGGCTCGTCACCCGGTAGCCGGTGCAGCCCGGGTATCCGCACCTGACGCGTCCCCCGCCGCCCCTCCACATGCACGGCCGTGCCGAGCGCGGCCAGCGCCACGGCCATGTCCGAGGGGTGGGTGGCCACGCAGGCGGCGGAGTGGCCGATGACCGCCAGATTACGGTGGTCGCCCTCGATGGCGGGGCAGCCCGAGCCGGGCCGCCGCTTGTTGCACGGCTTGGTGACATCCTGGAAGTAGGGGCAGCGGGTGCGCTGCAGCAGGTTGCCGCCGACCGTGGCCATGTTGCGGATCTGACCGGACGCACCGGACAGTACGGCCTCGGCGAGCATCGGGTATCGCCGCCGCACGGCCGGGTGCGCCGCCAGGTCGCTGTTGCGCACGCCCGCGCCGATCAGCAGGCCACCGCCCGCGGTGTCCTCGACCGTGTCGGAGGCGACCCGGGTGACGTCCACCAGAGCCTCGGGTGAGACGACGCCCAGCCGCATCAGGTCCACCAGGTTCGTGCCGCCGCCTAGGTACATGGCGTTGGGCCGCTCGTCAAGCGCGGCCACCGCCGCCCGCGCGTCCGTTGCCCGCCGATAGGTGAAGGGCTTCACGGTGCCACCTCTCCGATGGCGGCGACGATGTTGACGTAGGCTCCGCAACGGCACAGGTTGCCGCTCATCCGCTCCCGGATCTCGTGGTCGTCGAGGCGCGGTGAGGTGCTCACATCCGGGGTGACCACGCTGGGCCACCCCGCGGCGGCCTCGGCCAGCATTCCGACCGCCGAGCAGAGCTGCCCCGGCGTGCAGTAGCCGCACTGGAAGGCGTCGTGTTCGATGAACGCCGTCTGCAGCGGATGCGGGATGGTGCCGTCGGCGAGCCCTTCGACCGTGGTGATCTCCCGGTCGTCGAGGGTCACCGTCAGTGCCAGGCAGGACTTCATCCGTCGTCCGTCCACCAGCACCGTGCAGGCCCCGCACTGCCCGTGGTCGCAGCCCTTCTTCGCCCCGATGAGGTCGAGCTGCTCGCGCAGGGTGTCAAGGAGCGTCTCCCGCGTGTCCACGGTGAGCGGGTACCCGGTCCGGTTGACCGACAGCCGGATGTCCATGGTGACCGGAGTCGAGGCATCCCATGGTGCCGTATCGGCTTCGTCATTCATGGCGCTTCTCTACCCGGATGTCCGTTACGCATTTCCCCGTGCCCGTCAACGGACGTTTGACTTTCGCCGCCGGGCAGCGCCCTGAGGATCTCACCTCTCCGGGAGGCGTAACCCCTCGGTGAGCTGCTCCCGTATCCGGTCGGCCGCCAGAGAATCCATGCTGTCGGTCAGGGCGAGCGCCTGTACCAGCGCTTCGCGTGCCGCGGACTTGTTTCCGGCGGCCAGGTGCGCGTTGTTGATCATGATGAGGGTGCGGGCCTCGTGGAGCGGGACCCGTATCCTCTCGTACAGGGACAGGGCCTGCTGGAAGTGTGACACGGCCTGTGCCGGGTCGGTGTTCGCGAGAGCCAGCTCGCCCAGTCCGACCAGCACCCGTGCCTCCGCGAGCCGCTGGCTTGACGTGTTGGCCAGCATCAGGGAGTGGCGCAGCGCGCTCTCCGCCTCCTTCAGCATGCCCTGCCGTAGCCGCGCGATGCCCAGTCCGTGTAGCGCGTACGCCTCTCCCGTGGGGTCGCCGAGGTCCCTGACGACGGTCAGCGCCTCGTCGAACACGCATGCCGCGAGAGCCGGTTCGTCCGCCTGGAGATGGGTGTGGCCCATCCGGTGCAGGACCTGTGCCTTCACCCTTCTGCTGCCCCCGTTACCGCTGAGCCGCAACGCCTCCGACAGCAGTTGCTTGGCGCCGTCGAGGTCGTCGAACTCCAGCCGGAGCTGGGCCAGGTTGTGGAGTGAGTAGGCGGCGGCGACCTGGTCACCGATGTCGCGGAATATCTCCAGTGCCCACTGGTAGCGTGCGGCCGCCTCGTCGAAGCGGCCGTTCATCCGGTCCAGGAACCCGATGTTGCGGATGGCCATGGCCACCCCTCGATCATCGTTGATCTCCCGGAACAGGTTGACCGCCGCTTCGAAATCACGCTGTGCGTCGTCGAACCGCTGCTCGGTGATGGCCAGCGATCCCATTGAGTGAAGCACCGCGGCCTGGCCTCGCTTGTCCCGGGCCTGCCGGCTGGCTGCCAAGGCGATCTCGTGGGTCTCGCGCCAGTCGTCGAGGTAGACCCGCGCCTCGAAGAATGCCACGGCGTTGACCGTAAGGCTCCAGCAGAGCTCGACGAAGCCCGCCTGTGCCGCCTGCCGGATGCTGGACACCAGGATCATCCGCTCGCGCTCGAACCAGGAGAGCGGCGCCGCCACCAGCTGGTCCACCAGCTTCTTGGGCATCGACCACAGGGGGGCCTCGCTGCGGACCAGGATGTCGGGGCCGTACTCCCGGTGACGGGCTGCCTCCGCGAGGAAGAGCAGGCCGCCGAGTGCGCGGCCCAGTGCCGCGCTGCGCTCGGCGGCCTGCTCTTCCGCGGCGAGGCGTTCCCGGGCGAACACCCGGATGAGGTCGTGGAATCGATACTGGGTGTGCACGCCTCGCCCGACCCCGGTGGTCTCGACCAGCTGCGCGTCGGCCAGGTCGTCCAGCAGGTCCTGGGCGTCGCTGAAGGGCAGGTCGAGGAGGGCGGCGCTGATCCAGGCGGGGAAGAGCCGGGAGTCCAGGATCGCCAGCCGGCGGAAGAGCCGCTGGGCATCCTTGCCCGCGCTGTCGTAGGTCAGCGAGATGCTGGCCCTGATCCCCATATCGCCGTGCCTGAGCTCGTCCAGCCGGTGGGTCTCGTCCTCGAGCCGGTCCACCAGCTGCTCGATGCTCCAGTGAGGGCGCGCCAGGAGGCGGGCGCCGGCGATGCGCAGTGCCAGGGGGAGCCGGCCGCAGAGCTCGGCCAGAGCAGCGGCGGACTCCGCTTCGGACTGTACCCGCTCGACCCCGGCTATCCGTGACAGCAGGTCTATCGACTGGCTGGAGTCGAAGACGTCCACGTCGACGTGGATCGCGCCGGCCAGGCCGGCGAACCTGCTCCGGCTGGTGATGATCACGGCTGAGGCGGGATTGCCGGGCAACAGCGGCAGGACCTGGCTCTCGTTGCCCGCGTCGTCGAGAACGATCAGCATCCTGCGGTCGGCGAGCAGAGCGCGGTACATCTCGGCCCGCTCCTCCAGGCCGTCGGGGAGCGCGGTGCCGGGCACACCGAGCACGCGGAGGAAACGTTCGAGCACCTGCATCGGACTGGTCGGGCGCGAGACGCCTCCGTGCAGGTCGGCATAGAGCTGCCCGTCGGGAAAATGGTCGGCGACGTTGTGCGCGGCGTGCACCGCGACGGTGGTCTTACCGACCCCGGCCTTCCCGACGATCGCGATGATCGGTACGGCGAAGTGGGAGCGGTCGCAGGAGGTGAGCGTCAGCCACTGCCGGATGTCGTCGATCTGCTTGGTACGGCCGGTGAAATCGGCGATGTCGGTGGGAAGCATGCCGGGGATGCTCGGTACGCGGGCCGTCAGTTCCCCGATGGCGCGGGCAGGTGCCGCCGGGAGGTCGAGGCTCTCGTCGGAGGTGAGGATGGCGTGTTCGAGCTGCTGGAGCCGTTCGTCGGGCTCGATCCCCAGTTCTTCGATCATGGTGCGCCGGGCGAGCCGGTAGACCTGCAGTGCCTCCGCCTGGCGTCCCGAACGGTACAGCGCCAGCATCAACTGACCGCGGAGCCGCTCACGCAGCGGATACTCCTGCACGAGCTCGTTGAGCTCGCCGACCAGTTCGTGATGCCTTCCCAGGTCCAGTTCGAGCTGGACGCAGTCCTCGTTCGCCGTGATCCGGCGCTCGGCGAGCCTGCTCGCCGCCGACTGCACGAGCCTGCTCTCGATGCCGTTCAGGGCGGGCCCACGCCAGAGCGTGAGCACCTCGCGGTAGCGGTCTATGGCTTCGTCGAGGTTGCGGCCCTCACGGGCGCGCCGGGCCTGGAGGATGAGACTCTCGAAGCGGTGCGAGTCGATCTGGCTGCTGTCGGCCTGGAGCGCGTATCCCTGGGCCTGGGTGGAGATGACGTCGGCGCTGCCGTGGGCGAGGAACAGGCGCCGCAGGGCGGATATGCAGATCTGCACCTGAGCCCGTGACGTGGTCGGCGGATCGTCTCCGTAGATCGCCTCCATGAGGCGGCCGGTGGTGACCGCGCGGTTGGCGTCGAGGAGGAGCAGAGCGAGCACGGTCTGCTGTCTGATGCCTCCGAGGTCCAGCCGTTGACTGCCGGCAGCGACCTCCAGAGGCCCGAGAAGGCGAAATTCCACCGCATCTCCTTGAAGAAAACACGCAACCCCGGCTTGTGCGAAAGCCCCTGCACTCCCCGATGCGAGAGAAGTGCCGTCCGTACAACATCAGTGTCAGGTGTGCGTCTCAGGGAGGCACAGGGGAATCGGCTCTGTAACGACAATTTTCATTGATGGCCCCGTCCTGTCCGTGGCCGCTGGTTTACCGATATCAGAGTCACCCCGTGTGTAATGTATTACTTTGGTGTGGAGTGTACTGCTTCGCATGGTTTCACGCCACAGAGGCACCATACGACTCCAATGAGTTCAACTGCTGTTGTGACCATATTTCCGCCGATGTAAGAGAAGAAAGAACGGCCGGAAACATAGTGTTTCCGGCCGTATGGGCGGTTTGTGCCAACCCGCGACAGTCACTTCATGAGCTCACCGGCTCATTCCTTTCCCCACGGGTCGCCATTCGGGAGGACCGTCGGGCTCGGCGACGGCGTGAGGTCGGAAGCATGCTGCACATCCGAGGCGGATGCGGCTGTGATCCCGGTGGCGCTCACGGCCGCCAGGCCCGCAGTGGCGATAATGGCGGAGAAAGCGAAGCGGAAGACGCGGCTGCTGGTGTGGTCGCTCATTTCTTTTGACCTCTTGTCTGTCGCGGTGGCCTGTGATATCAGGTCGGCCGATTGTTGCAACTTAAACGTCGCACCCCCCGCCATTCAGTCATTATCGGATCGCTTCTGCCGCACCATCGGCGCAGTTCAAAAGGGTGAGAAAGTCTCTGGCCGTGAAGCGGACCGGGGCCTGCCGCCGCGGGGCCGCCGCGGTTCTCTCCACGCCGGGGCTTGCCCGTGTGGGACTCCTCGCCATGTCCGAACGTGCCCGGACTAGCCGGGCACGTTCGGGAGATCCGAGATGCTGTCCAGCCAGGCCTGGTGCAGACCGGCGAAGCGGCCCGCGTCCGCGATGAGCCGGTCGGGCGGGCCGTCCTCCACGATCCTGCCGCCGTCCATCACGAGCACCCGGTCGGCGATCTCGATGGTCGACAGCCGGTGGGCGATGATGAGAGCCGTCCGGTCCGCCAGGATCGTCCGCATCGCCCGCTGCACCAGCCGCTCGCCGGGAACGTCCAGGCTGGAGGTGGCCTCGTCGAGGATCAGCACCGCGGGGTCGGCGAGGAAGGCCCGGGCGAACGCCACGAGCTGCCGTTGTCCGGCTGACAGTCGGCCGCCGTGCTTGGCGACCTGGGTGTCGTAGCCGTCGGGAAGCGCCGAGATGAAGTCGTGGGCCCCGATCGCCCGGGCGGCCTCGACGACCTCGGCCATGGCCGAACCGGGCCGGCCGAACCTGATGTTGTCGGCGACCGAGCCGGTGAACAGGAAGTTCTCCTGTGTCACCATGACCACCGCGCCGCGCAGCGCGTCCTCGCCAAGGTCGCGCAGGTCGACCCCGTCGAGCAGCACCCGGCCGGCCACCGGGTCGTAGAACCGGGAGACCAGCTTCGCCAGTGTGGTCTTCCCCGCCCCGGTGGTGCCGACCAGCGCCACGCTCTGCCCTGCCGGGATCGCCAGATCCATCCGGTGCAGCACCGGGGTGCCGTCCAGATAGGAGAATTCCACCTCCTCGAACCTGACCTCCCCCCGGGGCCGTTCCAGCGTGACGGGGTCGCTCGGCTCGGCCACCGCCGGCCTCTCCTCCAGCACGCCGGAGAGCTTCTCCAGGGCCGCCCCTGCCGACTGGAAGGTGTTGTAGAACTGGCTGATCTCCTGCATCGGCTCGTAGAACTGGCGCAGGTAGAGCAGGAACGCGGCGAGCACGCCGACCGTGATGCCGCCGCCGATGGCCAGCCAGCCGCCGTAGAACAGGACCGCGGCGATCGTGACGTTCCCGATCAGCTTGACGCCCGGCATGAAGAGCGCGATGAGGTGCATGCTCCGCACGTTGGCGTCCCGGTAGTCGGCGTTGAGCTGGGAGAAGATCTCCTGGTTGCGCGGCTCCCTGCGGAACGCCTGGACCGCCCGTATACCGGTCATCGACTCCACGAAGTGGACGATCACCAGTGCCACGGTCTCCCGGGTCCTGCGGTAGGTGATGCTCGACTGCCGCCGGAACCAGCGGGTGAACAGCACCAGGACCGGCAGGGGCAGCAGGGCGACCACGGCGAGGTGGACGTCCAGGACGAGCAGCAGGACCGCGGTGCCGGTCAGCGTCAGCACGGCCGTGACGAGGCCGTCGAAACCCGACTGCAGCATCTCGGAGATGGCTTCGATGTCAGAGGTGAGACGGGCCACGACCCGGCCCGAGGTGTAGTCGTCGTGGAACGACAGTGACAGCTTCTGGAAGTGGCCGAAGACACGACGTCGTAGCTCCAGCAGGATGTTCTGGCCGATGCGGCCCGCCATCCTGAGGAACACCTGCCGGGTCACCGCCTGGATGACCGCCGCCGCCAGCACCGCCGCGACGACCGCCACCAGCGTGGCCGGCCCCCTGCCCGAGATCATCGGCGGGATGCCCGCGTCGATACCCACCTTGACCAGGTAGGGAATGGCGAGGGAGGCGGCATTGCTCAGCACGATGATCGCGACGAGTAGGGTGATCTCCCTGCGGTACGGCCGTAGCAGCTCGCCGAGCAGCCGCCTGGATCGGGCGCGGAGCAGGAACGACACCTGATCCGACAGATCGTCCTTGTTCTCGGCGGCGACGCCGCGCCAGTCCTGTGTCGTGGTCCGGCTCACCGGAGCGCCCCCTCGCTGTCCAGGTCGTCCAGGTCATCCAGGTCGTCCAGGTCATCCGGGCCGTCCGGGTCGCCTTCCAGGTCCGCCGAGAGCAGAGCCCGATACTCCGGCACGCTCGCCAGCAGCTCCTGGTGGCGGCCGACGTGTGCGATCGTGCCGTCCAGCAGGAGGGCCACCTTGTCGGCGAGCAGCACGGTGGAGGCCCGGTGCGCGACGACGATCCCGGTGGCGTCCCGCAGGACGTGCCGCAGCGCCTCCTCCACCAGGGCCTCGGTCTCGACGTCCAGGGCCGACAGGGTGTCGTCCAGCACGAGGACCTTCGGCCGGTTCAGGACCGCACGGGCCAGGGCGAGGCGCTGGCGCTGGCCGCCGGACAGGGACATGCCCTGCTCGCCGATCCTGGTCTCCAGCCCCCACGGCAGCTGGTGGACGAACCCGGCCTGGGCGATCCGCAACGCCTCCTCGATCTCCTCCTCGGAGGCGTCGAGTCGCCCAATCGTGAGATTCTCCCTGACACTCATGGAGAACAGGGTCGGCTCCTCGAAGGCCGTGGCGACCATGGAGCGCAGGGTGGGCAGCGACAGGTCCCGCACGTCGTGCCCGTCGATCGTGACCCGGCCCGCGCTGACGTCGTGCAGCCGGGGGACGAGGGCGGTCAGCGTGGTCTTGCCCGAACCCGTCGCGCCCACGACCGCGACCGTCTCTCCCGGCCGCACATCCAGCCAGACGTCGCGGAGCACCGGCCCGGCTGCGCCGGGGAAGCGGAACTCCACGCCCTCGAAACGGAGATGCCCGCGAGGACGCTCGATCACGCCGGTGCCTCCGGTGATCTCCGGCTCGGTGTCGAGCACCTCCATGACCCGGTCCGCCGAGGTCATCGCCTCCTGGGCCATCACCAGGATGAAGCCGAGGGCCGAGACGGGCCACACCAGCTGCAGCATCAGCGTGGTGAACGCCACCAGCGTGCCCAGCGTCAGCGAGCCCGAACCGACCGCGAGCGCGCCGAGCAGCAGCACGACGGCGAGCGTGACGTTCGGGATCACCTCCAGGAAGGTGAAGAACCGCGCCGACAGCCGTACCTTCTCCATCGAGGTCCGGTAAACCCTGCGAGCTCCGTCGTCGAAGGTGCCGAAGACGTGACCGCCACGGCCGAAGGCCTTGATCGTACGGATACCGACCGCGGACTCCTCGATCACGGTGGCGAGGTCACCCTGCTCGTCCTGGACCTGGCGGGAGACGACGATGTAGCTCCGCTCGAAGCGCAGCGAGGTGACCACGACCGGTAGCGCCGCTGCGGCGACCAGCAGGCCGAGCGGCCAGTACATGTGCAGCAGCAGCCCCGTAACCGTCACGATCTGGATGGATATCAGGACGAGGAAGAGCATCCCGAAGCCGAGGAAGCGCCGGATCACCGACAGGTCGGTCGTCGCGCGGGAGAGCAGCTGGCCGGACTGCCAGGCACCGTGGAAGCTCATCGGCAGTCGCTGCAGGTGCCGGTAGAGGTCGTCGCGGATCGTGGTCTCCAGGCCGAGGACGCCCTCGGTCAGGAACCACCTGCGCAGGAAGACGAAGAACGCCTCCAGTACTCCCAGCGCCAGGGCGAGGAGCGCGAGGGGGAGAAGGGCTCCGGTGTCACCGCGGGCGACGGGGCCGTCGATGATCTCCTTGCCGATCAGCGGGATGACGATCCCGATCCCGATCCCGCCCAGGGCCGATATCCAGATGAGAAGCAGGCGGGTCCGGTATGGGCGGAGATAGGATTTCAACCGCCACAGCGAGTTGGTTCTGACGCTGTGCGGGCTGGGGTCCGGGGTCTGATGGGCTTCGATATCTCGCTCGGGAGCGGTGGTATCAGGGGGCATCAGCAGGCAGCACACTCCTTACCGGTCTCATTTGAGTTGATCGCCGTTCCGGGCCAAGGGCCCACTAAGGCTAAGACCCCCGTCAACCGGATTTCCGCGTCGCGGGTCTCGGCACTGTCCTGCCGGACCGGGGTCCCCCCGGCCGCCTGCTCGACGTGAGGTGACTTCCAGAGTCTCCGCGCTCTGACATGGCGTCGGCAATTGTCCTGACAGTGGTCGTCCTGTAACTCCGAGTCCCCACTCAGGTGTCGGACCGGTCGGCACCGGAGGCCGTCCGCACGGAGGGTGGGAGCCCGGGACCGGTGGGTATCGCCCAACCCCGGCGGGGGATGATCGAAGCAGGGGGAACCGTCCACCTGGAGCGGGCGGCTCGAAAGGTGATCGGAAAGGAGCAGCCGATGAACAGGGCGCGGGGGCAGCTACGTGTCTATCTGGGCGCGGCCCCCGGGGTCGGCAAGACCTACGCGATGCTCGCGGAGGGACACCGGAGACTGGCACGGGGCACCGACGTGGCCGTGGGTCTCGTCGAGCCCCACGGCCGCGCCCGCACCGCCGAGCTGATCGAGGGCCTGGAGGTCGTCCCCCGCCGGACCGTCGTCTACCGGGGGGCGAGTTTCACCGAGCTCGACGTGGACGCGGTCATCGCGCGTGAGCCGAAGGTGGTCCTGATCGACGAGCTGGCGCACACCAACGTGCCCGGCTCGAAGAACGCCAAGCGCTGGCAGGACATCGAGGAGATCCTCGACGCCGGGATCGACGTCATCTCCACCGTCAACATCCAGCACCTGGAGTCGCTGAACGACGTCGTCCAGCAGATCGCCGGGGTGCCGCAGCGCGAGACCGTGCCCGACGAGGTGGTCCGGCGGGCCGACCAGGTCGAACTGGTCGACATGACGCCCGAGGCACTGCGCCGCAGGATGGCGCATGGCAACGTGTACGCGCCGGAGAAGATCGACGCGGCACTGTCGAACTACTTCCGGGTGGGCAACCTGACCGCGCTGCGGGAGCTGGCCCTGCTCTGGGTCGCGGAAAAGGTCGACGACCAGCTCGACCGCTACCGCGCCGAGCATGGCATCGCGGGGGCCTGGGAGGCCCGCGAGCGCGTCGTGGTCGCGCTGGCCGGCGGCCCGGAGGGGGCCACGCTGATCCGGCGGGCCGCCCGCATCGCGGCCCGGACCAAGGGCGCCGACCTGCTGGCCGTCCACGTCACCAGGGCCGACGGCCTGGCCGAGGCGGATCCGGCGAGCCTGGTACGCCAGCGCGCGCTGGTGGAGAGCATGGGAGGCACCTACCACCAGGTCGTCGGCGACGACGTCCCGCGTGCCCTGCTCGACTTCACCCGGGGCGTCAACGCCACCCAGCTCGTACTCGGCGCCTCCCGGCGCGGCCGGTTCGCCCAGATCTTCTTCCGGGGTGTCGGAGTGACCACCACCGCGATGTCCGGCTCCATCGACGTCCACATCATCACCCACGCCGAGGCCGGAAAGGGCGTGCGGCACGTCCGGTCGAGGGCCGCGCTACCCGGATCGCGCCGGCTCGCGGGATGGGCCATGGCGTTGCTCGGCGTCCCCGCGCTCATCGCCGTGCTGATCCCCCTCAGGGGCGAGCTGACCATGCCCAGCGAGCTCCTGCTGTTCCTGCTCATGGTCGTCTGCGTGGCGCTGGTGGGCGGCCTGTGGCCGGCCGTCACCGCCGCCGTGGCCGGATTCCTCCTGCTCAACTACTACTTCACGACCCCGTTCACCCTGTTCGCCATCTCCAACCCGCCCAACGCGCTCACGCTGAGCGTCTTCGTCCTGGTGGCGGTCATGGTGAGCGGGGTTGTGGACGTGGCGGCCCGCCGCACCAGGGAGGCGGCGCGGGCGAGCACGGAGGCCGAGGTGCTGTCCACGCTGGCCGGCCACGTGCTGCGCGGCGAGGCGGCGTTGCCGTCCCTGCTGGCCCGGCTGCGCGAGACCTTCGCGCTGACCTCGGTCACGCTGCTGGAGCGGCGCGGCGCACCCGGCCCGGACGACCAGTCGGACCCCGAGGCCTGGCGGATCGTCGCCACCGACCCCGCCGGCGCCGCCCCCTGCACCTGCCCGGGGGCGGCCGACACCGACGTGGTCATCGACGAGCACCTGGTGCTGGCCGTACAGGGCAGGCTGCTGGAGGCGTCCGATCGGCGGGTGCTGGAGGCGTTCGCCGCCGAGGCGGCCGTGGCCCTGCGGCAGGACCGCCTGGAGGAGGAGGCCGAGCAGGTCGGGCCGCTGGCCGAGGCCGACAAGATGCGCACCGCGCTGCTCGCCGCGGTCACCCACGACCTGCGCATCCCGCTCGCCTCGGCCAGGATCGCCATCGACAGTCTGCGGAACAGCGAGATCGAGTGGAGCCGGACGGACCGGGACGAGCTGCTCGCCACCGCCGACGAATCCCTGGTCAAGCTGGACCGGCTGGTCGCCAACCTGCTCGACATGAGCCGCCTGCAGGCCGGCGCGCTCGGCCTCACCCTCCAGCCTGTCGCGCTCGACGAGATCATCACGCGCTCGATCGACGACCTCGGCCCGCTCCGCGACCGCATCGAGAGCGACGTCCCACCGGAACTACCCGAGGTGCTCGCCGACCCGTCGCTGACCGAGCGGATCCTGGCGAACGTGATGTCCAACGCCGTGCGCCACAGCCCGGCCGGCCAGCAGGTGCTCCTCACCGCGAGCTGGTACGGCGACCACGCCGAGATCCGCGTCATCGACCGCGGCCCGGGCATCCCCCGCGAGGCATACGACCGGGTGTTCATGCCGTTCCAGCGGCTGGAAGACCGCGACGACCACGACGGTGTCGGCCTCGGCCTCGCGCTCTCCCGGGGGCTCGCGGAGGTCATGGGCGGCACCCTCGTACCGGAGGAGACACCGGGGGGAGGCCTGACCATGACTCTTACGCTGCCCCTCTCCTCCAGGGCACGCACCTGACCCGCGTCCCCGTCCTCGACGACGGGGACGCGGATCCCGGGGTTCCCGCGGGCCCCGGCGGGATCCTCTCGCCGACGACAGGGCTCACGGTGCCGGCAGGATCTGGCGGGGCCGGCCGGGCGGGGTGGGACGGGGCCGCCATTCGCGGGGGTAGCCCAGGGAGACCTCCTCGAAACGCACGCCGTCGTGCCAGGTGGTGCGGGGGATGTGCAGATGGCCGTAGACGACGGTGTGGGCGTTGAAGCGTACGTGCCAGTCGGCTGTCCGCTCGGTGCCGCACCAGATGGTGAACTCCTGGTGACGCATGATCAGGGTCGGCTCGCGGACCAGAGGGTAGTGGTTGACGAGCACGGTGGGCAGGTCCGGGGAGCAGTCCGCCAGCCGGCGTTCGGTCTCGGCGATCCTGGCGGAGCACCAGGCGGGGCGGGAGGGGTGGGGGTCGGGATGGAGGAACATCTCGTCGGTGCACACCACCCCCCTGTCGTAGGCGAGCGCGAGCGCCTCCTCCGCCGTCGCGACGCCGGGCATGCGGAAGGTGTAGTCGTACAGCACGAACAGCGGGGCGACGGTGACCGGCCCGCCGGGCCCGTCCCACACCGGGTAGGGGTCCTCGGGGGTCACCACTCCCAGGTCGCCGCAGAGCTTCACCAGGTGCCGGTAACGTTCCTCGCCGCGGAGCTGCACCGGGTCGCTGGGGTGGGTCCACAGCTCGTGATTGCCCGGCACCCACACCACCTTGGCGAAGCGTTCGCTGAGCAGGCGCAGCGCCCACTCCACGTCGGCGACCTTCTCGGAGACGTCCCCGGCCACCAGTAGCCAGTCGGTGCCGGAGGCAGGCCGTAGCTCCTCGACGATGCGCCGGTTCTCCTGGTAGCCGATGTGCAGATCGCTGATGGCCAGCAGCGACGTCATACGTGTGCCGTCTTCGACGATTCGATGGGCGCTCCTGCCGTCAAGGTCGTTCTCCTTCGGTCGGGCCGGGGGATGTCGCAGCACCGCCCGGATCCCCGGGGGCGGGGCCAGTTTCTTGCCATGGCACGTGTTTGTCCAGGATCCGATCGATCATGGTGAAACTCGCACCACCGGGGCCGCTCGCCGGGTAAAGTCGCGCAGGACCACCCCGGGGCACCCACTCGGGGAGGCCGGCCGGTTCAGCGGAGGTCGCGGGCGGCGGCCACGGCGGCCTGGCCGAGACTGATGCCCCCGTCGTTGGGAGGGACGCGGCGGTGGGTCAGCACCCGGAACCCGTGGTGCCGGAGCGCCCGGACGAGCCTGCCGAGCAGTAGCCGGTTCTGGAAGACACCGCCGGACAGGGCGACCGTGCCGATGCCGGTCCGCGTACGGAGCTGCGCGCAGCCCGCGGCGGTGGCGGTGGCGAGCCCGTTGTGGAAGCGGGCGGAGACGATCGCCGGGTCGGTCCGTTCGCGCAGGTCGTCGACGACGGCCCGGACGAGGTCGCCGGCCTGGATCAGCAGGAGCTCCCCGGCGCCGGAGAGCCGGACCGGGTAGGCGGACTCCTCTGTGGGATCGGCCCGTTGCTCCAGGGCGTTCGCGGCCTGCCCCTCGTAGGTGACGGTGTCGCGGAGCCCGAGGATCGCCGCGACGGCGTCGAACAGCCGCCCGGCGCTGGAGGTGAGGGGGGAGTTGACGCCGGACCTGGCCACGGCCAGCACGTCGTCCCAGCTCCGGTGGCGGGAGCGCACCGGAAGATCGCCGGGTGGCGCGCCGCCGTAGGCGGCGTCCAGGTGCGCGGCGGCCATCCGCCAGGGGTGCCTGATCGCCGCCGTGCCGCCGGGCAGCGGCACCGGCGTCAGGCAGCCGGCCCGGGTGAAGCCGGTCAGGTCGGCCACGAGCAACTCGCCGCCCCAGAAGGTGCCGTCGGTGCCGTAGCCGAGGCCGTCGAAGGCCACGCCGATGACGGGGCCGGTCTCCCGGTTGTCGGCCAGACAGGAGGCGATGTGCGCGTGGTGGTGCTGGACCCCCACCAGTTCGACTCCGGCCACGTCGAGGGCGTACTTGGTGGACAGGTACTCCGGGTGGAGGTCGTGCGCGACCAGCCGCGGGATGATGCCGAACAGGCGCCGGAAGTGGTCGATCCCCTCGGTGAAGGAGCGCAGCGTCTCGTAGTTCTCCAGGTCGCCGATGTGGTGGGAGACGAAGGCGCGCTCTCCCTTCGCCAGGCAGAAGGTGTTCTTCAGCTCCGCGCCGCACGCGAGCACGGCCCGTCGTGCGGGATGGGGGAGCCGCAGGGGTTCGGGGGCGTATCCCCGCGACCTCCGCAGCGGGAGCCCGTCTCCTCGCGTCGCGAGGACCACCGAATCGTCGGTGCGGACATGGATGGGGCGGTCGTGGGTGAGGAAGCGGTCGGCGATCCCGGCGAGCCGGATGAACGCGTCGTTGTCCCGGTAGGCGATGGGCTCGTCGGACAGGTTTCCGCTCGTCAGGACGTACGGCCGGCCGATCTCCCTGGCGAGTAGGTGGTGCAGCGGCGTGTACGGCAGCATGACGCCGAGACGGTGGTCTCCCGGCGCCACCGCCTCGGCGAGCGGGGCGTCCGGGCGGCGGGGCAGCAACACGATCGGCCGGCGAGGCCCGGCGAGCAGCCGCTCGGCGTCGCGGTCGAGCTCGCACAGCGTGCGGGCGGCGTCGAGGTCGGCGACCATGACGGCGAACGGCCTGTCCTCGCGGTGCTTGCGTGACCGCAGGGCCCGTACGGCCTCCTCGTCGGCGGCGTCGACCGCCAGGTGGTAGCCGCCCAGGCCCTTGACCGCCAGGACGCCGCCCGAGCGCACCAGCTCGGCCGCGAGCCCGACGGGATCGCCCTCGCAGTCGGGGTCGCCGGGGCGGATCAGCCGCAGCGTCGGGCCGCAGACCGGGCAGCAGGTCGGCTGGGCGTGGAACCTACGGTCGTGCGGGTCGAGATATTCGCGCGTGCACTCCTGGCACATGGCGAACCCGGCCATCGTTGTGGCGGGCCGGTCATAGGGAACATCCCGGACGATGGTGAACCGCGGCCCGCAGTTGGTGCAGTTGACGAAGGCGTGGCGGTAGCGGCGGTCGGCCGGATCGAACAGCTCGGCCAGGCAGTCGGCGCAGGTGGCGACATCGGGAGAGATCAGTGTCGCCCGCCCGCCTCCCTCCCTGCTGCCGGTGATGTGGAAACCGTGGTCTCCGCGCGCGGGCACGGCCGTGGCGGTGACGCGGTGGATCACCGCCAGCGGCGGCGCGTGACCCCGCAGCTCCTCCTGGAAGCGCGTGACGTTCTCCCAGGTGCCCGCGGCTTCGATGAACACGCCCTCACCGTCGTTGCCCACCCACCCTGACAGCGCCAGTCGCCGGGCCAGGGAATGGACATGGGGCCGGAAACCCACCCCCTGCACGATCCCCTCGACCCGGATCCTGATCCGTGTCCGGGGCTCGGCCCGGGCCCGTCCGCTGCTCATGCGGCCATGGTCTCCGCGATTCCCGGGGAGGGGGCGATGGGCGCGCGTGTTCCCGGAGAGAAGGAAGCATCCATGATTGGACCTTTACTCCGGTTTGCAGCCCCCCGGGTGTCGACTCTGTGGACACGCAACGTAATCTGGCGACTACCGTAAATGACGGAGTGTCCATATGTCAGTGACATCGACCATGCAACTAGCCGTCGGCGAGGCATTCGACCGGCGTGATCGCGCCGGCCGCGCCCTCGCGGACGACTCCGAGCGCATCGCGCGGGCGTGCCATGCCATGGCGGCCCGGTTCCGCCTCGGCGGGAAGCTGATCGTCTTCGGTAACGGCGGCGGTGGTACGGACGCGGCCCACATCGCGGTGGAGTTCATGCACCCGGTCATCATGGGCAAGAGGGCGCTGCCCGCGCTGGCGCTGAGCAACGACGCCGCCACGGTCACCGGGGTGAGCAACCGGGAGGGGCTCGCCGAGACCTTCGCCCACCAGGTGCACCGCTGGGCCGATCCGGCGGACATGGCGCTGGGCGTCTCCCGCGACGGCCGTTGCGCGAACGTCCTGCGGGGCCTGGAGATGGCCAAGACGCTGGGTCTGTTCACTCTCGCCCTGACCGGCGGCGACGGGGGCCCCATCGCGCGGAGCACGGCGGCCGACCATGTCCTGATCGCCGCCTCGGACGATCCCGCCGTGGTCAAGGAGATCCACGTGACCACCTACCACGTGCTCTGGGAACTGGTGCACGTGTTCTTCGAGCTACCCGGCCCGCTCGGCGGCGAGGCGGACAGGGGGACGACCGGATGAGCGGGCCCATGGACTGTTCCGAAGGCGTGTGCGTCACCTGCTCCGACGAGGCCATCCCGGTGACGGTGATCCGGCTGGTCGATCCGGGCCTGGCGGTGGTCGACACCGGTGGCGTCGCCGAAGAGGTGAGCGTGGCGCTGGTCGACGCGGCCGTGGGCGACACCGTCCTCGTGCACGCCAAGGAGGCCATCGCCGTGATCGGGAGAGGAGACGGTGATGAGCACGCTTGAGGAGCCGCCCACCGAGGGGGTACGGGAGCTGTACCCCTTCCTCTACGAGGGGCGGAGCGACATCCAGTCGGTGCTGGCCGAGGCTGGCCGGTCCACCGAGGACAAGGCGGCCGAGATCGTACGGCTGCGCTGGCAGGTGGCCGAGGCGTCGGCCGACGCGCTCATGGAGTGCGCCGGGGAGATGGCCCTGCGGTTCGCCTCGGGCGGGCGGCTGTTCGCCTTCGGCAACGGAGGCAGCAGCACCGACGCCCAGGAGGTGGCCACCGCCTTCCTGCACCCGCCCTACGGCCTCTCCCTGCCGGCCCTCTCCCTGACCAGCGACGTCGCCGTGGTCACCGCCCTCTCCAACGACGTGGGATTCGAGGTCGTCTTCGCCCGTCAGCTCGCGGCGCTGGGGCGGCACGGTGACATCGCCGTCGGCCTGACGACGAGCGGAGACTCCTCCAACGTCGTCCGGGCCTTCGAGGAGGCAACGCGCCGGGGCATGCTCACCATCGGCCTGGCCGGGGACCGGGGAGGCCGGCTGGCCGAGCTCGACCTGCTCGACTACCTGTTCGTCATCCCGTCGTCGTCCGTGCACCGGATCCAGGAGGCCCAGACGACGGTCTACCACGTGCTGTGGGAACTCACCCAGCACGCCCTCGGCGCGGCACAGGTCCACGACACCGGGGACACCGGGTGACCGCCGTGGCTCGCCGCGGCCGCCGCCCGGGAGAGCCGCCGCTCTGACCCCCATCGCACAGTCCCCCACACCGACAACGATCCATCGCCATCGACGAGGAGTGGGGAGGCGGCATGACAGCGCAGACGGAGACGGCGGGCGGTACGCCGCGGGAGCAGGAAGAGCCGGTCGTCCACATTCTCTGGATCAACGGGGGGCTGAGCTGTGACGGGGACTCCGTCGCGCTGACCGCGGCCACCCAGCCGAGCATCGAGGAGATCGTGCTGGGCGCGCTTCCGGGGTTGCCCAAGGTCGCGGTGCACTGGCCGCTGATCGACTTCGAGTCCGGGCCGGTACAGGGCGCGGACGTCTTCATCGAATGGTTCTTCAAGGCCGACCGGGGGGAGCTGGACCCCTTCGTGCTGGTGGTGGAGGGGTCGATCCCGAACGAGGCGATCAAGCAGGAGGGCTACTGGTGCGGGTTCGGCAACAACCCGGACACCGGTCAGCCGATGACCACCAGCGAGTGGCTGGACCGGCTGGCGCCCAAGGCGACGGCGGTGCTGGCGGCCGGCACCTGCGCGACCTACGGCGGCATCCACGCGATGGCGGGCAACCCGACCGGCGCCATGGGGGTCGCCGACTACCTGGGCTGGGACTGGCGCTCGAAGGCCGGGCTGCCGATCGTCAACGTGCCGGGCTGCCCGATCCAGCCGGACAACCTGTCGGAGACGATTCTCTACCTGCTGTACCAGGTGGCCGGGCAGGCGCCGATGATCCCGCTGGACGAGGCGCTCCGCCCCACCTGGCTGTTCGGCCAGACGGTGCACGAGGGATGCGACCGGGCCGGGTACTACGAGCAGGGACAGTTCGCCACCGAGTACGGCACGCCCGAGTGCCTGGTGAAGATCGGCTGCTGGGGGCCGGTGGTCAAGTGCAACGTGCCCAAGCGCGGCTGGATGAACGGCATCGGCGGCTGCCCGAACGTGGGCGGCATCTGCATCGCGTGCACGATGCCCGGTTTCCCGGACAAGTTCATGCCGTTCATGGACGAGCCGCCCGGCGCCCGGGTGTCCTCGACCGTCAGCGGCGCCTACGGCGGGGTGATCCGCACCCTGCGCGGCATCACTCTCAGAACGGTCGACAAGGAGCCGAAGTGGCGCAAGAAGGGCCGCGAGCTGCTCACCGGTTACAAGGCGTCCTGGAGCTGACGTGAAGACCTCACCGAAATCGAAGCGGACCGCCCCGTCGGGGCAGCCACGCGAGCTGGTCGAGATGTCGTGGGATCCCATCACGCGGATCGTCGGCAGCCTGGGCATCTACTGCAAGATCGACTTCAAGAACCGGGAGGTGGCCGAGTGTTACAGCACCTCGTCGATCTTCCGCGGCTACAGCATCTTCATGAAGGGCAAGGACCCGCGCGACGCGCACTTCATCACCAGCCGGATCTGCGGGATCTGCGGTGACAACCACGCCACCTGCTCGGTCTACACGCAGAACATGGCCTACGGCGTCCGCCCGCCGGCACTGGGGGAGTGGATCCTCAACTGCGGTGAGGCGGCCGAGTACATGTTCGACCACAACATCTACCAGGAGAACCTGGTAGGGGTCGACTACTGCGAGAAGATGGTCCGCGAGACCAACCCCGGGGTGCTGGCCCAGGCCGAGCGGACCGAGGCCCCGCACGCCGCCGATCACGGCTACAAGACGATCGCCGACATCATGCGCTCGCTGAACCCGCTGGAAGGCGAGTTCTACCGCGAGGCGCTGGCGGTGAGCCGTACCACCCGGGAGATGTTCTGCCTGATGGAGGGGCGGCACGTCCACCCCTCCACGCTGTATCCCGGCGGGGTCGGCACGGTCGCGACAGTGCAGCTGTTCACCGACTACCTGAGCCGGCTGATGCGCTACGTGGAGTTCATGAAACGCGTCGTGCCGATGCACGACGACCTGTTCGACTTCTTCTACGACGCGCTGCCCGGCTACGAGGAGGTCGGCCGCAGGCGCGTGCTGCTGGGCTGCTGGGGCACCTTCCAGAACCCGCAGCACTGCGACTTCACCTACGAGAACATGAGCGCCTGGGGGCGCGAGATGTACGTCACCCCCGGCATTATCGTCGACGGCAGGCTCGTCACCAACGACCTGGTCGACATCAACCTCGGCATCCGGATCCTGCTGGGCAGCTCCTACTACGACGACTGGCAGGGGCAGGAGCCGTTCGTCACCCGCGACCCGCTGGGCAACCCGGTCGACATGCGTCACCCGTGGAACCAGCACACCATCCCGCACCCGCAGAAGCGTGACTTCGACGACAAGTACAGCTGGGTGATGTCGCCGCGCTGGTTCGACGGGCAGGACATGCTCGCCCTGGACACCGGCGGCGGCCCGATCGCCCGGCTGTGGTCGACCGCGCTGTCGGGGAAGGTGGACATCGGCTACGTCAGGGCGACCGGTCACAGCGTGCAGATCAACCTGCCGAGGACGGCCACCAGGCCGGAGAAGACCTTCGAGTGGAAGATCCCCGAGCGTAACGGCGAGCTGATGTCCAACGCGCTGGAACGCAACCGGGCCCGCACCTACTTCCAGGCCTACGCGGCGGCGTGCGCGCTGTACTTCGCCGAGCAGGGGCTGGCCGAGGTGCGCGCGGGACGCACCCAGACCTGGGCGCCGTTCACGGTCCCCGAGGAGGCGATCAGCTGCGGGTTCACCGAGGCGGTACGGGGGTTGCTGTCGCACCACATGGTGATCAGGAACGGCAAGATCGCCAACTACCATCCGTACCCGCCGACACCGTGGAACGCCAGCGTCCGCGACGTCAACGGCGTGCCGGGACCGTACGAGGACGCCGTGCAGAACACCCCGATCTTCGAGGAGAACCCGCCGGAGAACTTCAAGGGCATCGACATCATGCGCGCCGTGCGCAGCTTCGACCCCTGCCTGCCGTGCGGAGTCCACATGTACCTCGGCGACGGCAAGGAACTACGCAAGCTGCACACCCCCCATGCCGCCAGCACCCTGTGACCGGTCGGCCGCCGGGGAGCGGACGGCTCCCCGGCGTAAGGACGTGAGGAAAGGTGGGCCGGGCACGATGCCGCACGCCCAGGACGTTCAGGCGGCCGGCGGCCGCGTCGAGGCGCTGCTCGCCGAACTCGCCACGCTCGGCGACCCCGTGGCACGGGCCAAGGCCGAGGAACTCGTCCGCGTGCTGGTCGAGCTCTACGGAGCGGGCCTGGAACGCGTCATCGAGATCGTCACCGAGGCCGAGGCGGCCCAGGTGCTCCACCACCTCGCCGCCGACGACCTCGTCTCGGGCCTCCTCGTGCTGCACGACCTGCACCCGCTGACCACGGCGGAGCGCGTCCGCGAGGCCCTCGACACCGTACGGCCCTACCTCGGCCTGCACGAGGGCGGAGTCGAACTGCTCGGCGTGGAGGCGGACGGGGTCGTACGGCTGCGCCTTTCGGGCACCTGCCACGGCTGTCCCTCCTCGCAGCTCACCGCCACCCACGCCATCGAAGGCGCCGTCCTGCGGGCCGCACCGGAGGTGTCCAGGGTGGACGTCGAGGGCGTGGCGGACGACCGGGCACCGCTGCTGCAGATCCAGCACCGCCCGCCCCCCGGCCCGTGCACCGTGCCGGAGAAGGTCTCGTGACGGCCACCGGGCTGCGCCGGTTCCGCGAGCCCCGGCAGGCGGACGTGGCGCGGTGCGAGATGTGCGCCAAGCCGACGGGCGAGGAACACGGCCACGTGGTGAACATCGAGAGCCGGGCCCTGCTGTGCACCTGCCGGGCCTGCCACCTGCTGTTCACCCGCGACGCCGGAGCCCGCTACCGCGCGATGCCGGACCGCTACCTCCACGCCCCGTCGTTCCAGCTGACCGAGGCCGACTGGGACGCACTCCAGATCCCGGTCCGCATGGCATTCTTCTTCCACAACTCCACCCTCGGCCAGACCGTCGCCCTCTACCCGAGCCCCGCCGGGGCGACCGAGTCCCTCCTCCCGCTGACGACCTGGGAACGCGTCCTGGCGGCCAACCCGGCGCTGGCCGACGCCCAACCGGACGTCGAGGCGCTCCTGGTGGACCGCCGCCCGGAGGGCGGCTTCGCCTGCTACCTGGTGCCGATCGCCGCCTGCTACGGACTCGTCGGCCTGGTACGGCTGCACTGGAAGGGCTTCGACGGCGGCGGGGAGGCGTGGCAGGCCATCGACGGTTTCTTCGCGGAACTGCGCCGCCGCAGCCACGTCGTGCCGCCCGCGAGCCCCGGAGGAGAAGCCGATGGCCGATGAACTCACGTTCACCTGCGTCGGCGCGCGGGCGGAGCCGCACGCGGCCTTCCCGACACTGGTCTTCCGGCTGCGGATCACCGAACCGTCCCCCGGAGGACTGCACGCCATCGCGCTGCGCTGCCAGATCCGGGTGGAACCCCACCTGCGGCGCTACGCCCCGGCAGAGGCGGAACTCCTCGGTGACCTCTTCGGCGACCCCTCCCGCTGGGGCGACACACTCAAACCCCTGCAGTTCGCCACCGTCTCCATCACGGTCCCCGCGTTCGCAGGGGCCACCGAGATCGACCTGCCCGTGCCCTGCAGCTACGACCTGGAGGTGGCCGCGGGCAAGTATTTCGCCGCCCTCGACGAGGGCGAGGTCCCGCTGCTCCTGCTCTTCAGCGGAACCGTGTTCGCCAGAACACCCGGCGGTTTCACGGTGGGACAGGTGCCGTGGCACTGCGAGACCCGCCACGGGCTCCCGGTGACCGTCTGGCGGGAGCTGATGGACCGCTACTTCCCGGAGAGCGGATGGCTGCGGCTGCGCCGGGACACGCTGCGGGCCCTGCACCGGTTCAAGTCCGGACGCGCCGCGGCCACCTGGGACGAGGCCGTGGAACTACTCCTCAAGGAGAACGCGGGATGAGCGTGCCGATGGAGATCGCCCGCAGGGTGGCCGACGCGGTCCTGTACGAGGGCTACCTGCTCTACCCCTACCGCGCCTCGGCGGCCAAGAACCGGGTGCGCTGGCAGTTCGGGGTGCTCGTGCCCCCCGCGTTCTCCGCCACCGCCGAACCCTCCTCCAGCGTGACCGAATGCCTCCTCGAACGGGCCGAGGACGCCGTGGTACGCCTGCGTCTGCGGTTCCTGCACGTCAGGACCCGGAGCGTCGAGCGGGCCGAGGACGGCGGACACCGGCCGGTCGGCGAGCTGAGAAGCGGCGAGCGGACCTACCTCACCTTCGACGAGGCGACCGAGCGCGAGGTGGAGGCCGTCCTGCCCATCGCGGCACTGCTCGACGCCGAGCAGACGGTCGAGGTGCGCGTCCCCGGAGACCGTTCGGCCGAACTGATCCTCGCGCCGTCCGGCCAGAGAGAGGGCCGCGTCGTCTCCGAGCACCTGCCGCTCCGCGCGGCGCTGCGGGCCGGGGCCGAGCGGGTGCCGGGGCCGTACGACCTCGTCAGGCTGCGCGTCCGGGTGGAGAACACCTCAGGCTGGGACGGGCCGGACGCGACGCGCGAGCAGGCGCTCCGGCGCTCACTGGTCTCGGCCCACCTGCTCATCGGGGTGACCGGCGGCGCCTTCGTGTCCCTGCTCGACCCACCGGAGTGGGCCCGGCCGGTCGCGGAGAGCTGCCGTAACGAGCACACCTGGCCCGTGCTCGTCGGCGAGCCCGGCCACCGCGACGTGGTGCTGTCGTCACCGATCATCCTGTACGACTATCCGAACATCGCCCCCGAGAGCCCAGGCGACCTGTTCGACTCGACCGAGATCGACGAGATCCTCCACCTGCGCACGCTCACCCTCACCGACGAGGAGACGCGCGAGGCCCGGGCGACCGACCCACGGGCGGCCCAGCTTCTCGACATGGTCGGCGACCTGCCGCCCGAGCTGGTGGAGCGGCTCCACGGGGCGATCCGATACGTGGACGCGCCCCGGAAGCAGGAGGCGGCCGGCACACCCTGGTGGGACCCGGCGGCCGACGCCGGCGTGTCGCCGGACACCGACAGCGTGGTCGTCTCCGGGGTGGCGGTCGCGAAGGGCAGCCGGGTCCGGCTGGTTCCCGGCAGGCGCCGCGCCGACGCCCACGACATGTTCCTGGCCGGCAGGACCGCCCGGGTGGAGGCCGTACTCCTCGACCTCGACGGGACACGGCACCTGGCCGTCACCCTCGACGACGACCCCGGCGCGGACCTGCTCCGATCCCACGGGCGCTTCCTCTACTTCGCCCCGGACGAGGTGGAGCCCCTGGACGACGGAGCCGAACCGTCCGGAGACAGGATCGAGAACGAGGGGGCCGGCGCGTGAGCATCCTCATCGCGGGCGTCGGGAACATCTTCCTCGGCGACGACGGCTTCGGCGTCACGGTGGCCCGGCAACTGGCGGCCATGGACCTCCCCGACGGAGTCCGGGTCACCGACTTCGGTATCCGCGGCATCCACCTCGCCTACGAGCTCACCGGCGGCGGCCACGACACCGCGATCATTCTCGACGCCGCGGCGCGGGGCAGCCCGCCCGGCACGCTGTACGTGCTGGAGCCGTCGCCGGGCGAGTGCCCGGGCTCCTTCGTCGACGCCCACGCCATGACGCCGGAGTCGGTGCTGGCCCTGGCGGGCACGCTCGGCGGCGGAACCGGCCGGATCCTGCTCGTCGGCTGCGAGCCCGCCGACCTCTCCCCAGGCATGGAGCTGAGCGCACCGGTCGCGGACGCCGTCGGCCCCGCGGTGGAGCTCGTCCTGGAACTGGTCCGGCAACAGCTCGCGCCGGTGTACGCCGGCGCGGGTCACGAGGAGGAATGACCATGGTGAAACGTCTGATCGTCGGAGCGCTGCTCGTCGGGGTGGGGGTGCTGGTCGTCCAGTCGATCCCCGACATCAGGCGCTACCTGCGGATCAGGAAGATGTGACGGCCCGCGGGCCGTCACATCGCACGGCGGGCCGTGGCGCACGGCCCGATGGAACCACACGGAACGAGGTGACGTTCAGTCATGCATGAATTCGGGATCGCCGAGGCGATCCTCGACGCGGTGGAGCGACGCGCGGCAGGCCGGCGGGTGGAACGCGCACGGGTGCAGGCGGGTGCCAAGCTCCGCATCACGGAACCCGCGATCAACCAGGCGTTCGCCCTGGTCGCGGACGGGTCACTGGCCGAGGGGGCGCAGGTGGACCTGGTCATCGTCCCCGTGCAGCTCATCTGCCGGTCCTGCGGCCAGACGGCCCAGTCGGCCGACCCCTTCGCCACCTGCCCCGAGTGCGGGGGCACCGATATCGACACCGAGGGCGGCGACGACCTCGTCCTCGAATCCATCCAGATGACGGAGGCCACCCATGTGCCTGGGAATTCCCGGCGAGATCGTGGAAATCCTGTCGGACCGTCCTGACCTGGCCATGGTCGACGTCAGCGGGGTACGGCGCGCGATCAACATCGGCCTGCTGGAGGAGGACTCCCTCGAACCCGGCGACTGGATCCTCATCCACGTCGGGTTCGCACTGTCCAAAATCGACGAGGCGGAGGCCAAGGCCGCGCTCGACTTCCTCGAAAGCATCGGCCAGGCATACGAGGACGAGATCGCGGCCCTCCGAGAATCCATGATCGAACAGGGATGAGATCCGATGCGCTTCGTCGATGAGTACCGGGACGCGGGGAAGGCGCAGACATTGGCCGCGCAGATCGCCGCGCTGTGTGAGCCCGGCCGCGCCTACAAGTTCATGGAGGTGTGCGGCGGGCACACCCACACGATCTACAAGCACGGGCTGGAGGACTACCTGCCCGAGACCGTCACGCTCGTGCACGGCCCGGGCTGCCCCGTCTGCGTCATCCCGATGGGACGGATGGACGACGCCATCCACATCGCCGAACAGCCAGACGTGATCATGACGTCGTTCGGCGACATGATGCGCGTGCCCGGGGGGAACGGGTCCTTCCTCGACGCCAAGGCGCGGGGCGCCGACATCCGCATGGTCTACTCCCCGCTGGACGCCCTGAAGATCGCACGGAGCAATCCCGCCAAACGCGTGGTCTTCATGGCGATCGGCTTCGAGACCACCGCGCCCTCGACGGCGATGACCGTCCTGCGCGCCGAGGCCGAGGGCATCGAGAACTTCTCGATCTTCTGCAACCACGTGATGATCATTCCTGCGATCAAGGCGATCCTGGACTCTCCCGACCTGCGCCTGGACGGCTTCATCGGGCCGGGCCACGTCTCGGCCGTCATCGGCTGCCGGCCGTACGGGTTCATCGCGCGCGACTACGGCAAGCCCCTGGTGGTGGCCGGGTTCGAGCCGCTCGACGTGCTTCACACCGTCTACCGGATCCTGGTGCAGCTGGCCGAGGGCCGGGTGGAGGTGGAGAACCAGTACGCCCGGGTGGTGCCCTGGGAGGGCAACCTGAAGGCACTCGGCGTCATCAACCAGGTGATGGAGCTGCGACCGTACTTCGAATGGCGGGGGCTGGGGTTCATCTCCCAGTCGGCGCTCCGGGTGGCGGAGCGGTACGCCGCCTTCGACGCCGAACGGATCTTCCAGATCCCCGGCGGCCGGGTGGCCGACCCCAAGGCATGCCAGTGCGGCGAGGTGCTCAAGGGCGTGCTCAAGCCCTGGGAGTGCAAGGTGTTCGGCACCGCCTGCACCCCGGAGACCCCGATCGGCACCTGCATGGTGTCGTCGGAGGGCGCGTGCGCGGCCTACTACAACTTCGGCCGCTTCTCCCGCGAGCGCGTCAAGGAGGCGACCCACCGGTGAACGCCGAGGAAGGCACCACCGTCCGGGTGGAGAGCCCAGGCCGCGAGATCGGCCATCCGGGTCCTGAAACAGGGGAGACCGAGACGGATGGGGGTCTGAGCCGTGAACAGCAGGTGCTGCAGCGGATCGAGCGGGTGCGCCACCGCAGAGCACGCGTGCGGGAGGAACGCATCACCCTCGCGCACGGCGCCGGCGGCAAGGCCACGCACACCCTGATCGACGCGGTGTTCCTGGAGTCCTTCCGCAACCCGCTGCTGGAGCCGCTGGAGGACGGCGCGGTCGTCGACGGGCTCGCCTTCACCACCGACTCCTACGTGGTGACGCCGCTGTTCTTCCCGGGCGGGGACATCGGCGACCTGGCAGTGAACGGCACAGTCAACGACCTGGCGATGTGCGGGGCGCGCCCCCGGTACCTGTCGGCCGGATTCATCATCGAGGAGGGCTTCCCCGTCGCCGACCTGCGGCGGATCACCGCCTCGATGGCGGCGGCGGCACGGGCGGCGGACGTGTGGATCGTCACCGGCGACACCAAGGTCGTGGAGAACGGCAAGGCCGACGGCTGCTACGTCACCACCGCCGGCATCGGGACGATGGACCGGCCCATCCGGCTGAGCGCCGCCGCCGCCCGGCCCGGCGACGCGGTCCTCGTGTCCGGCCCGATCGGCGAGCACGGCATCACCGTCATGCTCGCCCGGGGGGAGCTCGACATCGAAGCCGACCTCACCTCCGACACCGCGCCCCTCCACGAGCTGACCGGCCTCCTGCTGGACGCCTGCGGCGACGGACAGGTGCGCTGCCTCCGGGACGCCACCCGCGGCGGGGTGGCGACGGTCGTCAACGAGATCGCCGAGGCCTCCAAGGTCGCGGTCGTCCTGGAGGAGGACGCGATCCCGGTGCGTCCGGCTGTACGCGGGGCGTGCGAACTGCTGGGGATCGATCCGCTCTACGTCGCCTGCGAGGGCCGGATGGTCACGGTGGTCGACGGGCGCTCCGCCGAGGCCGCGCTGGCCGCCCTGCGCTCCCATCCGCTCGGCTCCGCCGCGGCCGTCATCGGGCGGATCAACGACGACCCGCCCGGGCTGGTCCTGCTGAGGACCTCCTTCGGCGGCACCCGCATCGTCGACCTGCTGGTCGGAGACCCCCTGCCCAGAATCTGCTGAGAGCCGGCAACCGGCAGGCGCATCCGGACGCGGTCCCGTCTGCGAAGTGGTCTGCACCGCAGTACGGCACGTCGCCGAGCAGATGGCCGCCACCGGTGCTACAACAAGAACGTCGCCTGACCGCGGGGCCGCCGCTCACGATCCACGATTGGCGGACATCCTCCCCGGCCCAGCGCGCCAGGCCGACATGACCTTCCACCGCGTAGGCACGGCTCCCCTGCGGAGCATCACCGCCGTGCCGTCGACGACCCCTCGACGGCACAGACCGACCGCATCACCCATGAAACGGGAGGACCACCATGGCCGTTTTCCGCTCAGCCCACCGACGCGTCCTGGCCGCCCTGGCGGCGGGCCTCATCACGCCGGTCCTGCCGGCCGCGCTCCCCGCCCAGGCCGCATCCGCCACGACCTCCCCGGACGGACTCGGGGCGGCGCCCGGCACCCACGTCACGGCAGGCCAGGCTCCGCTCCCGGAGACCGCCGCACGCCGTACGCGCATCGCGCCGACCCAGCCGGTGATGCTGGTGAACGGATACACCGGCAAGTGCCTGACGATCGCCGGGGGAGTGAGCACGGCCAACAACGTCGAGGCACTCCAGTACACCTGCGACACCCACCCGTCGCGTCGCTGGACACTGACGGATGTCACCGGCACGGGCTACTACCAGGTCAGGAACGTCAACACCGGCAAGTGCCTGACGATCGCCGGGGGAGTGAGCACGGCCAACAACGTCACCGCCCTCCAGTACGACTGCGACGACCATCCGTCGCGTCGCTGGACGCTGACGGATGTCACCGGCACGGGCTACTACCAGATCACGAACGTCAACACCGGCAAGTGCCTGACGATCGCCGGGGGAGTGAGCACGGCCAACAACGTCGAGGCACTCCAGTACGACTGCGACACCCACCCGTCGCGTCGCTGGACGCTGCGGCTGGCAGGGAACCTGTACGGCTAGAGCCTGTGCGGCTGAACGGGCGCCCTCTCCTGGCCGTCGGCCCCGTCCGGTGAACCGGCGGAGACGCGGGGCACGAGCCGGACGACGACGGACTTCGACGTCGGCGTGTTGCTCCCCTCGGCCGTACTGTCCAGCGGCACCAGCACGTTGGTCTCCGGAAAATAGGCGGCGCAGCAGCCGCGCGCGGTCGGATAGGACACCACTCGGAAGCCGGGCGCCCTCCGCTCCACCCCGTCCTGCCATTCACTGACAAGATCGACCATCTCGCCGTCGGCCAGACCCAGCTGGGCGATGTCGTCCGGATGCACGAACACGACGCGCCGCCCCCCACGGACACCCCGATACCGGTCGTCCAGCCCGTAGATGGTGGTGTTGTACTGATCGTGGCTCCGCACGGTCTGCAGGATCAGCCTTCCCCGCGGAACCCGGAGCACGTCCAGCTGGTTGGCGGTGAACCGGGCGCGTCCCGACGGGGTGGCGAACCGGCGCTCGTCCCGCGGAGGATGCGGCAGGGTGAACCCGTCACGCTCCCGCACTCTCTGGTTGAACTGGGAGAATCCCGGGATCACCCGGGCGATCCGGTCGCGGATCCGGTCGTAGTCGGTCACCAACGACCCCCACGGCACGTGCGGGTCGTCCCCGAAAACGGCCTCCGCCAGTCCGGCGACGATCGCCACCTCGCTCAACAGGTGCTCCGAGGCCGGCTTGAGGCGGCCCCTCGACAGGTGCACCTGGCTCATCGAATCCTCGACGCTGACAACCTGGGGCCCGCTCTCCTGGATGTCGGCCTCGGTCCGCCCGAGCGTCGGCAGGATCAGCGCCCGGCCCCCGGTCACCACGTGTGAGCGGTTCAGCTTGGTGGACACGTGCACCGTCAGCGCGGTGTTCCGCAGCGCGGCCTCGGTCACCGCGGTGTCGGGTGAGGCGGACACGAAGTTCCCGCCCATCGCGAAGAACACCCGCACGCGGCCGTCCCGCATGGCGCGGATGCTGTCCACGACGTCGTGGCCGTGCCTCCGGGGCGGCTCGAAGCCGAACTCGGCGCCCAGCGCGTCCAGGAACGCCGCCGGGGGCTTCTCGTAGATGCCCATGGTGCGGTCACCCTGGACGTTCGAGTGGCCACGCACCGGGCACACGCCCGCCCCCGGGCGGCCGATGTTGCCGCGGAGCAGCAGGAAGTTGACCACCTCCCGGATCGTGGGCACCGAGTTGCGGTGCTGGGTCAGGCCCATCGCCCAGCACACGATGACCCGTTCCGCGCCGAGCACGGTCTCGACGGCACGGCGCAGCTCCTCCTCGGTGAGGCCGGTCGCCTCCGCGACGTCCGCGTCCGACAGGGCGTTCACGTGCGCGGCGTAGGCGTCGAACCCCTCGGTGGACCCGTCGATGAACTCCCGGTCCAGCACCGACCCGGGCTCCCGCTCCTCGGCGCGCAGCAGTTCACGGCCGAGATACTGGAAGAGCGCCAGATCGCCGTTCACCCGGATCCGCAGCAGCTGGTCGCTCAGCGCCGTACCGCCGCCGAGCATGCCCGAGGCCTTCTGCGGGTTCTTGAACCGCCGCAGTCCCGCCTCAGGCAGCGGATTCACGTCGATGATGCGCGCCCCGTTGCGCTTCGCCTTCTCCAGCGCGGAGAGCATCCGCGGGTGGTTGGTCCCCGGGTTCTGCCCCACCACCATGATCAGGTCAGCCTGGTAGATGTCGTTCAGCGTGACACTGCCCTTGCCGATCCCGATCGTCTCGGTCAGCGCCGACCCGCTGGACTCGTGACACAGGTTCGAACAGTCCGGAAGGTTGTTCGTGCCCAGCCTCCGGGCGAACAGCTGGTAGAGGAAGGCCGCCTCGTTGCTGGTACGCCCCGAGGTGTAGAAGGCGGCCTCGTCCGGCGAGCCGAGCCCGGCCAGCTCGTCGGCGACCAGCCGGAAGGCGTCGTCCCAGCTGATCGGCTCGTAGTGGGAGGCTCCGGGACGCAGGACCATCGGCTCGGTCAGCCTGCCCTGCTTCCCCAGCCAGTAGTCGGACTTCTCCCCGAGCTCGGCCACCGAATGGCGGGCGAAGAACTCCCGGGTCACCCGGCGCAGCGTCGCCTCCTCCGCCACCGCCTTCGCGCCGTTCTCGCAGAACTCCGCGAGGTGACGCCCACCGGACGGCTCCGGCCAGGCACATCCGGGACAGTCGAAGCCCGCCTCCTTGTTGACCGACAGCAGAGTGAGCGTGCTGCGCACGACCCCCATCTCGCTGTTCGCATGGCGCATCGAGGCCAGGACGGCAGGGATCCCGGCGGCGGCGTCCTTGGGCGCCGAGATGACCAGTCCCTCGTCACCCGGATCGTCCAGTGGGGCCTGTCGCGTCATGGATCTTCCCTTCTCCGTCCGCCGAGCCAGAGGCACCAGCCGTAAGCCGGGCCTCCGGAACCGGGCCGGCCAGACCTCAGCCCGGGCACCGGTTCTCCGCGGCCCCGCCTGAGCTGCCGCAGCCTGCCCCTGAACCGTACCGTGAAGGCGCATTCTCCCCAACGGGGGATCAACGGCATCGTTCGAGACGCCACCCCTCACAGGGGCGATGAGGACGCACCACCGGCCTGAGCACCGCCCAGCGGCTCGTCGGGTTGCGACCCCTCGTAGGGGCGATGAGGACGTCGGCTCGGAGCAATGGCTGGCCACGGTGTTAAACGTTGCGACCCCTCGTAGGGGCGATGAGGACATCTTTCCAGGTCCATCGCGACAGGTCGGGTTCCGGTTGTGACCCCTCGTAGGGGCGATGAGGACGCTGGAGAATCCCCCGCTGGACCCACGCCTTCCGTGTTGCGACCCCTCGTAGGGGCGATGAGGACTTGCGTGACCTGCCGACCCGTCTGGCGAACGCGGCGGTTGCGACCCCTCGTAGGGGCGATGAGGACCGGTGTCGAGGTCGGCCCGACCGCCAACTATGGGGCGTTGCGACCCCTCGTAGGGGCGATGAGGACGCGGTCGTTCCGCTCACCGGTGGCTTCGTCACCACGTTGCGACCCCTCGTAGGGGCGATGAGGACCGCCCAACGCGGTCGGCGACAAAGCGCGCATCTACCTGTTGCGACCCCTCGTAGGGGCGATGAGGACGAGGGCCCGACCACCGCCATGGGGGAGGATTGGCGGTTGCGACCCCTCGTAGGGGCGATGAGGACCGCCTCATCCGCTGCGGCCCGCTCAGCGTCGACATGTTGCGACCCCTCGTAGGGGCGATGAGGACATGTGCAGCTGGTTGGCCATGACCATGGCCGCCTGTGGTTGCGACCCCTCGTAGGGGCGATGAGGACCGGAAGGACACCCCTCATGACCCTGCTGGCCCAGCTGTTGCGACCCCTCGTAGGGGCGATGAGGACATGCGGCCGGTGGCGTCCCACAGGTTGCGTCCACGGAGGTGGTGTACGAGTTTCCCCAGGTAGTGGGCGTGGCGCCGTGAAATGAGGACGGCCATCGCGTGATCCTTCGAGTGCGAA
>NZ_JBIUTQ010000025.1:0-81982 GCF_044741965.1 Streptosporangium sp. NPDC087985
ATATGAACGAGCTGTTCGGGGGTCACGCCCGCATCGAAACACCATCCGGCCGACCCGACCAGTCACAACAGGCTGACCTAACAAAGCACTACTAGCAGTCGGTCCAGGTGATCTCGGGTCGGTTATCGCATCAGGAGGTGCGTCGGTTCGGCGAGTACGGAGGTCGCGGCGGGGAAGTCGGCCAGGCGGGCGGCCAGTGTCTCGACGGCGAGGTCGCGTGGCAGCGCGGTGTTGAACTTGAGGCCGTTCAGCGCTCTGTCGTCCACCTCCGGGTGCCGGAGTTCAAGGGTCCGCACATCGGCGCGCCAGGCAGAGCCGGTGAGGTCGCCGCGCAGCCTGACGCGCAGGTCGTCCACCCGCTGGACGGGGTCGGCCAGAGATCCCAGGGTGGCCTTCAGTGTGGCGTTTCCCCGGTGTCCCGCCCAGGTCCACCAGTAGAGGTCACCGTCCTCGCGCACGACCACGGTGCCCTCGGGGTGGACGGTGTCGGCGAGCTCCGCACGCACCTTGGCGAGGACGTCGACGGCGCGGCGGGTGAGCCGTACCGGGGGATCGGCACCCAGGGCGACGTCCCGCATGGCGCGGGCCAGCGCGAAGGAGGTGCCGCCGAACGCCGAGGATGCCCAGCGGGCCTCTCCACCCGTCCCCTCCACCGGGTCGACGAAGCACCGCCGCCGCTTCCAGTCGATCCAGTCCACCTTCCAGGTCCGCCCCGCGAGAAGCAGCAGGCGCGGGCCCTGAACAGGGGAGGTCAGCAGGCCGGGGTCGGTACGGCCGATCTCGACGCTGCCGTGCAGCACGGTGAACTCGGGCGGTGCGGTGAACACCGCGGTCAGGTCCATGAAGTGACGGTGCCCGAAGCGCTGCTCGGCCTCCCGCCCGATGAGCAGCGCGCCGCCGTCCCGTCCGAGGAACCCCTCGGAGATCAGGTGGTCGAGCACGGGCTGGGCGGAGCGATGCGCGAAGGGCCCGAGGTCGCCCCACCAGTCCGGCCAGAGCGAATCGCCGATCCGCCCCTCCTGCAGGGTGAGGGCGAGGAGCTGCTGCGCGACGATGTGCCGCGGTTCCGGCGGCGGTTGCACCGGCTCGACGTACCCGGTGCCCCACAGCCGCAGCAGCCCCGCCGCGGCGAGCAGGTCGTCACGGCTCAACGTCAGCAGCAGGCAGTTACGGTCCGTTCCCCCTGACCGCCGCCCCGTACGGCCGAGCCGCTGGAGAAACGAGGCGACGGACCAGGGCGCGTTGATCTGGATGACCCGGTCCAGGTCACCGACGTCGATCCCCAGTTCCAGGGTGGAGGTGGAGACGATGACGCAGTCGCGGGCCTGGGCGAAAGCCTCCTCGGCCCGGCGGCGTTCGTCGGCGGAGAGGGATGCGTGGGACAGGAAGGTGGTCACGCCGTGGCCGCGGAGCATCTCTCCCAGCTCCTCGACCATGCGCCGGGAGTCGCAGAAGACCAGCCGCTTCTCCCCCTGGTGCAGCGCGGCGACGACCCGTGCCGCGTTCGCCAGGGAACCGACGTAGTCCAGCTCGATGTCCGGGGGAGGGGAGTCGGCGACCGTCTCGGGGGCGATCACCTGCGCGGGCCGTGTCCCCGTACCGGACCCCTGAAGCCAGGAGAGCAGATCACCGGGGTTGCCTACCGTAGCCGAGAGGCCGATCCGCTGCAGAGGACGCCCGGCCAGGTGGGTGAGACGTTCCAGCACGCACAGCAGGTGCCAGCCTCGATCGTCCCTGGCGAAGGCGTGTACCTCGTCCACCACCACCGTCCGCAGGTCCCGCATCAGGCGCCGGTGGTCCACCCGGGTCCCGATGAGCATCGCCTCCAGCGACTCCGGAGTGGTCAGCAGTACGTCCGGCGGGTCACGCAGGATCGACTGCCGCCGTGAACCGGAGACGTCGCCGTGCCAGAGCTCCACCCGCCTGCCCAGCCAGGTCGCGTACATCCGCAGGCGCGGCAGCAGGTTGTTGAGGAGCGCCTTCAGCGGGCACACGTAGATGACCGACAGGCCGGTCCACCGCTGCTCCTCCATCACCGAGAGCAGTGGAAAGACCACCGCCTCGGTCTTGCCCCCGGCGGTTGGGGCGACGAGGAGGGCGTCGACCCCGTTCTTGATCGGAGAGAGGGCCGCCGACTGCAGCGTTCTCAGCTCGGGCCAGCCGAGGGTGTTGGCGACGTGGTAGGCCAGCGTGGGATGGAGTGAGGTCACGTCAGGTCGAGCTCCACCTCGTCCGCCGACAGAGGATGCCGCATGCCACGCGCCGTTCCATGTCCCGTGCCGCCTGCCGTACTGCGCGCCGTTCCGCGAGCCGTACTGCCTGCCGTTCCGCGTGCCGCGTTGCGCGTGGTGCCGCGTGCGGCGTTGCGCTCGTCGTCGTTCAGCTCGGTGTCGGAGATGGTCAGCCGGTAGTGCCTGCGGGGGTCGAAATCCTCGTGGTCGGCCACCCGGTACAGCACGTCCGCGACGAGCTTCCGCAGGAACGTCCGGGGAGCCGTACCGACTCCCAGCCGGCCCGCGACGGCCCCGGCCAGGTCCTTGATGTAGCCGTCGTCGACCAGCGACCTGATCCGCGCCTCGGCGGGGTTCCCCTCGGCGTAGAGGTCGCGTACGGCACAGCCGAGCTGGACGAGCTTGTCCTGGTCGAAACCGGTGAGACGGATCTGTACCGCGCGGGCCGTATCGAACCGGGCGTCGGTGTCGAAGTCGGTGGCCAGCCGCTGGGCGAGTGGCGTGAGCTGCTGCACGCCCTGCTGCCCGTCGTAGAACGCCGGGGTTCCCGTGATGACGAGGTGGAGACCGGGGAACCGGCCCTTGTCGATCTCGTCGATGAGCTGCCGGAGCGTGTTGAGGCTCCGCTCCCGGGAGTCTCTGCGCATACGCTGCAGTGTCTCGATCTCGTCGAGCACGACGAGCAGCCCGGGGTGGCCGCAGTCGCGCAGCACCACCAGCAGGCCCTGCAGGAAGCCGTACACGTTTCCCGAGTCCAGGTCCCCCTTGATGTTCGCGTAACGGCGGACACCGGCCGCCACGTTCGGTTCCCCGCCCACCCACGCCAGCAGCCCGTCCGCGGTGGCCTGGTCACCGGCGAGCCTGGCCCGGCGGTAGAAACGCAGCGCGGTGGCGAAGGCGGGGGCGGTCTGGGCGGCTTCGGCGAGCCGGGACTCGATGAGTTCCTCGACCGCCGGTTCCATCGCCGGCCGGTCGTCCTTGGCGATCCCCTCCGCGGCGTTCGCATCGTCTTCCAGGGTGAGAAGCCAGGTGTCGACGATCTCGCGCAGCGCGCTCGGCGGGCTGCTGGCCGTGGAGAGCCCGCCGATCAGGGCGCGGTAGACGGTCTCCAGCCGGTGCAGGGGCGTCTGGGTGTCCGAGATCTGGATCTCGCTGGTGGCCATCCGCATCCGCTTCGCCCGTTCGGCGAGCCAGCGCGCGAAGAAGGTCTTGCCGGAGCCGTACTCACCGCGGATCGCCTTGAAACCGCTCCGGCCGCTCGCCGTGGCGGTGAGCTCCTCGTCGAGCACCTTCTCGAACCGCTCCAGGCCGACGGCGAAGAGATCGAGACCGTTCTGCGGGACGGTGCCGCGGCCCAGAGCGTCGATGATCTGCCGTCGTCTCGCCCGGCTGACCTTGCGTGTCATGGCTCAACCTCCTCGTCGAGAAACTGTTCCATCAGGAGCCGTAGGTTCAGGTCGACGGTCTGGTCGCCGTCCTTGAGGGTGAGGACGTCGTAGCCGTCGACGTTGAGCAGGCGTTTCGCCGCAGCCACCAGCAGGCGCGTCCGGTCCACCGGTTCGTGGATCAGCTTCGCCACCTTGGTCACGGAGAGACGGCCGCCATGCGCCTCCAGGCCGTTGAGCAGCACGGTGACCTGGCCGTCGGAGATCAGACTGGGGGAGATCCGCCGCTGTTCGGCAAACGCGTCGGACGCGGTCACCCGCCCGCCGAGCGTCACGGGAGGGCCGGGGACGCTCGGCCCGGTCGTCGGCGGCGTGGTGACAGGGACGCTCTTGCGCGAGATGGGCGGCGGAGCCTGCGGTACGGATCTCGGCGGCACCAGGGAGACCGGTACGGACGTCCGAGAGGAGCGTGACGGGGTTCCCGGCGTGGGGCGGCTCGCCAATGCACCGATCGGCTGGCTGATCCGTCCGGAACCGGGCCGGTGCATCTCGGCACGCTCGGCCGGCTCGGAGACCTGCCGGAGCGGGGCCCGGCTCACGAGGATCCACCTGCGGCCGAGAAGCGCCTGAACCCATTCCCCCGCGATCGGGCGAGATCCGCGCGGACCGGCCGCCCGGGCGAACAGCTCGGTGACCGCTTCTGCCGTCCGCGGCTCCAGCCCGGGGAGCAGAGCCAACGCCTTCCCCGGGCGGACATGGGCGTCACGGGCCAGGATGCGGCCGATGAGCAGCGCGAGCTTGTACCGGTCGGTGTCCAGATCGGGGCCGGTGGACGGCTGGAGAGGATCGTCCCAGTCGGGAGTGTGCGCCTGCCGCAGCACGGGCTCACCGCCGTGACGGCGGAATCCGTCGCAGTCGAGGACGAACACCCTGTACGGCGGAGCCGGCTGCCAGAGCAGGTTGCGGAACGAGATGTCACCGAGCACGAACCCGTGGCCGTGCAGCAGGCCGATCAGCCGGGCGGCGACAAGAGCGATCTCGGTGCGGCCCGTGATGTCCGGCTGGTGCAGGTCCTGCCAGGCCCAGTTGGGCGGGAACAGCAGATACTGCGCCTCGACCAGCTTGGAGGTGCCGCCGATGGTCCCGAGGAACTCACCGGGGACCTCCCGCATGAGGAATCCGGTGACCCGGTCTCCGTCACGGACCCGCGCCACCGGCCACGCGCACTGGCTGAGCAGCGACTGCCGGTCAACGGGCGGGAGGTTGTCACCGAAGCTCACGAGATCGGAGAGAGCTCCGTCGTTCACCGCCCCGGCCTGCGGCATGTACTCCTTGTAGACAAGTCGGCCGTGGCCGATCACCCGGGTGACCACGCCCTGGCCGCCCTCGCCCAGGGGTTCGGGCTCCAGGGACAGCGACGCGCGCTGCCGATCGAGGGGGTGCGCGACGGAGACCATTCAGACTCTCCAGACGCAGATCGCCGTACGGTCGTCGTCGTAGCTCTTCGCGCGGAAACTGAACTGCCAGAAGAACTCCGGCAGGGAAGGCGGTTCCGGCTGGCTCCACCACGCCGACAGCTGGTCGCCGACCTGCCTGTTCTGCGTCATCGGCGTGGCGAGCCCGTCCGTGCAGAGCAGCAGCATGTCGCCCGGCTCCAGATCGTGGACCGCGACCTCGACATGCCTGGTGCCACCGGGAAGCGCGTGCGTCGCCGAGCTGCTGACCTCCTGTCCGTTCTCCTCGGGGAAGCACGGCACCCAGACGCCCCTGTGCAGGAGCATCGCCGTACTGTCACCGACCCGCAGGACACGGGCACGTGTCCTTGAGGTCTCCGCGCTGTGGTCGATGACCGCGGCCAGGAACGTGGTGCTCAGCGCGTCCACCATGAACCCGCCGTGGGCGGCCCGCACGTTGAGGTCGTCGGCGATGTTCTCGACGAAGTGCTCCGCCGCGGTCGTGACGTCGGCGTGCTCGAAGAAGTCGGTGAGGTTGTTGCGGGCGGCATTGCACGCGCCGATCGCTCCGAGGTGCGACATCTCCTTGCTGCTGAGCCCGTCGGCGACGCAGGCCAGAAGCTGGGACTCGTTGACTTGCCAGAGTCCCATCGCGTCCTGGCGGGGCGTGCCGTAGTAGCGGTGCGCGTCTCCCCGGACGGAGGCGGCACGCACCACCAGTCCGGGCAGCGCGGCGCCGTCCAGCACGCTGTCCGGTGGGCTCTCCCGTACGGTCGGCAGCGGACCGGGGATCGAACCCAGCATGGGTCTCCGGCCGATGACCAGCGGTTCGGGGATTCCGGGGACCGGCGCGACAGGCCGGCTCTTCTGGAACTGCTCCATGTCGGTGTCTCCTTTCCGATCCGTGTTCAGACCGGGTCCGCGGACAGGACGGTGTAGCCCTTGACCTGGTCGGGGACGACGACCTGGGGGCCCACGGACGAGTTGACCGACGCGATCGCCGAGTGGACCACGGAGTTCAGCAACTGCTTGGCGAACTCGCGGAGCGCCTGGACGGGAGAGATGTCGTCGTCGGCGATGAAAGCCCGGAAGGTGGCCACCTGCCGCAGGGTCGCGGGCTCGACGTCACCGAAGCCGAAGGCCAGGATGGTCGGGCGAGCGGAGAAACCGGGGCCGGTCAGCCGCTGGTGCTCCGCGTTCCAGTCGTCCGTGGGCTGGCCGTCGGTGAGGAAGAACACCGTGGGGCGGAAGGGCCTGTGCCCGGACCGCTTCAGCTCCTTGATGTCCTGCTCGATCGTGTCACGGAGCAGCGAGAACGCGGCGCCGTAGTTGGTCACCCCCCGGGGGGAGAGCTGCGGGAGCGACTGGATCTCGTTCAGGTCGGCGAGGGGGAGGAGCACCTCGGCGGACGTGCTGAATCCGATGAGGCCGAGCCTCGTCTTGTCGGCGACCACCGGGTTGCTGGCGATCTCGCGATAGATCCCGGGAAGTTCCTGGTTGATCGCGTCAAGCGGCGCGCCCTGCATCGAATAGGACTCGTCGCAGACCAGGTAGAAGGGGAGTACCTGCTCACTCATCAGGTGATCCTCAGTTCTTGGAAGTAGGGGCGCAGCCGTCCGAGACGAAGTAGATCTCCATGGAGATCGACCCGCTGGGAGCGGAGAGATCGTGGAAGTTCCGGGTCGCGGCCGTCCCGAAGATGTTCGGGTAGGCCGTGCCGAGGGCGGTGTTGACCCGCGTGGCGAGACGGACGCCCTCTCCGGCGCCGCCGTCGGCGCCGAAGGTCAGGACCATGCCGGCGTGCCGACCGGCCAGGTGCTTCTTGTACCGGAGAAGCTTCTTCTTCACCTGTACGGCCAGCACACCGTCATCGGCCCCCGGGCGGACCCGGAACGCGACCTTGGTCGGCTCCGCCTGGACGCCTCCGACGCGGGTCGCGCAGGGGGACGGGGACGGTGAGGAGGCGGGCGTGGGGGTCGCCGTGCTCTCTCCCGCCAGCGGTATGACCGGTGCGGGAGGCGGAGTCTGGGCACCGAGCATGATGATCGTGAGACCGAGCAGCAGGTCGGCGAAGAGCCAGCCGGCCAGCAGGATCGGGGTGGAGGCCTTCCGCCGGGTGGTCACCACAGGGCTCTCTGGCGGTTGTCCGAGCCGTTGCCGGGGGCGGAGGTGCCGAAGACGTCGGCCGCACGGTCCACCGAGGTCCGCAACTCGTCGATCGCGTCTTTCAGCTTGGCGAACTCGTCGTCGGAGAGTTCCTTCACCTTCGCCGGCAGGTCGGCCAGGACCCCCGCGATCGAGGACGGGAGCCGGTCGAACGTGTCGCGCGTCTGCTCCAGGAGGGCGACCGTCCTGCCTGCGGCGTCGGAGACCAGCTCGATCCGGGAGGCATGCGCGGCGGCGGTGTCCGACCAGTCGCCGAGGGCTTCGCGGATCTCCGTACTGGCGTCTCCGAAGGCCTGACGGAACTCCGCGGCCGTGACGTTGAGGGAGTCGGTGACCTGCCCGCCGATGAGGCCGACGGCCTTCTCCGTCGATGCGCCGACGGAGCTGATCGAGACGGTCGCGCGGTCGACGGCGTTTCCGATGCCTGCCGTCGTGTCGACCAGCCTGCCGATCCGGGTGTCCAGGGTGGAGACGGTGTCCTGGAGGGCCTTCTCGGTGGAGGAGCCGACCGCGTGGATCGAGTCGGTCGCGCGGTCGACCGCCCGGCCGATGCTCGCCGTCGTGCCGGTCAGTTCGCTGATCCGGGTGTCCAGGGTGGAGACGGTGCTCCGGACGGACTTCTCGGTGGCGGAGCCGACCGATTCGATCAGGGCGTTCGCGCCTGCGACGGCGTGTCCGATGTCCGTCGTCGCGCCGGCGAGTTCGCCGATCCGGGTGTCCAGGGTGGAGACGGTGTCCTGCAGAGAGGTCATGGACCGTGTGAGCTCCTCGTTGAACTCGCGTCGCATGTCGAGGGCGGTCTGCGAGATGGTCGCCGACAGCTGGTCCCCGACACGGGTGACCGCCTGACCGGTCGTGGACCCGACGGTGTCGATCATTTCTGAGGCGTGTCTCACCGCCGCGGTCATGTCGCCGTGGGCGATGTCGACTCTCTCCAGGTGCCTGCCGAGGGTCGCGATGGCTTCCCGCACGTCGATCGCACTGCTGGTCAGCGTCTCGGTGGTCTGCTGCGTGGCCTTCCACGTCCGGGCCAGCGCGTCGACCATCTCGGTCTGCGTCTTGCGCGCCGTCTCGCCGGCGAGGTTGATCTCGATGACCGTCTTGGTCAGCTCGGCGCCGAACCGGGTCGGGGAGGAGAGCCGGACCTGGCCGAGCAGCAGGCTCGCCCGGGTCAACGCCCGCCGGAGACGGGCCCGGAGGACCGCCAGGTCGTGCTCCGAGGTGTCCTCCTTCCGCTCCGCGCTGTTCCGCATGACGTTCTCGAAGATGGTCCAGAAGATGAGGACGCCGATCGCGGTGAGCGTGCAGAAAGCGATGTTGTCGAATTTGAAGAACTCGGGCAGCCGGCCGTCGAAGCCCTGCTGCCACATCTCAAGGAAGGGCCGCCGGGCGGCCTCGGGGCCGCTGGCCTTCAGGACCTCGCCGTAGGCGTCCGTGGCCTTCATCAGACCGAACCACGTGATGAGGATCGGTACGAAGACGAGAATGGAACTGAAAAGCACGCTGAGCCAGCGAGGCACCTTCTGCCATTTCGTTTCCGCCGGTTCCCCGTCCGGGATGACGGTGTCCTCGGGCGAAAAGGCGGCGAACAGGTCGAGCTCACACCAGTGTTCGGCCTTGTCGGAGTCGGTGATCGCGCTCGCGAGGTCGTGCAATTCGTCTGTACGGGCCGCCAGGCGGGGATGGGCGGCGAGTTTACGCAGCTCGGCGGCGAGCTCGTGGTCCATCACGGACAACTACCACCCTTTCATTGATGAATCTGGGCATGATCTGACAAATCGGATGTAACGCTTAATAGCGGCATCTGCGCGATTATTGCGGCATGCGACGCTTAAGTAACGGACGCACCAGAAGACAGCCGGGTTTACCGCCGGATGGTCCGTGATGGGAACGATGCGAGATCGTCGGTTCTCCGTCTGGACCGGTGTGGTCACCGGGAGCGGAGCACATTGATCCGCCGGTTGAAGCCCGGGGCCGGCGTGGCGTTTGCCGGTGGTTCAGGGCACGTTGTCAGTGGCTAAGGGCGCATTGTCAGTGGTTCAGGGCGACGGTGACGCCGCCGGAGAAGATGGAGTCGTGTAGCTCGATCGCCTTGATCCTGAAGTCCTTGGGGACGTCGAAGAGCAGGATCCCGCTGACCGTGTTGCCGGGGTTGATGTTTTTGAGGAAGGCGTTGGAGTCCTTCAGCCCGAGGGCGGCGCCGGAGTCGGCGTCGTACTGCCTGCCCCCGGTGTCGATGAGCTTCTGCGAGGAGTCACTGAACAGCTGGGCCTTGTCGCCGATGTTCTCCACGGTGACGTGCACGAGGACGTACTGACCCTGGGCGTCCGACCCGAAATACTCGCCGCCGACCCGCTTGAGGCCGGTCTCGACCTTGGTGACCTTGAAGGAGAACTTGCCGTCCTTGACCACGTCGCCGATCACGGCCCGCTTGGGTCCGGCCGACTTGGGCTCGTTCTGCTTGTGGTCGTTCTGCTTGGGCTCGGCCTGCTTGGGGTCGGCCCGTTTCCTGGCCGGAGCGGAGGCGCCGGTGGCCGCCGTGTCGTCCGAGCCGCCGGATGTCCCGCCGCCTCCGCTGAAGAGGGCGCCGAGGAGCAGCAGGCCGCCCAGTACGGCCACCCCGATGAGGAAGGCGCGCAGGCAGCCGCCGCCCCTCTGCTGCACGATCACGGTCTGCGGATAGGGCTGGGCGTGGCTGTAGTGCGGGGGCGGCTGCTGGTTTCCGTGCATGACAGAGCTCGCTTTCGAGGGGAAGTGGTGACGGCGGTCAGGCGGCTGCGGCCTGCTCTGCATGATGAAGTCAGTGAATCACATTGTGAACTCAATGCACAATCAGAATGCTGATTCTGGTCGCTCTGAGCGTGTATGGTCCCGGGTAGTGAATCTTGTCCGCATCCGCTTGAACCGCGGCCCACGCCGCGACAGGTCCCCCGGAGGGCGTGTGCTGCCGTTACTGATGGGCGATCCGCGTGAGATCGGCTCATACCGGGTGGTGGGGCGCCTCGGCGCGGGTGGCATGGGCGTCGTCTATGCGGGAGTGGACGCCGCGGGGCGGCGGGTGGCCGTCAAGCTCGTCCACGAGCCTCTCTCGGTCGACCTGGAGTTCCGGCGGCGGTTCAGCCGGGAGATCTCGGTGCTCGGCGAGGTCGGGGGCGCATGCGTCGCCAAGGTGCTCGGCTCCGACGCGGGCACGGAGCGGCCGTGGCTCGCGACCGAGTACATCGCCGGCCCGACACTGGAACAGCACCTGCGGGCCGAGGGGCCGCTGACCGGTGATGCGCTGTACGGCCTGGCCGCCGGGGTGGCCGAGGCGCTGGTGTCCATGCACGCGGCGGGGGTCGTCCACCGGGACCTGAAGCCGTCGAACGTGATCCTGTCGCCCGACGGCCCGCGGCTGATCGACTTCGGCATCGCCAAGGTGCTGGACGGCAGCACGATGACGCACACCGGCACGCTGATCGGCTCGCCCGGGTGGATCAGTCCGGAGGAGTACGGCGACGGCCCCTCGGGCACCCCGGCCGACGTGTACGGCTGGGCGCTGCTGGTGCTCTTCGCGGTCACCGGCGAGCCGCCGTACGGCACCGGCCGCCCGGAGGTGCTGGCCTACCGGGTGCGCGAGGAGATGCCGGAGACCTCGGCCATTCCCGAGGAGTTGCGCGAGTCCGTCGGGCGGGCGCTGGCCAAGGAGCCGGCGGAGCGGCCTGCCGCCGCCGAGGTGCTGGCCGCGGTGACCGATGCCTGGCAGGGGCGGGAGGGGGAGGAACGGGGGATCGACGTCACCTCGCTGATCCAGCGCACCTGGGTGCTGTCGCGGGGTGAGACGCCGGACTGGCCGGAGGCGGCCGGCCCGGTGACGGTGGCGGCGGACCGCGTGAAGACGGAGACCGCGACAGCTCTCATGGTGGAAGGAACCGCCCGGCGCCCCGGGCCGACATGGGTGCACGCCTACATCGCCACGGCGGTCGCGGTGACCCTGATCGCGGTCACTGCGATCGTCATGTTCGCCCCCGTTTCCCCCTTTTCAGGACGATCCAGTCAGATAGTTGTCGCGCAGACGACCCCCACCGGAACACCCGCGCCGGCGGCGACCCCGGTGCCATCGGTGGGCATGTCCAGTCCCGCCCCTGCTGTGTCCGTGAAGGCGCGGAAAGTGTCTCGGGTCAAGGGCAAGGCGGTATCCGTGCAGGGAATCAGGATGACCCTGCCGAAGGGCTGGCGGCTGCTCCGGGTCCATAGTGACTACGTCTGTGTCGAATCGCCGAACTCGCGAGGAGCCAGCGGACCATGGGATTTCTTCTGCCGTCCTGACGCGATGGCGATCGATCTCAGGTCCGGTGCCAATGGCTGGCCAGGCCGGTCCATCGACAGCGATTACGGTTTCATGATTGGGCAGGGCACGCCTTGCCTGGCAGGAGGCAGTGTGACCCGTGACCCGGACGGCGGCTACAACGAGGCAGGAGAGTACGGGTTGTATGCCGGCGTCCTGCCCTACAACTCCAGGTTGAACCGTTCGAGCCTGGCTCGGATGGCGGATGGCAGGAAGGCCGCCTATCGCGAGTGGCTGGTCCGGTGTGACGGTTACGGGGAGTACGTCATGAAAATCTGGCATCTTCCCGCGTCCAAGGTCTCGTTCTACGTGCTCAGCGCACGTCCCGAGGACGCCGGGGGCTACCGGCAGATCATCGCCTCCGCCGACCTCACCGGTTATCGATATGCGGCCCCGCTGTGAATAAGATTCACCTGTAAATGTCGCCGACGATCGCTACGGTGACCGAGGTGGCACGCAAGGGTTGGGGTTACTCATGCAGGACAGCGCCACGGTGGCAGCGGCCGACATCGCGCGGCTGGCGGGGGTCGGGCGCGCCGCGGTCAGCAACTGGCGCCGGCGGTTCGACGACTTCCCCTCGCCGGTCGGGGGGACGTCGAGCAGCCCGCTGTTCTCCCTCTCCGACGTCGAGGACTGGCTACGCCGCCAGGGCAAGCTGGCGGAGGTCCCGCTCGACGAGCGGATCTGGCAGGAACTGCGGGCCGGTGTCGAGGACCTGCGCCTCGCCGAGGCCATCGGCCAGGTCGGCGCCTTCCTGCTCTTCCTCGACAGGTCTCCGGCGGAGTGGGCGCGGCTCGCGAAGAAGAGCGACGACGCGGTCACGGAACGGCTCGCCGACGAGCTCGCCACGGACGACCTGCCAGGGTCGGTGTCCACGGCGGTCGCCGTCCCGCTGCTCCGCGCCGTCGCCGAGCTGGCCGGGGAACGCGGTGCCGCGGCGACCTTCGACTTCCTGTACGAGCGCTACCTCGACGCCCATTCCCGGCGCGTCGTCACGCTGCCGGCGGATGTCGCGGACCTCATGACGGAGCTGTCGGCCGCCGGCGGGGGGACGGTCTTCGACCCGCTGTGCGGGCTGGGCACGCTCCTGCTGTCGGCCGCGGCCTCGGGTGTGACCGGCCTCATCGGCCAGGAACGGGACGAGCAGGCCGCGCGCATCGCCGCCGTACGGCTCCTGCTCCACGGCCACGGAAGCACGGTCCGGGTCGGCGACGCCCTACGCGACGACCGGTTCGCCTCCCTCCAGGCCGATGCCGTGGTCTGCTGCCCGCCCTTCGCCGAACGCGCCTGGGGGTACGAGGAACTGGCCGGCGACATCCGCTGGCAGTACGGCCTGCCCCCGCGCGGCGAGCCCGAGCTTCCCTGGGTCCAGCATGCGCTGTTCCACGTCAGGCCGGGCGGTCACGCGGTGGTCCTGATGCCGTCGGCCGCCGCGGACCGCCGCTCCGGCCGCCGGATTCGGGCGCAGCTACTGCGGGCGGGCGCGCTGCGGGCCGTTGTCGCGCTCCCGGCCGGTGCGGCGCCGAACTCCCTGGGCTCGCCCCACCTGTGGATCCTGCGCAGGCCGGAGGTCGGAGACCCGATCCCGTCGCACGTCCTGATGGTGGACGCCTCGGAGATGCCCTGGCACCAGGTGCGGGAGACCGTCCTGACACGATGGCGGTCCTACCCGGCCGACACCGAGGGGGCCGTACCACTCATCGACCTGCTGGACGAGGAGGTCGACCTGACCCCTGCCCGGCACAGTGCCGGTCGCTCGGTTGACCGCGCGGGGCAGGAGTTCGTGGCCTCCCTCGACGCGATGGCTGCGTCCGTCACCGCGCTCCACCAGGCTCTTGAGGATCTCCGCACGTTCACGGCGGAACGCGACGACCTTCCCAAGACGACGATCGCGGAGCAGGTCAGGGCCGGTGCCATCGTCATCCGCCAGGCCTCCCAGCAGAAGGTGAAATCGGGCGAGGTCCCGATGCTGACCGTGGAGGACGTCATCGCGGGCGATGCCCCCAGCGGGCGGATCTCGGCCACCGCGGAGACGGTGGCGCTGGAGCCGGGCGACGTCGTCGTCCCCTCGGGAGGCCGGGTGTCCGTCGCCCGGGTGATCCGGGAGAGCGGCGCGGTCCTCGGATCCGGGCTCCATCTCTTCCGGGTGGATCCCGGACGGATCGACCCGGACTGCCTGGCTGGTTTCCTCCGGTCCGCCGGGACCTCCCGGCGTGGCCAGACGGGGACCTCCCGGTCGGACATCCGGCGCGTGGAGATCCCCCGGCTGCCGCTGGACGAGCAGCGGCGTCTCGGTGACGCCTTCCGGAAGCTGGAGGCCATGGAGGGCGCGGTCGGTCAGGTCGCGGACCAGGGGGCCGCGCTGGTCGCGCTGGGCCGCGCGGGCCTCGGCGACGGGACTCTCCGCAACCCCCTGCCCTAGCGCGCACCGCCGCCGGGGTCCCGTCTGTGTGTCCGGTTGACGCCGGACCGGTGGGAGGTCATGCCTGCCCGGCTACGCCGAAGAGGTCGCTCAGGGCCTGATGCTGCGATCCGCTGACAATGTCATAGCTCGCTGTAATTATGGTTTCACGCGGCGGCGTCGCTCTTGTCGACGGCGGGCCGCAGGCGATCACAGCTGGAAGCGACTGGCGAGGAGTACGGTGGCATTGGGACAGATCAGGGGAGGAGCGGTGATGAGCAGACCTCTCGAATCGCCCAATCCCCTGGCCGGCACCGTGCTCGCGGTGCTGAAGGCGGCCCGCGAGCTGCACGTCGAGATCACCAAGGCGAAGCTGGCGAAGCTTCTCTATCTCGCCGACCTGGACGCCATCGAGTCGGGGCGCACGCAGTTCAGCGGGGCCACCTGGCGATGGGACGATCACGGGCCTTATGACCACGCGCTCATCCGTGCCGAGGACTGGGTGGTGGAGAGCGAGCTGGTTGAGCGCCACGACCCGCAGAGCGCGGAGCACGACTCGCATGTGCTCTCCCTGACCGTTGACATCGAGGATTCACTCGATGCGGCCGATATGGAGTGCGTGCGAAACGTGGTCCGCCTGCACGGAGGCAAGACCGATGCCGCCCTGAAAGGCCTCTCCTGCGAGACCGCTCCGATGATCGAGGCGCGGGTGGGTGGCGAGCGGGGAACACTGCTCGATCTCAACCGGGCGCGGCGCCGTAAACAGGTGGCGGTGCTCCGTGAACGGTTCCGATCGCGGCGCGAGGTCCGGCGGCCTCCGCAGCAGGACGACCCAGGGGTCAGTGACGCGCTCAGAGCGGAGTTCCTGGAGGCCAGAGACGGTCTGCGACGGGCCAACGCGAAGATACTGGATGATCAGTGAAGGGATCCATCCGCAAGGGTGGCGTCTATCTGGTATCCGACCGGTCGCTCACGATGCCCCCCAATGACCAGCGCAACTTCCATCCGAAACGGCCAGTGATCGTTCTCAGCGGTGACGCGAAGAACGAGCAGGCCGACTGGCCCCTGGTGTATGTCGTCCCCACGTCGACGGCCACCACGCTCAAGACCGAATACTGTGTCAAGCTCGCTCAGGGGGTCGGCAACCTACCCAGCAAATGCTGGGTACGGACGGTCTGTGCCCAGCCGTTCCTCAAGGAGGAGATCGGCGACTACCTGGGGCAGTTGCCGGCTCAGGTCGTCTTGTTGATCGAGGAAAACTTGTTCGCCTACATGGGGCTCACCGACTGAGAGCGCCGTGGTGGCCTCTCCGGGATGCTCAGCACAGTTCACTCGAGAGGCGGCGGGCATGGCGACGCCGGTGCGCGCCGCCCGCGATCGAGAAACACGTGGGCTATCCCCGGTCGTCGATGGTGGCGGGGTCACCGGATCCGTCCTCTTCCTCCGGGATGGTGGGGAGCACATACTCCTGGGCGAGTGCCGCCAGGTGTAAAGGCAATGGCAGGGATAGGGCGTCTAGATAGTCGGCCGCCTGCCTCAACTGGTGGACGGCCAGGGCCAGGGCTTCGGGGATGTCTCCTTCCTCGTCTGGGGAAGCCGGATGGCAGCCCAGGACGGAGATCTCCATGAGGGTGGGATTCCAGGCGGGGATCTCGGTGTCGATGGTCAGCTCACCTTTGCGCTTTCCCGCCCGCAACGGGCGGGGAGCGAGTTTGTCGGCCTCCACCGCGGAGGCGCGGAAGGTCCCGGCCTTGTCAGTGGTGCTGTAGAAGACCCGCGAATCAGAGGTCTCAGTCCATAGGCCCGCGGCGAGACCGTTGACCCCGGAGGGGTTGCCGATCCCCCACCACTGGGGCGTCTCGCGGCCGCTGGTGTCGCGCACCCTGAGCAACCGCAGATCGGGGTCAAGCCGGCCGGCTGGCGCATGGCCGGTTCTGATCAGGTCCGGTACGGCCTGGCCGTCCTGTAGCCAGGGCCAGTACATCCGGCTGTTCTGGGAGTGGGCGAGCAGCAGGGTGGGACGGCCGTGCAGGGAGCGGATCATCTTCTGCAGGTAGCGGGCGGTTTTCGCACGCTGTTCATCCCCTTTTCGCCGCCGCTCCTGGAAGGTGACGCTGGGATGTGGTTGCCCGTCGATGGCAGGAGGCTGCAGGGGCGTCTCCGCGCCGGGTGCGCAGCCCTCCTCGATCTCATCTGATGTGCCGGGGAGCTCGGCGATCCTGGTCAGCCGGAGCAGGAACTTCGGGTAGGGGATCCAGGCGCGCTGTTCCGGGTCCCAGCCGCGGATCACGGCCCCGCCGGATTCCGGCTCCGAGGGACCGACCAGGACGGTGACCGGGATGTGCCGGGCCACCCGGGTGGGGCCGTCGGCACGGCGCTTGACCATCCACACGGCCGCATAATGGAGGCCGACGGGCAGCCGGTCTCCCAGCGTGTGTTCGGGAACGACCCGCACGCCGAGCTGGCGGAACCCGTCCAGCCAGGCCGAATGGGCACGGTATGCCGCGTTCCTTTCGGAGTTGTAACCCCTGGTCTTTCGCGGAACGGCGGTGAACTGGGTGACCACCCCGGCGTCGGCGCAGCCCAACCGCAGAGCGAACTTGGGATCGTGGAGCGGAGTCGCGAAGTCGGCCCGTCGGTCGATCTCGATCAGGGCGAGGGCGGCGGCGTCCGGATCGGCGCCGTCGGCGGTCAGGAAGTCGGCGACGACGGCACGGCGGGCGGTGATCGCATCGGAGAGGGGCCGCCCCCCGCCGCGGGGCGCCGGGCCGATGTCGAGAGAGTCGGCGAGACCTCCCGACAGTGGCAGGCACCGCAACCGGACGGTGAGTTCGGGGGTTTCCCACCGCAGGAGAACGGGGTCGCCGGGCTTGGCTCTGTCGAAGGCCTCGGATGCGGGGGCGCCGCCGTCGCCGTCCAGGGCAAGCACCTCGGTGAGGCCTGCGATGGCCGCGTCGCGCATGGCGGCGGTCTGCCACAGGAGGCGGCCCTCCATGACCGGGACGCCGCCGGATACCTTTTCCCCGCCTGCGAGGGCTCGTACGGCGACTGCGAGTGCGGTACGGCGTGCGTAGGCGGTCCGGATCTCCTCGGACTTCTTGGCGTCTCCTTGCAGCTTGAGTCGCGGATTGGCAGGCGTGTTGGAGGAGATCCTGCTGCGCCTTAGGTCGGGGACGCGCACCAGCCCTTCGGGAAGTGCCTGTTCGACCCACTCGACGATTTGTGAGCGCTGATGGGACATCAGGCCGGCTTTGACGGCGTGCTGGCCCATGTGAGTGCTGTGGACCACGGCGGCGCGCACGCCGGGTCCCTCGCCGATCCACCGCTCGGGGGCGGTGAGCAGTTCCACAGGGTCGGGGAAGGGCTGCCCGAGGGCGATGTCCCGCAGGATTCCGGCGGGGCCCACCTCGCGCCAGCCGTGTGCCCGCTCGGCGCGGTCCCAGGTGAGCCGGGCCACCGCGTAACGCTCGCCGGCGGGTGTCCCGGGAAGCCACGGGACGGTCGGGCGCAGGTATACCGAGGTGTCACGGCGGAGGGGTAGATAAAGGCGGCCGTTGACACCGGGGTGGGTGGCCCAACGCCTCAGGCTCGTGTGGATGTGCAACCGGGGCTGTGGCGAGAACGGGACGGTGTGCAGCGAGATGTTGACGACGACGGAGAACCACCAGGTGCGGTCCTTCACCTCATGCGGCAGAGGTTGCGACATAAGCTCCGCGCCCTGCTGCCGAGGACCGCGCGGAACGGCTCTGAAGCGCAGCAGACCGGCTCCCGTGTCGTAGGGCGCCAGGGCGAGGACGCGGCGCGCCAGATGGTCGGTGGCGAGCTGGAACTGTCTGCCGAGCGGGAGCGCGGTGCCTCCGTCGGTTGTGTCACAGCCCAGCAGGTTCACCTCCACCTCCCGCCAGCGCGGCGGGTCTGCGCGCAGTTCGGCGAGAGTTTCGACGACCCGCCCGCGGTGTTCCGGTTCCGGGCGCAGGTTCCGCACCCAGGCGGTGAGCAGCCGCTCGAACGCAATGTCCGGCAGGGGGTGGGGGATGTCGACGGGGGTGTACAGCCAGAAGTCCTCCTCGTCGCCGTGCTTCTCCGAGCCTCGCCCCCGCACCACCAGGTCGGGAGCGAGGCTCTGCAGCACGCCGTCCATACGGTAGGTGGGAACGGTGCGGTACGGCTCCGCGTCGACGTCCCGGCCGGCGTTGCACAGCGCGAGCAGGCTGTCGCGCCACTGCTCGGGAAAGGGCAGGGCGCGGTACCGGGCGGTCAGCGGGGCGGTGCCGGGGGCGAGGAGGTAGGCGGCACGGCGGATCTCGTTGTAGGTGAATCCCATTGGGGGCTCCTGAGAATGTGGGACTTGTCAGCGACGGTTACCGGTGGCCATGCCGCAGAGCGCGTCGTAGAGCGGCTGATAGAGCATCCGAACGAGGGCGGGGTCCGCTGGATCGGTGAAGAGGCCGAGGTCCGCGTCGGCGACGAAATAGGGGGCGAGGACGGCCCGAAGCTCGGCCAGCAGGCCGTCGCCGGGACCGCTGAGACGAGCGGATTGCGCCGTGCCGACCCCGGGCGCGGTCGCTGCCGCGTACCCGGGCGCAAATCTGGCGTCCACGAAGACCACCCTGGCCGGGACACCGCCGCGTACCAGGCGTCCGATGACCTGCCAGATCGCCACCAGCTGGTCCCAGGCGAAGGATTGCTTCTCCGCGGGACCGAGCCGGGAGTAGACGTAGCGGCGGGAGAGCAGCCGGCGCCATTCACGGCGGGCCTCGTGGCGGAAGGCGAGGCCCGCCGCGTCGAGGCTGCCAGCCTTGGCCACCAGCTCGCCGAAGGTGGCACCTCCCAGGTTGGGATGGTCGCGTACGAAGCGGGCCACCCAGTCGTTGACCGCGAAGATTGCCAGGGACAGGTCGTCGGGGCGTGGGTGGGGACGGGCGAGGAACAGCACGGTCCCGAAGGCGGCGGTGCGCTGCGCGTTGAGGATGTTGTGACCGCGTTCGATCGCCATCAGCGGGGCGACCAGAAGCTCGGCGTCCGGATCGTCCGCGAAGGAGGCCAGGTCCCCCCGGCGTACGGCGGCAGCGTGGATGCGACCGTCGGAGCCGGGGCCCCCACCCCGCACGGCCTGCTCCAGGTCGGCGTCGTCGGCGACGAGCACCCGGACCCGGCCGCGCCAGCGCTCCGTTTCCTGCAGGGCGTCGGCGGCGGCGTTCGCCTCCCGGTAGCTGCCCACCAGCAGCAAGGCCCTGCGGCGGTCGTCGTCCCCGATCAGGGCGAGCTCCTGTTCGAGCGGGCTGGGCGACCCACCCCGGCCCGGACGCCCCAGACGCGCGATCATGCGGCGCAGTACCGCCGGGCGCACGATCTGGTCCTGACCGGACAGGCTTAGTGGGGTGTTGTCGTCGTCGTAGAGAAAGTGCGTGCGAAAGACGGTGTCCCGGATGGCCTTGAGAGCATGGGGATCCGGCTTGAGCACCGCCTTGACGGGGGCCAGTACGTGGGCGCGCGTGGACGTGCCCGCCCAGCTGGTGCCCGACATGAGCAGCACGTGGGGCCCTGGGCACCCGGCATAGGGGTCGGCGCCCAGGCCGGGCAGGGACAGCAGCAGCTCCCGGCCGACCCCGGCGCAGCGGAAGAACCGCAGGGTGCCGCTGCGGCGGCCCTCGGGGTCGCGGTCGTGCTCCTCTGGGAGGTACTGAAAGCCGATGACGTTGCCCATCGGGGCTTCGGGGACGATCGGGGCGTAGTCGAGCGGCGGGCGTCTGGAGAGTTCGTTGTCGGTCGAGTCGAGGTTGAGCGCCGCCTCGACCTGGGGCCACAAGAAGGTGAGCCGGTCGAGGCGTTGGTGCAGCGCGGCGAGCAGGAGCGTGAACTCCAGCCGCTTGGCGGTGCGGTCGTACCAGGGGAGGCTGCCGGGAACGTCGGCCGGGTCGGGTTCGCCGGTGTATCGGCGGGTGGGCGCCAACACGGAGCCGGCCGGCAGTGGAGAGCCATCGAGGAGCAGGTCCAGGACCGCGCGCACCCGCTGCCGGGTGCCCTTCTCGTTCAGGGTATGCAGTAGATCGTGGGTGGCCTGGACGAGGCGGTCGACGTCCGTTCCGTAGGGGCCTCGGTCACCGAGCGGATCATCGCGGAAAGTGTCGAAAACGGCGGTCACCTCCTGTCTGCGGTCGGCCCACGGGGAGGCTTCATGCGAGACCGGCCATGACGCGGATTCGCCCTGCGCGAGTCCTTCGTCGTCCTCGTAGAAGCTCGTCTCGTCGGGCACGCCGTCTGTGAGACCGTTGGTCCCACGGACGTTCACGGAGGTCTCGCCGGGGGCCGGATACCAGCCGGAGATCAGTTTCTCCTGGAGAGTCCAGGCGCTGAAGTACTCGATGTCGGCCCAGGTGCGCAGGTCCCCATCGCTCATCAGCATCGCGTACAGCCGGTTGGTGGCGACGCTCACCACGTCGAGCGAGACGGCCCAGCGTTCGACGTCGCGCTCGGACAGCGGCAGCCTTCCCTGCCGAGCCAGTTCGTCGATCTTGTGGGTGTGCAGCTTGTCGAGCCAGGATTCCGGTCCCCTGGTCACCAGGGTCGCCGACGGGGCGAACATGGTGTCCAGCTGCATCTGCACCCGGTCGGTCTCATCCACGATCACGATGTCGCTGCGCAGGCAGGCCAGCTCCAGATAGCGCAGCCGTTCCTTGTTGAGGTGGTTCGGCACGGAGCTCTGCACGAGGCTGGCGGGGTTCGCCACCCAGACCAGCGCGTCGACCAGCTCCCGGGCGGCGCTGTGCCGGGGGCAGGCGCTCCAGATCGGGCAGCCGTGCGCCCGGCCGAGGGCATCCGGCGGCTCCCCACTCCGAACCGGCCCGCCGATTGGATAGAGGTCTGGCAGTATCCGGTCGGAGGCGGGTTCCGGAGTCTTGCCGGTGGGATGAAGGCGGGTGCACGGGGCGTCTGCGTAACGGAGCGGTTCGACGGCCTCGTTGCCGCGCAGGGCGTCCACGACGCAGACGGTACTGAGGTCGTCGAAGCCCGGATGTTCGTGAGTCAGCAGGGACCCAGGAGTGCGGGCGGCGAGGCGACGGTGTAGCCGCTGCACGTGGGTCTCCCTGGTGGTGGTGCCCAGGACGGGAGCCGCGGGTAGGCCGAGCCCGCGGAAGAGGGCGGTGAGCGCGAGCTGCTCGGCGACATCGCCGACCACCAGGGTGGTGCGCATCCTCCGCTTGGCTGCCCAGACCGCGATCAGCGACATGAGTGTGCTCTTGCCCGCTCCGACCATGCCGACCAGGTGGAGCAACCCGTCCAGGTTGAGAACCTGAGCGGGCGCGAAACCGAGGCCGTCGGCGGTGCGCGTGTCCAGTCTCAGGGCGGCAAGGCGCCGTTCCCAGTTGCCGAGCCGCCGGCCGAGCCGCCGTTCGGCGTCAAGTCGCCGTTCGATGTCGTCCATCCAGCGGGCGGTGTCCGCGAGTTCCGCCAGCGGCACAGGCAGCGGCCGGTCCTCCCGCACAGCCCTCGCGGTGAGCTCGTGGCCGGGAGCGGGCGCCGGGCGCAACGACTTGGGCAGGGTGACGGAGGTGATCCGGCGGCGTTCGACGAAACGGTGTGAGCCGGGGCTCGCGAGGGGCAGCTCGCGCTGGGCGAAACCGGGCATACCCTCAAGCGCGGCATCATATGTGGCGAAGCGACCGGTCGCGACTGAGGGCTCCACCCGTCGGGCGGGACCGTCCATCGACGGCAGGCGGTAACCGCGCAGCCGCTCCGGAAGTTCCCGGTACGTCTCTAGGGACTGCAGCCACATCCGGCGGCGTCGCAGGGTCCACAGCAGGTGGCGGGCGGAGACGAGCAGTTGCTCCTCGCCCTCGGTGGTGGTCAGGCCGCTCGCGTGGGCGAACGGGTAGCCGCCGAGGAGCACCCACACGCCGTCGGCGGGCTGTTCTGGGGCGAGGCGCTCCATGAGCCGCAGCCCGAGTTCCACCTGGAACAGCAGGGCAGGCCTGATCCCGCCCTGTTCCTGAGGCCAGAATCCCGAGACATCGGAGACGAGAGGTCGATACCAGCTTTCCGTGTTACGCATCGAGGGCTCCGTTCACGAATGCGTCGCCGCCGGCCTGCACAAGGTGGGCGGCGGGACCGATGTCGCCGCGCAACCGGGCGCGCGCGGCCGCGACCAGCTGCCGGTCGGTGAGCAGCGGAAGGCCGCCCGCGACGTGCGCGCGGTTGCGGGCGTACACCTCCAGGTAGTCCCGGCGGGCCTCGACGCGGTACCGGGGGACCACCCAGCACGCCTCGTCATACGGCGGCTGCGGCCGGACCTCGGTGGCGGCTTGGCCGAGGAGACCCGGATGGGCCCAGTCCTTGACGTCGACAGCCCAGATCCAGCCGTCGGGGAAGGTGATCCGCAGGTCGTAGGCGTCGAAGCCAGGCCACATCTCGACCGGGAGGCGCAGTGCCCGTAGCTCTTTTTCTAAGTCGGCCTCCGCCCGGCCGGGACCGGTGACGAACTGCCGCAGCGGCCGGTCGAGCTGCCACAGCGCACCGATCTCGTCGGCGCGCAGTATCCGCCCCAGCGGAGGCGGGCCCTGACGGCGACAGTGGTCACGCTCGCACCACCAGCCGCCGTCGGCGAGGGGGACAAGCAGGGTAAGGCAGCGGGCACAAGTGACGTAGGTACCGTCGTGGCAGAAACCGTCGGGGACGCGGTGATAGATCCGCTCGACGAGTTCTCGTACTGGATCCAGGTAGAGGTCCGTGGCGACCTCGAACATGTCATTGCCGGTGAGGACGGGGCGTTCCACCAGCAGCCGGCGGAAGGCGGTGTAGGACTCGGGAGCCTCGCTCTCGCGGCACAGCCGCATCGCGGAGTGGATCACTATGCGGTCGTACTGCTCCGCAGCACTGTCACGGGCACGGATCCACCACTCGTGGCACAGCTGGGTGGGTCTGACGGAGTCGGGATCGATGAGGAAGTCTTCCGAGCCGAAGGCGTCCTCGGGCAGTTCCAGAGGCCAGTCCTCGATCGGACGGGTGCGGCACCAGATGAGGAGTTCCGGCAGGCTCCCGGGAAGTTGGGCGCCCTGCAGCAGGCAGGCGAGCACCGTGCGGTCCAGGGCGCGCTGGGCCTCGGCGGGATAGGGCAGAGTGAACGCCTCCAGGTCGGTGATCTCGGCGAGCTGGACCACGGCCGTTGCGATCGTGTGCAGAAGCGTGACACCGGCGTGCGCGGACCAGTCCGCGAGGGACACGGAAGGCGGGGGCGATGGCATGGGACGGCCTCCTGGTGGCAGTTCCTTGGAGAAGAGGGTCCGACGGGTCGGATCCGGGAGGGAAGATCCCGGGGGGAGTGCCGGTGCTTTCAGCGAGACGGAGCGGGCAACGTGGCAAGGTACTCGCGACCGGGGCGGCACCAGTCGAGGGCCTCGCAGTCGCCACAGCGTCGGCCGGGGTTCGGGTCGTAGGAGGTGTCACGCAGCCAGGGGCCGGCCATCTCGGCGATCACCGTGCGGGCCTCGTCGACGATGGAGGGAAGACCTGGGTCCAACTCCTCCAGGCCGCCGTCGTTCGGATAGAGCATCTCCAGCTCGACCCGGGATCGGCGGCTGTCTCCGCCGAGTATCCCGGAGGCCATCATGAGGACGGCGAGAGCGAGCTGGGGGTAGGTGCGCATCAACGACCTTCCCTCCCACAGGTGGTTGCCTGCGGTCTTTGTCTCCCGCCAGATCCACCCGCCACCACGGGTGTGAAGAAGGTCGGGGGTGGCGATGACGACGACGTCGAGCTCAGGGTCGTAGCAGGTCAGCTGTGGCTGAACCCGCACCTGCTCGCCGGGACCGAGCCCGTTGAGCGGGCACAGGGCCGCGTGCTCGGTGAGCATGCGGGCTCCGGTCCTGGCCTCGTCACCGATGAGGGCGTGGCCTCCTGCGGACCAGTTGCCCGGATCCTCGGGACCGGCCATGTGCTGGCACCCCCGGGCGGAAAGGGCCGCGTGCCGCTCGTTCAGCCAGGCGTCGACGGCCCGGCCACGCAGAATCGCGGCGCTCTCCGGACGCGGGGACCTCAGCTTCAGCTGCCGGGTGAGGTGGAAATGGGCCGGGCACTCGTCGTGGGCTCGCAGGTCGCTGGCGGACACGCTGCGCCGGAGGCGCGGCCTGCCGGGAGGCAGGGCCAGCACACCGGGAGCCCTGTGTAGCGTCGTACACCCGTTCAATGCCTTGCAGCCGACACAGCTGGAGCCGGGGACGTGTCCGGTGCCGTCCACCGCTCGGCTCAGGGCCGGTACGGCATGCTCGGTGTAGCGCTCGCGGACCTCCTCCACGTCCCAGTCGAGCAGAACGGCGCTGCCACCGTCGCCGCAACCGACGCCCACGACCCGAACCCGCTGGGGACGAGCCGTGCGAGTGGCGGGCAGCCCCTCCACTGGATGGTAGGGCTCGCCGTATCCCGCTGTGCTCGGGACACCGAAGGCGACGGTGTGGGCCGCCGCCGCCAGCTCTGCGCTGGAACGTTCCTTCTTGACGGTGCCGAAGGACAGCAGCCACAGTTCGCGTATGCCTCCGTCGGAGGAGGCGTACCGGCGCCCCCAGGCGGTCTGCTCGTAGCGTGTCGCGCCGCGACGGTCGGGTGATCTGAGGAGTTGTCCCACCACCCATTCGTCCGGGACGGGGTGGGTGCGGACCATCTCCTCGGCCTCATGGGCCCCGCGGGCGGCAAGGTAGCGGGACGCTGCGGCGGCGGTCCACTCAACCAGTCCGGGGTGGGCGGGAGGGCGGCCTTTCCGATCGAAGGTGCCACGAGTTCGGCGAAGTTCTTCTATCGCCTGCGCAACTGTCAACCTTTGATGTTCAATCAGGTCAAGTACGTCCATCAGCGGTTTCAGGGTGAAACCCTGCAGCCCCTCGTAGCGGCGTGGAGACTCGGGGTCCGCCCGGGCCCAGGGACGGGCCTTGGTAGCTATGGCGACGGGGCAGTCGCGGGCGTCTTCCCGAGTTGAGGGCAGCCCGGTACGCACGAGCGAGCCGTCGCCGGCGGTACCGGGGGGTAAAACCCAGGCGGTCATCGGATTCCCTCGTTCGGTCGGGCGTGCGGGTGGGGCTCCTGCGGCAGAGCAGCAGTGCGTAGCCCTCAGGAGAACATCTGTTGTGAACTAAGTCAAGCGATGAATCTTGTTCTATTGGATTCACGTATACTGTTGCTGTCGTTACAGAAGGCGACATGAGCGATTTGCGGGACATGCGTGAACGCCGGCCGGAAGGTGAACATGGAGCCTGGAGACATGCTGGACGGCCGCTATCGGCTGGTGACACTTCTCGGCCAAGGCGGCATGGCCGAGGTCTGGGAGGCATGTGACACGGAGGAGGGCCGGGAGGTCGCCATCAAGGTCGTCCGCCCCGTCCGGGAACTCGTCGGCCAGTGGTTCGACACCGAGAACATGAACCAGGGCCGGACGGAATTGCACGGCCGGTTCCGGCGGGAGGGGGAGGTGCTGGCCGGCCTGAGTCACCCGGGCATCCCGGAGTTGTACGGTAGGGGCACTCATGGAGACCGCCCCTACATCGTGATGCGGCTGGTGAAGGGCAGGTCGCTCCACCGGTTCCTGGAGACTCAGCGGCCGTTCGCGCGGTCCGTGGTGGTCGCGATCGCCTACCAGATCGCCGATGCCCTGGCCTGCGCGCACGCGGCCCAGCTGGTCCATCGCGACCTCAAGCCGCACAACGTGGTCATCGACCACGACGGCACCGTCGTTCTCATCGATTTCGGAATCGCCCTGCCTCTGCGTCCCGGCGTCACTCGTTATACGGCGCAGGGGACGACGGTCGGCAGCAAGGGGTACATGGCGCCCGAGCAGATCAGGGAAGAACGACTCAACCTGTACACCGATCTGTACGCCTACGGGTGCGTGATCTTTGAGCTTTTCACCGGCCGGCGGCCGTTCGGGACCGAGACGGGGTTGAGCATCGTCCGCCAGCACTTGGAGAGCGTCCCGCCGTCGGTTCAGGAGTTCGCCCCCTCGGTGCCGGACGACATCGACGAACTCATCCTGAAGCTTCTCGCCAAGGAGCCGGGCGACCGGCCCTCTGACGTCCAAGCCGTCTTGAAGGTTCTCAGGCCTTACCTTCCCGTCCCCGGTGACCCGGCTCCGGCCCCCCGAGTCGACCCCGACCCGACGCTCAGGTTCAGGAAGCCGGACGATTGTCCTATCGGGGGAGCCGGTGTCGCGCGCCACTCCGTGGCGGTTCCGCAGGCCGCCCGCTCACGCCGGGCGGGCCACTGGATCAGTCGCCGGAACGTCGAGGAGATCCTGGCCGAGGTCGGCAGGGAACTGGCCGAGGGGCAGGCCGGCCCCGCCACCGAGCGCCTCGCCGAACTCCTTCCCGCCGCACGGCGCCAGTTCGGCGCCGACCCGCTCGTCCGGAGAGCGCGGAGGGCATGCGCCGACAGCCTGCGCATCACGGGAGACTGCGTCCGGGCCGGCGACCTCTACCGGCAGCAGGTCGACGACCTCGGCCGAGCGACCGATCCGACGGACCTGGCCGAGAGGCTGACCGCTCTGCTAGGGGTCGCCGAGTGCCGCATCCCGTCCGGGGACCTCGATGCGGCGCTGGACGGCTTGCGTGACGTGGTGGGCGAGGCCGTCGCGCTACCCGGCGACCTCGCCGACCTTGCCGAGCCGATTGTCGTCCGCTGCGAGGACCTCGGCGTCGAACTGTCCGAGCTGGGTCACGAGACGGAGGTGAACGAGATCCTCACGCCGCTCAGGCGCCGAAGGTCGTGACCGTCGTCGGGCAGAGCGTCACCCCGGTGAAGCGCACCGGGCACGGATGCCACCCGCGTCCGGTCGTGCGGCGGCCCGAACGGTCGGGTTGGCAATCATCTCCGGTCCCTGGGCAGTCTGCCGGCGGACAGGCCGTTGGTCAGTCCGTCGACCAGTTCCCTGCCAACCGCCCCCGCCTCCCGCAGCGATCGTTCGAAGGCGGTGAGCTGCCGGAAGGTCTCGCCGTAGCGGCGCTGCTCTTCGAGAGATACCTGCAGCACCTGCAGCCGGCGGACGTCGATGCGGGAGGACGTCGAGGTGTGCGTGCCGGCCCGCCTCGCGTTGGCCGGGGCCCGTAGGCAGCCGGCCAGGAACCACGGATCCAGCAGCGTCGGATCCACTCGAAGGACGAAAAGTTGCGGGCCCAGCACTGTGGGGGCGTCGGTGTCCACCCAGGCGCCGAACGCCCGGTAGGCCCCGACGACCACCACCTCTTCCGGGACGGTCACGGTGAGAGTACCCGCCGCCTCGCCCGCCGAGACCTCGTACGCGGGCAGCCAGCTGGACGGCCCGCAGCCGGCCAGGACATCGGAGACAGTCAGCACGGGTACGGAGTCCGTGGGGGCATCGCCGGTGCGTACTGCGCCGTCCGCCGGTTGCTGTCCGGCCCGTAGCGTCAACGCGCCCGCCCGGACTAGGTCGCCCACGGTCACCGTGCCCTGCCCGGCAGGTTCCTCCGTGCTCAGTTCGAGCGCGGACAGGGTCGCGGTCAGATCCCGTAGTTCGTGGAGCAGGGTGCCGAACCGGGTCCACGAGCGCCGCAGGCTCAGGTCCGTTGAGATTGTCGTCTTCGGAACGTGCCGTGCCGGGGTGAGATCCACCTCGTCGTCCAGCAGCTCGATCAACGGCACGGAGACATGGCCGACCGGCAGGTTCCCGCCATTGCCGCCCGTCTGGACAGCCGATACCACAATCTTGCGCAGTAGAGGCCAGTCGATTGCCGCTCTGCCCGTCTTCTGCGTTCCCCCGGAAGGCTCTGTCCGGACATCGGCCGCGTCGATGAGGAGGACAGGGCGGCCCAGTTCCGTTCCGTCTCCGGACGGTGCCCGCAGGACCCACAGGTGCAGCGCGACGCTGTGCGGAGGTGCGGCCCCTGGTGGCAGAGCGACTACCGCACGCAGCACGCCGGCGCGGAGCAGAGCGGCCCGGATCCGGCGGCCCGCCCTGCGGGAGGCGACGCCGGGCGGCAGCAGTAGCACTGCCGTTCCGCCGGGGGACAGGCGGCTCAGTGCGTGCTGGATCCAGGCGAGTTCCGATTCGGTGCGGGGTGGCAGGCCGTACGTCCAGCGAGTGTCGGTGGCGAGTTCCTCGTATCCCCAGTCGCGTTCGTTGAACGGCGGGTTGCACAGCACCACGTCGGCTCGGATACCGGGATGGGGATCGGCACGCAACGTGTTCCCTGCCTGGACGTCCACTTCCCAGGAGGCGTCGCCGCGTTCCGGCAGGTGCCCGGCGAGCAGGATCCGCATGGCGGCCAGCGCGGCTTGGGTCGGGTCGATGTCCTGGCCGAGGATTTTCAGCGGAGTGCGCGCGCTCCCCGAACCGGCCCACCGCCGGGCGGCGGCGAGCAGCAGCCCGCCCGTGCCGCACGCGGGGTCCAGCACGGTTCCGACGTCACCGGCCTCGCCGTCGCGTGACAGCTCGGCGACCTCGGCCATCAGGTCCGCGAGCGGGGGCGGGGTGACGCCGATCTGCCGGACGTGCGTGTCGAGCCAGCGGCCGAGCAGGAAGTCGAAGGTCTCGTAGGCGCCTTGTTTCCTCGCCAGGCTGACCGCGCGTTCCACCAGGGCACGCTGGGCGTCTGAGAGGCTGATGCCGACCGGAATCCCTACTGCCGCGTCCGCCGTGCCAAGCCGGGCAGGGGCGGTCTCACTTAGCAGACCCGCCGCGTGCCCAGCGTGTCCCGCTTCCGCCGTACCGAGCCGCGCACCGGTCACTGCAATTGCCATTCCCATGGCGTCGCGGTCTCCAAGTGCCTCGAACTCCGGCCACAGCCGTTCCCGGCCGCCGACCTCGTCGAGCTTGCCCTGTCGCCTCAGCCACTCTTCCACCTGCGACAGTGCGAACTGCGGGCTGGTGTCCGTACCGCCGACCGGCGCGGGAAAGCTGTCATGGCGACGGCGCCAGTTACTGACAGCCGCGCGCCCGACACCGGCGATCCTGGCTATCTCCGCCAGGGTGACGGAGACGGATGGGTCGGCAGAAGGAGGCATTGTGTCTCCGGGTAGGGAACAGGACGGTAACGGCCTCGCCGGCAGAAGGCAGATGACGGGATTTGCCCAGGTAGACAGATGCCGTCGAGGCCCCTTAGGGAGGTCCCTCGGCAGCCTATCCATTGACTCAGTTCACTCGAGCGTCGACCCGGTCGCAGGAATCTGACCAAGAGCCACAGCGAGCTGGTTCCCGATCCAGCCGGTGTCGTTTCTCCAGATCGTCGTGATGTCGAAGGCCGTGGCCAGCACAGCCGCAGCCCACGAGGGTTCTGGGGTTTGAGGAAGCACGAGGAACAGGTCCCTGCTGCCATCCCCCTGTCATCGCCGACACTACTTCCGATGTACTCGCCGAGCGTCGAGAGGCAGGTCAGGGGAGCAGCGAGCCGGGTGACCCACGTTGGCCGTTATGCCAGGGGCCGGTTGGTGTCATGCAGTGGTGGCGTATCTCCAGAATTCTGGCGAAGTCCCGTTGACGCGACGAGATACCGTGCACCAACATCACCTGCTGGGCTGCGACCTCGTCGGCGATTTCGAGCAGGCCCCGCTTGTCGGCGTGTGCCGAGAGTCGCATCATCTCGATACGGGCTCTGAGGGGAATCCTCCTCTCTACGCCGTGGTCGTCGATGGGCAGGTGCGAGGCATGCTCCTCGGCGAGCTTGAGCAACCTGGCGCCGCCGGATTCCTCGTCCTGGTATCCGGAGAGAAACAGCGCACTGTTGGCTTCTGGCAGGATGCGGGCCGCCCACTGCACGGCCGGCCCTCCAGTGAGCATGCCCGACGTGGTGATCACCACTCCGGAGGTGAACTGGTCAAGGTCGTCGGGGCGGTTGGCTCGTGACACATTCCCGCCGACGATGCGCAGCGGGGACCCGCGGTCAGCAGTGATGGATTCGAAAGAGGATGTGATATCCGCGGCCATCCCGTCGAGAAGCACCGGTACGTGGGGAAGCCGGCTCCGCATGATCAGTGCGAGCTCCTGAGCGCGGCCGAGTGCGAAGGCTGGGATGAGAACACGTCCACCAGCCGAGTAGACGTCTTCGACGGATCGGACCAGGTCGTTGACGCGGGTCTCTCGCGCATCGTGGATTTCGGCACAGCAGGTGGACTCCATCACGAGCAGGTCCGCCTCGCGTGCCGCATCCGGGATTTCGTAGCCGTCCACGCTCTCTTGGCGGAACCCGGAGATGTCGCCGGTGACGACGACGCGCTGGTCACCGGCTTGGATAACGACTCCGGCAGCCCCGAGGATGTGGCCCGCGGGGAACAGTTCAAGCGTGATGTCCCCGATCCGGCGCCGCACGCCGTACGGGACCTCTTCGCAGCGCTGGACCGCAGCCTCGACAGCATCCCGCTGGTAGAGGGCCTCACCGCTCAGCCCCCACTCGCGATAGGTACGCTGCCGCCGGCCCATCAACTTCGCGGAGTCGGTCCACATGGCGGGCATCAACTGAACGGTCGCCGGGGTCGCGATCACTCGCAGATGCGGAATCCGCTCGACCAGTGCAGGAACGTATCCGCAGTGGTCCGTGTGAGCGTGGGTGACCACTACGGCGTCAATCGGTCCGGTCAGGGCCTGATCGATGTCACGTGGTGGCTGAGCCGGATCACCGGGGCGCAGCCCGGCATCGACGAGCAGGCGGGTGCCACCGACTTCGATAAGCACGCACGAGCCGCCGATCTCGGTCGCGCCTCCCAGGGGCAGGACGCGCAGATGGAATTCCCGGGTGACGGTCACCCGAGGCTCCGGCCTGATGTCTGGAGGAGACACGATCGCCTGGAGCGCTGCGATAAGCGTTTCGGGCTCGATGCCCGCGGCCTTCGCCGCGAGCGCGACGAGAGGGACGGGAGGAGCGATGGCGGAGGTCTGCCGATTGCGTGGATCTCGGCTTTCGGGGTCGCCGTCAGGTATGTCGGGTGACTGCTGCAGTGCGGAGAGGAGGCTGGCGGCGGTCGTGTGGGGATCGCTGAGACGACGCTGGAGGGTTGACACCTGGACGTCCAGTTCCTCGGCGCGCTTCTCGGCGTCGTCGAGGGCAGCCCTGGTGTTCTGAAGTCCCACGACCGCATGCTCGTTCCGGCCATTGGCCCGCTCCAGCCGGGCCCGTAGGTCGTCGACTTTTTTCTGGTGTCTCCGTAGACGGGTCTGCTGGAGGCGATTCACCCTGTTCAGCTGTTCTGCCAGCCGGAGTCCCGCCTGGAAGACATCGTGGTCAGACGACAGCAGCAGCGTCGCGAGAGCTCGTGACTCCGGTTGGTCGCCGGGAATCCGGAGATCCCTTCGGAGACGATCCCGGAGTTTCTGGAACCTGGTCAGTGCGTCGATGAGCGTTTCCCGCCGGGCGGTGACGAGCTGATCGACGTCGTGTTCGTGTTCCCGTCCGGCCAGGGCGGGCCGGGAAAGGAACACCTCGGCCACCGCGCGGAGTATCGGCAGCAGCGGATCCGGAGTCACTGAGACTGCTCCATCCGCCGGGTCGCGTTCATGAGGACGGATTCGCGTTCGAGCTTTCCGTCAGTACGGGGTACGAGCGCGCCCAGGGTACGGAGCACCTCAACCAGATCCGCGGTGGAGACGTAGCCCTCCTCCCGCAGGCGGGATTCGGAAAGCGGATGTCCCTCCTCGTCCGCTCCGGCCAGGGCCAGAAGGGCCGCGATCGTCTCCGAGTCGTCGGCGATCTCGGTCTGTCTCACAAGCTCATACCAGGCGGCACCCAGAGCCTTGCCGGATAGAACCCCCACGGATCTGACGAAATCATCCGGTGCCTGGTGTAGATATGCCCGGCAGGACTCCAGGGCGTGTTCACGGTCGGTGTCGGGCCTGCTCAGGTCCTGGATCACCTTGCTGATCAGGACCGGCCATCCGCCGGTGACGCGCAACAGGGCCCCCTGACTGGTCTCGTCCTGGAATCCCAGCCCTTCCTCGTACATCCACTGCCGGACCCCTGGCCGGTTGAACGGCTGCAGTTCCACGAGGTTGGCCGTGCTGGTCAGGTCGTCGATCTCGTCTGTGGCCATGTCCGCCCCACGGCCGACCGTCAGCCACTGAAGAGCGTGTTCCGGTGGGGCGATGACGGCGATGGCGAGAGTGCCGCCGCTGGACAGGGAGACCGCGCGAGAGGCCGCGCGCATGATGCCGGTCCCCTTGATGTGCGAGAGACCGGAAAGATCGACGATGACGATGTTGTGCCCCGAACTGTTGCCGGCCCGCTGTATCGCTCCGTCGAAGGTGAGACCGTTCTCACCGACCCGCCATGCCTGCGCCTGGCCGTGCCTCCTGGCCTCGTCCTGAAGCGCGGATGCCACCCGGTCGAGCTGCAGTGCCTTCGAACCGGCGATCAGGTGGAGCACGTTCTTCCGCCGCAGCAGCCAGGAGACCTGGCTGCCGGTCAGAGGGGAACGCTCGCGCCGTCCCAGGTAGGCGGCACGGTAGGACTGGGCGTCGAAGGAATCGGCCTGCTCGAAACTCTCGGCCTGTTCAAGGACCGCCTCGACCTCGTCGGCGCCGCCGAGAAGGTTGAGGATGTGCGGGGTGCGCAGCCGGTAACGTTCCCGGTCGGCGGCGAGAACGCCGAGGTTGACGCACTCCTCCAGGAGCCCGCGAAAACCGTCGCTCGAGGAGTCCTTGAATCCTTGGGGCCACCATCCCTGACACGCGGCTCGCAGCTCGTTGGCCGTCATCGTGGCGTCCGTGCCCGTGTCGAGAGAGTGGAACGCTACGACATAGGCGATGACCTTGTACCGCTTGTCCAGGTTGAGGGTCAACTCGAAGCGATCACGGAAACCGCGGGCCAGTTTGTTGTCCCGCCAGACGGCGTCCACATCCTCGCGGGTGATCTCGTAGGGCAGCACCGTCTGCGGGGCGGGAAGCCGTCGCAGGCGGGTCAGCAAGGACTCCGCGAAGAGCTGGATCAGCGCGGGGGCGTTATTGGCCTCCGCGATCACTCGCGAGGCGAGGACGGGGGGGAAGCGAAGGCCGAGCGCGGCCAGCGGCCTGGTCAGCAGGTTGAACGCGTCCTGTGGGTCGAGCGGTCCGATGGCAATGTGTGCTCCGAGATGTGACAGTGGCTGGTTCGACAGGCTGTCGAAGCGGGCGGTCTTGTGCAGCCCGGCGAAGACGACCTTCACTCTGTGGTCGGTCTCGTTCATCAGGTTGCGCAGGGCGATGACGTTGCTGAACGACGCGCGCCGAGCGTCCTCGTTGAGGAACTCGTCGGCCTCGTCCAGCAGGATCAGCAACTGCCGTGCCGGATCGTCCTCGATCCAAGTCTTCACACCGCGGCAGATTTCCTCCGGGTCGGAAAGCACCCTCACCGACTGCGGAAGGATCTCGGTGGCGGCGAGCTTGCGGGCGAGCATGGGCCAGAGCGACTCCATGGGGACCATCCGCCCGATGTCCTGGATGATCTCAAAGATGATCTTTCGATCCGGGTCGGACTTCCGGATCTGCCGCTCGGCCTTGCGGAGCAGGGCGGACTTTCCAAGCTGCCTGCCGCCGTAGACGAACGAGGAGCCCGTCCTGCTCGTGACCTCCTGCAACTGATCCGAACGTCCGTAGAACATCTCCTCCGGCACATCTCCCGTGGGCGCGTACGGGTTGGCGGAGCTGAACGGTGCGAGCAGGCTCACCGTAGAGGTCCAACTGGCCTCGGGCAGGAACGCGAGGTAGCTGACTGCGGCGTCGTCGATGAAGGCTGTCACCGGGATGGGGCGTTTGCGGCTGACCGCGATCAGTTGGCGCCGCTGCTCCACGGTGAGAACACCGAAGTAGAAGACCAGGACGGTCTGGTCCTCCGGCTGGTCCTTCAGCCATTCGATGACCTGCTGCGGACCCGGGGATTTCCACACGAGCAGCAGCTTGAGGCGGTCACCCGACGGGCTCATCCTGGATCCGAAGGCCGGCAGCAGGGCTTCGCCGATCGTGCTGACATTGTTGAGGGCGACCCAGGTCCGGTTCTGTGCCTCGTTGTGGCCGGTCTGCTGTTCGGCCTCAAGACCGATCATCTGCAGCACCGCCGCGATGGCGGTTTTCAGGTTGCCTGCGGCCTTGGGGCCCTGGGACATGGTCTGCCAGACGCGCAGGCCGTATTCCGACACTCCAGACCGGCCTCTTGGGATCCCGGAGACCGATAGCCCGGCCTCTGCCAGGACGACGCCCAGCTCGGGATCGGTGACGTCCTTCTTGAATTTGAGGGCGTCCTTGAGCTTCTGGAGCCAGTCGTCGCTCTCCGGTCCCCGCTGCCGCCCCGATGAGCGGGAGGACATGCCCTCGAAGGCCCTGGGGAAGTGAGGGAAGAACTTATTGAGATGGTCGACGGCGTCGGAGCGTTCGGGAAGCGGCTTGCCGGCCTGTGCCTGTGCGATGAACTCGTGAGCCGTGGTCAGGTCGCCTACGTCGATGAAGCCCTTGATCCGATCCTGAACCTCGGCGACGTTGGAGTTCTCAGCGCTGAGGCCAGCCAGTCGCTCCTGCTCCATGGCGATCCTGTCATCACGGATTCTGGCTGCTTCCCGCTTCAACTCCTCCAAAGTATGGAAAATGGTGCCGAAGTCATCCCGCTCATCACCGGCCAGTGTCTGAAGCGTCGCGGAGAAGCGGGTTGCGGCGATTTCGGGGAGCACACCGTCCCGGCGCCACTCCGCGATCTGGTCACGGATGTTCTCGATCCGATCGTCGCGCTCATGCCGGGCTGCGGAGACGAGTTTCTCCCGGCGGTTCCGGAGCTCGGCCGCGAGTCCCTGACCCTGGGAGGACAGGACGGCGATGACGGCTCGGGTGCCCTCGTGGTCGCCGAGATCGGCGCGCGAGAGAAAGGCGGTACGCCAGTCTCGGCTGGTCTCACCGCACAGGGTCGTAAGCCGGCTCAGGACAGGCGTGTCGTACGGGGTCAGGGTGTCGGCGTCGACTCTGATCGCGGGAGAGAAAAGGAGATCGCCGTTGAGCAAGTGGGCGATCGGGAACTCGGACTCCGGTGGGGGACTTCCGTCCAGCAACTGGAGGGTGTCGCGGATTAGTATTGAGGCGGCCGCTGCGGCAGCGGCCAGTGGTTCTGCGGAGTCAGCGAGCCGTGCGAGCTCCTCCTCAGCCTGAGCCCGGTTGTGGTTGACCACCGTCCGGAGGTCATCCAGTGCCCCGACAACCGAGGGAACGCCGGAGTCGTCGGTACGTAGCGCCTCAACCTCGTGGACGGCCGTCACCCAGGTCGCCACGATGTCCAGAGCCCTGTTGACCTTCTCCACCAGCTTGATCCGCGCGCTGGAGTGGATCCGGCTGCTGCCGCGGTTCGACGTCCGCTCCTTGGCTGCGGCGTCGATCATCCGGTCGATCATGTGACCGGCACGGAGATCTTTGAGCTTCGTCCCCACGTTCCGCATCTCGGTCACGTCGTTGCGAGCCGCGACGGCGAGAAGACCACCCAGTGGAGCGTTCTCCTGGAGCAGGAATTTCCACACCTCGGTGGCCCGTTGAAGCTTGATTGTCTGGGAAGGGGCCTCTTCAAGAAACCTCAACGCGGCCGAGGACGCGTTTTCCTGGTTGCTCTCCGCCTGTGAGGCGTTTTGCATCCTCCCCGACAGTCCCGGCACGAGATAGGCCCCGTCCTTGGCCACCTTGGCGAAGGCTTTTCCGTACGCGGTCAGCGCCGGGAAGTTTGAGACCACGGGGGAGAGGTCCTCAAGGAGCCGGGCGGTCTCCGGGGTGGGGTGGATCAGACCGGCCCGTATTGCCGCAGCCCAGCCGAGCAACTGTCCGGCCGTGTCCTCGGCGAGAGCCTTCAACGTCACGTTCGCGGCCGATTCGGTGAACGCGGCCGACAGCCGCCCGGCGAACTCGCTCATCTCGGCGGCCATCGCGGCACACCGTCGCACGTTGACCTCTGCGCTGGGGCGGTCCGCTGCCACGCGAAGCCAGGCCGCCAAGCCTAACTGTCTGGTACGGATCGCCTCCGCCTCGGCCGCGATCGCCTCCGGGGGAAGTCCCGCCACGCCGTCGGTGGACGGCTGGGAAGGGGGAACGGGACCGGCCGATGTTCTTTCGGGCTGCTCCAGTTCCTCTGGGCTCCCACCCACAGCCGCGATCCCGGCCGTTGGGACAGTGGGGGAAGAGGGACCGGCCATCAGTGTCGTGGGTTCCCGCGAGGGATCCTGTTCTGATTTCGGGGGTTCCCGAAAGGACACTTCCTCCGGCGGTGCCAGGCTGGTCTCCAGGAAGGCGTCCAGGTCGGCCAGGTCTTCCTGGTCCTCCGGGGCGGTGGAGAGAGCCGCGTCCTGGGGCGGTGGTGGCGTTGTTGGCTCGTCCGCCGCAGGGGCCGTTCCTCCGTCGCCCCCTTCGTCACCGTTGCGCTTGCCGAGCTGATCGTCTTCGGAGGATCCGCTGTCTGCTGGGGTGCGTGAGGCGATGTCCGTTCGCTCGGGAACGACCAACAGACCTTGCGCCGCGGCTGCGGCCACGGCAGCCCAGCCGTCCGGCGCCTCCTTCCTGAAGTGCTCCTGCAACTCGAACGTTCGGAGGAAAGCATTCGGATCGCCCGCAAGGTGAATGAGCTCGACGAGCGCCGCCAGAATCGGAGACCCCTCAAGCGAGGCCTTGCGAATCTCTTCCAGCGGTTTTTCGAGGCCGGCCGGGCCCTCAATGTGAGCCAGTGCGAGTATTCGGCGACGCCGGGAGCTCGCCGACACGACATGGTCGAGGGTCTGCTGAAGTGTGGCCACCGTACCGTCGTCGGTGATCGTGGAGTTGGCTGCCGATGCGAGCCTGTCTCGTAACCTGTCGAAGCCGAGGACACTCCGTGCGATCACTTCGAGGTCGTGATCAAGGGGCCGGCGTGCGTCGGTGCATGATCGCTGCACGTTTCCGGCAGCCTCGGCGGCCTTCAGAAGCGTCTGGCGTAGACGGCTCATCTCTTCCCGCAACGCCTCGATGGAATCCTCAGCAAGGGTGTGGGTGTCGTCCGTCGCGGGCTCTTCGGGCTCTGTTGTCAACTCGGGCTCTTCGGGCTCGTAGTGGTTGAGTTCTTCGATCCCGTCGAGGTCCGGATTCTCGGGTGCCAGCATCGGGAGAGACAGGGCGGCGTCGCGAAGTTCGGACAGTGAGATCGGTGCTTCAGGAAGCTCCGGATGCAGGGTGCGAAACCTCTGCCAGGCGGTGCGGACCGCTTCGGCGGAATCCGGACCCATGCGCTCGGAGGAGGGGACGAGCAGGGCGAGCGCTATCGGAGACAGCGGAACGTCAAGCCGAAAGATGTGCGCGAAGATGAGATCGGCCAGATTGTCGGTGAGGTGCCTCGTATTCGCCAACATCTCGACAAAGATGGGCGCCGAGGACACCACCTCGACGGCGGAACTCGGCCGCAGCAGCCTCGCACAGGCATCTGCGGTGAGCTCGTCGTGGTTCTCGAATCCGTAGACGAAGGGCAGGCTGAGAACGTGGATGAGCGACGAACTCCGCTTCCTGTCGTTTCCCCTGAGCGCGTGCACGAGGCTGGTCGCCGCTGATTTGCTGATCGAACGCATATCGGAGAGCCCCACATGTCGCAATATTTTCTTGCGAAGAGGCGGGGGGTATCTGATAACGCTCGCCAAGAGGTCTTCTGTGGTGACTTTCGACGCTATCTCCGTTAGGACCAGATCGATGTCTGTAAATACCTTTTGTTTCTCGACATAACCCAAGGGTGCAGAGTGGCGGGTATGCGGGTTCTTCTTGGTGCAGTGCTCCACTGTCGGCACCTCCACCTTCCGTATTGCTGGCCCATATCGTAAGGTCGCGTACTCTTGGATTCCGCATTTATGGATAAAGTGCATTCGCCTGGGAGGGATAACGTCGGGCTGTAAGAACCGAAAACACGGCCTGGAGTGCGCGGTCCGTGGTCGGCGAGCGGAATTCATGCCGCTGTTCGATCTGGCGGAGACCGAACTGCTCCACTCGCTGACCTTGGCCCCCCGTGGCGGGATCGCCACCCTGGCGCGGGTGGAGTGCCGCATCCGCCGAACAGTCCGAGCGCCTTGCCCGCCGATCGTCCGATGGGCCTGGCCGGGCTCGTCGTCGATGCGATGCCATCAACTTCTCCACGATGCGGTCGCACACCTGTGCTCGTACGGCCGAGGCCGGAGCGGCAGGAAGCAGCGCCTTCTTGGTAACCCGATCGGGTGCGCGCCGCGTCACACTGGTGGATACTAGATCATTTATTGATATATGTGAACTAAGTGCACGAATATTTTTTTCTGTGGACATGAAACACATGTGTGGCATACAGTCCAGTTCCCGCCCTTGACGGAACGGTCCTGGGGCGATCGACTTTGCAGGTCCTTTACTCCCGTCCGCCCCCCGACGGCCATGCCCCCTTGCGATCACGGCATGGCAGCCTGGGCGGGGTGCGGCGGGGGAGCCGTCGGCGAGGAGTTAATGGTGACGAGCGCGACCCCCCTGAGCGCGACGCCTCCGAAGGAGAGCACCGAGAAGGAAGAACCGGCCATCGGCGCCCTGGTGGCGGCCCGAGGGCAGCGCTGGGTGGTCAGCGAGGTCGAGGCCGGGAAGGCCGGCACCCTGGTGGGCCTGCAGAGCGTCGAGGACGGCCGGTACGGCGACCGGCTCGACGTCGTCTGGGAGATCGAGCCGGGCCGCCGCGTCCTGCCGAGCGGCTCGCTGCCCGACGTGACACCAGAGGGCTTCGACCCGCCCGAGCGGCTGGCCGCCTTCCTCGACGCCATCCGCTGGTCCGCGGTGGCCAGCGCCGACGTCAAGACGCTGCAGGCGCCGTTCCGCTCCGGGGTGGCCATCGAGGACTACCAGCTGGAGCCGGTGGCCCGCGCCCTCGACGCGCCCCGCGTGAACCTGCTGCTCGCCGACGACGTCGGCCTCGGCAAGACCATCGAGGCCGGGCTCGTCGCCCAGGAGCTGCTGCTCCGTCACCGCGCCCGCCGCGTCATGATCGTCTGTCCGGCCGGGCTGACCCTCAAGTGGCGCGACGAGATGGCCGAGAAGTTCGGCCTGGACTTCACCATCGTCGATACCGAGCGCTGCGCCCTGGTGCGCCGCACCCACGGCAGCGCCGCCAACCCGTTCCACGTCCACCCGCTGACCATCGTCAGCCTCCCGTGGCTGCGCGGCCAGAAGGCGCAGCGCCTCCTGGACGAGATGCTCGACCCCTCGGGGCTGGAACGCCGCTTCGACCTGCTCATTCTGGACGAGGCCCACCACGTCGCCCCGTCCGCGCCCAAGCAGGTCTACGCGGTCGACTCCCAGCAGACCAAGCTGATCCGCCGGCTCGCCCCGCACTTCACCCACCGGCTCTTCCTCTCGGCGACCCCGCACAACGGCTACCAGGCGAGCTTCACCGCGCTGCTGGAGATCCTCGACGACCAGCGGTTCGCCCGGGGCGTCGACCCCGACCCCGTCGCCGTCAAGGAGGCGGTGGTCCGCCGGCTCAAGCGGCACATCGTCAACGCCGACGGAAGCATGCGCTTCCTGGAGCGCGCCGCCCACGCCATCCCGGTGCACTACCCCGACGACGAGCGTGAGATCCACGGGCTGCTCAAGGAGTTCGCGCGGCTGCGCCGTACCCGGCTCAACCGGAGCAAGAAGGGCCGCAAGGCGGCCGACCTGGTGACGCTGCTGCTGAAGAAGCGGCTGTTCTCCAGCCCCACCGCGTTCGCCCACACCGTCGGCGTCTATCTCAGCACCGTCACCTCCGCCGCCCAGACCGCCGTGGCGGCGGACGAGGACGACGAGATCCCGGAGTGGATGGAGGACTACTGGGAGGAGACGGCCACCCTCGACGACGAGCCGCTGGCCGACGCCGAGGACGACGCCGTCGGCCTGGCCGCCCCGCTGCAGGGCGCCGCCACCGACGCCGAGGTCGCGCTGCTCAAGCGGATGCGCGGCTGGGCGCTCGACTACGCCGCCGCCCCCGACGCCAAGGCCCGCGAGCTGATCACCTACCTGAAGGCGATCTGCCGTCCGGACGGGCACTGGACCAACGAGCGGGTCGTCGTCTTCACCGAATACCGCGACACCCAGCGGTGGCTGGCCGAGCTGCTCCGTCAGGAGGAACTGGCCGGAGACCGGCTCGCCATCCTGCACGGCGGGATCGCCGCCGACGATCGCGAACAGCTCCGGATCGCCTTCCAGACCGACCCCGCCGAGCACCCCGTCCGCATCCTGCTGGCCACCGACGCCGCCAGCGAGGGCATCGACCTGCAGAACCACTGCCACCGGCTGATCAACTACGACATCCCGTTCAACCCCAACAAGCTGGAGCAGCGGATCGGCCGCGTCGACCGGTGGGGCCAGAAGCACAACCCCGACATCCGCCACTTCGTCGGCACCGGCTGGGATAAGGCCGTCGACTCCTTCGAGGCCGACCTGGAGTTCCTCTCCCGGGTCGCCAAGAAGGTCGCCCAGATGGAGGACGACCTCGGCTCGGTCAACGCCGTGCTGGCCGACGCCGTACAGAGGCGGATGCGGGGCGACATCCCCGACTACGACGTGGAGCGCGCAGCCCGGCAGACCCGCGAGCCGAGACAGACCGTCCCGGCCGAGACCGACGTCGGCGAGCAGGTCCGCAGGCTCCGCGCCAACCTCGACGACACCGTACGGGAGCTCGGCATCACCCCGGCCGGGGTGAAACGGGTCGTCGACACCGCGCTCGGCCTGGCCCGCCAGCAGCCGCTCCGCGCCCACCTGGACGAGAAACACCTCGCCGAGGGCCTGCACGACGTGCCGCCGCTCACCGGCTCCTGGGAGCGCGCCACCGCCGGGCTGGCGACCAAGCTCCGGAAGAAGGACGAACTGCCCCGGCAGCGTCCGGTCACTTTCGACGAACGGGTGACCCTCGACCCGCAGGGCCGGGTCCGCGACGACGTCGTCCTCGCCCACCTCGGCCACCCCCTCGTCGCCATGTCGACCCGGCTGCTCCGCGCCGCCGTCTCCAACCCCGAGATCGGCCTGCACCGGGTGACCGCCGTGGTCAGCGACGACCCCGCGCTGGAGACCACCCTGGTCGGGACGTTCTTCCGGTTCGTCCTGGTCGGCGGTGACGGCATCCGGCTGCATGAGGAGGTCCTGCACGCCGGCGGCTGGATCCCCGAGAGCGGCCGGTTCCGGCGGCTGGAGAACCTGACCGCGCTCGGCGGCCTCATGGGCCGGGCGCTCACCCAGGGCACCCCCGCCGCCGCCCCGGTACGGCACCGCCTGGCCGCCCTCTGGCCGCGGGTCGGCGACGCCGTCCTCCAGTCGATCGACTGGCGCGTCAACGGCAAGGACCAGAAACGCGACCAGCTGGAACGCAAACTCGCCCAGCGCAAGGAGGCCGAGCAGGCCAGGGTCGCCGCCAACCTCACCCAGTTCGAGGCCGCGCTCCGCGCCCGGCTCACCGAGACCGAGGACGCCGACGCCCTGTTCAGCCGGATCGAGGCGACCAGGAGCAAGGACGAGCTCGACCAATATCGCAAGGACCGCAGATCCTGGGAGGACCGCCTGTCCCGCCTTGCCGAGGAGCGTGACCGCGAACTGGAGACGATCGCGGCCCGCTACCGCGACCCGCAGCCGCACCGGTTCCCGGTGGCCGTGGTCTTCGTCGTGCCGAAGCGGGAGGCGACCCGATGAGCCGCAGGTCCTTCGGCCCCGACCGGGACGCCGCCCGGCAGCACCAGGAGTGGCTGAGCCTGGTGGAGGTCTCCGGCCCGTTCCTCAGCCTGCCCGTGCTCCGTACGGCCTGGCCGGCGCTCGACTCGCTCGACCGGCGGCAGCGCGAACGGCTCCGCCTCGAACACGCCACCTGGCAGACCGGCGGCGACCGCCGCGCCTGGATCACCTACGTGCTGCGCGAGCTGCTCCGCTGGGACGACGCCGTGCGGATCGGCGGCCTCGACGAGCTGACCGTGCCGGTGCCCGAGCACGACACCTCCCTCACCCCGGCGTTCGCGCTGGCCGTACCGGGATCGTCCTCCAGCACGCCGGGTCCGGTCGCGATCGGGGACGTACGGCTCCTCGGCATGATCAGCAGCGGCCACCCGATGGCCCGGATGGCGACCTCCAAGTGGGCCGCCACCCCCGTCGACCGGATGGCCCAGCTCTGCCGCCACCACGGCGTCGAGCTCGGCCTGGTCACCGACGGCCGCTGGTGGACCCTGGTCTGGGCCCCCCGGGGCGGCGTCACCACCACGGCCGTCTTCGACGCCGTCCCCTGGCCGGAGGCGGCCGAACGCGACGTCGTCCGCGCGTTCGTCTCGCTGCTCAACGCCGAGCGCTTCTTCACCTTCCCGGAGGGGGAGCGGCTGCCCGCGCTGCTGGCCACCAGCGCGGAGAACCAGGAGGACATCACCGAGGCCCTCGGCGTCCAGGTCCGCCAGGCCGTCGAGCTGCTCGTCACCGCGATCGGCCGCGCGGGCGTCCGCGACGAGGTCACGGCGCACGAGGTCTACCGGGGCTCGGTGACCGTGATGATGCGGATCGTCTTCCTGCTCTTCGCCGAGGAGCGCGGCCTGCTCCCCGCCGGCAACGAGGTCTATGCCACCGCCTACTCGGCGGGCCGGCTCTGCGCCGAGCTGGAACAGCGCGCCGTGGAGGGCACCGAGGAGGAGCTGACCCACGACACCGGCGCCTGGCACCGGCTGCTCGCCGTCTTCGAGGCCGTCTACCAGGGCGTCGACCACCCCCGCCTGAGCATGCACCCGCACGACGGCTCGCTGTTCGACCCGCACACCTTCTCCTGGATGCCGCTGACCATCGACGACCGGACCGTGCTGCACATGCTCAAGGCCGTGCAGTACGTCGAGGTCGGCACCGGCAAGAACCGCGAGCGCCGCAGGCTCAGCTTCCGCTCCCTGGATGTCGAGCAGATCGGCTACGTCTACGAGGGCCTGCTCTCCTTCGAGGGCTTCCGCGCGGCCGACACCGTCGTCGGCCTGGTCGGCAAGCCCGGCAAGGAGGCCGAGGTCGAGCTGACCGACCTCGAACACCTCGCCGCGGGGTTCGGCGGTACGGCGGGCGAAGGGTTCGCGGCCAAGCTGGCCGAGGTCCACAAGGACTCCGGGCTCGGTACGGCCGGCGCGATCGCCCGGCGGCTGGCCCCGCCCGACGCGGCCGGTGAGCTGGAGGCGACCCGCAGACTGCTCGCGGCCACCGGCGGCGACGCCGACCTGGCCGGGCGGCTGCTGCCGTTCGCCGGGATCATCCGCGACGACCTGCGCGGCCTGCCCCTGGTCATCCTGCCGGGCACGCTGTACGTCACCGAGTCGGCGCTACGGAAGAACACCGGCACCCACTACACGCCGCGCAAGCTCGCCGAGGAGGTCGTGGAGGGGGCACTGGAGCCGCTGATCTACACGGTCGGCCCGCTGCAGACGGCCGATCGGTCGCAGTGGAAGCCGAAGACGTCGCGGGAGATCCTGGCGTTGAAGGTCGCCGACATCGCGATGGGGTCGGCGGCGTTCCTGGTGGCCGCGGCCCGCTACCTCGGCGAGGCACTGGTCGCAGCCTGGTCCCGCGAGGGCGACGAACTCGCCGCCGCCTACCTTGAGGCGGCCCCGGAACGTACGGCCGACGCCGAGGCCGACCCACTGGTCATCGAGGCCCGGCGGCAGATCATCGAGCACTGCCTGTACGGTGCGGACATCAACCCGATGGCCGTCGAGATGGCCAAGCTGTCGTTATGGCTGGTCTCGATGGACCCGGCCCGGCCCTTCACCTTCGTGGACGACCGCCTGGTGGCCGGAGACTCCCTGCTGGGGATCACGTCGGTTGAGCAGCTCGAGTTCATGCACATGGACCCGGAGAAGGGCCGGAAGATCCACGAGGACCTGTTCGGCTGGACGGCCGGGGTGCGCTCCAAGGTCGCCGAACTGGCCGAGCGGCGCCGGGGGATCGCGGACATCGAGCTGGGAGAGGACCCGCTGGCCGGACTGGCCAGGAAGCGGGCACGGCTCGAAGAGATCGGCATCGCCTCGGCCCAGCTCCGGCTCTTCGCGGACCTGACGGTGGGGGCGGCGCTGGCGTATGCGGGCAAGGGGGACCGGGGGCTCAAGGTTGGGTCCGAGCAGGCGGCCAAGCTGGCGAACGATGTGTATCAGGGCAGGGGCGAGCTGGAGGCCCGGGAGACACGGAAGGAGTGGCTTGCTACCGATCAGGTGGAAGGTAACTTCGACCGGAGGCCTATACATTGGCCGCTTGTTTTTCCTGAAGTCTTTGAGCAGGGTGGGTTTGATGCCATCGTTGGAAATCCGCCCTTCCTCGGAGGTTCAAAGATAACTGGAGTGCTTGGAACCGCGTATCGAGAGAATCTTGTGCAGTCGATCGGTCGCGGCGTTCGGGGATATGCGGATGTAGTTTCGTACTTCTTGCTGCGTGCCCATTCGCTGCTCTCTTCTAGAGGGCAATCAGGCTTGATTGCAACAAATTCGCTCGCGCAAGCGAGTACAAGAGAGGTTGGGCTTGATCAGCTCGTAGCTGAAGGGATTGCACTTAGAAAAGCAGTAAAAAGCAAGCCGTGGCCCTCTCGTAGTGCATCGCTGGAGTATTGCGCTGTATGGACTACCCGTGAATGTTTATCGGAAAGCGTAGAAAGGTGGCTGGATGGTACTGCAGTCTCTGGAATCACGTCCTCTCTAGAGATTGAGTCGCGCGTATCTGGAACCCCTTACCCTCTTGTTGAGAACGCTGGATTTGCCTTTCAAGGTGTGAAGATTGATGGAATAGGATTTGTTCTTAATGCCGCTGAAGCGAAGAGCATAATTGAAGGCGATCGGCGATATGAAGAAGTTCTGTTTCCATTTCTAAACGGCCAAGACTTAAATTCTAGCCCTTCCCTATCGGCCAGTCGTTGGGTGATTAACTTCCATGACTGGCCTGTAGAGCGTGCCCGCTCTTACTCGCACTGCTATGAGCGTGTACTTCGCCTAGTGAAGCCGGAGCGCGACAAGAATAAGCGAAAGTTCTATCGCGATCACTGGTGGCAGTATGCCGAAAGGCGTCCAGGGATGCTCAGGGCTATCGATGGACTGCAGAAGGTTATGGTAATTCCTTTAAGTAGTTCTACTCAGATCCCGGTATTCGTGCCGAGTAATCAAGTCCTCTTCCAGGCCCTCATCGTTTTTGCGACGGACGATTCGGCGCGGTTGACTCTTCACTCTAGTAGCTTCCAATACTGGTGGACGAGAACATGGAGTTCGGCGTTAAAGACAGATATTCGGTACACTCCGTCAACGGCGTTTGAGCCATTTCCTCAGCCAAGCCTGACTCCCAATATGCGGAGCCTTGGCGATCGACTCGATATGTTTCGTCAGAATCTCATGCTTGCGCGCCAAGCTGGCCTGACCGCGATCTATAACTTAGTCAACGATCCGAAGTGTGATGACGAGGATATTGTCGAGCTTCGCCGAATTCACAGGGAAATCGACGAGGCGGTCTGCCATGCTTATGGCTGGGACGACCTGATTGACCAGCTTGACCACGGTCACCACCCCGTGGGCCGGGAGACCCGCTACACGGTCGGCCCCGCCGTACAGCGGGAGCTCGTGGACCGGCTGCTGGAGCTCAACCACGCCCGCTACGCCGAAGAGGTCGCCCAGGGTCTCCACGACAAGGGCGCCAAGAAGAGCGCACGGAAGCCCAAGGCTGGGGCGAACGCCGACCAGGAGGACCTGTTCTGACCGGGGTGTGGGGAGGCGCTTCGGGCTCGGCGCACCCTAAGCGGTCTGCGCCGTAAGCCCTTCGGGGGTTATGCGGCGGTGTTCAGGGCGACAGGCTGGTAGCTGCGTTCGTGCTGGAGGTTCGACTCTTTCTGTTCATGTCGCTCGATCCGGCCCAGTAGGCCCTCGAGGTCGGCCGGGGTGAACTTCCATCTGAAGGGCCGAGCGGTTGCGTTGTAGCGCCGCTCAAAGGCGATGGGCCGGTCTTCGACCTGGTCAAGGCTGGTGAAGTCGTTGGGCGTGACGACCTTGCTGCGGTAGCGGGTGGTGAGCTGCTGGTACTTCCGGCGGTTGCAGGCATGCCCGGGATGCGACACGGAGATCACATGCACACCTAGCGCAATAAATTAATTACAGAGCGTAATGTTCGTTGTTAAGTCGATCTACGAGGACATCCCTCACGACAGAGTGGGAGTTCAATGTTGATGTCACAACGATCCGGATCCGCGCTCACCGCGCTAGCCTGCGCCCTGTTGACGCTGCTGGCCGCATCGGGGACGCCGGTGGCGGCCGATACCGGTGCGCACGCCGCCACCACTGGGCGGCAGGCTGTCACGCGAGCTGCCAACACGCCCTGTGTCCGGCAGGGGCAGACGACCTACCCCGTCAGCTACTACTGGAAGAACGCATTCGGCGGAAGGCTGGGCAGCGGGTCGATCTCGGTCGACACCTCCCCATCCCTGTGGGGCGGGCAGATCACACCGGGCGGCACCTTCACCCTCACGCTGACGCACCGCACGGCCCAGTGGCCGCTGCTGGTCAGGAGCTACACCACCACGTGGGACCTGTCGTCACTGCTGGCCAACGCTGATGTCGTCGGCCAGTCGGGGACCGGCACCATCAGCGGCAACGCCCTGTCGATCACCTCGCCGGGTACCAAGACCGACCCATCCCCGAAGGTCATCACCTTCCAGGTCAGGCAAGGCACCATCGGGGGCAGCATGACCATCCGGCCGACCGGGATCAGCAGCGTCATCGCCGCTCCGGGCCAGCTCGGAGACAACACAGCCGCCTCCCCGATCCAGATCGTCAACGGGCAGTCCATCTCGCCCACCAAGGCCGTCGACGACACCGTCACCACCACGCAGGGCACAGCCGTCAGCATGCCCGTCCTGGCCAACGACATCGCGACCTCACCGGCGATCAGCAGTGTCACCAGGCCCGGCAACGGCACCGCGACGATCTCCGGCAGCAACGTGATCTACACACCCGACGCGGGCTTCGCCGGCACCGACACCTTCACCTACACCATCACCACCGCCTGCGGTACCAGCACCGCAACGGTCACCGTCAACGTCACCTGTAGCTACACACCGGTCAACCTGGTCAACGGCAGCTTCGAGACGCCGACCGTGGCCACGGTCGACTACTCCATCCCCGACGCCTCCACCAACCCCAGCGTCGGCTGGCAGACCACCGCCACCGACCACAAGCTGGAGTTCTGGCGCGGCGGTTCGACCGGAGTCCCAGCAGCCGACGGCCAGCAGTTCGCCGAACTCAATGCCAACCAGGTCTCCACGCTCTACCAGGACCTGCCCACCGTTCCGGGAACACCGATGACCTGGTCGCTGTATCACCGAGGTCGCCTCGGTACCGACGTGATGCAGGTGCTCATCGGCCCGCCAGGCGCGACCGTGGCTCAGGTCCCCACCGGGGCCTCCTCTCCGAACATCTCCGACGGCAACACCGCCTGGGGCCACTACACCGGGGTGTACGTCGTACCTCCGGGACAGACCACTACACGATTCGCTTTCGAGTCGGTTTCGGCTGCGGGGGGCTCCCCGACGGCTGGCAACTTCCTGGACGGCGTGGTATTCCAAACGCCACCCTGCCCGTAAACGACCAAGAAGTGAAGGCGGGCGGAACCCTGGGCGCGCACACGGCAAACTGACCGACCGCTGACCCGCAACCGCTCAGGTCTTTGACCGTCATACACAACACCCGGCCGAGGGCCGCGCGGACAGAAACGGGACAGACACCAAAGCTCCTGTGCAGCAAGGCAGTCACCACGACCTCCTTGCTGCACAGGAGCGTCACCGTCAGGCACACCCAGGCGGCCTCCGCCTCAAGGTGGGGTGCCGGTGAGAACCACATCGTGAGCCCCAATCCGGGTTGATCTTGCCCGGTGGCGAGGCGCTCCTGCCTGCAACCTGTTTTCAGCACGCCCAACGCAATGATCAGCGGGTGAGGCGTCGCAGGCTGACCACATTTGCCTGGAGCCCAAGTCCTCGCGTCATTCGAGGTAGCCCCTGAGGTAGGTCCACGACGCGGTGATGTCCTCGCCTGCGCGGTGCGGCCGGCGGAGCTCGTCGACGAAGATGGCGATGTCGGCGAGGTCCCACCACAGCCGGTAGAGGGCGAGGCCGGCTGGGGCGACGGGCCGTCCAGTGGCGCGGGTGTAGTCGGCCAGTACGTCGTCGGAGTCGCCGGCGACCATCCACAGATCCCTTTCCGGCGGGGCGACCTGCACGGTGTCCCAGTCGACGAGCCTCAGACCGGCCGCGCCCCGGATCAGGTTGCCGGGGTGCGGTTCGCCGTGGGTGACGACCCAGGCCGCGGTGGTGCCCCGCACCTGCTCGACGAGCCGATCGAAGTCGCCGAGCAACCGTTCGACGTGGTCGGCACGGGCGGCCAGCAGCCGCCGAGCTGATTCGGAGAACGGCCCGCCTGCCCAGTCCCGGTCGAGGTCGTTCAACGCGTCCTGGAGCCTGTCCCTGCCGGGCAGCGTCAGGTCGGTGCGGGGAGCGTCGGCCGCGATGACCGGAGTGGCTTGGTGCAGTTCGACGAGTAGCTCGACGACCTCGGCCCGGTCCTCCGGTCGGTGCGCGCCGAAATGCCCGGCCTCGCCCTCCACCATCGGAAACATCGAAACGGCGTACCGCGGATCGAGCCGCCACACCGTCGACCCGGTCCGGCTCGGGATCGGCGCGACCACGAATCCGAGCCCGGCGTCCCGTCGAAGGGCCAGCGCGGTGTCGAAAGCCCGTCCGAGCGCACCGAAGGCGGCCTCCCGCGAGCCGTCCTCGACACCGAGATCGTCAACCGTTACGAAAAATGCCTGCCCGCCACTGTCGACCACGGCCCAGTGGTAGCTCCCAGCCCCCAACGGAAGGTAGTTCGCCGACCGGACCTCGACCCCCCACCCATCGGCCAACACCGAGACCAGCTCGGTCTCCTCCACGCCCTCCGGTCTGTCCCTCATGGGCCGTGATTATGCCCAATAGGTCGCCAACGCGAGGCGAACGCCCGAGGCCGCTCTGCCGTGTCCGGCGGTCGATGACGCACCGTGTTCCACCGCGTTCCTCGCCACGGCCGGCACCGGCTCCGACCCCGGCAGGCCGGTCACCGTCGCCGAACGCGCCGGGGCGGCCGGTGACCTGGCGAACGATGTGCTGAGCGACCCGGAACGGCGGGTCTGGCACAGCTCGTAGGCGCCGCCTCCCGAAAAACGACCGTGTTCTCAGTGGGTGGATTCTGCCGGTCAGATGAGGCTGTCGAGGCCACCGCTCTTGATGCCGCCGACGAAGGCCGTCCACTCGTCACGGCGGAACACGAGCGTGCCGCCCTCGCGGTCCTTGGTGTCGCGTACGGCGACGGCATCGTTGACGAACGCCACCTCGACGCAGCTCGGGCCGCTGCCGCTGAGGCTGCTCTTGCGCCACCGCGCACCGGAGAGGTCAGGCTGCTGCATATCCTTGCTTCCTTCCGCTAGCGATCTTCGCGTAGGGACGCGAGTAGCGTGGCCGTATCGGTAGGGCTGAGCGCTATCGCGCGAAGATGCTCACAAATGTGGTTGTACTGCTGAATATCCGTCTCTTTTTCAAGAAACAGATCACCGGCCATGCTGTCAATATGAATTACGTCGGAGCCCTCCGTGTCGAACTTCAGGACGATGAAGCTACCGGGCATCCCAGGGTGGGCTCCGGCGGAGAACGGGATGACCTGGACGGTGATGTGCGGGCGTCGAGCCTGCTGGGTGAGATGCGCGAGCTGGGCGCGCATGATGGCGTCGCTGCCGACCGTTCGGTATAGAGCGGCTTGGTCGATGATCGCCCACAACCGTAGGGGCGTCTCGTGCTCGAGGAGAGCCTGGCGCTGCATCCTGGCGGTGACGAAGCTGTCAACCTCTGCGTCGGGGGCGGTTGGCAGCACGCCTCGGATCACCGCCCGCGCATAGTCCTCAGTCTGCAGCAGGCCGGGGATGAACAGCGACTCGTAATTTATGGCCTGATGGGCCTCGGCCTCCAGGCCGATATAGGCGCTGTACTTGTCGGGGAGGTCTGCTTCGAGGCCATGCAGCCACCCGCGCTGCTTGGCCTCTTTCTGTAGTGCCACCAGGTCGGTGCGGCGGCTGCCGGTGACACCGTAGGCGTCGAGCAGGGCGTTGAGTGTCCGGAGTTGCGGCTTGGTCTTGGCCGTTTCGATCCGGTGGAGCGTAGCGAGGTTGACGTCGGTCTTCTCGGTCACCTCGGCTTGGGACAGTCCGGCCTCCTGACGGAGACGGCGCAGCTCGGCCGCCAGACGGCGCAGGCGCACCGTTGGCGGTTGGCGCCTGGTCCGTGGCTGAGGTGCAATCGCCACCAACTCGTCCTTCTCCTGCATCTTTAGCCCCCCTCTGGACTATGCGGGCAGTGTAAGAACCTGCATTGCATTTACTCATTGTGATGGTGCATGCTCTCTGCGTAAAGCCTTCCAGGCTGGTTCCCTTCTGGAGGGCGAAACGTGTGATTCCCCAGACAGCCGGGCGGACGAGCTTCCCTCCCGATGCGGCCCACCCCCGTCGGGGTGTCCGCCCGGCGTAAGCGGTACGACCGGCGGCAGCCCCCTGCCGCTACCCGGTCGTACCTCCCGTAGGACCGGCACCGTGCCCCCGCCCCCGTAGGGGAGAGCAGCCGCCCCCGTCTGCGAACGGTGCCGGTCCTATGCCCTGACACCTGACGTGCTGACCAGGATCGAGGGAAAATGACCGATGTCACCACCGGAAAGCACCATCTGGAGCTCTCCGTCTTCCCGACCTCGCCCTACTACGCCCGCGTGCACGTCCAGCGTGTGCTGGAGGGCTGGCGGCGAGACGACCTGGTCGAGACGGCCCAGCTCGTCGTCTCCGAGCTGGTCTCCAACGCCATCAAGGCGCACACCTCGTCCCCCGCCGTCACGGAGGCGGCGGCCCATGCGAGTCCGGACCACATCTGGATGGACCTGTACCCGGTCGGGGACGCGGTCGTGCTGCGCGTCTGGGACGCCAGCCGTACCCCGCCCGTCCTCAGGACCCCTGACCTGGACGACGAGGGCGGACGCGGCCTCTGCCTCGTCGACCTGCTCGCGAGAAGCTGGGGCTACTACCGGCCGGCATCGGGCGGAAAGATCGTCTGGTGCACTCTGGCATCCCTACCGGTGTCTCCCGAGGAACAGTCCAGATGATCATCGCTATGGTGCCGGCCTCCGCTCTGGACGCCGGAACCTGAGGCCGGGCCTGCTGATCGTCGAGGGACCCGTGGAGAGCAGGACCAGCCGTACCGATCCGTACGGCGCTGCGCTCCGGCTCCAGCCGTCACCACCTGAACACCCCAGCCGTCCCATGCACGACCCACCTTCACCGATGAGAGGGAACAGCCATGGAAGCCTTCGAACGTGCCCGGCTGGACGCCTACTTCGCCAAGATCGCGGCCCGGTTTGTCCCTGACGAACAGATCACGTCCTTCTTGGTCACCCACCTTCTGCCCGAGCGGCCCTGCTTCGTCCGCGCGGTCGCGGCGATGAGCCGCCTGCGGGCGGTGCTGCCCAAGCCCAAGTCGATCAACCTTGCCGCCCAGCGCGAGGTCGAGCAGACCGTCCCGGTCGACGCGCTCTCCCGTGAGCTGTTCACTGACCTCGGCACAACCCTGGACTACTTCGAGTCCCGGGCCGCCGCCGAGCCGATCGCGCTGCTGGACGTCGGCGGCTACTTCGCCCCGGCCCTGGACGATCTGCACGGACGCTTCTCCGGTCAACTCCTCGGGGTGATCGAGGACACCGAGAACGGCCACCGCCGCTACCGGGATCTCGACACGCTGCCCTGTCCAGTGATCTCGGTCGCCCGTTCGCCGCTGAAGGACCCTGAGGACTTCCTCGTCGGTCAGTCCGTGGTCTTCTCCACCGAGGCCGTCATGCGCAGCCGGGGCGACATCCTGCACGGCCGCCCGGCCCCAGTGATCGGCTTCGGTAAGCTCGGCAGCTCGATCGCCCGCCTGCTGCACGCCAAAGGTGTCCAGGTCACAGTCTTCGACATCGACCCCGTCCGCCGCACCCAGGCGCTGTCCCAGGGCTTCACCGTTGCCCGAGACCGCCACAGTGCGTTGATCGGAGCTGGACTCGTGCTCTGCGCGACCGGTGCCGTCTCCCTGCACGGCGAGGACTTCCCCCACCTGCGCAACGGCGCCTACATCGCCACCGTCACCAGCAGCGAGGACGAACTGGAACTCAGCGGACTGCCGGACGTCTACACCCGCACAATGGTCGGTGACCACATCACCCGCTATCAGACGACCGGCCACTACTTCTATCTGGCGAACGGCGGGAACGCCGTCAACTTTTTGCACGGCGCCAGCGTTGGGCCGTTCATCTTCCTGGTCCAGGCCGAGATACTCGCCGGGATCGGGATGCTCTCCCGTGGAGATCTCGCACCCGGTATGCACGAGGTCTCCGCGGCCGACCGCGCCGCCATCGCGGCGATCTGGCTCTCCTACTTCAACAGGTGATTGACTTGGCCATCACGGCAGACCACATCCACACCGTCATCGGCGACTACCTCGACGCGCACCCCGAGGAAAAGCACAGCCTCGCCCCTGTCCTGGAGTTGCTGGACGACGGCGCGGACCTCACCACCCGCAAGGAATTCCGCGGCCACGCGACCGCCGGTGCGGTCCTCGCCGATCCCGACGGGCGCATCCTGCACGTCCACCACCTCGCCTTGAACAAGTGGCTCCTGCCCGGCGGCCACCTGGAGGCATCTGACGCCACCCTTCTGGACGCGGCCCTGCGCGAGCTTGCCGAGGAGACCGGCATCTCCGCCGATGCCGTCACCCCGGTCGGTGACCGCCCCATCCACATCGACATCCACCCCATCCCCGCCAACGCCGCCAAGGGCGAGCCGGACCACCGGCACATCGACTTCCGGTTCCTCTTCCGCACCGCCAACGATGTCGGCCGGCTCCAGACCGAAGAGGTCACCGCCGCCGCCTGGCGCAAGGCCGACAGCATCAGCGACCCCATCCTGAGACAGCGCGTCACCCAGGCACTTCGCTGAGGCCCTCCAGCCGGATTTCGAGTCCGACAGGTCAAAACTGCATGACGGAAGGCGGGGCCTTTGCAGAGGCGAGTGACATGGGCGACATCCGGGCTCGGACGGGTCTGCTGAACCAGAGCGATGCCGCTCGCTTCCTCGATATCCGGCAGCAGACCTTCAACTGCTGGGCGAGGGGCTACGAGCGGGGGCGTCCGCTCCTGCATGTTCTTCCCTCCGGCGGCTCCCGGCAGGCGACCGTGCCGTTCGTCGCGATGGCCGAGGCCTATGTGCTGGACGCGCTCAAACGGGCCGAGGTGAAGCCGAACAGAATCTGGCCCGCACTCCAGCGGCTTCAGCAGGAGTTCGGTCACGAGTATGTCCTTCTCGCTCCCGAGCTGGCGATGGATGGCATCGACGTGCTGTGGGACTTCTCGCGGACGAAGGCCGGTGCGGGCCTCATCGAGGCACGGACGGGCCAGCACGTCATCCGGGAGATCGTCACCGACTATCTGGACTACGTGGTCCGGGCAGAGGACGGATTCCCTGCCAGCCTGCGGCTGCGGAGCTGTCTGCCGTCGAACGTGGTGATCGATCCGCATCAGGCGTTCGGGCAGCCGATCTTCGCGGAGACGCGCACGCGGGTCTCCGAGGTGGCGGCCATGATGAAGGCCGGCGAGGAGCCAGAGGTGATCGCCGATGAGCTCGGAGTCACCCTCGACGATGTCAGGACCGCCACCCGCATCCTCCTGGGCCACGCCGCCTGAGTTCTATCTCGACGAGAACAGCGTCAGCCGCAGCGTCCGCAAGCTGCTGGCCGAGCTGGGTTACCTGGTGCACACTCCGGCGGAGCTGTTCGGCTCACGGGACGAGGCGCTGGTTGCCCCCGATGAACGCCGGTTACCTCTGGTCGGGCAGCGGGGCTGGCTGGTGATCGCCTGTGACATCCGCATATTCGAGCGTCCGCATGAATACGAGGCATATCTCAAGGCCAAGGTCGCGGTGTTCCTGCTGCCGGGCGAGTCGAAGATCGAGGAACGTAAGGGGCTGATCGTCTGCAATCTCTCGGCGATGTGCAGCGAGGCCAGCCAGCTTCGATCAGGAGTGTGGCGACTGACCGCACGTGGTCTGGACCCCTACGAGGCTCCGGCTGCCAAGAAGAAGCGAGCGCAGCGTCCGAAGGCGATTGGTTGTGGGTCTTGCCGCGAAACCCTCTCTGAAAGATTGGCGTGAAGCAGGACGAAGCAGTCTTAAATTGCATGAGTAGGTTGAGAACGGAATCCGCGCCTGGCGCGGATCAAACCGAGATCAGCCCAGCCACACCCGCTGATGCCAGACCATCCCGCCGGCCCGGAATCGGTCATAGCGCTCCTCGGATCGGCGTTCAATGGGCATGGCGATTATGCCGTGTCCGAACTGGCCGCTGATTCGCCTCGGCCCTCTGTCGAGTGGGCAGAGGGCCGAGGTCAGGTTCAACTCCTGGTTCTCACCAGGAACGGGTCTCCGTCGTCGGCTCTATTCCTCGAATAGAGGAGGTCGAAGCGAGGTCTACCCGTGGTTCCTGTTCTGCGGGCCGCTGACGGGCTTGACAGGATAGCGGCCATTGGCCGACTCGGCCCCTTGGTCCGTGTCGGCGAAGGGGAACTCGTCACACTGCGGACCGGCCGCGGTGTAGTGCTGCTTCCCTTGCAACCCACTTGGGGTGCGGCCTCCGAGAAGCCCCGATCGCCCAGGCTGTTTTCGCCGAGAGCACCTCAGTGGTCTAGCCAGAATTGGAGCTTGAGCAGAGTGAAGCTGATGATATTTGGCGTGAACTCTTCGTGGCCGAGAGACTTGCGGTGGATTCTGACCTGCCAGACGCTGTTCTCTCTGCCGAGGTCGAATTCTGCGCCGTAGGAAGCGTTACCGGAATATTCGTCAACGGCTTGAATCTTTCCGGAGGTCAGGTGCACGCTTCCGGACCAGGTCCTGTCCCAGGTGTCGAGAGCAGGTGGTGGCCCGTCCCAGAGTTCGTATTTGATCAGACATCTTTCGCTGCTGATCTCGTTGATCGCGATCCCGTCGTCGCCGGCGCCGATCCAGCCTTCCGCATCGGTGGGGATCTCATCAAGAACCCAGTCCTTCCCGACGCGTGCGACGCCGGACAGATACTTTTGTATCTCGCGCTGATCGAGGAGTTCGGTGATGATGTTTGCCATGATCTTCCTGACACTTCTGAGGTCGGGGTGAGAGTGAGAGGCGGGGCCTGCCCCAGGGCTGAAGGAGTTCTCACATCGTGAGACCCAGGTGATCAGCGGGTTGTGGAAGTCATCACGCGCCCATCGGGTGCCGTCGGCGATGTTGGTGAAGCCGAGCAGGCGTAGCGCGCCGATCGCGTAGCCGCGCATGGTGGCCAGGATCGACGGGGCCGAGGCGGTACGGACCCTGCATCGGTCCTCCCCGAGGGTGACGTCTCTCGCGTAATGATCTTTGTTTTCAATCGACCATTCGCCCCTGACCGGCTCGGCCAGGCGTCGTCGGTCAGCTGCGCGCCGAGCCGATGCTGGGCGGGCGCGTGGGGGGTAGCGGTGCCGCGCTGGGTCTTGCCGTCGACTGTCATGGGGATCAGTTCGTCGGGATCGTCGTACAACTCACGCAGTTGGCCGGCCCGGTGCGTGGCGTAGGCAGCGTCCACATGTGCGGCGTTGACCTGCGCGATCGTGCGGCACACGGTATCGGGGTGCGGGGCTTGGAACAGGCCGGTCCGCCGATCCCGCCGGGCGCCGAGCTGGGCCAGGACTTCTTGTGGAGCACGGGCGATCCAGTGCCGGATCGCGGCGGAGGAGACCGCGCCGGACACGATCGCCGCCTGGACCAGGGCCAACATCAAGGCGAGTGGATGGCGTCGCCCGCGTCGATCATGAGGATCTGGGACCTGGGCCCATACCTGGCGCAGATCGGCCATGTCCACGACCTCATCGGCCGGTGTGAGAGATTCGCGCTGGTCAACGGCGTTGATGGCGGCGTGGACGGTGGCGCTGATGGCGGACACGACGGGCGGCATGGCAACCTGCACGGACAACGAGGCTCCGGTAGATCGGGCTGGCGTGAGAACCGCCGTTCTACGGGGCCTTGTTGCATGTCAGGACTTCGCCACGCCGTTCGCGATCAACCCGTGACCTGCGGATCCCCTTCTCGTCGTCTCAACATTCGAGAACTCCGTCAGCCCTGCCTGGGATCTCGGCCTCATCGTTCTCGCGTGGTAGGCGGGCTACGCCGGTGCGTTCTCCTGGGCGCCCGGGACATCGGTGATCAGGGCGACCGCCTCGACCTCGACGAGCTGGTGGTTGTAACCGAGCACCGTCACGCCGAGCAGTGTGCTGGGGACGTCATGTGCGCCCATGTAGTCGCGGTAGACCTTCCACGCCTCGACCAGGTCACTCTGCTTGGAGGAGGCCACGTAGACGGTGGTCTTGACGACATCGGTCAGCGACGCTCCCGCCCCGTCGAGTGCCGTGACGAGATTGCGCATCACCTGGTGGGCCTGCCCTGCGTAGTCCCCCACCGCGACCGTCTTGCCCTCGGCGTCGAGGGGACAGGCCCCCGCCACCCAGATGGCGCGTACCGGCGTGTCGGCGACCGCCGCGTAGGCGTAGTCCACCTTCTGCGTGAGCCGGTCGTCGCGGATCAACCTGACACCTGTGCTCATGAACGCTCCTTTGGGACGGAATTGGAAGCACGTGCGGAAAACGGCAAACGGCCCTTGTTCCGGCTGGTTCACCGGGGCCAGGCCGGAGAGCGGCCGAGGATCGCGACGATCTCGTCAAGACGTGATCCGCCGGACCACGAGACCTCTGGCGCGAAGGCGGCGCCGGGCGCGAGACGGGCGTCGCCCACGGGTACGGCCCTGGCCACGACGAGCGCGACGTCGAGCAGCTCCGGCTCGAACCCCACCGTGATGCCCAATGTCCTTGCGACATCCCAGGAATGTACGACGTAGTCGATGAAGTGGAAGCCGATCGCCCGCATCGCGGGGAACGGCCTGCCGGCGTCGATCTCCGGCAGCGGGAACATCTGGTCGAGGACGCCATCGGCGGCGAAGGCCGCCAGCACGTGCTGGGCGGAGACCCGGTAGGCCTCGACGGGGTCGTCCCCAAGAGGGCGCGGTTTCCACAACGCCGGGTCGCCTTCGCCCCTGGACGCCGCCGCGAAGCCGTAGTGCTGCGTGGTCATGTGGGCCAGCAGGCCGTGCAACGTCCATCCGGCACATGGCGTCGGCCGGTCCATGTCCGCGGCCGTCGCCTGTGCCATCACGTCGACGCTGGTGCGGACCGCTCGGGCGTTGAGTGCGACGAGATCGACCTCGGTCGTCAGCGCGTTGGGTTCGCGCGGGTTCACCCCCATGGCGGGAGCCCCAATATTCATATGCATTCGCTTATAATCAACAGACGCTTATCATCTGTCAACAGGTATCTTGACCATGTGACAGGTCAGGACGGCGAACGCCGCGACCTCGCCGCGATGCTGCAGCCCCTGGTGCGGTCTCTCATCGCCGCAGAGCTGCCGGTACTGGCGAGGCACGGGATCTCCATGTGGGGCTACGCCGTACTCAGCGCGCTTGACGACAACCCGGTGCGCACGCAGGCCGCGCTCGCGGAGGCGATCGGCGCCGACAAGACACGGATCATCAGCACACTCGACAAACTCCAGGAATCCGGGTTGATCTCTCGTACGCCGGACCCCGGTGACCGTCGCGCCCGGCTGCTCTTGATCACTGAGGACGGTCGTAGGGTGCGCAGATCGGCACAGGCCGGCATCCAGGCGAACGAGGACCGTCTGCTCGCCATGCTGCCGCCAGCCGATCGGCGTGGTTTTTTGCGCGCCGTGCGCGCGCTGTCGGCGCTGTCGCACGAAGACATCGTCGGTTGACGACATCGAACGGCTCCCGGATCGCGGAGGAGCGTGAGATGCGGGAGTGGGAGGCGGAGGAGCAGCGCAAATGCGACGAGGCACCCCGCCATCGTCCCCTGATCAGGCCGGTGTCGGCGTCGGTGCACAGAGAAAGCATGTGGACGGACTACGGGATCCTGGAGGGGTACGAGCCGGGCGGCGGCGATGACTCCTTCGAGGACGGCCTGATCGCGCTCGTACAGAAGAACGAGCTGGTGGCCGCACTCCCCGGCCATCTGATGATCAGCACCCACTCCGACTACAGGCTCTGCGTCACGACTGAGACCTACGCGCGCCGCCCGCCCGTGGAGACCGAGGGGTGGCACCACGTCGTCGAGGTCGGCTACCACAGCCCGACCGGCGAGATCAGGCTCAGTGACCCGACGGGCGCCCCCGAACTCCCCAACCTCGCCGTCCGTGGCAAGGGCCACTACCGGATCCGCGTCCACTACGCCTGGCTCCCGTGGAAGGGTGACAAGCTCGGCGCGCAACGACTGTTGATCATGGCCTATCCGAGACGCGGGGACGACGTCGTCATCCACCGCAAGCGGACCGAGCCGTAACCGGTATGCCGCCCGTCCTCATCCGTCCTGAATAATCCACGCAAAGGCCCGGCCGCTCCGTATCATTTGCGCTGTGTCCCCAGCCAGTGATCCTGCCCCCCACCATCACTACAACGCCGACAGACGCATTTCCGGCCGGCCTTCATGGTGGAGATTCCCTCTCAGCCTGGCCTGGGCGTTGGCTCCGCTGTACACCGCCGGATTCGCGACCCCCTTCATCATCGGACATGCCGCGGTGCGATTGAAAAGCCGGATCGCCGGCTTCGCGACCGGCGTCTACGGCATTCTTCTGTTCGCGTACTTCGTCGGTGTCGGCGTCTTCGACGACAACAATCCCGCAACCAATGAGCCAGTGGTCAATGCGGTCGTAGGAGTCTGGATCATTGTGGGCTGGCTGGGTGGCACGGGGCACGCGCTCTTCCTTCGATCATCCGTTTTCCGGCCTCGGCCGACAGTCCACTTCCCTTCGGGGACATGGCAGCACAGACCCATGCCGCCCCCTCACTATCAGGCTCCCGCGTCACCGCCTTATCAGGCCCCCGCGCCCCGGCCTTACCAGGCTCCCGCGACCCCGTCACCGTCGTTCTCCTCGCCTCCGTGGCACCCGGCGGGCACTGCGTCCGGTTCCCGTCCCTTCGACAGGCTCGGGCCGTACCGGCTAGGCCAGAAGATCGGTGAGGGGGGCCAGGGAGCGGTCTATCTCGCGCACGGCCCGGACGGGCAGCCGGTGGCGATCAAGGTGCTGCACAGTCGGATCATCGGCGGTGCGGCCGAACGCGAGAGCTTCATCAGAGAGGCCGCCATGGCCCAGCGGGTGCGTCCCTACGCCACGGCCAGGGTGATCGACGTCGGCGTCATCGACGACGTGGCCTACATCATCAGCGAACACGTGCCCGGCCCTTCCCTGGAAGGGCTGGTCCGAGACGAGGGCCCGAGGGGTGGCGACAGCCTGACCCGGCTGGCCATCGGGACGGTGGCGGCGCTGAAAGGCATTCACGCCGCGGGCATCGTGCACCGGGACTTCAAGCCGGCCAACGTTCTGATCGGCCCGGACGGTCCCCGAGTGATCGACTTCGGGATCGCCAGAGCACTGGACCAGGTCACGATGACCTCGGGCGGTCTCAAAGGCACCCTGGTCTACATGTCTCCCGAGCAGATCTCCGGCGAGCCGGTCGGACCGGCATCCGACATCTTCAGCTGGGCTGCGACCATGCTCTTCGGCGCCACGGGCAGGCACGCCTTCGGCGCCGAGTATCAACCGCTCATCTACAAAAGGATCGTCACTCATCATCCCGATCTGTCCGTGCTGCCCGCAGCACTCCAGGCCCCGGTGGGCGCCTGCCTGGCCAAGAACCCAGATGACCGGCCGACGGCCGCCGAGGTGATGATGAGGGTCACCAGCTGATCCGGGACACCACCTCGGCATACAGGTGGATCGGTCTCGTCACGCGATCGACTACGCCGGGCAGTGGCGGCAGATCCCGCACGAACGGCAGGAGCCGGTGAAAGACCTCGTCGGCGCGTTGCGGGCGCCGATCGGGCTCCTTCTCCAGCAGTGCCATCACCAGCACGTCGAGCTCTCTCGGCACCGAAGCCCCCAGCAGCGCCGAAGGGTGCACCGGGGTGCGGCTGAAATGCCCGCCCACCTCGGCGATGAAATCCGTCGCCTGGAAGACTCGCCGGCCGGTGAGCATCTCGTAGAGGACGCAGCCCACCGAATACAGGTCGGTCAGCGCGCTGGTTCTGCCACTGTTGACCTGTTCGGGAGCCATGTAAAACCCGGTTCCCGGGGCCTCCAGCGTTCCGGTGATCACCGAAAAGTCAGGTGAACCCAGGACGGTCGCGACACCGAAATCCAGGACGATGAGGGTCGCATCGCGGCAGAGCATGAGATTGCCCGGCTTCAGATCGCGATGGACAAGCGAGCGATCATGCGCTGCCGACAGCACGGAACAGAGCTGTGCTCCGATCAGAGCGACCCACGGAACAGGGAGCATCTCGTGTGCGTCGAGCACGTGCGCGACGGTCCAGCCGTCGACGAACTCCATCACGAGGAAGAACCCGTAGTCGTCCTGCCCGAAGTCGTAAACGGCGGGCACGCCGGGATGGCGGAGCAACGCCATGATCCGGGCCTCGCGTCTGAACCGCCGGACAGCCTCCTCGGTGAGCCTGTCGAGCCGGACGCGCTTGACGGCCACGCGGCGATTCAAGTGAAGGTCGACGCCCTCCCAGATCTCTCCCATGCCGCCACGGCCTATCGGCTGGCGTAGTTCATAGCGCTGCTGCACGACCAACATGAAACTCCGATCGCGGGGCGCGGCGGGAACCGCGCGGTAGACGTCGTCGAGAATCCGGTTGAAGTGCCGTTCTCGCCGGGTTCCGGCGCTCAGCGTCCGTCTTCCCTGGCGTCGGTCCAGAACCTCCAGCCGACGGGCCCCGACAGGACGATACTGGAGATCGCCCACAGGTGTGCTTCGGTGATGGAGCGGAGCTCCCACATCATCAGCCGGTGATTGATAATCATGTTTACGTACATGTGTGCGCGCTGCTCGTTGGCGTTCTCGGATGTGAAGAACGTGCCCCAGCAGGCCCGGTACAGCGGGTCTTCCATGGCCATCCGCATGAGATCGGCATGCAGCCTAGGATTTTTTCGGCTCTCTGACCGACTGGCGGCATTCGAGCTTCCGGAACACCCCTTCGAGCTTCTGAAAGTATGGCCAGAAGCCCGAAAGATACTGATCGACGCGTTTTCGGTTTCCTGACGTCTCCCGAGTTTCACACGGTGCCTGCGGGCGGGCAGTCCTCCTCACCGATGAGGCTCCGGTATCACGATGGTCGGAAATCACCCAGACATGTAGCGGATGAACACTCTCGCGGCGACCGTATTAAAGAGCATGTCACATCTGTTCTAATGAACGGCCAAGACGTGGGCTCTGCGAGAGGTGTCGGCGGGCGTGGCGAATGACCAGGAAGACCTTTTTCCGGACTTAGGGGACAAGCAGCAAGGCCTTGATCTAATGGCCGAAATTGCTTCTAAACCGGCCAAAAAGGAACAAGTGCTCCCTGACCTGGACACTCCGCAGGTGTTCGAGCAGGGCACGTCCTTTGAGGTGCGCGACGCGTTCGAGGAGCTCGTACGGCGTGACCTGCTCGGCCCCTGGGACGGCGACACCGAGGAGCTCCCGTCCGGGGCCGCGGGGCCACGGGAGCGCTATCTCGTCGGCATGCTCGGTCCGAAACCCTCGCGCCGGTCCTCCAGGGACGACGCGGGGGAGATGCCGGAGACCGAGATCGGCGTCGAGGGCGACGGCGACGACGGCGAGCTGCCGGAGGTGCTCACCCCGCAGAACCTCGGCCGGATATGGGCCTCGTCCATGGGACTGTCGTTCGCGGTGCCCGGCGACGTCGACGCGCTCGCCGTCACCGCCTCCTGGGGCCGTTACACCAAGGCCGAGACCGTGACCGAGGACGCCAAGGGCAGGGCGCGGACCACCTCGATCTGGTCGCGGCAGCAGGTCGACCACCCCAGGGAGATCCGGCTGGACGGTGAGGCGTCGCAGCGGATCCCGCTCACCATGGAACGTGTTGAAGACCCCGGCGTCCTGCTGGCGGCAGCCGTACGGCCGCAGCCGGACGGGCGGCGGGTCGTCGAGCTGACCCTGGTCAACCAGCAGATCGAACCGGAGCGTGCCGCCGACATCGCCTGGCTGTTCCAGGCCGGGCTGACCGTGACCGCACCCGATCCCGCCGGCCGCGCCCACCGTGTCACCCCCGCCGACGGCACCGGCTACGCCGACGATACGGGCCACGCTGACGGAGCCGCCTGCGTCTTTCTGCCGATCGACGACCCGCTGGACGACCTGGAGGCTGTCGGCGACGATCTGGAGGAGCGGCACCTGCGGCTGCTCTACCGCGACGAGCGCCGCTACGCCTCCGGCCGCAACGTCGCCGTGCACGCGGACGTCCCCGATGGGGAGCGGTGCGCCCGGGAGCTGCGGACGACATGGCTGCCCGCCTACGACGTGCCCGCCACGGTCGCACCGGTCGGCGAGGGCACGGCGCTGGCCGGGGTCGAACTGTCCATGGACGCCCTCGCGACCGTCTCGCCCACCGAGCTCGCCGCCGGGCTGCGACCGCTCGCCGATGGATACACGGCCTGGCTACAGCAGCAGGAGAGCCGGATTCCCGGGCTGCCGGAGCCGCTCCGTGAGGCCGCCGAGGTCGCCGTGTTCAGGGCGCGACAGGCCGCGGCCCGCATCCGCGACGGCATCGAGCTGCTCACCGACCCCGAGCGGGAGCGCCACACGCAGGCGCTGGCCGCGTTCCGGTTCGCCAACACCGCGATGGCGGCGCAGCGCCGCCGTACCGTCGTCGGAAAACTCCGCGACGAGCTGGGGCTGAGCTACGCCCACGCCATGGCCGAGGTCGGTGAGCAGGGGGTGAGGGCCGCCTCGTGGCGGCCCTTCCAGCTCGCGTTCGTGCTGCTCAACCTGCCGTCGCTGACCGACCCTGAGCACCCCGAGCGGGCCGCCGACGACTCGGCGACCGTCGACCTGCTGTTCTTCCCGACCGGTGGTGGCAAGACCGAGGCCTACCTCGGCCTGACCGCCTACACCTTCGCGATCCGCCGCCTGCAGGGCACGGCCGGCTCGGGGGAGGCAGCCCGCGACGGCCGGTCGGGGGTGTCGGTGCTGATGCGCTACACCCTGCGGCTGCTCACCGCGCAGCAGTTCCAGCGCGCCGCCGCCCTGGTCTGCGCCGCCGAGGTGCAGCGCCGCCAGGACCCAGCGACCTGGGGCGAGGAGCCGTTCCGGATCGGCCTGTGGGTCGGCGGGTCGGTCTCCCCGAACTGGTTCACCGAGGCGGCCGAGCAGATCCGCGAGGCCAAGGAGGCGCCGGAGAGCCGGAAGACCAACGTCCTGCAGACGCTCACCTGCCCGTGGTGCGGGGAGAAGCTGACCGGTGACCGGAGCCTCGACATCGACGAGGACCGCAGGCGGGTGCTGCTCTACTGCGGCCGGGGCAGGGAGGGCGACCCCGACCCGTGCCCGTTCTCCCGGATCGGTGAGGGGCGGATGCTCACCTCCCGGCTGGACGACCCCGGAGAGATCGCTGCGCGCCAGGACGGCCTGCCGATCCTCACCGTCGACGAGGAGATCTACCGGCTGACGCCGAGCCTCGTCATCGCCACCGTCGACAAGCTGGCCCAGCTTCCCTGGCGAGGGTTCGCCGGCCACCTGTTCGGCAGGGTCAGCCAGCGCTGCCCCCGGCACGGCTACCGCCACGCCGACCTGGACGAGCAGATCGGCTGCGGCGGCAGGCACAACGCCAAGGGCAGGCTGCCCAAGGTCGTCAGCCGCCCCGTCATCCGGCTCCGTCCGCCGGATCTGATCATCCAGGACGAGCTGCACCTGATCTCCGGTGCGCTCGGCACCACGGTCGGCCTGTTCGAGGCGGCCGTGGACGAGCTCTGCACCTGGAGCCCCGCACCGGACCGGCTCACCGGGCCGAAGATCATCGCCTCCACCGCGACCACCAAACGGGCCGAGCACCAGGTGCTCGACGTCTTCGGCCGAGGGCTCGCGGTGTTCCCGCCGCAGGTCATCGACGTCGCCGACACGTTCTTCTCCCGGCAGGTGCCGCTCACCCCGGAGACCCCCGGCCGCCGCTACCTCGGCGTGTGCGCGCACGGGGTGCGGCTGAAGTCCGCCGAGATCAGGCTTGCAGAGATCCTGTTCCTGGCCGGGCAGACGATGTTCGACCGGTACGGCGAGCCCGCCGACCCCTACATGACCGTCGTCGGCTATTTCAACGCCACCCGCGAGCTCGCCGGCATGCGCCGCTACATGGACGACGACGTGGCCACCCGGATCCGGATCCACGGCAGGAGAAAAGGCCTGTCCGACCGGCTCTCCGGCCGGGCCGACATGCTCACCGTGGTGGAGCTGACCTCCCGCATCTCCTCGGGCGACATCAGCGAGGTGCTCAAGCAGCTGGAGATCGGCTTCGACCAGGAGACGGACACCTCGCTCCGCCGGGCCGGGATACGGGCCGAGCTCGCCGACGTCATGAAGGAGAAGAACAAGGAGAGACGGAGGAGGCCTCACCCGCTCGCGGATCGCCGGAGAAAGGGAGCGGTCCATCAGCCGGTGGACGCCGTGCTCGCCACCTCCATGCTGCAGGTCGGCGTCGACGTCTCCCGGTTCGGGCTCATGGTGGTCACCGGGCAGCCCAAGAACACCGCCGAATACATCCAGGCCTCCTCCCGCGTCGGCCGTGACACCGGCCGTCCCGGCCTGGTGATCACGCTCTACAACTGGTCACGCCCCCGGGATCTCGCGCACTACGAGGACTTCGAGCACTACCACGCCACCTTCTACCGCCAGGTCGAGGCCCTGTCGGTCACGCCGTACACCCGCCGCGCGCTGGACCGGGGCACCGCGGCCATGTTCGTCGCCGCGGTGCGCAACGCCGAGGAGTCCCACTCGCGCAACCGCGACGCCGAGGACGTGCCGCTCTCCGGCGAGGTCGTCGGCCGGATCGTCGGACGGCTCCTGGCCCGCGCCGAGGCGGCGGGCGACACGCGTGCCCGCGACTACCTGGCCGAACGGATCAAGGTGGTGACCGACCGGTGGGAGCAGGCCAGGAGCAGCGCGGCCCGGCTCGGCTACGAGCACCGTAAAAGCACCAAGCAGGAGATCGTGCGCGGCCTGCTGAACCGTGCCGGTAACGGCCAGTGGGACGCCCTGACCGTCGGCAACTCGATGCGCGAGACGGAGAACGAGATCAACCTGCTGCTGTCGGGCGGCGGAGACATCTTCGTCCCGCCGTACGGGGCCCCGGCCTGGGGGTTCCGGTCGCCGGACGGCGACGGCCCGGGAGTGGACGTCCCCGAGGGGAACGAGATGGGCGTGTCCGAGCTGGACGGGAAGGGAAAGTGATGGCGGACTCCGCACCGTACCGGCGCCGGGTGGGGGCCGTGCGCCCCAGCCACCTGATGTTCACCTCCGGTGTCGGCTCCATCGTCGACCTGCCGAACTTCTCGGTGCTGGTCAAGGGCCTGGACGACTGGCGGCACGACAACCTCGGCGACACCCCGCAGGCCATCGCCGAGCCCCGGCTGCTCGCCGCCGTCCAGGCGATCCTCGGCAGAACGGTCAAGGACCTCAGACCCGCCCCCTGGCTGCCGGGGATCGACACCAACCCCAACGGCGACGCCTCCCGGGTCGGCGTGCCGGTCGCGCCGTTCCCGAGCTGGATGCGCTGCACCGCCTGCAACCTGCTGGCACCGATCGACACGCAGGCGTTCGGCTTCAGGAACGACAAGCCGCGTAAGCCGCACGAGGCCAGGTTCTTCCACGAGTGCGGGCGCGGCAACAGGCAACGACTGGTGGTCGGCGCCCGTTTCGTGCTGGCCTGTACGGCGGGGCACCTGGACGACTTCCCCTACCTGGAGTTCGTGCACCGGGGCGAGGCGTGCACCAAGGTGGCCAAGCCCAACCTGCTGATGCAGGACTTCGGCGGCAACATCGGGGCCAACGTGCGGATCGTCTGCCAGCGCTGCGGCGCCGACCGCAACATCCGCGAGGTCATGGGACGCAAGGGCCGGGACCAGCTGCCGCGCTGCCGGGGACGCCACCCCCATCTGGGCACGTTCGCCGACGACGGCTGCGAGCAGCAGCCGCACGTCCTCGTGGTGGGCGCCTCCAACCAGTGGTTCGCGCAGACCCTCTCCGCGCTCGCCGTCCCCAAAGCGGGCGCGGACGAGCTGGACGCCAAGATCGAGCAGCTCTGGGAGAGCATCCAGCACATCCCCGGGCCGGAGAGCCTGCCGTTCATGCGCACCGTGGCACCGCTCTCCTACGGGTTCGAGAAATGGCCGGACAATGGGGAGCTCTGGGCGGCCATCGAACGCCACCGCGACAGGCTCGACGCGGCGAGCACCGAGGCGCAGGGCCAGACCGACCTGCTCACCCCCGAATGGCAGGTCTTCTCCGCTCCCACGCTCCCCGAGCCGAGCGACGACTTCACCCTCTACCGGCATCCGGACGGTGTGCCCGGCCCGCTGAAGGACCACTACGCCGACGTCGTCCAGGCCGAACGGCTGCGCGAGGTCCGCGCGATGATCGGCTTCACCCGGCTGGACGCCCCCGACTTCGAAGACCCCGATCTGGTGACCCGGGCGCCGCTCGCCCGATCCAAGCCCACCTGGGTGCCGGCGAGCGAGGTGCGCGGCGAGGGCATCTTCCTGCGGGTGCCCGAAGACCTGCTGGCCGCCTGGGAGAAGCGGGTGCGCGCGTCCTCCGTCATGGACGGAACGCGTGGGCCGTCTGTCATGGACGGGGCACGCGGGCCCTCGGTCGTGGACGAGCACCGGGAGGCGTACGGCCGGTTCCGTGAGCACCGCTACTCCGACCGTCTCCCCGTTGGCTTCGACAAGTACCGGGGCTGGCCCGGTCTGCGCTACTACGCCCTGCACACCCTGTCCCACCTGCTGATCCGCACGATCGCACTGGAGTGCGGCTACAGCTCGGCCAGCCTGTCGGAGCGGATCTACGCGGGCACCGAGGACGACCCGCGCAGCGGACTGCTGATCTACACGGCCGTCCCCGACGCCGAGGGCACCCTGGGCGGCCTGGTCTCGCTCGCCGAACCCGACCAGCTCGTACGGCTGACGCGCCGTGCCCTGTCGGACGCCCGGCGCTGCTCCTCCGACCCGCTCTGCGCGGAACGGCTGCCCCGCAGACCCGAGGACTTCCTGCACGGGGCCGCCTGCCATGTCTGCCTCTTCGTCTCGGAGACGACCTGCGAACGGGGCAACCGCTTCCTGGACCGCAGGTTCGTCGTCCCCATCGACGGCCCCGACCTGGCCCTCTATCCCGAGATCCCGTGACGCGGCACCCGCGCTTCGGACGGGCGGTGGCCGAGGCCGCCGCCCGGCTCGGGCCCGCGCGCCTGCGCACCCTGGCCCGCCGGATCGCCGGAGGGTGGCCGCGTACGGCCATCCCCTCGTCGGTCCCCGCACCCGGATTCGCCGAGGTGGCGCGGGCCGTACTGGCGGCACAGGAGGACGAGGGGATACCTGACGGCGAGGCCGCGGCCTACCTGCGGGGGGTCGCCGACGGGCACGCGCAGCACGCGGGCGCGATCCGGGTCGAGTCGGTGTGGAGCGGGCCGGGCACGCACCCCGTGCCGGTCCGGGCCACCGCGCAGGTCCTGGTGGAGCTGGTGGGGGAGGCGTCATACGAACTGCTCCTGATGACCTACTCGGCGACGCCGTACCCGCCCCTGCTCGACGCCCTGACCTCGGCGGTGACACGCGGGGTGACGGTGATGGCCGTCGTCGAGACGTTACGGGGGGCGGGCTCCGCGCTGGGCGGCGCGGAACCCGCGGCGGCGTTCGCGTCGATCGCCGGGGTCGAGCTGTGGCACTGGCCGGTCGGCAGGCGGACCGAGAAGGGGGCCAAGACGCACGCCAAACTCGCCGTCGCCGACCGGCGGATCCTGCTCGTCTCCAGCGCCAACCTCACCCAGTCCGGAGTCGAGAAGAACATCGAGGCCGGCCTGCTGGTGCACGGCGGCACGGCACCCGTCCGCGCGGCCGAGCACATCGCGGAACTACGCGCCAAGGGCGTACTGGAGAGGCTCCGATGAGCCGGGGAAAGTGAGGGGCGGGCCATGGTGGGCAGACGGAGGGTCATCGGGGACCGCTACGAACTGGACCCCACGTCCCGTCGTGCGGGTGGCATGGGAGAGGTCTGGTTCGGCTACGACAAGCGACTGGACCGGCCGATCGCAATCAAGTTCATCCGGATCGACCGGCAGCCCGACGGCAGACCCGACGAGGAGCTGACCAAACGCTTCGTGCGCGAGTCGCGGATCACGGCCCGGCTGGAGCATCCCGGAGTCCCCTCGGTCTACGACTGCGGATCCGACGGCGGTGACCTCTACCTGGTGATGCAGCTCATCGACGGGTGCCCGGTCTCCTCACTCATGGACGAGACCGAGGTCCCCGTCGCCTGGGCTGTGGCGATCGCCGCCCAGGTGTGCTCGGTCCTGGCCGTGGCCCACGCCAACTCGCTTATCCACCGTGACCTCAAGCCCAGCAACCTGATGCTCTGCCCCGACGGCACGGTGAAGGTGCTGGACTTCGGAGTCGCCGCCATGCTCGGGCCCAACGCGGCGACGAAGCTCACCGGGACGGGCGTGGCGGTCGGCACACCCGCCTACATGGCACCCGAGCAGGCGATGAGCCTCGCCACCAGCCCGCAGAGCGACCTGTACTCCCTCGGCGTGGTCCTGGACGAGATGCTCGCCGGAGAGAACCAGTTCGCCGGTGCCACGGCCCTGGCCTCGATGCGCAACCACACCGACGTCGCGCCGAGGCCGCTGCGGACGAGACGGCGGGAGGTACCGGAAGGACTGGAACGCCTCGTCCTGTGGCTGCTCGCCAAGTCACCGGAGAAGCGGCCGCCCACCGCCGGCGTGGTCTACGACCGGCTGATGGACTTCTGCCGCGACCTGCCTGCCTTCCACGGCTACGTCGACCTCGGCCCGCCCCACCCGGTACGCATGTACGCGTCCGTCGTCGGACGGATCTCCGGCGCCGTGCCCGCCGTACGGACCGCCTCTGCGGACACGGCAAAGATCGACGCGGACGCGGTACGAGCCGGCGCGGACGCGGCACGGATCGAGCAGAACGAGATCGCGCTCGCCCGCAAGGACGCCGAGGCGCTCAAGGCCGAGTCCCGGTTCACCCAGGCCGCGGACGTGCTCGCCGAGGCGGTGGGACCCGCCGCCCGTGTCCTCGGACCCAAGGACTCCGGCGTGATCGATCTGCGGATCGAACTGGCCGACGCCCTGTTCCTGGGCGGGAACTACCGGCGGGCGGCCCCGGAGTTCCGCAGGCTCGCGGTCGACCTGGCCGAACAGAAAGGCCCCGGGGACGACCTGGTGCTGCGCTGCCGTCTGATGGAGGCGAACTGTCACGCGGCGGTCGGCGAGACGGACCTCGCCCTGGCCCGGCTCGGCACGCTCCTGGACGACGAGCGGCGTTTCGGCGTCGACGCGGACCGGATCCTGGAGCTCCGCCGGCAGATCGGGCTGCTCCAGCTCGGCTCCGGCATGAGGTCGCGGGCGAAGGCCACGCTGGGTGAGTTGCTCCCGGATCTCGAACAGCGGTACGGCCCCGGCCACCCCACCGCCGGCAAGGTCCGCGAAATCCTCGAAAACCTTCATGACTGACAGAACCGGCAAGCATTCTTGAATCTCGTTTCCTCAGCGATGAACCCCCGGAGGACATGGCGTGCCAAAGCTCGGAATCGACAAGGACTTTCTCCGTGATTTCGGAAAGCTGGAACGATCCGTCCAGGATCGCGTCACGGAGATCTTCGCCAAATTCGAGCAGGCCACGCATGCCGGACTGCATCTGGAGAAGCCGAACAACGCACGCGACCCCCGGTTCCGGACCATCCGCATCGACAAGTTCTGGCGTGGGGTCGTGCTCGCACCCGAGACCGGAGACTCGTTCACCCTGCTGAAGGTGCTCGCGCACGACGACGCCTACGCCTGGGCGCAGCGGCGGCGCGCGTCGGTGAACGCGGCGACCGGCCGGATCGAGATCCGCGACGGGGAGGCGATCGACTCCACCCTGCCCGAACTCGCCAGAATGGCGGACCGGGCGCCCCGGCGGCTGTTCGACGGCGTCGCCGACGCCGACCTCAGGCGTCTCGGCATCGACGAGCAGACCCTGGCGTTCGCCCGGGTGCTCACCGACATCGTGCAACTGGAGGCAGCCAGGGCGTTCCTGCCACAGAACCAGGGGGACGCGCTCTACGGCCTGGCCGCCGGCATGACCCCCGAGGAGGTCTGGGCCGAACTCGGCGTCATCGCCGGGCGGGAGCCGTACGACACCGAGGACATCACGGCGGCCGTCAAGCGCACCCCCGAACGGGTCGTGCTCGTCGACGGGCCGGACGAGCTGATGGAGGTGTTCCGCCACCCGTTCGCGCTCTGGAAGGTCTACCTCCATCCGGCACAGCACCGGGTGGCGTACGCGGCCTTCAACGGACCGGCCCGCGTCACCGGCGGCCCCGGCACCGGCAAGACGGTCGTCGCCCTGCACCGGGCCCACCACCTCGCGCGTCTGGGCGCCGGTCAGGTGCTGGTGACCACCTTCACCTCGACGCTGTCCGCCTCGCTGGAGGCGGGAGTGCAGCTGCTGGCCGACTCACCCGAAGCCCGCGACCGCATCGACGTGCGGCATGTGGACCAGCTGTCCTACCAGGTCTTCGCCGAACGGCACGGCCGCGCCGCCATCCTCCGGGACAAGGAGGAGAAGGACATCTGGCGGCGCATCGTCAAGCAGCTCGACGCCCCCTTCACCGAGACGTTCCTCGCCGAGGAGTGGCGGCACGTGGTGCTCGCCCAGCAGGTGACCAACGCCGCCGAATACCTGAAGGCCAAGCGGGAGGGCCGGGGCCGGGGGCTGGGCTCGCGGCAGAAGGCCCAGGTGTGGCAGGCGGTGTGGGAGTTCGAGGAGGAGCTGCGGCGGCGACGGGTCTGGACCTACGAGACGATCTGCGTCGAAGCCACCCGGCTGCTCCGGGAGCGGCCGGAGCGGCCGTACCGGCACATCGTCGTCGACGAGGCGCAGGACCTGCACCCGGTCCAGTGGAGGCTGCTGCGCGCGGCCGTCGCCGAAGGGCCCGACGACCTGTTCGTCGCGGGCGACACCCACCAGCGGATCTACCACAGCCGGGTCTCGCTGCGGGAGCTCGGTATCGGGGTCGCGGGACGTTCCGCACGCCTGACCATCAACTACCGGACGACCGCCGAGATTCTCGCCTGGAGTCTCGGCATGCTCCACGGCGAGCGGATCGACGACATGGACGGCGGCCTGGACGCCGGCCTGGACCTGGTGGCCGGTTACCGGTCACAGGTGCACGGCCGCCCTCCGGAGCTCCGCGGGTTCCGCGTGCAGAAGGACGAGCTGGACGCGCTCACGCGCAGGGTCCGGGAATGGCTGGACGCCGGGGTGGAACCCGGAGAGATCGGCATCGCGGCCCGGTCCAACATGCTGGCCGACTCGGCGATCACCGTGCTGGAGCGGGCCGGAATCCCCGCGCGGTCGCTGGCCAAGGCCCAGGACGCCGACGACGCCGTCCGGGCCGGGACCATGCACCGGATGAAGGGGCTGGAGTTCCGGTGCGTGGCGGTCATCGGGGCCACCGAACACCAGGTCCCGGCGCCGAGCGCCGTCACCCCGGTGGGGGAGGACCCCCTGACCCACGCACAGGACCTGCAGCGTGAGCGCTGCCTCGTGTTCGTCGCGTGCACCCGGGCGCGAGAACAGCTCTACGTCTCGTGGCACGGCACGGCCAGTCCGTTCCTGGCGGGTTTCACCATGTGACTTTCAGTGAATGACCAGGTGCAAACCGTACGGCGGCAGTTAAGATCATCGATTCGTCACAATGAAGGCGGGACATGGCCAAGCTCTCGGTACTCCTCCACCAGATCGACAACGGCACCGTCCTGTTGCCGGAGTTCCAGCGGGGATACGTCTGGACCCGAGACCAGGTCCGCGGGCTCATGCGCTCGCTCTATCGCGGATATCCGGTCGGCGGCCTGTTGCTGTGGGAGACCGAGCCGGATCAGGCCTCCGTCCGTGGCGGTGCGACTGACGGCGGCGTGCGGCTGCTGCTGCTCGACGGCCAGCAGCGCATCACCTCCCTCTACGGGGTGATCCGCGGCCAGGCGCCCGCCTTCTTCGAGGGGGACGCCTCCGCGTTCACCGGCCTCCGCTTCAACGTCGAGGATGAGAACTTCGAGTTCTACGCCCCGGCGAAGATGCGCGACGACGCCAGATGGGTGGACGTGACCCGTCTGTTCACCGACGGGCTGGAGCCTTTCATCAAGGACTTCAGCTCGGCTCCGGACAAGTTCACGACCTACCTGGAACGGCTGAACCGGCTGAGGCAGCTTCTTGAGCGGGAGTTCCACGAGGAGAAGATCACCGGTCCGGACAAGGACGTGGAAGTCGTCGTCGACATCTTCAACCGGGTGAACTCCGGCGGCACCGCGCTGTCCAAGGGCGACCTCGCGCTGGCGAAGATCTGCGCGCACTGGTCTCCCGCCCGGCAGGTCATGCGCGACCAGCTGAAGCGCTGGGAGGGCGCGGGATTCGAGTTCTCCCTGGACTGGCTGCTGCGCAACACCACCGCCGTGGCGACGGGACGGGCGGTGTTCACGGCGCTCGACTCCGTGTCGGCCACGGACTTCGAGACCGCCCTGGCCAGGTCCGTCGGATACGTCGGTAACTTCCTCGAAGCCGCCTCCGGACGGCTCGGACTGGACCATGAGCAGGTGCTCATGGGCCGCTACGCGATCCCCGTCATCTCCCGGCTGCTCCACCTCAGCCCGGGAGGCCGGTTCGCCGACGCCGTGCACCGGGACAAGGTGCTGTTCTGGTACGTCCACTCCGCGCTGTGGGGGCGCTTCGCCGGATCGACCGAGACCGTGCTCGCCCAGGACTACGAGGTCGTCAAGGAGTCCGGCATCGACGGGCTGATCGCGTCCCTGGAGCGCTGGCGCGGCGGAAACCTGGAGATCCAGGCCCGTGACTTCGACGGCTCCACCAAGGGCTCGCGCTTCTACCCGCTCCTCTACATGCTCACCCGGGTCAAAGGGGCACGGGACCTCGGCAGCGGGCTGGAACTGCGCGCCGAGATGCTGGGCAAGCTCGCCTCCCTGCAGGTGCACCACATCTTCCCCAAGGCGCTGCTCTACCGGGCCGGTTACGACCGATCGCAGGTCAACGCCGTCGCGAACTTCTGCTTCCTGACACAGGACACCAACCTCATGATCGGGAAGCGCGCCCCCCAGGAGTACTTCGCGGAGGCGGAGGAGAAGCACCCCGGCGTGCTCGCCTCGCAGTGGATCCCGGCCGACCCCGACCTGTGGCGGATCGAGCGTTACCCCGACTTCCTCGCCGCCCGGCGTGAACTGCTGGCGCAGGCCGTGCAGTCCTTCCTGACCGAACTCCGCAACGGAGTCTCCGCGGTGGCGGCCACCGACCTCCGGCCGGTGACGGTGGTCCCGGACGAGCAGGACGACGTCCGTTCGGCCCAGGTCAAGGCCATGGCCGAGGAACTGGTGCGACTGGGGTACGCCGAACCGGCACTCGACAGCGAGATCGCCGATCCCGTCACCGGTCGTATGCTGGCCGTCGCCGAGGCCTTCTGGCCGGACGGGCTGCAGGCAGGCCAGGGCAGGCCCGTGGTCCTGGAGCTCGATCCGGACGTCGCGGATCTGCCCCGGCTTGAAGAACTGGGGTACGAGGTGTTCACCTCGGTCGACGCCCTGCTCGGTTACGTGACCCGTCGCAACGAGAGCGCCTCCGGGACCTCTGAGGGCTCAGGGTTCCCTGCTGTCGGGGACGAGCCTGAGACCGGGACGGCGGTGGACGTCGAGTTCAACGAGGCGATGCGCTCCGTCTACGACAGGGCACGCGCCGAGGCGAACTATCACGCGGCGTACTTCCTGAGCATGCTCGCCGAGCACGGCAGTCTCGCCACGGCACGCAAGCTCCTGAACGCGCCGGCGGTGTCCGACGGCTTCGCCGCTCTCTGGGAGCGCGGGCGCCTCGACCTGACCGTCGAGGCGCTGGTCGTCCAGCCGCGTTTCGCCGATCTCTTCACGCCGGCCGAGATCGAGATCGCCCATCACCGCCTCGGCCAGTTCGGCTACCACTGAACGCCTGGCACAGCGCCTTCGACCGGATCGAGCGCTACCTGGACCCCACGGTCGCAGGGGGCCCGTTGCGCGGTGGCGCGGCCGTGACCGGCTCACTCAGCAGCTCACGCAGGACGATGTTTCGCTCGAAGCGGCAGATCGCCGCGGAGATGTCGGTCAACTGGGAACGCCGGCTCGGATGTCGCGCTGTGGACGGCCGATGTCATCGCGGGGATCGTGACCGGATGGCTGGATGGGGATCAGCAGTGGTGGCCGCTGTTCGAAGACCGCGTCGCGTTCCTGGAACGCGTCGGCGACCTGGCCGGAGAAAGCGCAAGCGCCGGGCTCCCGATTCCATCGGGGGGGTCCCGGCGCCACTTCCGTACCCCAGAGAGCACGACACCGTCAGTGTCTGTTTGCTCCCCCTCGGTCGTCAAGCCGAATGGGGATCGGTGGTCGGTGTGAGTCCGGCCATCGCGCGAGTCCGGTTAGCAGGCCGTATCCCGCCCGTCCTGCGGACCCCCGCCCCGAACGACCGGTTCGCCTAGGCTTGCCGACAGGCTCTGGCGTATGGCTACGAACGGCCCGCGCCAGAGCCCTCTGCTGTCCCATTCTCAGAGAGGTTCGATCGCTGTGGCAGTCCTTCTCACCAGTGCCCTCGATTCCATCACCATCCACCTGGGCAGCGAGTTCCTTGTTACGGAGGTGACGGATGGTGAACCCACAGGTACCCCATCTCCTGGTGATGTCCTGCACAGGCAGCAACCGATGATCTCAGCTGGACCGAACGGCGTGAACATCACCAGCGACTCGCCGACAGACTCCGTGATCCACGTCAGGTTCGAGCTCTGGGATGGGGCACCGGAGAGGCTTGCCGCCTGGACCCAGATGTGGGAGGGGGAGCTCTATCTCGGTTCCGGAACCATTGGCCTCGTCCAGCATTTCTCCGAGGAGTGGGACGAGTACCTCCAGTTCGACACCGGGGTGAAGGACGCCTCCTGGTCGGCCCGCGTACAGACCAGGAAACTGACCAACACCGAGGAGCCCGACTTCCCTGCTGACGTCGTCTGTGTCGAGCTCTACCGGATGCAGTTGTGGTCGCCGACGGTCAAAACCAGGTGAAGCTGTACTGACGGGATCGTGTTCACATCCACGGCCGTGGTGTGCGGCCTCGTTTCAGCAGCCGCAACCACAGATCCGGTGGGCCGACGACGGCTCGCGCGTCGGGCGGCCGCAGTCCCGCCGCGGCGCAGCAATAGGCCTCGGCCTGGCCCTGGTAGAGGTACTCGGCGAGAATCTCGTCGGCCGTCAGGTGGCCCCCGGCATCGCCGCCGCCGGGATGCGTGTCCGAGTCCTCAATGACTCCATTGCGACTCACGGCCCCTTGGTTGCCGCTCTTGGGGTTGGCGAACATGCTGTAGCAGACCGTTCCCACGGACAGCGGCAAGGTCACTTCGGGGGTGTAGGGGACGTATCCCCATGGCTGGGTGACGACGCATCCGCCGGGATCGTCGGTGACCCCGACGATCCCCAGGCTGCCATCGAAGTCGGACCACGGATCATCCAGGGCCGCCTCGATGTCGGCGTCATCGGCCGGTCGGGCTTCCAACCGCCGGGCGGCCTCGGCCGCGGTGATGTTCGCCACGCACGCAACGCCCAAGCCTTCTTCGTCGAATTCCCCCAGCGCGGAGATCAGGCGTCGCGCCTCCGCGACCGTCGCGGCCTCGGCGGGGGACAGGCCGGGGTGCCCAGCAGGGAGCGGGAACAGGTCGGGCGCCGGACCGGCGAGGGCGAGCCGTCCAGGAGACCATCCGGCCATCATGGGCCGCCACGGGTCCGCTCCAGCGGCGACCAGGACGTGGGCGCTGTCCAAGCGGTGGGCGAAGACGGCCGTCCACAGGGCGGTCCGGTCGTCGTACTCGGCGTCGACGTCGTCGACGCGGCGGGCCAGCTCGGTCACCGACTCAGGCGTTCCCCATTCGGCCGCGAGGTGCAACGGCTTTCCGTCGTAGCCGCCGAAGGAGTAGGCGCCCGAGTTCGGGTCGGCACCCCGCTCCCAGCCTGGCGCGGATCAAACCGAGATCAGCCCAGCCGTACCCGCTGATGCCATACTGAGCCGATCGTAAGTTTTGGGATTATTGACGTTACGGGCCGATGTAGGCCAGGTGAGGGTCTGCGAAGAAGGTCCGGACGATGTCGGGATGCTTCTGCAGCCGGTGCATGCCACGGTGCATGGCCGCGGCCAGTTCGTGCTCATCGGCGACCGCCTCACGAGCCACCCGGGCCTTGACGTTCTGGTTGACCCACTCATCGGGGTTGAGATCGGGCGCATAAGCAGGCAGGAAGAACAGGCGCAGACGACCGCCGGTGCGCGCGACGAAGTCACCGACCGCCCGGGCAGTGTGGATCGAGGAGCCGTCGACGATCAGGAAGATCGGCCGGGTAACGGTCCGCAGCAGCCGGGTCCGTTGGCGAACTCGGGGTCAAAATCGTCGTCGATGAAAACGGCCTCAGGGACTCGAACGACGCCAGACCCTCCGGCGGGGGCCTGGGGGACGGTTGGTTTTTGGTACTGCCGCGGGATCAGCGGCCGCTGACCCCGGAGGCCGGCTGATGAGCGGCTACGGTCACGTAGGCGATCGGGCCGCCGGACGTGGATTTGAGGCGCTTGCCGAGAAGGAGCTCGGCGATTCGCAGGTCATCGGCCGTGCCGGTCGTGATCATGTTGATGGCCGTGTCGAGGTCGCTGATGTAGCCGGCGAGTCTCGCGTCGAAACGATGACGGATCAGGCCATTGTCGGTCAGTTTGCTGTCCCAGCTGCTCAGCCCCGTTAGTACGGCGACAATGAATCCGCCGAGTGTCACCGGGAGAATGCCGGCCTGGGCGATCTTTTCCGGTCTCCCCACCCACCATCCGCGCAGCGCCTCCAGCAGGTCTGCCGGTGTCAGATCGGCGTGAAAGCCGATGAAGGGGCGATCTTCATCTGGGACATGCTTCGCCACGTCGACGCGCAACACGGCCACGGACACCCTCGACCGGGTCGAAACCCGCACTTACAGCGGCAAGACCCAGCGCATGGCCTACGACGGCGCCACCAACAACCTCGTGACTGTCACCGACGCCGCCACCGGTAGCGGGACCGCGATGTTCGGCCGGGACGCCCTCGGCCGCACCCTCGGCCTGTCGGACGGTGCCGGCGCCCAGCTGGCGTTCTGCGACCTGCGCGGCGACCTCATCGGAGCCTTCACCGCCACCGGCACCTCACTGATCGACTCCGTCGCCTACAACCCTTTCGGGGAGGTCATTACTCGCACCGGAGCAGCCCACACTCTCGGCTACCAGGGTGGCTACACCGACCCCGCCAGCGGCAAGATCAACATGGCCGCACGCTGGTACCAGCCCGCCACCGGCAGCTTCGTCTCACGCGACACCCTCACGCAGAGCCCTGACCCGTCGATTCAGCTCAACCGCTACGCCTACGCCAACGACAACCCCCTCACCAACATCGACCCCGACGGGCACAAGGCCACGTCGAAGAAGCTCAAGACATCGAACCCGGTCGACACGTACGGCGAATGCAAGCAACAGAACAAGAAGTCGGGCGTATGCAAGGAAATCATTTCTGACCACAAGCAGTGCGTGAAGGATGTCGGAACCGCCGCTTGCAAGAAGGTTGAGCAGTCGTATACGGGTTGCCGAAAGAAGAACGGGCGCGACGATTGCGTGGAGTTCAAGCAGGAACAGGTCGACGCGTACCAGTACTGCAATCACACGCTGAAGTCGAAAGAATGCCTTTTCATGCAGACACTTGCTCCCGAGTGCGCGGGAGGGGATGGCAATTCTGCTCCGACGGACCGGTGTAAGACGGAGTACCGCCGCCAATGCCTCAAGGATCCGGGCCAGCAGAAGTGTGACGTATGGATGGATATGCTCGCCGCTCAACGCCCTGCCTGGGCCGACGGACTGTCGCGCGACTTCACCGAAGCCTCGCTTTTCATCTACTACGAGATAGTCGTGAACATGGAGACCAGCAAGTATCGGGACCTGAAGGAGCTGTATCGGAAGAGCGGCCTCTCCGTCGGGCTGGCCAAAGAGCTCTACAACATGTTCGAGACCAACGCCAGATGGGATCACAAGCAATATCTGCGGAAGCTGCTCCACCTCGACAACGGCCATGGCGGTCTTCGAAATGACGGCTATATCTGTGTGACCCGCGAGTGCGAGAAGACCGGCATGGGCCAGATGATCCACTACGATGTCTTCTCGAACTTCCATTACGGATACCTCATGGCGGGCATCGGGTTCACGCCGAGGAGCACCGCCCTCGCGCCAGAGCTCTACGCCTTCAAGAGCGGGGAGAACGACATCGGCGACACGCTCTCCGCGCTTTCCGGATTCAGCGCCTTCCGCCCGGGAAGCATGCCGACCTTGACGGGCCTGAGGTCTGCGGAGTGGGGTCTGATCGGGGCCATGGGCGCATGCGGAGGTAAGCAGGCGGTCATGAGCGTCGCCGACCCGCCAGACACCAAGTTCGTTTACTCCGACCACAAAGAATGCAGTCTCGACGAGGCGCTGAAGTTGTTCCACCTCCAAGAGCGCGGCACGGCAAAGGTCGGCTTCGGCTACAATTGATCGCCTTCACTTCACGGCAGCGCCTGTCGCGGAGACGTCGAGAGACTCTGCGATAGGCGCTGCAAATCCCTTCTCGATGGCCGGGGATGCCGACGTGTCAGTAAGGGGCGGAAGGGGGGACTCATGCAATACGGAAGGATTGGCGGAATGGCTACGAGATCTCGGATTCGCCGGACCCTTGGATGCGGGGGAGTCCTCGGCGCGATCATTCTGCTTTCCGCTGCGGCCGCATGGACGGACAGCCAGCTCGTCGACAGCACGCTTGCGTATTGCTTCGGCGATTTCGGCGCGGGTGAAGCGCTCGCGAGCTTGATCTGGCTCGGCGGAAGATGGCTGATTTTCATGGCCGTCTTCCTGTTCGGCGCTCTTCTCGTTGCGGCGTTCCGCGCACTCGGGAAACGGGCCGGCGACAGAGCCGCCGTCGTGGCTTTCCGGGCAGGCCTCTGGCTCGGTGTCGTGGTATTGGTGGCCGGCCCGGTCGCCCTGATTCTCTATGATTTCGCGACGACCGGCACTCCCACCGGCGTGCGAGGCATTAACTGCGGCGCCGAGAACGTTCCTCCTTGGTGGCCGGCCTGGCTTCCGTCCTGAGTGGGGGGTTAGGCATGGCTCGTTGGCATGTGCCCGCTTTGCGGTCGCAGGCTTTTGGGCTCTTCGTTCTATAGGTATAGATTTGCTCATTCCCCATCGCTGATGAGGGCGTATGTTTGATTATCAAATGACGCTCGAATTCCGTCTGGTCTAGAAATGTGGTAGAAGCTCCCGGCCGGTCGAGGACCACTATCGATCACATGTGTCGGGTAGAAGTTCCGCCATGAGCGAGCGGAAGCCGTATCCCAGTGACATATCCGACGCCCGCTGGGCCTTAGCTTCGCTTTTAACCCGGTGATGAGGCGTTAGGCTGCCTGGCTGGTTGTTTTGATGGCCGGGTGGCGAGGTGCGGGGCCGCGAATGGTGCCGGGGGGACGGCCCGGGGAGTATCCGCAGGGTTGTGGCGCGCTGGCGGGAGTGCCTACCACCGCGTGAATGGAGCGAAATCTGCGCCGTACCCGGCCAGGGGTCAATCGGTGCGTGGGCAGGGGTTTCTCCCAGGGCAGCCGCAGGTCGGTGACGAGGGTGCGAGCCAGGTGCAGCTGGGTGTAGGCGGCGATGACGAGCCAGGTCCACCGGTCGGCTTGTTCAGGAGTGCGGGGCCTGGGCAGCGTCCAGTTCAAGGTCTGCTTGCAAAAGCGGAAGGTGTGCTCAAGGTCGAAGCGCCGCACGTAGGACCGCCACAACAGGTTTAAGTCCAAGGGGCAGCCGGCGAGGCCGTGCCACCACAGCCACAGGGTCTTGGGCTTGCGAGTGCGGCCGGGTAGTGCGGTGACGGTGAGCCGGACCACGGTGCCGGGCACGATTGGGCGCGGGCCACGGCTACCGTGCCCGTCATGCTGCTGGGTCTTGGCGTGCAGGCCGCTCCAGGCGTGCACGGTGACGGTGCCGTACTGTGCATCTGTCGTGGTGAGGGTGGCGCTCGGCGGCGGCCAGGTGGTCGGGTCTGTGCAGGCGAACTTCGCGCCGTGCCGGCGCGGTCGGCCACGGGCGCCCGGCTCGGTAGGCGGCGGAGCGGCGTAGAAACAGCGATCGGAGCGGATCCGCACCAGCAACTGCACCGGTGCGGCCGGTAGGCCGAGAATCAGCCGGACCGGGTCGTAGCCGCCGTCCAGGACGAACAGCGGAAGCCGGCCACCGCTGTCGGGCAGACGTGGGAGCAGTTGGAGGATTTGTCTGGCCGCGACATCGTTGACGTTCGTACCAGGGACCAGGCGCATCACATCCAGCGGGGCGGTCCAGGAGTTGGTCGTCAGTTCCAGGGCGGCCAGCCAGGAGAACGCCCATCCGGCGATGATCGGTTTGCCCGCCGAGTGCTTTGAGGGGTGATAGTAGAACCCGCGGCCAGGTGAGCATTCGGCATCGCTGCGCGCCCAGCAGCTGACATCGATGGCGAATACCGCAGGTTGCTGATGCAACCGCGTGGCGAGCAGGTCCCGCAGAGCACCGGTGTTGATGCGTCCCTGAGCCAGCGCGGCATACACACTGCCGTGTCCGCGCCGATGCAGGGGATCCAGCGACAGGTGCGGCAAGGAGACCACCGGCCCGGCGGCCAGTACGGCATCGGCAAGCTCGAACAGCGCATCCGAGCGACGGGTGAAGCAACCCATCAGCTCCTGCCGGAACGCCGCTAGGTTGGCTGGCTCTTGGCGGGATGAGTCCGGCGAGAGCACACTGGTAATGACGGTCACCGCACACCTCCGGGCACTTGGTCGTACTCGGAGCATCGCGCGGTGGCCGCTTTCCGTCGAGAACCACTCGCCATCGGGTTAAAAGCGAAGCTAAGAACTCCTAACAAAAGTGGTGGGCTTGACCTGGTCAGAGGTCGGTGTCGTGCACGAGGCCGCCGGGTAGCGGGACGCGGTCAGCCGCGTAATCGCACGCGATAAACCTGGCGACGTCGGCGATCATCCCCGGGATACTGGTCACCCATGGATGAGGTCAAAGTCGTCGTCGCCCATTCCGAGCGCGCGACTCTGCGCGTCGGTGACGTGTTCTTGAAGGTGGACGCCGATCAGGCGCGCATCGACGTCGAGGTCGAGGCGATGTCCCTCGCGCCGGTCCCGACCCCGGAGGTCCTGTGGCGCAAGCCGCCCGTGCTCGCGATCGCCGCACTCCCGGGGACGACGCTTGGGCGCCTCGGCGGGCCGTCGACCGGGTCGCCGGCGGCGTGGGCCGCGGCGGGCGCCGCCATCCGGAAGCTGCACGAAGCGCCCCTGCCGCCCCTGCCGGGCCGGGCCGGCCGGAGCATCGTCGCGCTGGCGGCGGAACTCGACGACGAGTGCGAGTTGCTCGTGACGAACGGTGTCCTGCCCGCTGACCTGGTCACCCGCAACCGCCAGGTCGCCGAGGCCGCGCTCCGGCCGTGGACTCCGGCGTTCACACACGGCGACCTGCAGATCGCGCACGTCTTCGTCGACGGCGACGAGGTCACCGGCATCATCGACTGGTCCGAGGCGGGCCAGGGTGATGCCCTGTACGACCTCGCCACCTTCACGCTCGGACACGAGGAGCACCTCGACGACGTCATCGCTGGCTATGGCACCGACATCGACCTCGACGTGATCCACGCGTGGTGGTCGTTGCGAAGCCTGCTGGCAGTTCGCTGGCTGATCGAGCACGGCTTCGA
>NZ_JBIUTQ010000026.1:0-79346 GCF_044741965.1 Streptosporangium sp. NPDC087985
GACGGTGTGGGAGATCAGCCAGGCGAGGATGCCGCGGGCCTTCCAGGACAGCCGGGTGTCGCGGATCCACTGGTTGGAGATCTGGGTGAACCGGGCCGAGGGGCGTGGCGCGCGCCGAGTGCTCATCGCCCACCCTCCGCAACCAGAGCGGCGGATCGGGGGCGTGGGCTGGTCGCCTGGCAGGGGGTGATTGTTACGGGCGCGGGCGCGCCGGTAGAGTCGAGCATGGATCTTTCTCCTGCTTTGCTCAGGGTGATTGATCAAGGCCTTGGGTCGGTGCGCTAACACCGGCTCAGGGCCGTCTTCATTTGTGTCTGGATGACCGGGTTGCCGATCACGTCCTTGCGGGCTTTTACGGTCTGGTCACAGCGGTCGCTCGCGACGGTGGCCGTCGCTTTCTCGCTGTGAGGCACTTTCTACACCCGAAACAGCCGCTCCGGCGCCCAGATCGATTAATGCCCGTTTTGTCATATCGAAGGCTCGATTGAAATATTGCATAGTGAATTACCGAGATACTCGATTACGTATAACGGGGGTATCCGGAAGAGGGTGGTATGTCCGCCGGAGATCGCCGATGAGCCGCGTCCACGGAGATGGTGAATGGGTTTCCCCATCTCATGGGCGTGGCGTCGTGAAATGAGGACGGCCGCCGCATGATCCTTCGAGTACGGAGTTCATGATCGAAGGAGAAGAAAGCGATGGCCGTGCACAACAGCGTGGGTTCGCGGGCCGGCCGTGTCGCGGCCGTTCTCGTTCTGCCCATCGTCCTCGTGCTCAGCGCACTCCCGGTTCTCGCTGACCCATCTCCCCCACCCAGCGAGGTCACATCCGACCGGCAGTCCAGCACCACACAGAACGGTGTCGCCCTGGTGCGCCTCGTCGTCCCCGACCAGGGTGGCATCGACCGGCTCAACTCCCTGGGCGTCGACCTCGCGGAGTACAGGAAACCCGTCGACGGCGGCATCGAGTTGCACGCCGTACTCAGCCCCCGGGAGGCCCAGAAGTTGCGCGACCTGGGATTCGACGTCCGCGACGTCATCTCCGACCAGGCCGATCTCGCCCAGAACCTGGCCGAGCGAGAGGCCGCGCTGGCGGTCCAGACGGAGGCGGCGGCCGTAGTCGACACGCTGACCCCGCTACGCGCCGAGTGGTTCACCAGCCTCGGCGGTCAGCGCTTCCTCTCGGTGGAGGTGAAGTCGAGCGCGACCGATGCGCAGACCGTGCTCACGGCCACCTGGGACAGCGGCCCCAAGACCGCCCCGGACTCCGGTGGCACCGCGACGATGTCGCGCTTCACCGACGCCGGTCAGTACATGTACCACCGGTTCAACTCGCCGCTGACCGTCACCGAGGCTCCCAGCACGGTCACGATCACCAGCAACCGGGGCGGCTCGGTCACGGTCCCGGTGACCAAGTGGCTGGGCGCCCCGCGCGAGGCCCCCAGCAAGCACTACGTCGCGGACTTCGTCGACCACTACATGGACCCGACCGAGGTGACCAGCCGGATCACCGCGCTGGCCAAGGAGTTCCCGGAGATCTCGGAGATCGTCAACCTGCCCTACAAGACGAACGGCTACCGCCGGGTGGCGCAGGCGCAGTTCGGCACCGACGCGGCGAGCACGTTCTACGTGAGCTCGAAGGCGTACGGGCGCGAGGGCGGCAACGACATCAGCGTCGCCCTGATAGAGCAGGGCACCGAATCCGCCCCGATCGATATCTCGGTCACCGGCAAGGACATCGTGGTCAACCTGGCCACCGACGCGTCCGCCGCGGTCAGCAGCACCGCACGGCAGGTGGTCGACGCCCTCAACGCCGACGCCGCGGCATCCGCGCTGCTGACCGCCGCCACCTACCAGGGCAACGCCGGCGGCGGAGTGGTCGCCGCCGTGTCGGCGACGGCGCTGACCGACAACCTGAACGCGCCGCCAAGCGTCTCGCGCGACCCGTTCCAGGTGAAGGCGCTGCGCATCGGCAAGACGCGGGACGGCTCGAAGACCGGCGTGTTCCTCTACTGCCAGGAGCACGCCCGCGAGTGGGTCACCCCGCTGACCTGCTTGGAGACCGCCGAGCGGCTCCTGCGTAACTACGCCGGTGACGAGCGGACCAAGGAGCTGGTCGACGACCTCGACATCTTCATCGTGCCGACGGTCAACCCCGACGGCGGGCACTACAGCATGTACGACTACAACCTGCAGCGTAAGAACATGACCAACCACTGCCCGGCCAACGCGGCGGACCCGGGATCGAGCGAATCCTGGGGTGTGGACCTGAACCGCGACTTCTCCGTCGGCTCCATCTTCGACGGCTACAACGGCGCCTCGGACGACTGCACCAGTGGCACGTATGCCGGCCCGGCCGAGCTGTCCGAGCCGGAGGCGCGGAACGAGGTCTGGCTCACCCGCAAGTACCCGAACATCAAGTTCGCGATGAACACGCACTCCTACGGCGGCTACTTCATGTGGCCTCCGGGAGCGTACAAGACCGTCGGCCGCGAGCTGCTGCCGCGGGCCGACCTCGGCACGGAGAACTTCTTCTGGAGCGCCTCCGACCACATCCTCTCCGCGGTCCAGTCCTGGCGCGGTACGGGGATCTGGCCGGGTCGTACCGGTGCGGTGACGGACGTGCTGTACTCGGCGGCTGGTAACAGCGCGGACGAGCACTGGTACCGGCGGGGCATCATGGCCTGGGACTTCGAGGTCGGCGCGGACCGCTACGACCCGACGACCATGCAGTTCCAAGCTGTCGGTTTCCAGCCGCTGTTCGCCGAGGGTCACGAGGAGGCGATGGAGTTCGCCTCCGGTCAGATCGGCATCCTCGAGGTGGCCCGGGCCTTCGCCGAGGACAGGCAGCGTCCCGAGTCGGACCTGAAGGTGACCGGCCGGACCGACACCTCGACCACGTTCACCTTCACGACCAACGAGCCCGCCAACGTTTACTACACGCTGGACGGCAGCCGCCCGACGCTGAACTCCGCCAAGCTCGCCGCCGCGGGGATACGCGAGGGAGCGCAGCAGATCACGCTCGACAAGACCACCGAGGTCCGCTGGTTCGCGGTCGACATCGCGGGCAACGTCGAGAAGAACTACCGGAAGGAAGAAGTGGAGGTCCACAAGGCCCGCTGACCCGCTCCGGACATGTTCGGATGGCCGCCGATCCACGGATCGGCGGCCATCCGTCGATGGGGACGCGGACGTCGTCCCATTGTCAGAGGGTGCTCACCTGGGAGAACGGTGGGTCAGGACAGCAGGGTCTCGCCGATCCAGCCGTTGGGGGAGCAGCCGGGCGGGATGGCGAAAACCGCCGAGCCGATCGGGGTCGTCCACTCGTTCAGCAGGTCGCCCTCGGCCAGTCTCTTCTGGACGGGAATGAACTGCCGGGTGATGTCGGCCTGGTAGGAGGCGAACAGCAGTCCGGAGTCGGCGTGTCCTTCGGCGGTGGGCCCTTCGTCGTAGTTGTAGACCCGGCGTAGGATCCGCATGCCCGGGTCTGCGACACGGGCCTGGCGGATGTGGGCGTATTCGGAGATGACCGGGAAGCCGAGCGCGTTCAGCCTGTCGAAGTCCGGTTCGTCGTGCTCCTGCTGCCCGGTCAGCGGGGCGCCGGTGTCCAGGCGGCGGCCGATGGTGAACTCCTTGGCCACCCGGTCGGCGGCGTCCCACTTCTCCAGCTCCATGCGGATGCGCCGCAGCACCAGGGTGGTGCCGCCGCGCAGCCACTGCGGGCCGTCGTTGACCCAGATGGCCCGGTCGAAGTCGGGCGTGCCCGGTTGAGGGTTGACGGTCCCGTCGAGCTGGCCCATGAGGTTGCGCTGGGTGGTGCCGGGAGCCATGGTGTGCGCGCTGCGGCGGAATCCCCGCTGGGTCCAGCGCACCCGGGCGAAGGAGCGGGCGTCCTTGACCGTCATGCGCAGGGCGTGGGTGACGGTGACGGCGTCGTCGGCGCAGATCTGCAGCAGCAGGTCAGCACCGGTCCACCGCGTCTCCAACCTGTCGATCACGAACCCCGGAAGGGGCGCTATCGACTCCGGCCGCCGGTCCTCCACCCCGGCCGCCCTGAAAAGGCCGGGGCCGAAGCCGAAGGTGACGGTCAGCCGGGAGGGGAGCGTGGCCAGCTCCGGTTCGGTGTCGGCCAGGGCGGCCCGGCCCTCGGTCAGGCGGCGGGCGTCGTCGGTGAGCAGGCGCATCATGCGTACGGCGGCTTCGCGGCCGGTGCCCGGTAGCAGGTCCAGGCCGACGAACACGGCGTGAGCCTGCGGGATCGTGGCGATCCCGGCCTGGTGGACGCCGTGGAAGGGCTCGGTGGCCGAGCCGCCGGGGGCCGGGGGAGCCGCTTCCGGCATGGTCTCCGGAACGGCTCGATCGAGGAGGACGGCCTGCTGGGGGGCGCACGACGCGAGGGCGCCGGCCGCGGCGGCGGCGCCCCCCGCGAGCAGTCCCCTGCGAGTGATTCGGGGGTCTCGCATGGGTTCCGTCCCCGGTCAGCCGTGCTTCTTGCCCAGGTGCACGCCGGGCTGGTAGTCCTCCTTGCCGCCGGCGAAGTCCTTGCCGACGGCGGTGAACGTCAGGGTCTCGCCGTCATTGAGGGTGAGGGTGAAGGGGATCTGCGCGCCCGGCTTCACCTCCTGGGTGACGCCCATCAGCATGATGTGATCGCCGCCCGGCTGGAGCAGGTGGGTGCCCCGCGCGGGGATCACGAACCCGCCCTCCTTGGACTGCATGACCATCTTTCCGCCGGAGTCGGCCACCTCGTGCAGCTCGATCTTCGGCGACAGCGGCGAGGACCCGGAGACGACGGTCACGTCGGTGTCGGTGTTGTTGACCAGGGTGCCGAAGGCGGCGCTCATCCCCTTCCTGGTGGTCTTCACCCACGGATCGGTGATCGTGATGGATGCGGTGCTGTCGGACGTGCCCGCCACGGCGGGCGTGTTCACGGCCGGTACGGCCTCCTGCTTGGAGGGCTGCTCGGTGGACGGGGCACCGCAGGCGCTCACCGACGCGGCGGCGAGGACGGTCAGGAGACCGGCGGAAAGAACGCGACGAACAGTCATGAAAAAGCCTTTCAGGCGTACGGCGCCACGGGCGGAGCCATGTTCGGCATGCCGCAGGAAGGCGTCGGATAGGTCAGGTGGAAGGGCACGGGCACTGGCATGGTGTGGCAATCATCACACATAGTGAGGCTGTCGTTACCCTCAGAGTCCGATCCTCGCCGGGTGAGCGCGCCGGAGGGGCCTGCGGACCGGATGCGGACACCTGGACCGGATGGGAGGCGTGAACCCTGCCGGGGAGGCGTGGGCCGGGGCAGGGCGTGTGCCGAAACCGGGATGCTCGAGCCGATATCGATTAAACGAATTCACCGGGCTGCGCTCTCAGCGAAAAGCGCTCACAGCGAACGGGGTGAAATCACGGGGCTGGGCGGCGTTATCGTCGCAGGGATTAATCATCCGTAAATTCTGATTCTGGGGCAGGTGAAAGAGTTGACCAGTCCACAGCCCGTGTTCGAGGACCCGCTGTACCAGCGTCTGCTGCGCAAGCGGATCGTCGTGCTCGGCAGCGAGGTGAACGACGAGGTGGCCAACCGGATCTGCGGCGAGCTGCTGCTGCTCTCCGCCGACGACGACCGCAGTGACATCTGGCTCTACATCAACTCACCCGGTGGCTCGGTGTCGGCAGGCATGGCCATCTACGACGTGATGCAGTACATCCCCAACGACGTCGCCACCGTCGGCATGGGCATAGCGGGCTCGATGGGACAGTTCCTGCTCTGTGCCGGAGCGCCCGGCAAACGGTATGTCCTGCCGCACGCCAGGGTCATCATGCACCAGCCGTCCGGCGGTCTCGGCGGCACGGCGACCGACATCGCCATCCAGGCCGAGCAGATGCTCTACACCAAGCAGACGATGCGCGAGCGGATCGCCTTCCACACCGGCCAGACGCTGGAGCAGATCGAGGAGGACTGGGACCGGGACCGCTGGTTCACCGCCACCGAGGCCAAGGACTACGGATTCGTCGACGAGGTTATTCGGAACACCAGCGAGGTCGGGGTAGAGAATTAGCCATTCGCCCTTAGGATAATTTTTTCGTTTAATCCTGGATTACGCCGATAATGGCGCCGGGGGCGTCCGGCCGGCGGTCATCTGCCGCCGGATCGCCCGCGCGCCGACCCGCGCCGCCGGGGGCCGGGGTGTTCGCGCGCCAGTCGGCCACCCCCGGCGTCGCGGGAACCCGCTCCCGCAGTTCCCGCACCTCGGCCCTGAGGACGGTCAGCTCCGCGAGCACGGCCACGCCGATATCCCGCGTCGCCTGGACCGACTCCTCGGTGTGCTCGTCCTCCATCGCGCTGACCACCACCGCGATGAACAGGTTCAGCACCACGAAGGTGCAGAGCAGCATGAACAGCACGAAGAACACCCACGCCGACGGATGCTTGTCCATCAACTCCCGGGCGATGCCCGACCACGCGTCCCCGGTCATCATCTGGAACAGGGTGAACAGCGAGGTGGGCAGGTCACCGAAATACTCCGGCGCGGTGGCGCGGTAGAGCTTGGTGCCCATCACCGCCGCGACGTAGAGCACCAGGCCGAGCAGCAGGACGATCGACGTCATCCCCGGCACCGCGGTGAGCAGGGCCGTCACGACCCTGCGCAGGCTCGGCACCACGGAGATCAGCCGCAGCGCCCGCAGGACCCGCAGCGCCCGCAGCACCGACAGCCCCCCGGCCATGGGCAGCAGGGAGACCGTGACGATCACGGCGTCGAACAGGTTCCACGGGTCGCGGAAGAACCGCAGACGGTAGACGTAGAGCTTCGCGGTCAGTTCCGCCACGAAGATGTAGAGCGTCAGGTGGTCGATGAGGGTGAGCGCCGTGCCGTACCGCTCGACGGCCGCGGCCGAGGTCTCCAGTCCCAGGGTGGCAGCGTTGATCACGATGACCGCGGTGATGGCATGCTGGAAACGTTGAGTCTCCAATGTCGTGCGGACACGCTCGCGCATCCGCACGAGTGACTCCCCAGGGGTCGTAGGGCCGAGTGAACTGCAGGTAGATCATATCGCCTGAAAGATCTTCCCTCCCTCGTGCCCGGCGCACCGGCCCGCCGCCGTGGCCGCGGTCCTCTCGGCCGTCTGGGTCACCGGTCTTCAACCGCGAGAGCCGCCTGACACCGCTTCACTCCGGCGGGCCGTAGGGTTCGATCCTCGGGTCGGCGTAGGGGCCGCCGCCCGCCTCCGGATTGAGGGTGCGGGCGGCCTCCTCGGTCACGCGCAGGCCGTACAGGCCCTGGTCGGGATCGATGAGCACCAGGCCGTAGCCGGTGTCGACCTCCTCCTCCGACAGTCCCAGGCGGCGGATGGCCTGCTTGAGCGTCGCCTGGGACGGGAGCCTTACGGTGACAAGGAGCATGACCTCACGCTACGCGCATCGCCCTGCGACGCAACGACGCGAGCACCCCCGAGGTAGCGGCGATGCCGTAGCCGTAGTCGTAGTCGAATCCGATGTCGCTGCGGTCGTCGGCGGTGCGGCGGAGCAGGGCGCGCAGCTGGGCGGGGGAGAGGCGGGAGGCGGGCCAGTGGGTGCGGATGGCCGCGACCAGGCCCGCGGCCACGGGACAGGCGGCCGAGGTGCCCGAGTCGGGCTCGCCGGCGCCGAAGGCCTTGGAGCCGGAGAAGTGGGTGTAGGAGCAGATGTCCGGCTTGCGGGGAGCGAGACGGCCGGGGCCCTGGGAGGAGTATCCGACCCGCTCGCCGAGGGTGTCCACGCCCCCGATGGACAGCACGCTCGGGTGGGAGTTGGCGCCCGTGATCGGCCGGTCCGGATACGCGCACCGGCCGTCCTTGCACTCGCGCCCGCAGTTGCCCGCGGCGAACAGCACATCGGCGCCCGCCCGCTCCAGGCTGGAGACGATCAGGTTGAACGGGTGGGCCGGGTTGTCGGAGTAGTTACCGGGATGGCCGACGGGGAAGTCCCAGCGGGGCGAGAAGGAGCCCCAGCTGTTGCTGACCACCAGGGACCGTGACTCCGCGGGCTGGTTCTCCAGGATGGTGCGCAGGTGGGCGAAGGCCGCGACCGCGTCGGACAGCAGGCCGTCCAGCGCCGAGCCGCCCGGCCGTTGGGAGAGCAGCACGGGAACGTCGATCAGCGTCGCCCGGGGAGCGGCGATGAGCGTGTCGAACGCGCACATCGTGCCGTGGTTGACTGGGAACTCGCCCGGCGTGCCGGTCACTCCGTCGGGGTTCCAGCTCCGCTCCTTGTCCAGGATCAGGTCGCGCCCGAGATGGCGGGTCACGTGCGCGGCGTTGATGCCGGTGTCCAGGATTGCCAGCGCGACGCCGGAGCCGTCCAGGCCCTCCGCCTGCAGTTCCGCGACGTGCAGCAGCCGCTCCACGTCGTGCCAGTCGCCCACCGGGGCGCTGCCTCCGCAGGTGAGATTCGACTCGATGACCGGGTCGGCGAACACTCCCACGACGTCGTTGCGCAGGGCGGGCAGCAGGGTGAGCCGGGTGGACAGCTCGTCGTCGGAGATCTCCCCGCGGACCATGACGGAGGCGTCGCCGGCGGCGAGGGAGAAGGTCAGCGCCTGGTTCAGGGAGAGGGGGTCGCCTCCGGCCACGGGCACCGGACGTGGCACGGCGACCGGCGTGAAGGAGTCGTCCAGGACGACCCCGGGCAGGCCGTCGGCGACGTCGGCCGTCGTCGCGGTCACGTCGGGATCGGCGACCGCCGCGACGACGTCCGGAGAGGGGCGGAGCTGGATCAGGACCCGCATGGTGCACCACCAGGTTCGGGGGGAATGGACTCCACCACGTTCCTTCATTCGCCTCGACCGCGTCCACCCATTCAAAACATCACGTATCGGTATTAGCCCATGTGAATCCCGTAAACCGCTGACACGTATTTCCTTCCCTGAGGGCAGGACGATCACTAGCGTTGGACGGCATGACCGCAGCGGCGGAGACGACGCCACCCTCCTATTCCGATGCCCCGTCCACGCACTGGCTGAGCACCCGGCCGAGACTGGTCGTGGCCAGCGCCTTCATGCTCTTCCTGGAACTGGCACTGATCCGGTGGACCGGATCGAACATCGTTCATCTGAGCTATTTCACGAACTTCGTCCTGCTCGGCTCGTTCCTCGGAATCGGGCTCGGCTTCCTGCGGGTGGGACGCACGACGCGGCAGCCGTACTACTCGCCGATCACGCTGGCCATCCTTGTGCTGGTCATCCTGTTCTTCCCGGTCACCGTGGACCGGCAGACCGAGGGCGTCCTGTACTGGACCAGCCTGAGCACCAGCGGGCCGCCGCCGTGGCTGATCCTGCCCGTGATCTTCGCGGCGGCGGCGATCGTGCTGATGGGCCCGGCGGAGCTGGTCGGGCGCTGTTTCCCCGAGCTGGACCGCCTGGAGGCCTACCGCTACGACCTGCTCGGCAGCCTGGCCGGCATCGCGCTGTTCACCGGGCTGTCGTTCCTCAGCGCGCCCCCCGTCGTGTGGGGGACGATCGCCGGGGCCGCCTACCTCGTGCTGCTGTGGCCGCGCACCGCCCTGGGGCGGGTGGCGCTGGCCGTCCCGTCGCTGGTCGTCGTCGGAGCGCTCGCGGTGGAGACACTGACGGCGGGCGCGCTGTGGTCGCCCTACTACAAGGTGACCTACAACCGGCTGGACTACGGCGGTGTCCCGGTGATGGACATCCAGGTCAACGGCATCCCGCACCAGCAGGCCGTGCCGGCCGCCAACCGGCTGGAATGGGAGCGGCAGTACGCGCTGCCGTACGAGCGGGCGGCGGCGCAGAAACTGGACGACGTCCTGATCGTCGGCGCGGGCAGCGGCACCGACGTGGCGATCGCGCTGTCCAAGGGCGCCGGGCACGTGGACGCGGTGGAGATCGACCCCAAGCTCCGCGAGCTCGGCGGGACCTACCATCCGGACAGGCCCTACTCAGACCCCCGCGTCACCACCGTGGTCACCGACGGCCGCGCGTTCCTGGAGCGCACCTCCGGTAAGTACGACCTGATCCTCTTCGCGCTGCCCGACTCCCTCACCCTGGTCTCCGGGGCGAGTTCGCTGCGGCTGGAGAGCTACCTGTTCACCCGGCAGGCCATGGAGGCGGCCAGGGACCACCTCAAGCCCGGCGGCACCTTCTCGATGTACAACTACTACCGGGAGAGCTGGCTGGTGGACCGGCTCGCCTCCACCATGCAGGCCGCCTTCGGGCACAAGCCCTGCGTGGACATCGTCAGCGAGAGCGGCCAGCAGGCCGTGATCACGGCGGGTCTCAGCCCCCAGACCCAGAGCTGCGGCGCCGAGTGGGCCGGCGCGACCGCCGACACCCCGCCACCGACCGGCGACGACCGGCCGTTCCTCTACCTCAAGGACCGGACGGTCCCCCAGATCTACCTCATCACCCTCGGCCTGATCCTGATCGTGAGCCTGTTCGCGGTCCGGGTGGTCGCCGGGCCGTACCGCCGGATGCGCCCCTACGCCGACCTGTTCCTGCTGGGCGTGGCCTTCCTGCTGTTGGAGACCAAGAGCGTGACCGGGTTCGCGCTGCTGTTCGGCACGACGTGGGTGGTCAACGCGATCGTGTTCGCCGGGGTGCTGGTCGCCGTGCTCGCCGCGGTGGAGGTGACGCGCCGTTTCAGGACCCCGCCGTTGCCCGTCATGTACGGCGTGCTCCTCGGCGGCCTGGTGCTGGCCTGGCTGGTGCCCAACTCCTGGCTGCTGGGCCTGCCGCTGCCACTGCGGGCGGTGGTCGCCGTGGTCGTGGCGTTCCTGCCGATCTTCGCGGCCAACGTGGTGTTCGCCAAGCGCTTCGCCGACTCCGGCGACGGCACGACCGCCTTCGGCGCCAACCTGCTGGGCGCGATGGTCGGCGGCTGCCTGGAGTATCTGGCGCTGGTCATCGGCTACCAGGCCCTGCTGATCGTGGCGGGCCTGCTCTACCTGGGGGCCTTCCTCCTGCTTCCCCGGAGCGCCAGGGCCGTCCGGGCGTGACCGGGGCCGGTTGAAGCCGGCCAGAGAAGGCTGTGGCCCGGCTCCGCGAGGGAGCCGGGCCACAGCCGGGGCGTGGGAGGCGGTGTCAGAACCCGCAGAGCTCGTCGAGGGACTGGGCGGACCCGCCGTTCGGGGTGGGGGCCTGACTCGGCTGGGCCGTCACGCTCTTGGTGGGGGACGGGGCGGGGGTGGCGCCGTTCACGCCGGGGGAGGCCGTCACGCCGGCGGCCTGGGCGCGGCGGGAGGGCTGGACGGACTGGCGCAGTGCCCGGACGGTCGCGACGCGGATCTTCTGCCAGTCGGGGGAACCGCTGTAGAACTCCGGCGGCACGAACTGCAGGCTGGTGATCCTGGCGTCCTTGACCTTGAGGCTGAGGTCGGTTAGGTGCTCCAGCATTTCGCGGGGGATGTCGGTCTTGGCCATCCGCTTGGCGACATTCGCGATCTTGACGAAGTTGGTGAGCACGGCCTGGGGCGTGGCCTGCTTGGTGAAGGCGCCGATGACGCATCGCTGGCGGGCCATGCGGGAGAAGTCGTCGCTGCCGACGCGGGAACGGCCGTACCAGAGCGCCTCCTCGCCGGACAGCGTCCGGTAGCCGGCCTTGATCGTGCCCGCGGTGCCGTAGAGACCGCCCCACTTGACGTCGTTGTCCACCCGGATCTTCAATCCGCCGATGGCGTCCACCAGGTGGGCGAAGCCGTACATGTTCACGAGGGCGTAGTAGTCGATCTTCAGGTTGAGCGTGTAGCCGATGGCGTCCATGAGCGCCTTCGGGCCCCGATGACCGTCCTTACCCGGCACGGTCTCGGGGTGGTCCTCGCCGTACTGCAAGACCTCGTTGAGCAGGCCGCCGTTGGGCAGCTCGCGCATGAAGCCGTCGGGGAACCGTTTCCCGAGCGGGCTGCCGGGCGGGAAACGGACATGCTGCAGGTTGCGGGGCAGACTGAACATGACCGTGTTGCCGGTCGCGATGTGCACGCTGGCCACGGTCATGCTGTCGGTCCGCACGCCCTCCCGGTTGCCGGCCCCGTCGCCGCCGATGAGCAGGAAGTTGACCCGCTCGCGGCCACCCCACGGGTCCTTGTGCTCGATCGGGGCCACCGTCGGGTTGTCCTCGACGCTCTCGAAGATGGTGTTGGCCGCCTCCTTGACGGTCAGCACCGTACTCGCCGTCAGCGCGAACGGCGCCATCACCGACACGCACAGCACGCCGACCGCGATGCCCGAGATGATCTGCCCCTTGCCGGTCAGCCGGCTGGGCTTCAGGGAGATGTAGGACGACAGCACCAGCAGGAACCAGCAGAGTGCGCCGGCCCCGGCGACGATCGCCCCGGTCAGGAGCGTGCCGTCCCGGGTGACGACACCCGCGCTGTCCGACAGGGTGAGGCCGACCACCAGCGCGGTCACCAGCAGCACGCCGAAGATACCGAGCAGGATGTAGCCGGTACGGCGACGCCCGGCGCGCAGGTGCGCGGCGCCGGGCAGGATCGCCGACAGCAGGGTCCAGCCGATGAGCGAGAGGGTCGTCAGCGGCTTGGCGAACCGCGGGCGCCCCTGGGAGACGGCGGGGCCGGGCGGTGAGGTTTCGGTGTCAGATGTGCGCCCGGGCTCCGGTGTCAGGCCGGTTCTCGGTGCCCCCGCGGGCGGCGCGTCAGGGGTATCCGGCGCATTGGGGACACCGGGCTGTGCTTCACGGCCCGCGCCGTGTTGCCCGGGGCGCCGTTGCCCGTCCTCGCCGGCGGGATCCCCCGAGTCTTGCCCAAGGTGCATCGTCACACCGCTTCCTACTATGTCCATCTCGGTCCACCTGGCAAAACAGCCGAGGTCCCCCGATTTCAAAGAATTGCCAGGATTCTAGCCCCCATACCTGGACATGACAGACAGATGGCCAATTCCCGGTTAACGACCCTCTAAGCTGTGCCGTCGACGGAGACGGGGTCAGCCGGGTATCGAGTGCATGAACATCCCCGCGAAGCAGGTGGCCCGGAGTTCAAGCCTGCGGTTCAAGGCCGGCTCGCCGCTCTGGCCGGTGGAACGTAAGGTCTGCTCCCATTTGGGGCGTAAGCATACTTATTCCTCACCCGTCACGGATGTTGCCGCGTTCGATTACATTCCGAAATCATCCGAGGTGATCTCCGCGATGTCCGGGACCGCGCAGGGCACTGTGATTTAGCTTCAAAGCCATGAATCTGCAGCAGCTCCGCTATGTGGTCGCGACAGCGGAGCACCGCACCATGACAGACGCGGCCAGGTCGCTGTACATCGCACAGCCCGCTCTTTCGCGGGCGATCAGGGACCTCGAACGTGAGCTCGGGATGACGTTGTTCGCCCGTTCCGGGCGGGGCGTGGTCGTCACGGCGCAAGGACGCCGGGTGGTCAAGCTCGCCCGGGAGGCACTCGACGCGGTCCGCGAGATCGAGGCACTGTCCAGCCAGGGTCACACCGAGGCGGAACTGCGCATCGCCTCGACCCCCAGCCTTGAGCCGGGGCTGGCCGGACGCCTCCTTCCCGCCTACAGCGCCGAGCATCCCGGAGTGCGCGTGCATATCGTCCGCTGTGACGGACGGGACGGCGTGGTGAACGCCATCAGGGAGCAGCGGGCCGATCTCGGCCTGACGGACCTGCCCGTCCCCACCGATCTGATCAGTCACCCGCTGGAACGTCAGGAGATCGTCCTGATCTCGCCACCCGGCATGGACCTGCCCGATCCGGTGCCGATGAACAGGCTCAACGGCATGCCGCTGGTCCTGCCGATCCCCGGCAGCGCCCGGCGCAGGGAGTTCGACGCGCTGTTCGCCAAGTACGGCGTCACCCCGGTGCCGACCGTACAACTGGACGAGCGGGGCAACTGGTTGAACACGGTCCGCTCGGGTACGGCCTCCCTGCTCTGGTATCGCGGAATGGCCGAGCAGGCCGTCCGGGCCGGGCTGGTGGTCCGTCCCCTCGATCCCTCGGTCCGCCGGGTGATCGCCCTTGTCCACGCGCGACGGCGGCTGCCCGCCATCGCCCAGGAGTTCCTGTCCGTGGCCGAAAGTGGGTCGGCCGCCTAGGAGCACGTCGGCTCTTCCCGAAATCCCACAGAGGCGGCGCAGGTGGGAGCGCCTGCCTCTCCGGCACCGGGCGATAGGCTCGGTCTCGATGAGTATCTTGCGCCTGCGTGGCCGTGAGTTCCGGCCCGGCGAGTTCGCGATCATGGCGGTGGTCAACCGCACCCCCGACTCCTTCTTCGACCGGGGGCGGACCTACGGCTTCGCGGCCGCCCTGGAGGCGGTGGACGGGGCCGTCGACGGTGGCGCGGACATCGTGGACATCGGCGGCGTCAAGGCGGGACCCGGCGACGAGGTGGACCCCGCCGAGGAGATCCGCCGGGTGGCCGATCTGGTCGCGGCGGTCCGGGAGCGCCATCCGCAGCTGATCATCAGCGTCGACACCTGGCGTGCCGAGGTCGGCGAGGTCGTCGCCGAGGCGGGCGCCGACCTGCTCAACGACACCTGGGGCGGGGTCGACCCGGCCCTGGCGGAGGTCGCCGCCAAGCACGGTATCGGGCTGGTCTGCGCGCACGCCGGACGCGTCACCCCCCGGACCCGCCCGCACCGCATCGCCTACGCCGACGTGGTCGACGACGTCATCGGCTACACCACCGATCTCGCCGAGCGGGCGGTCGCCGCCGGGGTCCGCAGGGAGTCGATCCTGATCGACCCGGCGCACGACTTCGGCAAGAACACCTGGCACTCCCTGGAGATCAGCCGCCGCCTGCACGAGATGGTGGCCACCGGCTGGCCGGTGCTCGTGGCGGTCTCCAACAAGGACTTCGTCGGCGAGACCCTCGGGGGTCTCCCGGTCGACGAGCGCCACGCCGGCACCATGGCGACCCTGGCCGTCTCCGCCTGGCAGGGCGCCCGGGTCTTCCGGGTGCACGACGCCGCCTCCGCCCGCACCGCGCTGGCCGCCGTCACCCGCCTGCGCGGGTAGCCCGCACCGCGCCGGCCACCGTCGCCGGCCTGCTGAGCGGAGACGTGGTGGTGAGGGGACCCGAGAAGGAGCGTCCCAGCGTCAAGGAGGATCTCCGGGGAGCCCGGCGGTGCGGTGGATCAGCCGATGGATGTGGATACGGAACCGGCGCAGGGCCTCCGGGTCGTTGGTGCGCACGCGACTGCCATCCGCGCCGAGCACCCCGCCCTGGGAGAAGCCGTCCACGCACCAGATCAACGACCACAGCAGATATGTCACATCGACGTCGGGGCCGATGTGTCCGGCGGCCACCGCGGGGGCGAACGCCCCCTCGACGAGCTTGATCAGCGGCTGGGTGTAACGCTGCTCCACCTCGGTGACGTCGCTGGCGTCGGACATCCACCGGTGTATCCACAGCGCCGGGACCTCGGGATGGGCCACGCACAGGTCGAGGTAGTTGTCGGTGATCCGGTGCAGAAGGCCCGCCGCCTGCTCGGGGCTCGCCGCCTGGACGCCCCCGATCGTTCGCTCCAGGGCGGACCGCTCGGCCAGGTAGGCGCGCTCCATGACGGCCAGGTACAGCTCCCGCTTGGTGCCGGCCTGCCGGGCGGCGGTGTCGAGGCCGAGCCCGGCGGCCTCGGCGATCTGGCCGAGGGAGGTCGCGTCGTAGCCCAAGGCGGCGAACAGCCGGGTCGCGACCCGCAGGATCAGTTCCCGCTGACCGCCGTCAGCGGAAGTCATGAAAATGACGCTAGATCCGGAAACATGCTCCGGCCAATCACCTGATGGTTAAGTCTCGCTCAAGATAGCGGAAGCCGGACGACGGCCCGCAGCCCAGGAGAGGCGTCCTCCAGGTGGACCGCGCCGCCGTGGGCGTGGACGGTCTCCCGGACGATGGCCAGGCCCAGCCCGGCTCCGCCGTCGTCACGGCTGCGCGCGCTGTCCAGCCGGGTGAACCGGTCGAAGACCCGCTCCCGGTCGGGCTCGGGGATGCCGGGCCCGTCGTCGGTGACGGTGAGCACCGCGTCAGCGCCTTCGGCGCGTAACTCCACCACCACCGGGGCGTTGGTATGCCGCAGGGCGTTGTCCGCCAGATTGACCAGCACCCGCCCCAGATCAAGCGCGTCTCCGGTGATCACCATCGGACCGTCGCCGATCTTCACCGTGACGGCCTCGCCGTACCGCTCGACGGTCTGGGAGACCAGCTGGTCCAGCTCCACCGGCTCCCTGCGGCGCGGTGCGCCGCCGCGCTCGTCCAGGCGGGCCAGCGCGAGCAGGTCCTCGGCCAGCCGGGCCAGGCGCATGGTGTCCTCCAGCACGCCCTCGGCCGTCTCCCGCCAGTCCTGCCCGTGCGGATGGCCGAGTGCCACCTCCAGCTGGAGCCGGATGCTGGCCAGCGGGCTACGCAGCTCGTGCGCCGCGTCGGAGACCAGGGCCCGCTGGCGGGCGTCGGCCTTCTCCAGCCGGGCCAGCATGTCGTTGAGCGTGGTGGCCAGGCTGTGCACCTCGTCGCGGGCCTCGGGCACCGGCAGGCGCCGGGAGCGAGCGGTGTCGGTGATCTCCTCGGCACCCCGGCGTAGCGCGGCGATGGGCCGCAGGGTCCGGCCGATGATCATCCAGCTGGCCCCGGCGAGCAGCATCAGCAGCAGCGGTGTGCCGACGAGCAGCACGTGCCCGGTTGTGGTGAGGCTGGCCTGCACCTCGCTGAAGGGACGCGCGGCGATCACCATCCGGCCCTGGTCGGCGCTGAGTACCCGCACGCGCAGTATGTGCGGGATACCGTACGGCGCGCCGTTCAGGAACCGCCCCTGGTGCCCCCTGATCGCCACCGCCCGCTCCCCGGCGTTCAGCAGGGGGACCAGGCGGTCGGTACCGGAGGTGGCGTGGGTGATCCGTCCCGCGCCGTCGATCACCTGCACGAGGATGCCGTCCGGTGAGGTCAGCTCATCCGGCAGTTGCTCGGCGTCGGCCAGCGAGACCAGGTCGCGGGCCCGCTGGTATATCGAGTCGTCGATGGTGGCGAGCAGTGACGCGCCGAGCACGCCGATCATCACATAGGCCGAGACGGCCAGTGCCACCCCGAGCACGGCCGACGCCACCGCGGTCAGCCGGAAGCGCAGGCTCTTGCGCCGCCACCAACCGGCCGTGCGCCGTCCTTCCCCGGGGTCCCCCCGACGGCCCTCCAGCGTGTCTGGCCGGGGACGCGGATCAGCCGCCATTGCCGGCCAGCCGGTATCCGGCCCCGCGCACCGTCTGCAGGGAGCTCCGGAAGAACGGCGCGTCGATCTTGCGGCGCAGGTAGCCCACGTAGACCTCGACCACGTTGGGATCGGTGTCGAAGGTGTCCCAGACGTGCTCCAGGATCTCCGTCTTGGAGACGACCTCGTCGTGGCGGCGCATCAGATATTCCAGGAGCGCGAACTCCCTGGGCGTCAGCTCCACCGCCGTCTCACCCCGGGAGACCAGTCGCCGCGCGGGGTCCAGCGTCAGATCCCCGGCCCGTAACACGGCGGGACGCCGGCTGGCGCCGCGCCGCAGCAACGCCCTCAGTCTGGCCACCAGCACGACGTAGGAGAACGGCTTGGTCAGGTAGTCGTCGGCGCCCAGGTCGAGTCCGTCGGCCATGTCGTACTCGCCGTCCTTGGCCGACAGCATCAGGATCGGCACCCAGTTCTCCTCGGCCCGCAACTGCTTGCAGACGTTGTAGCCGGAGATCCTGGGCAGCATGATGTCCAGCACGACCACGTCGTAGTCGCCCTCCCTGGCCAGGTGCAGGCCCTCCTCGCCGTCGTGCGCGAGATCGACCGCGAACCCCTCGGCCTGTAGCCCGCGCTGGAGCGCCGCCGCCATCCGCCGCTCGTCCTCCACGACGAGAACCCGCATTCCGCACCTCCTCCGCTGATGACCCCATCTTCGGCCAGCCGGCCTGAGAGGCGGCTGAGAACCCTGTGGGCCCTCTCAGTCTGTCTCAGCTCCGGCACAGGACGTTTCACGCAAGCTGCGAATGACAGGCACCAACGCAATACCGTAAAGGAGTGACATGTCAGAGCAAGCGAGACGGGGCCGCGCCATGAGGTGGGGCGTGCCGATCGCCACGATGGCTTTGGTGGCCGGGGCCATCGGCGCCGGTCCGGTCATCGCCGCGGTCCAGGGGGACCCGGTGCTGCCCGAGCGCACCGCCGAGCAGCTGCTCGCCGACGCGGCCCAGGCCAACAGGGCAGGCCTGAAGCCCATGTCGGGCACGCTGATCCAGACCGCATCCTTCGGCCTACCGGGGCTGCCGCAGATGTCGGGCATGGGGGGCATGGGGGGCAGCTCGCCCGCGGCCCTGCTGGCGGGCTCGCACGAGCTCAAGGTCTGGTACGGCGGCGCGGACCGGTTCCGGTTCGCGCTTCCGGGACGGATGAGCGAGACCGACCTGATCGTCAACGGCGACCAGGTCTGGCTGTGGGAGAGTGACGCCGGGAAGGCCACCCGGATCAAGGGCGGCGTCCAGGCGATCCCCGATGGGCCGGAGAAGGCCCTGCCCGCGGCGACCACCCCGCAGCAGCTGACCCAGGAAGTGCTCAAGAAGGCCGACTCCGACACCGTGGTCAGCGTGACCAGCACCGAGAAGGTCGCCGGCCGCCCGGCCTACCAGCTCGTCTTCGCGCCCAAGGACGCCTCCTCCCTGGTCAAGGAGGTCAGGTTGGCGCTCGACGGGGAGACCTTCGTACCCCTGCGGGTCCAGGTCTACGCCAAGAGTGCCGCGGAGCCGGCCTTCGAGGTCGGCTTCACCTCGGTGACCTTCACCCCGCCCGCGCAGGAGAATTTCAGCTTCACGCCGCCCGCGGACGCGAAGGTGGAGGAGAAGTCGATCAGCGACCTCGCTCCGGAGCTGGATGAGAGGCAGGAGAAGGCCGAGGGTCTCAGGGGTGACGTCAGGACCGTCGGCGACGGCTGGACCACGGTGGTGGTGCTCCCCTTCTCCGAGCAGGACCTCAAGGGCCAGGCGCCGGGTGGCGCCGGCGCCGGGCAGGACGCGAACGCGATCGTCGACGCCCTGCTCACGTCGGCCAAGCCGGTCAGCGGGACATGGGGCAGCGGCAAGGTCATCCAGACCAAGCTGGTCTCCGCGCTGCTGACCGACGACGGCCGCCTGCTGGTCGGCGCGGTCACCCCGGAGAAACTGACCGAGGCGGCCGGACAGAGATGAACGAGATGCCGGGAGGCACACGACTCCTGGCGGGCAACCGGGGGAGGCGCGCCGGCGCGACCCACGGTAGGGGGCTCGACAAGAGCCCGGGGGCGTCCGCAGGGGCGCCCCCGCCCGCCCCCTTGACGATGCCGAGACCAGTTGGGGAGCCATGCTGACCGTCCAGGAATCGACGCCGCCCGCCGCGGCCTCCACCGGAGACTTTTCGATCGTCACCCGCGGGCTGACCAAGCGGTTCCCGAGCGGCCAGGTGGCCGTGGACGATCTCGACCTGACGGTGCCCCGGGGGTCGGTCTTCGGCTTCCTCGGCCCGAACGGCTCGGGCAAGACCACCACCATCCGCATGCTGCTCGGCCTGGTCGCGCCGACGGCGGGCACCTGGGAGCTGTTCGGCCGGCCGATGCCGGGCGGGATGCCCGCCGTGCTGTCCCGGGTGGGGGCGCTGGTCGAGGGGCCGGCGTTCTATCCGTACCTGTCGGGCGAGGCGAACCTGCGCCGCTACGACGCCGCCGACCCGGCGGCGGACCCGCGCACGGCCTCCGCCCGGATCGGGCTGGCCCTGGACAGGGTGGGGCTGGCCGCCGCGGCCGGCAAACGCTACCGGGCCTACTCGCTGGGCATGCGCCAGCGGCTGGCGATCGCGGCCGCGTTGCTGGGGCCGAGGGAGCTGCTGGTCCTGGACGAGCCGACCAACGGCCTGGACCCGCAGGGCACCCGGGAGGTGCGGGCACTGGTCAAGGAGATCGCCGGCGAGGGGACGACCGTTTTCGTCTCCTCGCACCTGCTGGCCGAGGTGGAGCACATGTGCTCCCACGTCGCCGTCATGCGGACCGGGCGGCTGGTCGCCCAGGGCACCCTCGCCGGGCTCCGAGCCGGAGAGACGGTGAGGATCCGGGTGGAGACGCCCGACATGGCCGAGGCGGCGGCCGTACTGACTGCCGCCGGACTGCCGCAGGTCCGCACCGGCGACGGGGAGGTCAGCGCCGAGCTGGGCACCGAGGCGCCGGAGCGGATCTGCGCGGCACTGGTGGCCGGCGGCGTCGCCGTGCGCGGCCTGGCCGTGCAGCGGCCGAGCCTTGAGGACGTGTTCGTCGGCCTGACAGGGGAGGGTTTCGATGTTGACGGCTAGCGGGGAAGAGGTCCTGCCCACCGGAACGGACGGCACGCCGCCCCGAGGGCACGGCACGCCGCCCCGGGCGGTCGGCGCGACCCGGGCGTGGCTGCGGCTGCTCGGCTCGGAGGCGGGCCTGACCTTCCGGCGGCCGAGGAACCTCGCCATACTGGGCGTTCTCGCCCTGGTCCCGGTGCTGATCGGCCTCGCGCTGCGGCTGTTCGGCGCCCCGGACGAGAACGAAGGCGCCCCTCCGATCCTCGCCCAGGTCACCGGCAACGGGCTGTTCCTCACCTTCACCGCGCTCTCTGTCCTGGTGCAGCTGATGCTGCCGGTCGCGGTCACCGTGGTCGCCGGAGACTCCGTCGCCGGAGAGGCGGGTGCCGGCACGTTGCGCTACCTGCTGGCTGCCCCGGCGGGACGGACCCGGCTGCTGATCGTCAAATACGTCAACGCGGCCGTCTTCTGTCTGGCCGCCGTCACCGTGGTCGCGCTGTCCGGACTGCTCGCCGGGCTGGTGCTGTTCCCGGTCGGCCCGATCACCCTGCTGTCCGGGGGAACGATCCCGCTGCTCGAAGGCGTGCTGAGGATCGGCCTCGTCGTGCTGTACGTCACGGCGGGCATGGCCGCCCTGGCCGCCGTCGCGCTGGCGATCTCAACGCTGACCGAGGTGGCCGTCGGCGCCATCGCCTCGACCGTGGTGCTGGTCATCGCCGCCCAGGTGCTCGGCGTCATCCCGCAGCTCTCCGGGCTCCAGCCGTACCTGCTGACGCACTGGTGGAGCGGCTTCGACGGGGTGCTGCGCGATCCGGTGGACTTCGGCGACATGGGCCAGGGCCTGCTGGTCTTCGCCGCCTACATCGCGATCTTCGGCTCGGTCGCCTGGGCCCGCTTCACCAGCAAGGACATCACCTGCTGACCGTTCACCAGCATGTCCGGGGTCCAGGTTCCCGGCGACGCACGTATCAGAGGCCCAGGCCGGCATGTCCGGCCTGGGCTTTGATATCTCCTTACCGTCTGCAATCGTGATCTACGGACCGGCAGGAGCGGAGCCAACGGAATCGGTGACTATCGATGGCGATACGTACGAAAAGGCAGCTGTCACCCGGACAGGTCGGGGACGTGATCTCACGGGCGCTGGGACGGCGTGCCGTCTCGCAGCGGGAAATCGAGGCGGGTTCCTTCGCCGCGTTGTGGCGTGCGCGACTTGAAGACGGGAGCGAGGTGGTCCTCAAGCTGGGGCCGCCCGACGATGTCGAGCTGCTCTCCTACGAGCGGGACATCATCCGGACGGAAGCCCTCTTCTACGAGCTCGCCGGGGCCACCGATGTGCCGCTGCCCCGGCTGTTGCACGCGGACCTCGAGGGACCGATCACCTACCTGATCCTGACCGCGATCGACGGCGTGGCGTGGTCCGATGCCGAAGGGGGCCTGGCAGAGGTGGATCGCAAGAGCCTCCGCTTCAACCTGGGCCGTCACGTCGCCGCCCTGCACCAGATCAAGGGGCCGGCGTACGGCTACCCGCAGCTGGCGGAGATGACGGCTGCCACATGGAGAGAGGCGTTTCTCTCCATGATCGATGCTGTCCTCGCCGACGGGGTCCGATACCAGGCGGTGCTCCCGTGGCCTGTCGATGAGATCGCGATCGCCGTACGGGCCCACGCGCACCTGCTGGACGACGTCGTCGCACCCGCGCTGGTCCATTTCGACCTCTGGCCGGGAAACGTCCTGCTGGACATGGACGGGAAACCGCCGCGGATCGCGGCATTGATCGACCACGAGCGCGCGTTCTGGGGCGACCCCGTGGCCGACTTCGCCTCGTTCGACGTCTTCGGCGCCGCCGAACAGGATGAGGACCTTCTCAACGGCTACCGGGAGGCAGGAGGGCACCTGGAGTTCACGGCCGGCGTGCGTGTCCGTCTCGCTCTTTACCGGGCTTATCTGTATCTCATCATGCTCGTCGAAGAGGGGCCTAGGGGATTCCACGGAGATCTGGTCCGGCAGCAGCACGAGCGGACCACCAAGGCGCTTCTCGAACAGCTCCAGACGCTCACGCCGGCTTCCCGGCCCTAAGGCCGAGCGCGCGGCCCCCTCCCACCGGTCGTTACGGGGATTGACGCCTCCCGGTCCTGACCACAGGGACGGGACGGCCCCGCGGAAAGGGTTCCGCGGGGCCGTCCTGACCGGTTTCAGGAGGTACGGCCGCCGCGGCGCAGGCCGAGCACGCCGACCACGACGCCGGCGAGCCCGGCCAGCAGGCCGGCGCCGCCCAGCAGGCGGGCCGTGCCGTCGGAGGAGTCCGCGTCGGCGGCCGCCGCGACCGGGGCCACCGGCGGCGCGGCGACGGCGGTGGCCGTCGGCGTGACCGGCGTGGTCTCGGACGGGCTGGGGGCCGCGCCGTGGCCCTCGCCGGAGGCGGGCGTGAGCTTCAGCACCGGGGCGGGGTGCTTGGGCTCGGAGCCGTCGGCGCCGGCCTCATCGGCCCACTTCACGACCTCGCCGCTGGTGTAGGTCTGGGCCGCGGGGAAGACGAGGTGGTCGGTGTCCTTGGGCAGCGCGCCCATGGACACCTCGAACTCCTGGAACTGGCCAGGCTCGATCTTGCCGCCCGACCAGGTGATCTTCGTGACGGCCTCGGTGATCTCGCCGTACTCGGTGGTCACCGGCTTGGGCAGCTTGCCCTCGGTCACCTTGACCTTCCAGCCGGGCAGCGGCTTGACCGAGACGAACGGCAGCGGGTGGTCGGTGGGGAAGGTGACCTCGATCTTGCTGGTCGAGGCGTCGTCACGCTCGTTCGGGACCCGGAAGGCGACCTTGGTGAAGCTGCCCTGCTCGGCGGTGCCGGGATTGATGGTCACGTGCGCGAGGGCGGGCAGCGCCAGGCCGAGGGTGAGGGCGGTGACACCGGCGGTGACGGCCACGGCGCGGCGGCAGGCGGAGGAAAGGGACATGGGGATTCTCCACTTCGAGACTTCGGAAACTTCGAGCACGTCGGGGCGTGCCGGGGTGGAAAGGAGGTCAGACGGCGGGAAGTGGAGGACCACGCCGGCTGACGGTGTGACGGAGGACGCCCCGCGCCGGAGCGGGCGCGACGGGAGGGAAGACAGCCCCCATGCGGGGGCCGGGCGTTGCGGGGGCGGGGAGCAGGCGGAGCATCCTGCCGAGGCGCCGTCCTGCCGAGCGGAGCAGCGCCCACAGGGCGGCCTCGCCGCGTGCCAGCCACCAGCCGGTGACCAGCGCGACGGTGAGGTGGGCGATCAGCATGCCCAGGCCCTCGCTCAGCCCCTGACCGTGCGGGTGCGTGGTCAGGGAGATCCCCGAGGGGTCGCCGTAGGCGAACAGTTCGTGGAGGAACAGCTGCAGGGCCGCGAGGCTCACGTTGATCGTCGTGGTGGACCGTTCGCGCCCGGCGAGCAGTGTGGCCAGGGCCGTGACCACCGCGGTTCCGGTGGTTATCGCCCACGGTGCGGGTCCCGATCCGCCTGCGGCCACATGGCCGAGGGCGGCGAGCACCACGCAGACGGCCGAGAAGGCGGCCGCGCGCGTGAGCCGTAACGGGAGTCGGGCATCCATGGTGGCCCATATGCTCTCATGCCCCTGCAACGCCTGTCATTGCGGCATCTCATGCATGGTGATCCAGGTGTTCCCATGCATCTGCGACGTCTGCCGTTTCATGGCATTTGTCGCTAAGGTTGCCGCGACCGCGACAAGCGTCCCAGGCTGAGGTGGTGGTGATGCGGCACTTTTTCGGGCTGCTCGTTGGACTTGTCATGACAGCCGTTCTGCTGTTGGGCGGGGGCTGGGCGGTACAGCAGGCCGCGTCGAAGCTCGTCGCCGAGAGCGGTCCGGACACGTGGACCACGCTGGGTGTCATGGCCGGGATCGGCCTGCTGTTCGGTCTGGTGGCCGCCGGCAGAGTCTCCCCGGTGGCCACCTTCATCCCGTCGATGGTCCTGCTCTCCTGGAACGTGGTCTACGTCCTTGACGCCAAGCGGGCCGACAGCCTGCTCTCCGACGTCGTCTCCTTTCACGAGGGGCTCGTCCCGGTCGGTCAGGGCATGGCCCTGCTGCTCGCCAACGGTGTCTACGCCCTCCTCGGTGTCGCGCTGTTCATCCCCATCCTCATGCCCTCCCGCTGGTCCGGCCGGGAACGTCACGAGGACGACGACTACGCGTAGTCCAGCGGGCAGGGCGACCACTCCGCCGCATCGGGACCACAGTCGTCCGAGGCCCGGTGCCGGTGATCATCGAGAGGTGTGCCGGCAGGCGAAGGCCGTGCGGGTCAGCCGGCCAGCTCACGCACGCCCTTCAGCAGCCGGTCCACATCGGAATCGTCGGTGTACGGGGCGATCCCGGCACGGATCGCGCCGGTGTCGCCGAGTCCCAGCCGGCGGGAGCACTCCAGCGCGTAGAAGTGGCCGGCGGGCGCGTTGACGCCGCGTTCGGCCAGGAACCGGTAGGCGTCGGCGGGCCTGACATTCTCGATGGAGAACAGCGTCGTGGGGGTACGGCGCCGCGATGCCGCGCCGTACGAGGTCACCCCGTCGATCTCGGCCAGGCCCGCGTCGAGCCGTACGAGCATGGCCTCCTCGTGCCGTTCCAGCGCGGTCATCGAGGCGGCCAGGCGTTCGCGCCGGGTCCCGCCGATGCCGGGCACGAGATCGGCCATGAAGTCGACCGCCGCCGTCGTGCCGGCGAGCAGTTCGTAGGGGAGCGTGCCCAGCTCGAAGCGTTCCGGCACCGCGTTACTGGAGGGGAGCAGCTTGTCGGGGTGGACGGTCTCCAGCAGGCCGGGATCGGCGGCCAGCACGCCCAGGTGCGGACCGAGGAACTTGTACGGCGAGCAGGCGTAGAAGTCGGCGCCGAGCTGCCCGAAGTCGACCAGGCTGTGCGGCGTCAGATGCACACCGTCGACGTAGAGCAGCGCCCCGGCCGCATGCACCCGCTCGGCGATCGCCGGGATGTCCGGCCGGCTGCCCAGCAGGTTCGACGCGGCCGTGACGGCCACCAGCCGGGTGCGCTCGGTGAGCAGGCCGGCGACCGCGGCGACGTCCAGCTCGCCGGTCTCCGGGTCGAAGTCGGCCCGGCGCACCGTCACCCCGCGCGCTCCGGCAGCCTGCACCCAGGGCCGGATGTTCGCGTCGTGGTCCAGCGTGCTGACCACGATCTCGTCACCGGGACGCCACTCCTTGGCGAGCGCGCGGGCCATGTCGTAGGTGAGCTGTGTCATGCTCCGGCCGAACACGATGCCGGCCGGCGTGCCGCCGAGCAGGTCGGCCATCGCCTGACGCGCCTCGGTCACGATCCCGTCGGCTCGGCGTTCGGCGGCGGTCTCGACGCCCCGGTTGGCGACGGCGGCCCGCAGGGTGCCGGCCACGGCCTCCGCGACCTGCTCGGGGACCTGCGAGCCTCCGGGGCCGTCGAAGTGCGCCGCCCCCTCCTCCAGCGCGGGAAAGTGTGCCCGTACCGCCATGACGTCATATGCCATTAGATCTCCCAGATCGTCATTTGACTGTGCCCGACAGCACGACGATAAGCCTCGCGCTGCCAATGCGACCGTCAAGGGCCCGTAATCCTCTCCGGTGGGGGCCGGGCGTGGCGGGAGGCCGACGTGTAGCCATGAACGCGGCGATATGAGCACGGATTGAATAGAAGGATATTCCGCGGGAATGCTCCTTATGAAGGCTTGTGGAGGTCCGCATGCGCTACGAGATCGACGTGGACGTTTGCCCCGGTTACCCCGTGAGCTGGCAGGCTGCCGCTCTCAACACGGTGATGCGCGGCACCCTCAAGCCGATCTCCGGACTGTTGCTGAGGACCGACTTCGGCTTCGTGGCGGCCTCGCGTCTCATCGGGCTGGCGGGCAGGATGCGACTTCCGCTGCCTGAGCACGTGAGTGTGGCGCGGGAACAGGTCGGCACGTGCTCCGGTGAGTGGATCCGCGCGGGTCAGGGACTCGATGAGAGTATCGGTCAGGGACTCGACGAGAGTGTCGGTCAGGGGATCGACGAGAGCAGGGTGCTGCTGTACTTCCACGGAGGCGGATACTTCTTCTGCTCCCCGGAGACGCACCGTCCGATCACCTGGCGCCTGTCGGCCGCCGCCCGGTGTCCGGTGCTGGCCGTCGACTACCGCCAGTGCCCGGTTCACACATTGGCCGAGTCCCTGGAGGACGCGATCACCACCTACCGGTGCCTGCTGGAACGCGGTTACGATCCGGCCCGCATCCTGCTCGCCGGTGACTCCGCCGGTGGCCATCTCACTCTGGCGGCGCTGCTGGCGATGCGCGGCAGGGGTCTGCCGCTGCCCGCCGCCGCGGTGTGCCTGTCGCCGTGGACCGACCTCACCGACGTGCCCCGCAGGGTCAACCGCCTGGTCGACCCGCTGATCCCGGCGGGCCGCGTCGAATGGCTCGCCCGCCGCTGGACCGCCCGCCTCGATCCTCGTGACCCGCTGGTCTCTCCGGTCTTCGGCGACTACAGCGGCCTGCCGCCGTTGATGATCGTCACCGGCTCCACCGAGGTCCTCCGTGACGAGGGACGTCGCGTCGCGGAGCGGGCCCGCGCCGGAGGAGTGCCGGTGACCTACGAGGAATGGCGCCGCATGCCGCACGTCTTCGCCATCCTCGCCGACGTCGTCCCCGAGGCCCGCCAGGTCTTCTGGCACATCGCCCGATTCCTCACGGCCGCGCAGGCCCTCTCCACCGAGAGCCTCTCCACCGAGAGCCTTTCCACCGAGAGCCTTTCCGGACGGACCGGTGGCGGTCCTGCCCCCATCGGGAGATCACCCGTGCGGCCCGGCTCCGCCGCGGCCTGACGGGCGTGATTCCCCTGGTCACGCCGTCCCATCCAGTATCACGACATATCCCGGACATCACCGGTGACTTACTCGGGGGGATCATTAGCCTTACCTGTCATATCCCTTGCGACAGGTAAGGAGCGAAGTCCTCCCGAATACCGCCACAGTGTGCTTGCCGTAGCCCGTACACGAGAGGTTCACCCAGGATGGCACGTGGCGGAACGGGCCCCTTCAAAGGCATGCCGCCCGGCGTGCGGCCGCTGACCGTCGGAGATCCGGTCATCATCGGCCGTTACCTTCTGCTCGGCCGTCTCGGCGTCGGTGGCATGGGCGTGGTCTACCTGGCCGAACACCCGCAGGGTGGGATGGTGGCGCTCAAGACACCGCATCCAGCGCATCTCAACGATTCCACGCTTCGCGCCCGTTTCGCCGAGGAAGGGAAATTTTCCCGGCGGGTCATCCCCTTCTGCACCGCCGCCGTGGTCGAGGACGGCACCGGCCGGGACCGGCCCTACCTGGTCTCCGAATACATCCCTGGGCCGGCGCTGTCCCAGGTGGTGCCCGCCCGGGGCCCGTTGCCGCCGGACCTCGCCTACGGCACCGCCCTCGGGGTGGCCGCCGCACTGGTGGCGGTGCACGAGGCAGGGCTGGTCCACCGTGATCTCAAGCCCGGCAACGTTCTGCTGTCGGCCACCGGACCCCGGGTGATCGACTTCGGCATCGCCAGGGAGGTGAACGCCGCTGCCGTGCACACACAGGCGGGACAGGTCATGGGCAGCCCCGGCTGGGTGGCTCCGGAACGGCTCACCGGCGGTCCCGCGCTGCCCGCCTCCGACCTCTTCGCCTGGGGGTGCCTGATCGCCTACGCGGCCACCGGCCACCACCCCTTCGGCGCGCACGAGCACGACGCGCTGGTCCGGCGCATCATGGTCGAGCCGCCCCGTGTCGCCTCGGTGCCCGCTCTGCTGCGCCCGGCGGTCGAGGCCTGTCTGGACAAGAACCCCGCGCACCGGCCCCGGGCCGCCGACCTGCTCGGCGCGCTGCTCGCGGCAGGTGGCGTGGGAAGGCCGGGGGACCTCCGTGTCGCCGTCGCCGAAGTGCTGGCGGAGATCTGGACACCGGTGCCTCCTCCGCTCGGAGGGGGCCGGGTACGGCTCGCCCCCGCCGGGCCGGTGCGGGAGCGGCCAGCGGTTTCCGCTTCCGCCGGGACCTCCCACCGGGCGGCGCCGCGCAGGGGCGCGCACCTGTCGCAGGCGAGTTTCGCGGCGCTGGCCACGGTGTCCATGGCGGCCGTCACGGTGGTCGCGGCGGGGGGCGGGGGGAGCGGCGTGATCGGCGTCGGCGACGGTCCCGGCGCTCCCCAGGAGGTGCCGATGGTGGTCCCCGCCCAGAAGACGACGCCCGGCCCCACCTTCCATGACCCGCGCCCGCCGAGGGGAACACCACAGATCACGCGGCCGGTGACACCCTCCACGATCCGGGTCACCACAACGCACACCGCCCCGATGCCCCCGCTGAACGACGGCCACGAGAGGCCCCAGCCGGACCGCCCGCGGGAAAGTGACGACCCGCCCGAGGAAGATGAGCTGCCCTCGCCCTCCTTCACCCAGATCCCGCAGACCGGAGACGGAGAGAGCCCGGCCCCGTCGCCCGCCCCGTCCGCGACGGCCACCCCGGTCCCGTCCGCGACGGTCACCCCGCCCCCGCCGAGTATGAGTCCCGTGGTGCAGATCGATGACTGAGTCAGTCCTTTTTGCGCTGGCGGATGAGGCCCATGAACCCCGGACTCGGCTTGAACCTGGCCGTCCAGGTCTCGGCGATCTCCAGGGGTTCGCCGGTCTGCGGATTCCGCCCGGTCCGCGCCGGCTTGTGCACGATCTCGAAGGACCCGAAACCGGGGATCGCGACCTTCTCCTCGGCCGCCACGGCCGTCTGGATGGTTCCCAGGATCGCGTCCAGAGCCGCGGCGGTCTGCCGCCGGCTGAGCCCCGCCTCAGCCGCGGCCTTCTCAATCAGCTCGCGCTTGTTCATCCGTATAGTTAACGCTATTTCGACTGAGTCCATCGAGCCCCGCGCTCTTCCTCGTGCGGAAGGGGGCGGGACCGGCTGCCACCACCCTGAGCCGATCGTTCGAAGGTCGCCCCCTACGCCGCGACGAGCTCGCCCAGATCCACGAGCCGTCCGACCTCGCGTACGTCCGTGCAGTAGGCCAGCACGATGCGATGCCCTCCGATCCGCTGGGTCACGCGCAGACAGGGCAGGTCATTGAGCATGATCGCCTCGACTTCTATGCCGTCGGGCCCTTGCCAGATACCCATGAGGTTGAGGCTACGAAGAGTCAGGTAAGGCTGGGGTAACCATCCGGGCATATCGTGATGGTCTGTGCCAGACGCACTGGTTTCCCCATGTTCAGCGATGATTAGCCAAGTTGCCGTGGGTAACAGACCGTCATAATCCGAGTAATCAAGGAGAAGTCAACATGGCTCTGCCTAAGCTAACCCCCGAACAGCGTCAGGCCGCTCTCGCCAAGGCAGCCGAGAGTCGTGCGGCCCGCGCCAAGCTTCTGGCCGAGGTCAAGGCCGGATCGGTGAGTCTTGAACAGCTGCTCGGCCGTGACGACGACATCGCCAAGCGCATCAAGGTGTCGCGGGCACTGCGTGCGCTGCCCGGCATCGGCAACGTGAAGGCCGCCCAGCTCATGGAGGAGGCCGCCGTGGACGAGGCCCGTCGTCTCGGCGGGCTCGGCACGCAGCAGCGCCGCAAACTCATTGAGGCCGTCGCCGGCTGAGACGGCCGGCCCTGGCCGACCCGCAGGCCCGTACCGGGTTGAGCCGTTCATGATCGAGCTGACCGCCCGGGAGCCGGGCGACCGTTGCCGCCGCCGGATAACGGGACAGCGGGAGGCCCCGCCGTACGGACTCGGGGGATGTCCGTGCGGCGGGGCCTCGGCCGACGACCTGGTCGTCACGTCCGCCCGGAGGATTCCCATGCCCTGGAAGTTTTCGGGCGGACGCGGTCTGAAGGGTCAGTGAGCCCTCTTGAACTGCTCCTCCTCCGTGGAGCCCCGCAGGGCCGTGGTGGAGGAGTCCGGCGCGATGGCCGTGCTGACCAGGTCGAAGTATCCGGTGCCGACCTCGCGCTGATGGCGGGTGGCGGTGTAGCCGCGCGACTCGGCGGCGAACTCGGCCTCCTGGAGCTCGACGTAGGCGGTCATGCCCTCCTCGGCGTAGCCCTTGGCCAGGTTGAACATCGAGTGGTTGAGCGAGTGGAAGCCCGCCAGCGTGATGAACTGGAACTTGTAGCCCATGTGGCCGAGCTCGCGCTGGAACTTGGCGATGGTCGAGTCGTCCAGGTGCTTCTTCCAGTTGAAGGAGGGCGAGCAGTTGTAGGCCAGCATCTGGTCGGGGTACCTGGCCTTGATGGCCTCGGCGAACTCGCGGGCCACGTCCAGGTCCGGCAGGGAGGTCTCCATCCAGAGCAGGTCGGAGTAAGGCGCGTAGGCCAGGCCCCGGGCGATGCAGGAGCCGACGCCGTTGCGGACGCGGTAGAAGCCCTCGGCGGTGCGCTCACCGGTGGTGAAGACCTGGTCACGGGGATCGACGTCAGTGGTCAGAAGCGTCGCGGCCTGGGCGTCGGTCCGCGCGATGATCAGAGACGGGACACCCATCACGTCGGCCGCGAGGCGGGCCGCGCTGAGGGTCTTGATGTGCTGGCCGGTCGGGACCAGGACCTTGCCGCCCAGGTGGCCGCACTTCTTCTCGGAGGCGAGCTGGTCCTCCCAGTGTACGCCCGCCGCACCCGCGGCGATCATGCCCTTCATCAGCTCGAAGGCGTTGAGCACGCCGCCGAAGCCGGCCTCGGCGTCGGCCACGATCGGGGCCAGCCAGTACGGCGCGTCCTCATCCCCTTCCGACCAGGTGATCTGGTCGGCGCGCAGCAGCGCGTTGTTGATGCGGCGCACGACGGCCGGGACCGAGTTCGCCGGATAGAGGCTCTGGTCCGGGTAGGTCTGCGCGCCGAGGTTGGCGTCGGCGGCGACCTGCCAGCCGGACAGATAGATCGCCTTCAGGCCCGCCTTGACCTGCTGCACGGCCTGGTTGCCGGTCAGCGCGCCCAGTGCGTGCACGTAGTCCTCGGTGGTGAGCAGCTCCCAGAGCCGTTCGGCGCCGAGCCGGGCGAGAGTGTGCTCCTCCTGGACGGATCCCCGGAGCCGGACCACGTCCTCGGCCGTGTAGGTCCGCTCGGTTCCCTGCCAGCGGGGGTTGGTCTCCCATTCGCGCCGCAGCTCATCTGCGGCTCCCTTGAGGCGATCGTTCATCTTTTCACTCCTTGTCGTCCCCTGGGTGCCTTGCTCCGAGTGTGCGCCCCGGCGAAACAGGGGAACAAGGTCGATTTGCGCGCAAAAATCTCAAATTTTCTCACAGTGCTAATACTTGTCGGTATTACAGAGAGAAGGAATTAAGAGTTTGCGATATGGACTAGACCAATCCTGGCGATTGGAGACCGTAGAGGAGGGTACGGCGGAAATAATCCTCGAAATTTCGTTTAGCATCGTGCTATGGCATCTCTGGTCGGTGAAGAACCGCTGTCCTTGACGCAGGAGCTCGATCTCATCGCGTTCGGCCAGCGTCTGAGACACCTGCGCAAGCAGCGCGGACTCACCCTCTCCGACCTGGGCGAACGGGTCAGCCGCGCGCCGAGCCAGCTCTCCCTGCTGGAGAACGGCAAGCGCGAGCCGAAGCTGTCCCTGCTGAAGTCCCTCGCCGCCGCGCTGAACGTGCCGGTCGAGGAGCTGCTCCGCCGTCAGGCCCCCAGCCACCGGGCGCAGCTGGAGATGGCCCTGGAGGAGGCGCAGCGCGACCCGCTGTACGCGGGGCTCGGCCTGGCCAGGCTGAAGGTCTCCGCGCGCGTCCCCAACGACGTGCTCGAACACATCCTCGGCCTGTACGGCGAGCTGCGCTCACGTCAGGCCAAAGGCACCGCCACCCCCGAGGAGGCACGTGCCGCCAACGCCGAGCTCCGTCGCATGCAGCGCGAGCGGGGCAACTACTTCGAGGAGATCGAGAAGGCGGCGGCCGAGGCGCTCTCCGCAGTCGGCTACCGCGCCGGCGCGCTGTCGCAGAGCACCGTCCAGGCCCTGGTCACGCACTTCGGCTACACCGTTCAGACGGTCCAGGACCTGCCCCGCACGGTCCGCTCCATCACCGATCTGCGCAACCGGCGCATCTACGTCAAATACGAGCAGCTGGGCATGCACACCCCCCGCACGATCCTGCTGCAGACCCTTGGCCACCTGGCCCTCGGCCATCACAAGCCCCGTGACTTCGCCGACTTCCTCCGCCAGCGGACCGAGGCCAACTACTTCGCCGCCGCCGTGCTGGTGCCCGAGGCCACCGCCGTGCCGTACCTGAGGGAGGCGAAACAGGATCGGGCGCTGAGTGTGGAGGATCTGCGGGACGTCTTCGCCGTCTCCTACGAGATGGCCGCGCACCGGTTCACCAACCTGGCCACCCATTTCCTCGACCTGACCTGCCACTTCGTCCGCAACGACGCCGGAGGGATCATCTACAAGGCCTACGAGAACGACGGCATCGTCTTCCCCGCCGACGAGCAGGGCGCTATCGAGGGCCAGCGGATGTGCCTGCAGTGGTCAGGGCGGCAGGTGTTCCGCTCCCCGGACAGGTTCTCCGTCTACTACCAGTACTCCGACTCGCCGACCGGCACCTACTTCTGCGTCGCTCACGTCGACCCCTCGCGGGAGCGGGACTTCGCCATCACCCTCGGCGTGCCGTACCGCGAATCACGCTGGTTCCGGGGGCGGGAGACCACCCATCGCACCAAGTCGGAGTGCCCCACCGGTGACTGCTGCCGCCGCCCGCCCGTCGAACTCACCCAGCGCTGGGAGGGGTATGCCTGGCCTTCGGCGCGTGGCAACTCCCACGTCCTGGCCGCCCTGCCGCCCGGATCCTTCCCCGGCGTGGACGAGGCGGACGTCTACACCTTCCTGGAGCGTCACGCCGCTGAGTGACCCCGTGACAGGGTGAGCGACGGATGGCCGAAGAACTGGTAGGCGACCCCCGTGGCGGGGGCCTGGCAGCGCAGGGAGCGCAGTACCTCGGCGGGGGGCTCCCCACCCAGGCAGCGACGGTGGAACTCCGGTGCCAGGCCGTCGCCGACCGGCCAGAGCGGGGCGACGACCCCGCTCGCGCCCGCGAGCAGGAACGCCTGGCAGTCTCCCGGCTCCTCCAGGAAGACGAACGAGCCGTCGCCCATGCCCCGGCCCAGGGCCTCGAACGCCGACCCACCGGACGCGAAGTGGATCACGTCCGGTGGGTCGCCGAGCATGGCCAGGACGTCGCCGAACGCGGGGGTGACCTGGGCGGCGCCGTAGGCGGTGACCAGCGGATGGACCTCCGCCCCGCCGTACACGACCGCCATGCTGTCGCCCCGCGCGCGTGCCGGCGGAGGCAGCTCCGGACGCCGCCCGCCGAGAGGCCAGCGGCCGGTCACCGTCTGGCAGTTCAGGAAGGCGGGGATGGTCCGGTCGAAAGGCTGCTCCAACGCCGCCAGTTCCCAGGGGATGTGCGGTTCCTGGGAGAGGATCAGCACGCTCGGGCGGCGCGGAGCCACCCGCCCGGCCACCGCGTTCAGCAGCTCCCAGAACCCCCGCGGGATCTTCGAGGCGATCTGCCGGCCCATGTCCTCGACGCTCTGCGCCCGCTCCGCCACGTGCCGCCCGAACGCGGAGGTCCGCATCCCCAGGTCGCAGCTCTCCGCCTGGTCGGGCGTGGTGAAGTGCGGTGACTGGTAGGTCCACCACAGCCGTCCCGGCAGGTCGCCGTGGGCGATGACCACCGTGACGTCCGCCGGCTCCCCGGCGGGGGCCATCCGGACCCCGGTGCCCGCGACCGGCTGCGCGGCGTTCTCCTGGCCGAGCAGGCCGGGAGAGTCGAGGACCGCGAGCGCGCACACGCCGAACCCGGTCACCTGGCCGCGGACGGCATGGACGACCTGGATCTGCCGGGCGATCACCGGCTGATCCTGCGGGAGGGCGACCAGGTGAACGGCCGCCTTCGGGTACGGCGAGGCCCCGTCGACGCGGAGCCGTACCCGCCACCCGCCGGGCGCCTCGAACCCCTCGGCGATGAGCTGGATGTCCAGATCGGACGGCTCGTGGGGGAAAGGAGCCCGCGAGTCACCGGGGATCTCCCCGGAGCCCGATGGCGCGCCGGTCCCGGGTGAGGGAGCGGGCCTGGGGGAGAGACCCACCTCAACCTGGGTACCCCAGCCCGCGACCACCTCACCGGGCACGTCGATCAGCGGGAACGCCTCCCACCCCGGCCCGCCCGGAGCCGGTTCCCTGCGTTTCCTCCGGAAGGCCCCGGTCAGCCGGTTGAGCAACGAGGAGCCGCGGTCCGGACCGGGGGAACCTGGCGGCGCCGCGTTCGGCCAGGGGGAGTCCGGCAGCGGCGCGTCCGGGCCGGGGAGACCGGGCGGAGCCGGGTCCGGCTGCTCCCCGGCCGTGGCCTGGCCGTTCAGGTGGCGCACCTGGGTGAACCGCTCCCAGGCGGGACCGTACTGCGCGAGGAGCATCACGATGGCGTCGGCCAGCGGCTCCGGAGCCTGCCTGCCCTCCTCGGCCAGCAGCGGGTCGAGACGCTCCCGCAGTTCCTCCGCGGCTCCGCCCAGCAATTGGTCAAGCTCGTCACGGACGGTATAGGCCGCCCTCATCACCGCCACCGGCTCCATGCCGCCCCCTTCGCTCCGGTCTGGACAGATCCTCCCATCTACTGAGGGAGGCCAGGATCGGGTGTCCGGTGACAATCAGTGCCACATAGGGTGATAGCCGTGAGTTCCGAGGTGATGGGAAGGGTGAGCTGTGCTGCCTGAGGTGGAGGCATGGCTGCGTGGGCGCACTTCATCATCGGATGACTGGCCGTTGCCGTGGTTGCTGGAGGCCAAAGGTGATCTGACCGTCAGTGTGGTGCTGCCCGCTCGCGACGAGGGGGAGACGGTCGGGGAGATCGTCACCGCGATCCGGCACGAGCTGATGGAGGCGGTGCCACTCGTCGACGAACTGGTGGTCATCGATTCCCGCTCCACCGACGACACCGCCGCGCGTGCCACGCAGGCCGGGGCCAGAGTGATCGCCCAGGACGAGATCCTGCCCGACCTGAAGCCGATGGACGGCAAGGGAGAGGCGCTCTGGAAATCCCTCGCCGTGACCTCCGGTGATCTGCTGGTCTTCATCGACGCCGACCTGCGCGAGTTCCGCACGTCGTTCGTGACCGGGCTGCTCGGCCCGCTGCTCGGCGATCCCGGCGTGGTCTACGTCAAGGGCTGCTACGACCGGCCGCTGCGGAACGTGCAGAACGGCGGCGGCCGGGTCACCGAGCTCGTCGCGCGGCCCCTGCTCAACCTGCACTGGCCGCTGCTGGCGGGCTTCGTGCAGCCCCTCGCCGGTGAGTACGCCGGACGCCGGTCTGTGCTCGAACAGGTCCCGTTCGTCACCGGCTACGGCGTGGAGCTGGGCCTGCTGATCGATCTGCTCGATCTCGCGGGTCTCGACGCCCTCGCCCAGGTCGACCTGGGGCGCCGTGTCCACTCCCACCAGTCGACCGAGGCACTCGGCGGCATGGCCGCCCAGATCCTGCAGACCTCCTGGTCCCGCCTCGAACGCCAGAACAAGATGATCTCCCTGCACACACCCTCTCGCCGGATGACCCAGTTCCGCCGGAGTCCAAGCGGTCACCACCCGACCGTCCGCGACGTGGCCGTGGCCGAACGTCCCCCGATGGCCACCGTCACCGGACGCCGCTCCCGGCCGCTATAGTCGTCGTCTTCGACGATCTGCGATCGGATGTCGCGAAATGACGGGAGTGGACTCCTCCGTGTCCGGTGCCGGGAACGACCCGCGGCGGGTGTATGTGAAGATCTGCGGTCTGCGCGAGCCCGAGCACGTGAGAGCCGCCGTCGAGGCGGGCGCCGACGCGATCGGGTTCGTTCTCACGCGGAGCCCCCGGCGGATCACCCCCGCGCGGGCGCGTGAGCTGGCCTCCACGGTGCCTCCGCACGTGCTGACCGTGGCGGTGTTCGCCGGTGAGACTCCCCAGGAGGTCCGGGCGGCCACGATGGAGACCGGAGTACGCGCCGTCCAGCTGCACGGCGACCACCCGCACGGCGACTTCACCGCGCTGAAGGACCTCGGCGTCATGCTGATCCGCGCCGGAGGCGCGGGTGCCGACCTGCGCTGCGGCGCCTTCGACGAGGACCTGCTCATCGTCGACGCGCCCAGACCCGGCTCGGGCGAGCCGTGGGACTGGGCGGCGGTGCGCGGGCGCCCGGAGGGCCGCTGGATGCTGGCGGGCGGCCTGGACCCGTCGAACGTGGCCGGAGCCATCGACGCCGCCCGGCCCTGGGGGGTCGACGTGTCGAGCGGCGTGGAGATCGCTCCCGGGGTGAAGGACACCGCGCTCATCAGGGGCTTCGTCGCCGCCGCCCATGCCACCGGGCGCACCTGAGCAGGGGTTCATCGCGGACCCGTCGTGGCCGCGGGATGCGTTCCGCCCTCCTCTGAGAAAGGGACGAAACGCCGCCACAACGCGATCACCGTGAAAGCTCCGGCAGGTGCGACCAGGATGGAACCGATCACATCGGTCGGATAGTGCACTCCGAGATAGAGGCGGGCGAGGGCCTGTGCTGTCACCAGGACCGCGCCCACGACCACAACCGGACGGAACCAGCGGCTGCCGTAGGCGAGAAGACCGATGGCCACGACCATGGACAACGTGATCGCCACGTGCCCGCTGGGGTAGCTGTCATGGCCGTACTGGACGACGAGCTGGTGATCGAGAGGCGGACGGGGCCGGGCCACCACGGTTTTGAAGATCGAACCAGTACCCCAGCCCCCGATGATCACCAAAACGGTGATCACGGCGGTGCGGCCACGTCCGATCGCGATCAGGACAGCCGCGAGCAGCGCGGTGAGGCAGACCGCCGCCACCGGGGAGAAGGCGGTGTCGAGCCCCCGGGCGACCACGGTCAGCCATGGTGCGCGGACGGCCTGCACCGTCTCGTCGAGCTGGAGGTCGGCGCGGGTCCAGCCCGGTGTCCTGGAGAGCGCGCCCAAGATGGCGGCAGGGACCAGCAGCAGGACGGGCAGACGGAAGGTCCTGAAGATCGAAGGAGCAGACGTTCTTTCCCAGTGGTGGGCCACCTGGGGGTGCTTCATTAATATCCCCGATCACAGGTCCCGCAGGACGGTCAATGGCGGGCGTCGGACGGCCTGTATGGCCGCCGCCCCCGCGAGTACAAGCCCCAGACCGCCGACGGCGGCGACGACGCCGAGGTAGGGCCAGGGCACGGTCAGCGCGCTCGGTGGCGGATCGAAGACGCCGGTAAGGACGCTGACCAGCATCTGCGACAGTGCCCAGCCGCCCAGCACTCCGAACAGGGTAGTCCCGGTGCCGACAAGCAGGACCTCCGTCCAGACGAAGGCGCCGAGCTGGCGGGGGCGCGCGCCGAGAACCGTGGCGAGGGCAAAGGTACGGCGCCGCTCGGTGAAGCCCAGGATCAGCAACAGCGCGGTCGCGGCGATGACCAGCCCGAGGGCGAAGGTCAGCTCAATGGTGGTCAGGCCGCCGAGATCGACGGCGGTGAGACTGGAGCCGATCACCCGTCGGGTGGTGTCCAGGTCGCTGATCTGCGGCTGCGGGCCGAGCGTGGAGCGCAGCCGGTCGGCTACCGTACGCGCGGGTGTGCCGTCGGTGGTGACCAGGAAGGCGCCGACGGTGTCGGAGCCGGTCTGTGCGGCCACGTAGGCGGCGTTGGCGACCAGGAAGCTGTCGCGCGGAGCCGTGGGGAACTCGGAGGCGATGCCGACGTAGTGGAAGTCCACGGTGTGGAACTGCTTGGTACGGCCGTCCTGGAGGCGGAGCCGGAGCAGGTCGCCGATGTGCAGTTGAAAGTCGTGGACGGTTTCCTGGCTCACCAGGATCGCATCGGGCTGGTGGGCGAGCCGGTCGATCAGCGAGCGCGCGGTGCCTCCGATGAAGTAGGAATCCTGCAGCCGGGTGGTGTGCGGCAGGGTCGCGGGGCGGATGCCGTACAGGTCCTGCAGGTCGGAACCGACGTAGGCGAATCGGTGCTGGATCGGCTCCACTGCCGAGACGCCCCGGACGGCGGCGATCCGGTGTTCCTGGGACGGGGGGATCTGAGCGCCGGGCGACTCCGTGACGGTCACGTCGGCGCCGTTGGTGAGTTGCGCGTCGACCAGCGCCTGCTGACGGTAGGTGGCGGTGAAGGTGGCCGTGGACACGGCGAACACCATGGCCAGCGCCGCGATCGTCACCGTCCTGCTGATCAGCCGCCGCTGTCGCGACAGGGTGGCGGCGACGGTGTTGGCCAGGCTGGAGGCGAGCGGCTGGGCCAGCCTTTTCACCAGGCGTCGCGAACCGAGCACCAGGTGGGTGAGCCGCCAGATCAGCAGGCCGGAGCCGGCCCACAGCAGCGCGGGTCCGGCGAACGCCCAGTAGTCGACCGAGATCTGCGGGACGCCTTCGGGTGCCAGGACCAGGTGGTAGCCGCTCTGACTGGTGACCCAGAACACCGCCACGGAGCCGAGCAGCAGCCAGCCGTCCAGGCCGTACCTCATCCACCACGATGATCGGACCACTCCGATGGTGCGGAGGGCTGAGGCGACGGTGACCGTACGGGCATCCCGGACCGCCGGGAGCAGGATCGTCGCCCCCGCTATGAGCAGGCCGACAATGGCTGAGAGCACGCTTCCTCCCGCCACCACCGCCGCCGTCGCACCGAAGCCGACCGAGCCGAAGGCAAGCAAGCTGGTGATCGCGGCCAGACCCAGCCCGGCGAGCACGCCGGCCACGCCGACCAGGACCGCCTCCGCCAGGGCCAGCCGGGTCAACACGCGGGTGCTTGCTCCCCGGGCGCGTAGCAGGGCCTGCTCCGTGCGGCGCCGTACCGCTCCGGCCCCCGTGATCGCGGCAGTGAGCAGCACGGCGAGTATCGCACCCGGCAGGCCGAGGAAGAGAAAGAGGATCTGGGCGTAGAGGGCGTCGGAGCGGGCGGCATCCAGGGCCGCGCCGAGATTGTCGCCGACCAGCCCCGCCCCGGCCAGCCGCACCTCCAGGTTGCGGGCCGCTCCGGTGACCTGCTCGTAGGCGGCCGCGGGATCGCTGGGAAACCGGTGTGCCAGCCGGACGTGGAACTGCTGGTGGAGCGGCGGAACATGCGGCAGACCGTAGAGCCGTCGCCACTGATCGGCGGGCAACAGCAGCACGTTGTCCGGAGGGGCCTGGGGTTGGGCTCCCGGAGGAGCGCCCACCTTCTGGAACAGCGAGTCCGCCTCGGGCAGGTCGGCTATGCCGTCCACCCGGACGGTGGCGTCGGGCAGCCCGGTACGGTGCAGGATGATCGTGTCGCCCGGCCCGGCGTGCAGGTTGGCGGCCGTCTGCTGGGCGAGCAGCACCCCCTGCGAGGATCCGGTGAGGGGCCGCAGCTCGCCGGGGAAGACGTCGGCGTAGTCGGTGGGCAGGCCGAGCACCTGTCCGGGGCCGGTGGTGAGCACCTGGCCGCCTTGGCGGGATTCGAATCCGGTGACGGCTGCGGAGTCGACCCTGCGGACGGTCTCGATTCCGGGGGTGTGCTGGAGTGTCTGTGCCACGGCCGTGGGGTCGGCGCCAGGCTGGGTCTCGATCTGCCAGTCGACCGGGACCCGTTGGACGGACCGTGCGGTCATGGTGGATTTGGCCGCCGAGAGGAAAACACCCAGCGAGGCCAGCAGCGCGACGGCGACGGCGATGCCGGCAGATGCCGCGGCGAGCCGTCCGGTGCGGCGTGCCAGCAGGCCGCGTAGCCAGATCAGCATGTCTGCCTGCCCAACGTGCCATCACACATCTCCCAGCGGTACGGGAGCCGCTCGGCGATGGCCGGGTCGTGTGTAGCGATCACCAGGCCGGCTTCCAGGTCGTCGGCGACGCCCAGGAGCAGGCTGATGATTTCGTCGGCGTGGGCGGAGTCCAGCTGGCCGGTGGGTTCGTCGGCGATGATCAGACGTGGTGCGGCGGCCAGGACACGGGCGACGGCCACGCGCTGGGCCTGCCCGCCGGACAGCTCCTCGGGCAGGCGCTTCCCGAGGCCTGCCAGGCCAACCTGGCGCAACGCCTCCCGCGCCCGATCTTCGGCTTCGCCTCCGTCGCATCCGGCGATCAGCAGGGGCAGGGCGACGTTCTCCGTGACATCCAGTGGTGGCAGCAGGCTTGGTCCCTGAAAGACGATCCCGACGGGGGCGTCGTATCGATGGATCTCTCCCGTAGTCGGTCCGTCGAGCCCGGAGAGCAGATGCAACAGGGTCGTCTTGCCCGATCCTGAGGAGCCGACGACGGCGATCTTGTCGCCCTCCCTGACCTCGCAGGTGACGCCATGGATGGCGACGACCGCATCGCGACCGCTGCCGTAGGTGCGGGAGACATCCGTGCAACTGATGATCGCTGTCAAGTGATCCGCCCATCATGGAGTGTGAGGACACGGTCGGCGAAACGGCGGACCGCGGGGCTGTGCGAGGCGATCACCACCGCGCAGGGGCGCTCTGCCTGGGCGCGCAGCAACGTCAAGATGCCGGCTTCGGTGGTGCGGTCGAGCTCCCCGGTCGGTTCATCGGCCAGCAGCACGGCCGGGCGGTTGGCCAGCGCGACAGCCAGGCCCGCTCGGGCGGCCTCGCCACCGGACAGGGTGCTCGGCCGGGCGCCGGCCCGTGTGGCCAGGCCGGTGAGATCAAGCACCTGATCGGCCCAGGCGGCGTCGCGCTGTCCGGTCAGTTTCTGGGCCAGGTCAAGGTTCTGGCGGACAGTGAGGTGTTCGATCAGGTTGCCGGACTGAAAGACCACTCCGATGGAGCGGGCGCGCAGTGCCGCCCGCTCCGGTTCGGGACGGTGACTGATCCGGGATTGATCGATCCACACTGTTCCGCCGTCCGGCTCGTCCAGCCCGGCCAGACAGGCCAGCAGCGTGGACTTGCCCGACCCCGACGGTCCGGTGACCAAGACGATCTCGCCGGGATCGGCCTTGAGCGAGACGCCGCGCAGCGCCTTGACCTCTTCGTCGCCTGCCCGGTAGAAGCGATACAACTCGTCCGCCAAGATCATCTACAACCACCTGAAGGAGTCCGAGACCAGGCGCCAGGGGTCCACGTTGTCGGAACCGGCCGGTCCGGACAGCGTCAGCACCGCCTCCTGGCCGTTCTTGTAGAACTCGTAGCGCTCTGCCTCTTGGCGGATGACCTTTCCGGTGACCGGATTGGGCGTGCTGTCGACCTGGTAAACGAGCCGCACGGCCTGGCCGCCCTTGCGGTCAACCGTCTCGATCTTCTTCAGCGTGAAGTCGCCACCGGCCGCCTGAAGCTTGGGGGCCTCGTTCCGTTTCGCCGTGTCGACGGTGGGAGCGGACGCCGCCGGCCTGAGCTCGATCGTGACGCTGTTGAGCTTGTCGGTGAAGCTCGCCCCGGCGGAGATGTCCGTACGCGCCCAGCCCTCAGGCACCTTGATCTCATAGAGCTTGGCGCGGTACGGGACGAAAGCGGTGTTGTCCGGGATGTCTCCCGGCGGATTGGACTCGGTGGCGTTCGGATCCGGCTCCCCTGTCGGCGTATCCGCAGCCGAGGTAGCCGAGGCGGTCGAAGCAGTCGAGGCGGACGTGGCGGAGGCCGCAGGAGTCAGCGCCGTCTGCGTGCCCGCGCATGCGGCTACGCTCACCAGACCCAGGAGGAGTGCCGCGGTGAGATAGAGCTTTTTGACCATGTTTCCGACGGTAGGAACCGATCGGTCAGCGCCCGCTGAGCGGCCGGTTAGCGTGATGCTTACCTTGACTCTGAGACGCTTACCCGGTGAAGAGAAGCCGCGATCCGGTACCGCTACGGCATCGGGTGCTTGTGGCGATCGTCGGCGTCGCCGCGTTGACGGTCGCCCTGTTCGCCGTCCCACTCGCGGCCGTGGTGGGCCAGCTCTACCGTAGCGAGACGACGGGTGCGCTCGAGCGGACCGCCACCTGGCTCGCCGCCGCGGTCCCCGACGACCTGGCGCAGGGCGGACGCGTGCCGAGGCCGCTGCCCAGAGGACTCCCCTCCGGCCTGACCGTCGGCGTCTACACGATGGACGGCGGGTTGCTGTCGGGTGACGGCCCACAGTCATCAGGCGTTGTCGTGAGGGCTCGCGACGGCCACGTACACGATGCCATCGAAGACGACTTCCTGGTGGTATCGGCCCCGGTCCCCTCCGACGAATCAATGGGCGGAGTGGTCCGTGTGGCCACGCCGTACGACCAGGTGGAAGATCGCATACATCGGGCGTGGCTGGTCATGGCAGGACTTGGCGTCATCGTGATCGGCCTGGCCACGGTGTTCGCGCTGCGCCAATCCGCCCGGCTCGCCGCACCGCTGGAGAACCTGACCCGTGCGGCGCAGGATCTGGGCGCGGGCGACTTCTCCATCCGCGCCCCCCATTCGGACGTACGCGAAGCCGACACCGCAGGACGCGCCCTGGAGGCCACCGCACGCAGGCTCGGTGAGGTGCTCGATCGCGAGCGCGCCTTCAGTGCCGATGTGTCTCACCAGTTGCGCACCCAGCTCACCGGCATGCTTCTCGGCCTGGAATCCGCCCTCACCCGCCCCGATACCGGCCTCCCCCATGCGATCCGCACCGCTCTCGCCCGGGGCGAACGGCTACAGACCGTCATCGAAGATCTCGTACGGCTGTCGCGCGACAGCCGTACGAGAGCCGAGCCCTGCGATGTCGGGAGTCTGCTGGAGGAAGTACGCGCCGACTGGCACGGAACCCTCGCCGCGCAAGGACGCCGCCTGAGCGTGAACCTGCCCGGCGAACTTCCCAGGGCGAAGGCATCGGCGGCGGCGATCCGGCAGATCCTCCGGGTGCTGCTGGAGAACGCGGCCGTCCACGGCAAGGGCGAGACCGTCATCGACGTGGCCGATCTCGGCGACGCCATCGCGATCGAGATCGCCGACCAGGGCGAGGGAGTCCCCGAAGAAGCCGATATCTTCGCCCGCCGCTCCGGCCACGATGACGGGCACGGGATCGGCCTGGCGCTCGCACGGTCCCTGGCCGAGGCCGAAGGCGGCCGGCTCACCCTCCGCCGAGGCTCACCACCGGTGTTCAACCTGCTGCTTCCCAGCGCGTCCGACCACACCTGATCGGATCAGAGGTCGGCCTCGTAGCGGTAACCGCGCCCCCGTAGCGTGGTGATCCGCTGCGGATCCTCCCCATGCTCGCTGAGCTTGCGGCGTAGGGCGAAAACGTGCACGTCCAACGTCTTGGTCGGCCCGAACCAGTTGACGTCCCACACCTCGTCCATCAACTCCTCACGCGTGACGACCTCACCGGCGCGACCGGCCAGCACCACCAGCAGATCGAACTCCTTGGGCCGCAGCATGACCTCGTCGCCGCCGATGAAGACGCGCCGGGCGAGCAGATCCAGGCGCAGGCGACCGACGGACACACTGCGCTCCTCCTGCGGTACGTTCTGGCGGCGCAGATGCGCCCGCACCCGGGCAAGCAGTTCAGTGAGCCGGAAGGGCTTGGTCAGATAGTCGTCGGCACCGGCGTCCAGCGCCACCACGACCTCGAACTCCTGGGTACGCGCGGTCAACACCACGATCACCGCCTGCGGCAGGGCCGTGCGCAGCCGCCGGCAGACCACCACGCCGTCGATGTCGGGAAGACCGAGGTCCAGCAGGACGAGGTCGGGCGCAAACCGTCGAGCGTGGTCGAGCGCGTCACTCCCGGTGGCAGCCAAGCTCACCTGATAACCGCCGCTCGCCAGCGCTTCCACCAACTCCGAGCCGATGGACGGGTCATCCTCCACGACCAGCACCCGCGTCATGTATCGATGGTAGGGGCGGAGCCGGCTCTCACCCGCACAGTTCTCCCAGGCCAAAGGTAAGCGCAGCGCTAACCTCCGCCTATCCGGCCACTTGCGTGACTCTATGTAATGTCCAAGTGACTCATAGTGCATGTCGGGGGGGTTGGTGACCAGAGACTGGCAACGGCTGGGATCTTTCAACGGGCGAGTTCAGCTCCTGTTGCTCAACCAGTTCACCATCAAACTCGGCTTCAACCTGCTCATGCCCTACCTGGCCGGACACCTCACCAACGGCCTGGGATACGCGGCCTGGGCCGTAAGCCTGGTGCTCAGCATGCGCAACATCAGCCAGCGCGGCATGTGCCTGGTCGGTGGCAACCTGGCCGACCGGATCGGCTGCAAGCGGGCCATCGTGATCGGATGCGCACTGCGCACGGCCGGTTTCGCCCTGCTCGGCCTGGCCGGCTCCCTCCCCGCGCTACTCATCGCCTCCGCGCTGACCGGGTTCGCCGGGGCACTGTTCGACCCGGCCGTGCGTGCCTACCTGGCCGCCGAGACCGGCAGCCGCAGAGCCGAGGCGTTCGGGCTGTTCAACATGGCCGGCCAGGCCGGGCTGCTCCTGGGGCCACTGGCCGGACTCGCCCTGGCCTGCCTGGACTTCCGCGTCGTGGCGGCTGTGGCGGCGACGCTGTTCGCCGGGCTCACCGTGCTGCAGGCGCGGGCGCTGCCCGCCCAGGTCCCCTCTGAGGGGGAACCGGGGCCGGTGTGGCGGCCGGTGCTGGCCAACCGGCGGTTCCTGGCCTTCTCCGCGGTCATGGCCACGGCCTACATGCTGTCCTTCCAGGTCTACCTGACCCTGCCGCTGGTGATGGAGAAGGCACTCGGCGTGGAGAACAACATCGGCATGGGACAGATGTTCACGCTCTGCGCGCTCGTGGTCATCGCCGGCCAGTCGAGGGTGACCACCTGGGTGCGAGGCCGCTGGACACCCACCCAGAGCCTGCTCCGGGGTCTGATGATGACCGGGGCCGCGTTCCTCCCGCTGGTGATCGTCGGCTCGCCCGTACCCGTCATGGTCGGCCCCGAAGAGGTGGCTGAGATCGTGGGCATCACGCCGATTCTGCTGACCGCGGTGCTGCTGGCCCTGGGCACGATGCTGATCTGCCCGTTCGAGATGGACGTCATCGTCGGTCTCGCCGGTGGCCGGCTGATCGCCACCCACTATGGCCTGTACGCCACCATCTCCGGCCTCGGCCTCACCCTGGGCGGCCTGGCCATCGGCTTCCTCTGGGACTTCGCCGCCGCACACGGCGCGTACCGGCTGCCCTGGATCGCCCTGGCGCTGCTCGGCTGCTGCGGCGCCCTCGGCCTGAGCGCGCTGAACCGCACCCTGGACCTACCGGGGCAGGCGTCGCCTTCACACAGGCAAGCATCGCGCTGACCGCGCGCTCAGCGGCGCCGCCCGGGTTTCCCCGGTTGGCACACGTCGACGCCCGCCCCCGGATCGGAGAGCGAGCGCCGGTGGGGTCATGAGACGCCTACTTGAGGATGGGGTAGCGCCTGACCAGCGGGGTGTTGCCCCACCACTCGCCGATACCGAACGTGTTGCCGGCACCCGCCAGGGCGAGACCCGCCAGCACGACGGCGTAGACAAGGTGCTCGTCCATGAACGGGTTGTTGGCCAGTGGGAGTTCCGCGGCCCACATGAACACCAGGAGCAGGCCGCCCGTGGTCGCGGCGATCCTCATCCCGGCGCCCAGGACGAGCGCGGTGCCGATGCCGAGCAGACCGATCATGAACAGCCAGTCGATCCAGGCCTGGCCGGCCAGGCCGCTGAAGAACCCTCCGAGCGCGTTGTCGGCGGTGCTCTTGAGGAAGCCCGTGGTCGGGCTGCCGCCGTGAGTCCAGGCGCGGTCGGCGGGGGTGGCGAACCCCCACCCGAAGGTCTTGTCGAGGAAGGCCCAGAGGAAGATCCAGCCGAGGACGATGCGGGCGACCGCCCAGACACGGTCGACCGGGCGGACCGGTGTCCGGAACGGGCCGGCCTGCACGACGGGGGTGTGGGGAGCGGCGTCAGGCTGGGGGCGCCCTTCGGTGCGTGCCATGACTGGTCCTTTCAGCGTGGGGGGTCACTGTTTTTCTTCCTCCCTAAGCACACCGTCTGCGCGAGCCGGCGGACAGGGCCCTAAGGCTTGGTCTCCTTGACCGGATTTCCCGGCGATCAGGGACTTTCGGCCCTTGATGGGGTGGGCGCCGACCCGTCTGAATGCCAGTATCTTTCCTATGATCCAGAAGGAGCCGCCCTCCCTGATCCCCGGCATGCGGCTGGACGATCTACTGTCGGAGCTGCGGGTGCGGCTGGAAGCCGTGCTGGCCACCCGCGACCGGGTGCACGCGCTGCTGGACGCCGTCGTCTCCATCGGCAGCGACCTGGACCTGGAGACCGTGCTGCGCCGGATCGTGGAGACCGCCACCACCCTGGTCGACGCCGGCTACGGCGCCCTGGGGGTGATCGGCGAGGAGAACACGCTCATCCAGTTCGTCCCGGTGGGGCTGAGCGAGGAGGAGATCGCCCGGATCGAGCACTGGCCGCACGGGCTGGGCCTGCTCGGACTACTGATCAAAGAGCCGCAGACGTTGCGGATGGGCGACCTCTCCCAACATCCGGAGTCCTACGGGTTCCCGCCGGGTCACCCGCCGATGGGGTCGTTTCTGGGCGTGCCGATCCGGGGCCGCGAGGAGGTGTTCGGCAACCTCTACCTCACCGAGAAACGCGAGGGAGGGGAGTTCGACGAGGAGGACGAGGCAATTGCTACGGCGCTGGCCACCGCCGCCGGAGTGGCCATCGAGAACGCCCGGCTGTACGAGGAGAGCCGCCGGCGGGAGATGTGGCTGCAGGCCTCCTCGGAGGTCACCACCAGCCTGCTGTCAGGGGCCGAACCCCAGGAGGTGCTCACGCTGATGGGGCGCCGGGCCCGGGAGATGGCCAATGCCGACATTGTGATGATCATGATTCCCGACGGCGCTCGCGAGGTTCTCCGGGTGGTCATCGCGGACGGCCTGGCCGCCGAGCATCTCGCCCAGGTCGAGTTCAGCGTCACCGGCTCCCTCGCCGGCAGGGCCTTTCTGAGCGGCGAGCCCATCATGGTCACCGATCTCGGCGACACCGACATGCCGGCCACCATCGTCGACCATCTGGGGGCGGGCCCCACGGCAGCCGTGCCACTCGGCGCGGCGGGAGCGGTCCGCGGGGTGCTGACCCTGGGGAAACGGCCGGGGCGTATCCCGTTCAGCAGCACCGAGCTCCGCACCCTGCACAGCTTCGCCGGGCAGGCCGCCGTCGCCCTGGAGCTGGCCGAGGCCCGCGAGGACGCCGAGCGGCTGGGGCTGCTGGAGGACCGTGACCGGATCGCCAAGGATCTGCATGACGTCGTGATCCAGCGGCTGTTCGCCGTCGCTATGACCTTGATGAGCATCGTCCGTTTTGTCGAGCATCCGGAGGCCTCCGGCCGGCTGCAGCGCGGGATCGACGAGCTGGACGAGACCATCAGGCAGATCCGCTCCACCATCTTCGCGCTGCAGATGTCCCATGAAGCAGCCGTCCCCAGCCTGCGCGCGCGGATCGTGGAGCTGGTGGAGAACGCACGCGGGCATCTGGGTTTCATGCCGGGACTGCGCATGGAGGGCCGGCTCGACAACGAGGTCCCCGCGCCGGTTGCCGAACACCTGCTGGCTGTTCTGCGGGAGGCGCTGTCCAACATCGTGCGCCACGCCAAGGCCTCCAGAGCCGATGTCTTCACGGAGGTCACCGACGACCGGCTCGCCCTCATCGTCCACGACAACGGGGTCGGGCTTTCCGGCGACAGCGGGCGCAGCGGGCTGCGCAACCTTCAGGACCGCGCCACGCAGCTCGGCGGCTCGTTCGAAGCCGAGTCTTCCCCGGACGGTGGGACCCGGCTGACCTGGCGCGTCCCCCTGGACTGACGCCGAGGTGCGATTCAGCGTCAGGTGCTACGGCGGGAATCACGTTTCGCGCCAGGCATGGGCGATCGTCATCGTGGTGACGGTCCCGTGGGGCGGGCTCCTCTACTGGATGTACGGGAAGTTCCGCTGAACACCGTCACCACGCGGAACGGAGATCGCACTCGCGGGGATCGACCTTGGCGCCGTCCGGGTGAACGACGGGTGGCCCTGGTTGCCGGGGAAAACGGGCCTCAGGCGTCCGCTCTGCCGCCGAGGCCGCGCACCGCCGCGTAGTAGGTATCGGCGGTCCGGCGGCAGATGACGCCCTTGTACGACTCCAGGCCCGAATATTTGTTGCAGACGTTGTACATGTCGTTCTTGAAGTTCTGGTCGATCTTCCCGCGGACGTCCTCGTTGAACCGGCCCTGTCTCTTGTAGTTGCGGTAGCCGAAGTCATGGCGTTGACAGGAAGGCAGGAAGTTGAATCCCTCCGGCTTGTCCGGGGCCCAGGAACAGCCATCCGAGGACCAGTCAAGCTGATCGCCGTACGGCTGTGCGGCCCGGTTGCTGAGGAAGACCTCAATCGAGACGTTGAACAGGAACTCGTCGGTCTTCTGCTGCAACTGGGCCTGGGTCAGGGCTAAAATCTGCGCCGTGTCCGCATGGGCCGGAATCGCACTCATGAAACCCGTGGCCGCCACCGCCGCGGCGGCGAGGATTCCCACAATGCCATTTCGCATTTCCATAGAACATCCTTTCCAAGACACCTGATAATCGGCATGCGTCATCTTGAACCGGAACCTGAAATGGAACGGATCGGGCGGTGCCCTCCGCCCGCTGATTGGACGGCTCTGTGGGCACGCGCCTCTGGATCGAGAAGGTCACCCTTCGTGGGCATAGCGCCACTCCGCGCTGCGGTTGCTCTTATCCGCAATCATTCAGGAGGTGCTTGGAGGAATTCTCAAAGAAACTTGAACCGCCCTGTCGTGTCTGATTTAGTAACAGGTGACTGTCAGGAGCGGCGGTGTTTCAGCTATTCGGACCGGTCACGTTCACCGTGCAGGGCGGCAGGGTCGACCTGGGGCCGGCCAAGCAGCGGACAGTGCTCGCGGCGCTGCTGGCCGACGCCGGCCGGTTGGTGACCTGGTCGGCCCTGGTCGACCGGGTTTGGGACCGGGCGCCGGCGACCGACGCCCGCAAGGTGCTGTACACCTACGTCAACAGGATCCGGCGGCTGCTGGAACGGGCACACGCGGCCGGCGGCCCCGAGGCGACGCTGGTCCGCCGGACGGGTGGCTACGTGCTGGAGGTCGAGCCCGACCGGGTGGATCTGCACAGGTTCCGCCGGCTGGTGACCACCGCCTGCGACCGGCGATGTCCCGACACCGACCGGGCGGGGCTGCTGCGGGAAGCGCTGAGCCTGTGGGACGGGGCGGCGCTGGCCGATCTACCCGGGGCGTGGGCGGCGCGGACGCGCGAGACGTGGAGCGGGCAGCGGCTGGACGCGGCCGCGCACTGGGCCCAGGCCGAGCTGCGGCTCGGCCGGCACGACGAGGTGATCGGCCCGTTACGGGAGCTGGTGGCCGAGCATCCGTTCACCGAGCCGCTGGTGGCGGCCCTGATGCGGGCGCTCGTGGCCGCCGGACGGGACGCCGAGGCGCTGGACCGCTACGCCACCACCCGGGCCCGGCTGGTCGGCAGATTCGGGGCCGAGCCCGGGCCCGAGCTCCGCGAGATACACGCGATGATCCTGCGCCGCGACCGTGATCGGGCCGCCCGGGTGCGGAGATCCCCTCCCGCCACCGGAGCAGCGCGGCCGGTGCCGGCGCAGTTGCCCGCCGACGTGCCCACCTTCGTCGGCAGGGAGCACGAGCTGTCCCGGCTGTCGGAACACCTCACCCGTGCCGACCGGGCGACGATGGTGACCTGCACGGTGTCCGGCACCGCCGGGGTGGGCAAGAGCGCCCTCGCCGTACGGTGGGCGCACCGGGTCCGGGACGTCTTCCCCGACGGGCAGCTCTACGTCGACCTGCGCGGCCACGACGTCGAGCAGCCGGTGCCGCCCGCCGACGCGCTGGCAGGGTTCCTGTCCGCTCTCGACGTGGCCGGGCACGACGTCCCACCGGAGGTGGATGGGCGGGCCGCCCGCTACCGTACGGAGATCAGCGGCCGGCGCATGCTGATCCTTCTGGACAACGCCTCGTCGGTCGAGCAGGTCCGTCCCCTGCTGCCCGGCACGCCGTCATGCGTGGTGGTGGTGACCAGCCGGGACTCCCTGGCAGGGCTGGTGGCCCTGCACGGTGCCCATCGCCTGGCTCTGGACCTGCTCCCCGTCGCCGACGCGACCGCTCTGCTGTCCGCCCTCATCGGGGGGCCGGCCGAGGCGGACCCCGAGGCCACCTCCGTTCTCGCCGGGCAGTGCGCGTGGTTGCCGCTGGCTTTGCGGGTCGCCGCAGAGCTGGCCGCCACCAGACCGGAGATCTCCCTGGCCGAGCTGGCCGGGGAGCTGGCCGACCGGCGGCGACGGCTGGATCTGCTGGATGCCGGCGGGGATCCGCGGGCGGCGGTGCGGGCGGTGTTCTCCCGGTCCTACGCCCGACTCCCCGCCGACGCCGCCCGGGCGTTCCGGCTTCTGGGCCTGCATCCGGCCCCCGACGTCGACCTGCCGTCCGCCGCCGTTCTCACCGGAGAACCGCCGGAGCGGGCCCACCGGCTCCTCGGCCTGCTCGCCCGCGCACACCTGATCCAGCCGGTTTCCACTGGCCGGTACGGCATGCATGACCTGTTGCGTGCCTATGCCGCCGACCTCGCCTGTGCCGACCCCGTGCTCTTTCATCGTCGGGAACAGAAGGAATGAGAGATCTGAGGTCTTGGGAGGAGGGGAACCTTTGGAGATCGAACGGCTCTGACCCTGTCTTGATTTCTCCTCGCACGAAACAGGACTCCCGGAGCCGTCATGTAATCCCCATCATGTGACGGCTCCAACCAACGGTCCAGACGGGAGTGGCCGGGGCCGTGCAGGTTCTACAGCTCGTCGGCTGAACCTGACGGCACCGGGAAAGCGGTGGTGAGTGGTGACGTGATTAGGGGCTGAAAGGAGTTGTCAGGGGCAAAATAGCAGTTAAGCGGACTAATTAACTCTGATTGAGTTGCCATTATCGTGCCCTCAGTCAGTAAGGACGGTCCTCCATGCCTGATTTCCTCGTGCTGTTCTTCGCGGGGACCGCCGTCTTCTTGGGTGCGGCCCTTCAAGGGGGGATGGGCATCGGGCTCGCCCTCGTCGCCACTCCCGTGGTCCAGATCCTCGAACTCATCAACGGGTGCGTCATCCTGCTTGCCGCGATCGTTGCGGGCATCGCGCCGTCCCGGCTGCCCCGCAACCGGTTCACCCTGGTGGGTTCGGGGATGTTCGCCGGGCTGGCCGGCACCACCGCCTCCATCGGCGGCCCACTCATCGCGCTGGTGTCCCCCCGGCTGCCGGGCCCCGTCATGCGGGGCAGTCTGGGGGTCTTCTACGACCACGAGTTCCTGCGCGGTCTGATCGAGCAGGACCGGATCCCCGACGACGTGCGGATCTCGGTGCTCGTGCAGGCACGCGACGAGCTGATCAGACGCATGGTGGAGAGCCTTGAGGGCGCCCCACGCGCCACGATCCACCTCTACAACGCGACATCGCCGACATTCAGGAAACTGGTGTTCGGCATGACCAGAGACGAGTGCAAGGACCTCGCCGTCCAGGGCACCAGGCTGATGATGAAATACGCCGACAAGACGCTGGCCGGCTGCGACCTCGGATTCCAGTATTCCCCCGAGCTCTTCAACGACACGGAGCTGGACTTCTCCCTGGAGGTCTGCGAGGCCGTCATGGACGTCTGGCAGCCCGAGCCGGGACGGGAGATCATCCTCAACTTCCCCACGACCGTCGAACGCACCCTGCCCAACGTCTTCGCCGACCAGATCGAATGGCTCGGACGTCATCTCTCGCGGCGGCGGGGAACTCTCCTGGGCCATGCCGGACCTGCCGGTGGACCCCGCGGACGTGGGCCGCACCTACGAGGCGGTCGTACGGATCAACAGCCAGTCGGGCAAGGGCGGCGTGGCCTACGTCATGAGCACCTGGCACGGCCTGCACCTGCCACGCGACCTGCAGATCGACTTCGCGCAGGTCGTCCAGCGGCAGGCGGACCAGGAAGGCATGGAGATCACGCCCGACCGGGTCGGGGAGCTCTTCGAACGCGAGTACCTGTCGGTGGCACGCCTCTCCGCCCCGCTGGCCTCCAGCGGCGAGCAGATGGCGACCGTGCTCCACATCGACGGCGAACCGTTCGACGTCGGCGGCACGAGAACCGACGCCGTCGAGACCACCCGGGCGATGCTGGCCCGCAGGGGCGTCGACGTCCGGGCCGTGCACCGCACCGGCGTCGGCGCGCCCAGGGACCGGGCTCCCGAGACCGCGGTGGCCGTCTACGCCGAATGCCGCATCGACGGGAGGACCTTCTGGGGGGCCGGCATCGAACACGACGTCGAGACGGCGGCCCTGTCGGCCGTCCGCTCCGCCGTCCGCCGGGCACGTCTCGTCGGCTTCCGGAACATCGAGATCCCCGGGCCGAGAACCTCGCGCGCGGCCGTCGCGACGGCCCGCTGACAGCGATCCGCTCCACCCGCGGCTCGTTCGGGGACCGTGCACCGTCTCCACCTCACCGACTCCCAGGAGTACCAATGTCCGCTGACCTCAGCGCGCCCCCCGTCGAGGCCGACTTACACCACCTGCGTGAAGTCGAGGACGTCGATCCCCGCGACCCGCTCCTGCGCCTGGGCCGGCTGTTCGACATCGGCTCGATGCCCGTGCCGCACACCCCCGACGACAGCGGCGTCTACGCCATCCACGGCACCATCGGCGGCAGGAAGGCCTACGCCTACTGCACCGACGGCACCAGGATGGGCGGTGCGATGGGCAGCGAGGGCTGCCGGCACATCGTCGACACCATCGAGGCCGCGGTGCGCGAGCGCTGCCCCGTGATCGGCCTGTGGCACTCGGGCGGCGCCCGGCTGGCCGAGGGAGTCGAGGCACTCAACGCCGTCGGGCAGGTGTTCGCGGCGATGATCCGGGCCTCGGGCAAAGTACCGCAGATCTCGGTGGTGCTCGGACCCGCCGCGGGCGGCGCCGCCTACGGGCCCGCCCTGACAGACGTGGTGATCATGTCGTCCGCCGGCCGGGTCTTCGTGACCGGGCCCGACGTCGTCCGCAGCGTCACCGGGGAGAACATCGACATGGAGAGCCTCGGCGGGGCCGAGGCGCACGGCCGTAAGTCGGGGGTCGTTCACGTCACGACCGGCTCCGAGAGCGAGGCCTTCGCCAGGGCGCGGAGCATCACCTCGCTGTTCGCCGGCCCCGGACACTTCGACCTGCGGGCCGTCCGCGAGGAGAAGGACCTGCGGGCACTGCTGCCCGAGCGGCCCCGCCGGGCCTACGACGTGCGGCCGCTGGTCAGGGAGATCCTGGACCCCGAGGTGTTCGAGGAGCTCCAGCCCAGATGGGCGCCCAACATCGTGGTCGGCCTCGGCCGGCTGGGCGGACGGACCGTCGGCGTGATCGCGAACAACCCGCTGCGCAAGGGCGGCTGCCTGGACTCGCTGAGCGCGGAGAAGGCCTCACGGTTCGTGCGCATGTGCGACGCGTTCGGCGTGCCGCTGGTCGTGCTGGTCGACGTGCCCGGCTACCTGCCCGGCGTGGGGCAGGAATGGGACGGCGTGGTCCGCAGGGGCGCGAAGCTGCTGCACGCCTTCGGCGAGTCGGTGGTGCCGCGCGTCACCCTGGTCACCCGCAAGTCGTATGGCGGCGCCTACATCGCGATGAATGCCAGGTCGCTCGGCGCGACCGCCGTGTTCGCCTGGCCGCAGGCCGAGGTGGCGGTGATGGGCGCGGAGGCGGCCGTCGGCATCCTGCACAGGAAGAAGCTGGCCGCCGCGCCCGACCACGAGCGGGAGGCGCTGCGCGCGCGGCTCATCGAGGAGCAGACGAGGGTGGCCGGCGGAGTGGGCCGCGCGATGGACATCGGCGTCGTCGACGAGGTGATCGACCCGGCGGTGACCCGGCGCAGGCTCGCCGAGGCGCTCGCCGCGGCCCCCATGGACCGTGGCCACCACGGCAACATCCCGCTGTGACCTACCGAACACAAACGATGGAGAGACGATGAGCACCAATGACGATCTGTGGATCCGGCGTTTCCACCCCGCCAACGGGGCCGACGCCCGGCTGGTCTGCCTCCCGCACGCCGGCGGTTCCGCGAGCTTCTACTTCCCCGTCTCCCAGGCGCTGTCACCGACGGTGGACGTGCTCGCCGTACAGTATCCGGGCCGCCAGGACCGGCGGGGCGAGCGATGCATCGAGAACATCGGCGCCCTCGCCGACGAGATCGCCCGGGTGCTCCGGTCGTGGACGGACCGGCCCCTCGCGCTGTTCGGGCACAGCATGGGCGCGATTCTGGCCTTCGAGGTGACCCGCCGCCTTGAACGGGACGCGGACACGGTCCCCTTCGGCCTGTTCGCCTCCGGCAGGCGGGCGCCGTCGACGCGCCGGGCGGAGAGCGTGCACCTGCGCGACGACGACGGCATCGTGGCCGAGCTGAAGCGGCTGAACGGCACCGACTCGAGCGTGCTGGGCGACGACGAGCTGCTCCGCATGGTGCTGCCCGCCACGCGGAGCGACTACCGGGCGGTCGAGACCTACGTCTGCGAGCCCGGTGCCACCGTGCGGGCCCCCATCACCGTGCTGACCGGCGACGCCGACCCCAAGACCACGCTCGACGAGGCCCGCGCCTGGTCCGCTCACACCACGGGCGACTTCGATCTGCGGGTCTACTCCGGTGGCCATTTCTTCCTGACCAGCCACGCGAAGGACATCAACGCTGAGATCGCACGATATTTCGCTCTAAGGAGGAACGGAAGCCTCATCTGACGGCCCCGCGAGCCCGCGCGGCACGCGCGGCCCGTTCCGCCTGGTGGCCCAACCCGGACGCGATCTACCGGGTGTCCACCACCCAGCGGGGCAGGCTCCACGCGCTGCCCGTCGCACGTCACGATGGTAACGATGGCCGATTCGAAAAACGGGGGCAAGGATCTGCGGATCGGCGGACAGAACGGCGCCCTGCCACAGCCGGCGGCGACGGCGGCTGTGACAGGGGCCGGGCATGTCAGCCGAGACGCCAGATCCGTACGGTGTCGTCACCGCCGCCGGTGACCGCGATGGGGCGTCCGTTGAGCTCAGCCACCGCGGCGCCGAACACGTTGTGGTCGTGGGCCTTGAACGGCCTGCCCACCGCCGCCCCGGTGTCGAGGTCGTGCACCTGGGCGGTGGCGTCGTTGCTGCCCGAGACGACGACGGTGAGCGACCCTGCCTGGCCGACCGCCAGGCAGTAGACCCAGCCGTTGTGGTCCAGGATCGGTGGGCGTGCCTCACCGGCGCCGGCGGCGTCGTCGATGTGGATCTCCTGAGCGCCACCGGCCGACAGCACAACGAGCCTGCCGTCCAGCTCAGCCGTGGTGACGGCGGAGATCTGGCCACGCTGGGTGAGGAGCGTCTCGCCGGAGCCTGAGCGGAGTGGCCAGCGGCGCACCGTTCCGTCGGCGCCCCCGGTGAACACGACCGGCTCGCCGTCGAGTTCGGCGGTCGCCAGCCCGAACACCGCGCCGTCGGCGGCCCGGCGGGCCTTGCCGATCGCGGCGCCGGTCCTGAGGTTCCACAGGCGCAGTCTCCCGTCGCGACCACCGGTCACCACGACGGGCTCGCCGTCGAGCTCGCTCAGGGCGAGGGAGAAGACGGGGGCGGCGGCGTCGATGGGCCCGCCGACGGCCTTGCGCGTGGCGAGGTCCCAGCGGCGCACAGTCCCGTCGTCGCCGCCGGACACCGCGATCGTCCGGCCGTCCAGTTCGGTGACCGCGACCGAGCGGACCCAGTTGGTGTGCCCGGTGAGCGTGGCCAGCGGTTTGCGGGTGGCCAGGTCCCACAACCGGACGGTGCGGTCGTTGGCGCCGGAGACGATGACGGATCTGCCGCCGACCCGGGCGATCGCCACCGCCTGCAGGTCGTCGCGGTGGCCGCGCAGCGGGCCGCCGACCGGCGCGCTCTTCCCGTCCCCGCCGACCGGGGTGGGGGTGGCGGCGGGAGACGGCGACCGCGTGGTCTGCGGGGTCGCCGAGCCCTCGGGGGACGGGGAGACAATGGGGGGTGCCGACCTGTCTGAGGAAGGGGAGATGCTGGAGATCGGTGGAGAGCCGGTCAGCGCGACGGAGCTGGGGTCGGTAGGTCCCTCTCCGGTCCCGGACAGCAGCGGCGGGAGCACGAAGACTCCGGCGGAGACCACGGCGGCGGCGGTGACGGCGGCGGCTCCGATCAGCCACGGACGTGACCGGCCTGACCCGCTCGGCACGGTCGCGCCCGGGAATCCCGTCGGCAGACCGGAGGGGAAGGCAGGGGCGGTGGGACCGGGTGGTTGCGGGTGCTGAGGCGCGGTGTCCCGCCCAGGTGGTGCGGACTGCTCAAGTCCAGGAGCCTGCCCGAGACGTGGCGACTGCTCAAGGCTCGGAGATCGCAGGGGTGGCGGAGCCTGCTCGGGCTGTGCTGTGGAGACGCTCGTCGAAGGCTGGCGGATCAGCTGGAACAGCAGGTCGGAGGCCTGGGGGCGGTCGGTGGGAACCTTGGCCAGGCAGGCGTGCAGCAGCGGCCGCATGCCCTCCGGCACCCCCGACAGGTCGGGCTCGGCGGTGAGGACGCGGTGGAGCACGGCAGGGATGGTGTCCTCACCGAACGCGGGCGCGCCGGTGGCGGCGAACACCATCGTCACGGCCCAGCTGAACACGTCCGAGGGGGCGGCGGCGGGCTCACCGTGGATCTGCTCGGGCGACATGTAGGCCGGCGTTCCGACGACGCCGCTGGTGTGGGCGAGCGTGACGTCCAGCGCCTTGGAGATGCCGAAGTCGATGACGCGTGGGCCGTCGGAGCTGAGAAGCACGTTGGCCGGTTTGAAGTCGCGGTGCACGATGTTGGCCTGATGGATCGCGACGAGCGCGGTGGCGGTGCTGATCGCGATGCGCTGCAGGGCGGTGCCGCCGCGCGGTCCCTCGCTTTTGACGGCCTGTTCCAGCGACGGCCCGTCGATGAACTCGCTGACCACGTAGAGATGGTCGCCGCTCTCTCCGGTGTCGAGCACCCGGGCGGTGCAGAACTCGGCGATCTGCCGGGCGACGGCGATCTCCCGTTGGAAGCGCAGCCGGCCGGTCGGGTCGGCGGCGAACCTCGGGTGCAGCATCTTGACCGCGACCCGCTCACCGGCCTGATCCCGGCCTAGATAGACGGTGCCCTGGCCGCCCTCGCCGATCCTAGCCTCCAGCGCATACGGACCAAGGGCCACCGGGTCGCCCGGCCGCAGGGCCGTACCAGTCATTGTGTTTCCCCTCGGGTACGGAGCCCGCTCGGACTGGTTCGGCGATCCATGCCCCGCCGTATGGCGGGTGGGAGACGCGCCGAATCTTGGACAAGAGCATGCCATTACCGGGAAATCAGGCCAAACGCCTTTCGTTTCCTCCGGCTGGCGTAAGATCCGGGTCTCGGCGTGATCGGGATTCCCGCCCGGTCGGACGGGCTCCGGTTCATCCGGGGCCGTCGCTGATACCCACCCGTGGGAGCCCAGGGGGAACGGCATGCGCAGGCGATGGCTCCTCGTAATGATCACTGCGGTGGCCGCGCTCATTGTTATCGCTGTGTACGCGCTGATGGTCGCTCCGAGCGAGGTGGTGGCCTCCTTACCGGAGCGGTCCGGCGTCCCCGGCAGGACGGCTGGGGACCCGTCGTCCGCCCCGACCCGTGCCTTCACTCTCATTCCGGCCCCCACGGCCACGCTCACCCCCACACCGACCTCACCGGGTGACCCCGGTCAGACCGCGACGAGGTATTTCGCCGCCTGGCAGGCCGGTGACCTCTCCTCCATGATCGGCCTGGTCGCCGACCCGCCGGCCGACTTCGCCGAACGGCACCGGCGGTTCGACGCCGAACTGCGCGTCTCGTCGTTGTCCCTCAATCCCGGCGAGCTGCGCCGTCAGGGTGAGGAGGCGGCCGAGGTCTCCTTCCGGGGGGTGCGGGAGGTGACAGGGCTGGGCCGGTGGGTGTTCTCCTCGGCCCTGCATCTGACGCTGCGGGCCGGCACCTGGAAGGTGCTCTGGGCACCGGAGACGCTGCACCCTCTGCTCAAGGACGGCGGGAGCCTGCGGCTCAAGGAGACCCAGGTCCACCGACCGGCCACACTCACCCGGGAGGGTCTGCCGTTCCCCCGTGACAGCAGGGCGGGCGACTACTTCACCGGGCTGGACGACACGGCGGTCGATCTGGCGCTGGAGGAAGTGTCCTCGGGCCGGGTGTTGCTGGCCTCTCCGGCCCCATCGCCCGCGGCGACGCGGAGCACCATCTCCCAACCCGTGCAGGCCGCCGCCGCCCGTGCTCTGGACGGCGTCGAACGGCCCGCCGCGATCGTGGCCGTGGACGTCCAGACCCGCCAGGTGCGCGCGGTGGCGGACACGCTGGGCGGCAAGCTGGCGTTCAACGGCCTCTATCCGCCCGGTTCGACGTTCAAGGTGGTGACCGCCGCCGCGCTGCTCCGCAGCGGCCTTACCCCGGAGTCGCCGGTCGCGTGCCCGGCGGCCTACACCATCCCGAACGCCAGGGGCTTCACCAACGACGGCGGAGCCGATCACGGCACCGTGACCCTCACCATGGCTTTCGCGCTCTCCTGCAACACCACCTTCGTCCAGCAGGCCTACGAGCGGCTGCGCGAGGATCGGCTGCGCGCCGAGGCCGCCGACCGCTTCGGATTCCGGGAGAAGCCAGGCCTGAGCTCCTGCCGGATCAGGCCGGAGGGGGTCCCGGACGAGCTGGGCTCCGACGCCATCGGCCAGAACTCGGTGCAGGCCAGCCCGCTCTGCATGGCCGAGGTCGCCGCCGCGGTCGCGAGCGGCGTCTGGAAACCCGCGACCATGACCGCCGACCCCGCCGCCGACTCACCGCCCCCGGTGCCGCTGGACGAAAACGTGGCCGCCGGCCTGCGCGCGATGATGAGCGCCGTGGTGACCCAGGGCACGGCCGCCCAGGCCGGCCTCCCGCCGGACACCGCCGGTAAGACCGGCACCGCCGAGGTCGACGGGGCGGAGCCGCACTCCTGGTTCATCGGCTACCGCGGCCCCTTGGCCTTCGCGGTGTTCGTCCAGAACGGCGGAAGCGGCGGCAGGGCGGCGGCACCGATCGCCGCGAGCTTCCTCAAAGCCCTCTGACCCGATCTCCGGGATGAAGTCCCCTGAGGCGGAGTCGGCGTGCCCGCGAGAGCGGCGTCTCGGGGGTGAAAGCGATCCTGCTCTACCCGATGAACGCCCTGGCCACCGACCAGGCGCACCGGATCAGCTCCTACCTCGACGGCCCGGCGCTGTCCGGGGTGAGCGCCGGTCTCTACATCGGCGACACGCCCTCCACCGAGTTCGGCCACGTGCTGACCAAACGGGCCGACATCCGGCGGGCCAGGCCCGACGTGCTGATCACCAACTACAAGATGCTCGACCTGCTGCTCCAGTGCGCCGACGACCTGCCGCTGTGGGAGGTCTCGGTACGTCGGTCGCGAGTTCTCCCGCCCGGGTGGGCACGGGGGCGACCGTCACGCCATGTCAACGTCAGGCCGCCGAGCTCGTTGCGCCACACCGGAGTGACGGTGTCGCCGCCGGCGAGCGCCGCGACGACGGCGGGGACGGCCACGGGGCCGGTCGGGATCTCGGAGATGACGGGGCGGCTCATAGGGACGCGATCTTCCCAGTGAGCGGCACCGGTGACAAACGGTTTTTCGAGGGAGAGGCGGTCTGCCGGTGAGGCCCGAGCCTGGCTGCACGTCGTGGGCCGGGGCCGCTACCAGGTCCCTCCGGGACGGATGGTCCCGTTGCTGGTGGTGCTGGCCGCCTCCCGGCCCTGAACCCGTCCGGCACACGATCCCTGGAGAGTGCTCATACGCAAGACATTCGTGATCCTTTACCGCTGCTGCTGGGTGCTCTTCTTCGCGCAGCTCGTGGCGGGGTTCTTCTTCGACTTCTCCTGGATGTGGGGCTGGATCCCGCTGGGGTTGGCGATCGTCCTGCAGTTCGCGGTGAACCGGCAGCCCGTCCTGCCCGACCCCTCGCGGGCCGTCGAGGTCGGCCTGCCGGTCACTGGCCGCTGGCCCGCCCTCAACAGCCCGGCCGACAAGGTCCCCAGTCACGGCACCCACGGCTACGGCCAGTCATACGCCATCGACATCGTGGCGGAGCCGGAGGATCAGGCCCGTCCCCGCTTCGGCTGGTGGCCCGTCGTCCGCCGCAACCGCGACTTCCCGGCCTTCGGCGCCCCGCTCCTAGCCGTCGCCGACGCCACCGTCGTGCGTACCACCAACCGCCACCGCGACCACCTTCAGCGTGGCTCGCTGGCCGTCCGTGAGGGTGACCGGGTCCGCGCGGGCCAGCCGCTGGCCCGTTGCGGAAACTCCGGCAACTCCACCGAGCCGCATGTGCACTTCCAGCTGATGGACGGCCCCGACCTGGATGTGGCCCACGGAGTCCCCTTCTCCTGGCGTGGAGTCGGCGTGCCCGGTAACGGCGAAGTCTTCTCGGCCGACGAGGAACCCGCGATGCCGTGAACCGGCGCGGCCGATCACCACGACGGGATCGCCGTCGAGAGTGGCCACGTGGTTCACGTCTTCAGGGGCGCAACGCCGCGAGCTGCTGCTCGAACGGGACGACATCGTCGAGCCGCCCGGCGTCGATCGGTCCGGCGGCGGGCGGCCGGCGCAGCATCAGACCGGCCAGCTCGCCGCCCGCGCGGACGACGCGGGCGGCCAGGCCGTCGGTGCGCGCGTCCCCGCCGGTGCCCCAGTCCTCCGACGCCGCGTACACGGCGGTGGGTACCACGAGCGCGCGCAGGTAGACGAAGAGCGGGCGCAGGGCGTGCTCGAGGGCGAGCGAGTGCCGCGCCGTACCACCGGTCGCCGCGATCAGCACGGGCTTTCCGGTGAGCGCGGTGTTGTCGATCACGTCGAAGAACGACTTGAACAGGCCGCTGTAGGAGGCGGTGAAGATCGGCGTCACCGCGATGACGCCGTCCGCCTCCGTGACGGCCTCGATGGCCTCGCGGAGGGCGGCGGCCGGAAAGCCGGTCACCATGGCGTTGGCGATGTCGCCGGCGAGGTCGCGCAGCTCCACCACGCGCACCTCGACCGCGGCCTCCCCGTCCGCCAGGCGCCGCTCGGTCGCCTCGGCCAGCCGGTCGGCCAGCAGGCGCGTTGACGACGGCCGGCTGAGACCGGCCGAGACGACCACGAGCTTCAGGGGCTTCATCGGAATCCTTTCGGTGCGGGACCCCGTCCCAGGGACGGGGTCCGCCACGGGACGGTCATCAGGCCGGGGAGCCGGCGGGGACGGGCGACTCCGTCCCGTCACCGGCGTCGCGGCGGGCGACGAGCGCCGCATGGGTGGGGCCGTCCGGCACCTGGCTCGGCCGACCGGACGCGAACTCCTTGCGCAGGACGGGCACGACCTCCTCGCCGAGAATGTCGAGCTGCTCCAGCACGGTCTTCAGCGGCAGGCCGGCGTGGTCCATCAGGAAGAGCTGGCGCTGGTAGTCGCCGAAGGAGTCCCGGAAGGTCAGGGTCTTGTCGATGACCTCCTGCGGGCTGCCCACCGTGAGCGGGGTCTGGTCGGTGAACTCCTCCAGCGACGGGCCGTGGCCGTACACAGGCGCGTTGTCGAAGTAGGGGCGGAACTCCCGCACGGCGTCCTGGGAGTTCTTCCGCATGAACACCTGGCCGCCGAGCCCGACGACGGCCTGCTCCGGAGTGCCGTGGCCGTAGTGGGCGAAACGCTCCCTGTACAGCTCGATCAGGCGGATGAAGTGCTCCTTGGGCCAGAAGATGTTGTTGGCGAAGAACCCGTCGCCGTAGTAGGCGGCCTGCTCGGCTATCTCCGGGCTGCGGATCGAACCGTGCCAGACGAACGGCGCGACCCCGTCGAGAGGCCGGGGCGTCGAGGTGAACGACTGCAGGGGGGTGCGGAAACGGCCCTCCCAGCTCACGACGTCCTTGCGCCACAGCTGGTGCAGCAGCGCGTAGTTCTCGATGGCCAGCGGGATGCCCTGGCGGATGTCCTGCCCGAACCACGGGTAGACCGGCCCGGTGTTGCCCCGGCCCAGCATCAGGTCGACGCGCCCGTCGGCCAGGTGCTGCAGCATCGCGAAGTCCTCGGCGATCTTGACCGGGTCGTTGGTGGTGATCAGGGTCGTGGCGGTGGAGAGGATGAGCCGCTCGGTCCGCGCGGCGATGTAGCCGAGCATGGTCGTCGGCGACGACGGCACGAAGGGCGGGTTGTGGTGTTCGCCGGTCGCGAAGACGTCGAGCCCGACCTCCTCGGCCTTGAGCGCTATGGCGACCATCGCCTTGATCCGCTCGCGCTCGCTCGGCGTCCTGCCCGTGGTGGGATCCGTGGTGACGTCGCCTACGGTGAAGATCCCGAACTGCATCGTGTTCACCATTCTCCATGTCATTGAAGTTTCAATCATGCTGAACGCCGTGACACGCGGATTATTCCCGGCGCCCCGTGCCCGGTCGAGCGGGGCCGAGCCCTGTCGCGTACGGCCCGCGACCTGCTGATCCGCGCGCTCAAGCCTGTCCGGTCAGCAGTTGCGGATGTCGTTGCCGCTGTTGTCCTTGGCCACGTCGTTGCCCCAGCGTGCGAGGTAGTACGCCGACACCCACTGGTTCTGCCACGGACTGCCCGAGTCGAGATCGGTCTTCAGCCACCAGTGGTTGTAGTCGCTGCCGACCTGGACGTTCGGTCCCCAGGTGCGGCAGTAGACGTAGTTGGTCCCCTTGTTCAGCGTCCCCGTGCGCGTGCCGCCGGGAGAGGAGTAGCCCGGTGCCGCGGAATGGGTGTCCACCCAGTACTTGGCGGGAGGGGGAACACTCCCGCCGGTGACGTACCGCATGTAGGTGGTCCAGTTCCAGTACGACCCCGGATCGGTGTGGGTGGCCCCCGGCACCTGGCTGTGCCCGATGATGTGGGTGCGGTCCTTGGGGATGCCGTACCGGTCGCAGATGGTGCGGGTCAGCGCCGCCGAGGCGCGGTACATCGCGTCGGTGAACCACGACGCGTCGCTGACGAAGCCCTCGTGTTCGATCCCGACGGACCGGGTGTTGTAGCTCCAGTTCCCGGCGTGCCACGCGACGTCCTTCTCGCGCACCATCTGCGTGACGGCGCCGTCGGAGGACCGGACGACGTAGTGCGCCGAGACCTGAGCGCTGGGATTCTGGAACCAGGAGATCGTGCCGGCGTACGACCCCTGGGTCACGTGGATGACGACCCGGTCGATCGCGTAGCTCGACGGGCGGCTGGAGGCGGTGTAGTTGCCGGAGTTGGCGGCCACCCAGCTCGCGCTCGGATAGTCGGGGCCGGCGGCCTGGGCGTTCAGGTTGAGCGTCCGGGCATAGGCGCCGAGGTCTGCCTGGACCGCCTGCGGCCGGACCGTCACGACCTCGCCGCTCCGGACGGCGGCCTCGACGCCCCTGCCGAGGAAGTCGTAGACGGTGTCGGCGTACAGCCGCGCCACCTCCGCGGTCGAGGCGTTGCCGTACCTGGCCACGGCCTCGTACCAGCGCCCGGCGTCCTTCCTGGCGGCGGCGTCGAGTCCGAGCTCGTCGGCGTAGGACCGCAGCACCGCGGCGCCGCCCCGGATGTTGGCCGCGTCGTCCTTCCGCAGCGCCGTCACCGGTTCCCCGGTGATCTTTGCTGCTCGCTCCAGGGTGTGGGTGGTCGGATTGCTGACGAGGTGCATCACCCCGTACCCGCCGCTCGCGCTCGGCTGGCCACCGTGCCCGTCGAGATGGGTCTCGGCGTAGGCCAGTGCGACGAGCAGGTCACGCGGCACGTCGTAGGCAGTGGCGGCACCCGCGAAGGCGTCGGCCAGGGGGGCCGTCGGAGCGGCGCTCGCGCTCTGGCCGAGCGCGCCCAGGAGGATGGTCAGGGTCGCGGACAGGACCACGGTTAATCGGTGGGGCATACTCATCCGAGTGTTCTGCACGGGGTCTCCTCAGGAGGGGGTGGGCGTCCCTGCCTCATTCGGATATCACGTATGGCCGCACGGTAAGACGTAATAATGACAAATGTAAATAATTGGCATTACTCGCCGTGCGAACAGGGATTTTCTTCTCTAGCTCAACAAATCACTTAAAACGGATTAAATCCGACCGCGCATCCCGGCCCGCACCGATCATCCGGCCGGGAGCCGGGCGGAGGTACGGCTCACCGGCCAGCCGGCGGTGTGTGCGAGTTCCGCGTACCGGACGGCGTTGCGTACCGCAGCCGACCCCGGGTCGTTGTTGAAGTACACGTAGACGTCGCAGCGCTCGTCCCACGCCTCGGCCAGGCGACGCAGCCAGGAACGGAGCGCGCCGTCGCCGTACGAAGGCCAGGGGGTGGCCAGGCCCTCGTGGAAGCGGAGGTAGGCCCAGTCGGTGGTCCGCCACAGGGGCGTCTGCGGGCGGCCCAGCCGGTCGGCCCAGCACAGGGCCGCCCCGTGGGACGAGAGCACCTCGCGCACGTCGTCACTCCACCAGGACGCGTGCCTCGGTTCGACGGCGACACGCACATGGGAGGGGAAACGGCGCAGGCACGCGCCGAGCCGTACGGGATCCGCCGTCAACGTCGGCGGGAGCTGCAGCAGGACCGGCCCGAGCTTGGTCCCCAGGCCCTCGGCCGCCGCCAGCAGACGTTCGACGGGCTCCTCGGGGTCCTTCAGACGTTTGACATGGGTAAGGAAGCGGCTCGCCTTGACCGCCATCACGAACCCGTCCGGGGTCCGATCCCTCCAGTCCTCGAACGTCCGGCGTGCCGGCAGCCGGTAGAAGGTGGCGTTGTTCTCGGCCGTCTCGAAGCACTCGCCGTACCGCTCCAGCCAGAGCCGCTGGGGCAGGCCGGGTGGATACAGCACCCCGCGCCAGTCGGCGTACTGCCAGCCGGACGTCCCCACCCGCATCATGAGAGCTCACCCCCCCCGTCGCCTCCACCTCCACGAGCGGAGCCTGCCCGCCACCGAGGACGCCACACCGGCCGTGCCCGGGACGAGGTCAGGGCCGGGTCAGACGCCGGTAGACCACCGCGGCCGTCAGCCCGTAGACCAGATGCGGGACGGCGTCACTCATCCACGAGGTCATATCCCAGTCACGCGGGTCGGTCAGCCGGAGCGCGGTGAGAGGGGCGTCCCCGGCGGCCATCGCCGCCACCGACAGTCCCAGGGCGGCCACCGGCAGGGGAAGACGCCGATCCCCGGCGAGCAGCCCGTAGAGCGCGCCGACTCCCAGACCCGCCGCGTAGCCGAGCAGCGCGCCCACCCCCTCGCGCCTGCTGGCCGCGGCCTCTCCGGAGCCGAGGTCGGCACCGGCCCGGTCGGCCAGCTCGCCGGCGGCCCGGGCGGGCAGCTCGCTCGCCGGGCGACCGCGTACGGCCATGTCCAGGTAGGTGACGGCATCCAGCGCGGTGGTGCCCGCCGCGCCCGCGAAGATTCCCGCCGTCAGGCCCATGGCCGGCACCTCCCTGCTCTCCCCCTAGCCGGCGATGAGGTCGGTATGCCCGTCACTGCCCCGGCCAACCACCACACCGATGGCCCCCGCGGGCGGAGCCAGAGCAGCGGTTCCATCAGGATGCCTGATGCCACGGTCCACATGTGGGGGCCCGCGGTGCGGGAACCACGGTCCTCGCGATGGGCGTCAGGCTGTGGGGACCGCGGCCACCGCCTCGATCTCGATCAGGATGTCCGGCCGGAAGAGGCCCGCGACCTGCACGAGTGAGCTCGTCGGGGGACGCTCCAGGTTGACGAACTCGTCGCGTACGGCCCGGACGGTGGGCAGGGCCGAGGTGTCGACGACGTAGATCGTCAACTTGAAAACGTCGTCCCAGGTGGCGCCGCCGGCTTCGAGCGCGGCTCCGACGTTCCGCATGACCAGGCGGGTCTGCGCCTCCCAGTCGCCGGCGGCGGCCGGTGTCCCGTCCGCGGAGATCGGGACCTGGCCCGAGGTCCAGACGAGCCGGCTGTCCGGCGGGACGGTGGCGACGTGGCTGTAGCCGTTGGCCGGCGGCAGCGTCGGGGGAGTGGCGAAGCCGATGTGTGTCACGCGTGTCCGTTCCGGATGTGGCCGTCGTGAGGCGGAGCATTCCGATGCTGCCGGGAAACGGGCATGAGATCAAACGGAATCGCACCGGGCCGGGCCGGTCGAGGTCTCCCCGCGACCGGGGCGCCCCGTCACGGGTCGGCTGTCACAGGGCGGTCAGAACGGGGCGGTTCCGCCGGCGCCGAAGTGGGTCTCGTGCTCCCACAGGTGGGTGCAGCCCGGGCACTGCAGGTGCAGGCGGTTCCCGGTGTTGCCGATGAGGTAGCGCCAGTGCTCCCCGCAGTTCCGGCCCTCCTGGCAGGTCGGGCAGCCCCTGTGGTCGTGGCACCCGGGGCAGGGCACCCAGGCCCTGCGTCCGAGATCGGCGTGCGGATCAATCGGCAGCACGGCCCGGTCCCCTCAGCGGGAGGACGCCGGAGGCCACGAGCATGTCGTAGGTCTCCTGCTGGTGCTCGTCGAGACCGGAGTAGAGCAGGTCGTATGCCTCCTCTTCGCCCCGCATCACCGCCAGCGGATCCCACCCCGTCCCGAGGGCCGCGATGACCGCGGCACGACGGCGGGTCTCGTCGAAGGTGAGGTCGAGCTCGAAGTCGGTGTGTGCGCTGCTGTCCTTACTCATGCACGGCTCTCCGATGGGTGGCGAAGGTGTCATCCGCGTGATCGGGAGGTGCCGGCCGGAGAAGGGCTCAACCGCTGCGAGGGTACGGCGAGGGCGATCCTTTGCGATCACTCGGACATGTGCGGGGATGAGATCTCCCCTACCGAGGGACTTTTATCCCTTTTTATACCTTATATCGCCTTTTCGTGGCTAATTCGTGACGTAGCTCACGGTGCGAGTGTTTACGCGCCCGCGTCCCGGCCGGACGGTGCCTGGCCGGGACGCGGGCTCACGGGCGTGTCAGCACTGGCCGTCCGCGAGGACCCAGTAGTTCGGACCGGTCTGCTTGAGCGTGTGGACGGTGAGGACGTTCCACAGGCCCATGGCGTCGTTGGATCCGTTGGCGTAGACGTAGCCGCCGGACTGATAGGCCCGGCCTGCGGTGGTGTGGACGTAGTTGTTCGCTGTCGCGCAGGTCGGGGGCACGGTCGGCGTGGGCGTGGGGGTCGGCGTGACGGTCGGGGTCGGGGTCGGGTCCGGCTGGGTTCCGCCGTCCAGGCCGAAGAACCGCGCGTCGTGGTAGGCCGAGCAGATGGTGTCGAGGAAGTACGCCGCCGCGGTGCCGCACTGGTCGGCGGCGCTGCCCGGTTTGACCGGCAGGCCGTGTCCCATCCCGTTGATCTCGTACAGGCGCACGTCGTTGTTTCCGTACACCTTCAGCGAGGTGCCGCCGGTGAGTGACTGTGTGGAGGTGGGGGTCTGTGAGACGCCCCGCACATTCGTCCACTGGTCGCGCAGCTGCGTGGCGTTGACCGGCTTGACCGTGTAGTCGGACAGGCCCTGCCAGATGGCGACGCGCGGGTACGGTCCCGAGTGGCCGGAGTAGGCGTTGCGCACCAGGTCGCCCCACTGCTGCGGGGTCTTGCTCGTGGCGTTGTACTGGCAGGAGGACGCCTGGGTCAGGCCGGCCGCGCAGCGGTACGCGATCCCGGCCCCGACCGAGCCGCCGGCGAACACGTCCGGGTAGGTGGCCAGCATGACCGCCGACATGGCCCCGCCCGCCGACAGGCCGGTGACGTAGACGCGTGAGGCGTCGGTCCCGTAGTTGGCGACCGCGTAGCCGACCATGGCGCGGATCGAGGCCGCCTCGCCCTGTCCCCGGGTGGTGTCGCCGGTCTCGAACCAGTTGAAGCAGCTCGACGAGTTGTTGGAACTGTTGGTCTGCGGGACCACGAGGGCGAAGCCCCACTGGTCGGCGTACTTGCGCCACCCCGAGTTGGAGAAGTATCCGCTGGCGTTCTGTGTGCAGCCGTGCAGCAGCACCACGAGCGGGCGGCCGCCGGCCAGGCCGTCGGGGCGGTAGCTGTACATGGCGAGGTTGCCGGGGTTGCTGCCGAACGAGCTGACCTGGACCAGCGACGCCGCTCGCGCGGGAGCCGCGGTCAGGGCCGTACCGGCCAGGCCGGACAGTCCGAGTAGTACGGCCAGCAGGATGAGGGCGGCTCGCGACGGCCGCGCTGGGAGGGATATGACCATGGGGGGACTCCTTGTGTGACCTAGCTCACCGGTCCTTTCAGCGCACGTTAGAACTGGTACAACGCCTCCGACATGTCCGCGAAACACACTTTTCGCCGCCGTGTCATGGACATCGCTCGCCGTCATAGGCCGCCGGAAAGGCTCTGTTGAGCACGGGACAGGATCTTGCGGCTAATAGTTCCTCAGGAAGGTCCCGTCCGGCCTATGATGACGATTAGGAGTCTGATCATGCAGTCTTCTTGTAAGAAAAGCGTTGAAATCCGTAGAAGGTGCCATGCTGCTGAGCTTTCGAGTGGCGAACCATCGGTCAATCCGTGATGAGCAGGAGCTTCTTCTCCTTCCGGTATATGACCGCTCCTGTTCGGTTGTGCCGATCTGCGCCGTCTACGGGGCGAATGCGTCGGGGAAGTCCAACGTCCTCGACGCTCTCGCCTTCATGCGACGTGCTGTCCTTGACTCCTTCTCCCACTGGGACCCGATAGGGGGCGTTCCCCGGGAGCCCTTCGCCTCCAGTCCCGGCGAGTCGAGCTTCGGAGTGGATCTGCGAATCGACGGAGTGCGCCACGTGTATGGCTTCGCCGTTGATGACCGGCACGTGCTCGAGGAATGGCTGTTCACCTATCCTCACGGCCGACGGCGGGTTCTTTTCGAACGTCACGGCTCGCAGATCTCCTTCGGTGACTCGTTCAAAGGTCCCCGGAGCACATTCGAGGAGCTGACCAGGTCGAATGCCCTGTTCCTCAGCGTGGCCGCCCATCTCGCGAGCGAACGACTCCTGCCGGTCTACGGATGGTTCAAGGAGTCGGTCTCGCTTGCGGATCCCGCCGACAGCTGGGAACGCCGGAAGGTCTCGCTGTCACTCTTCACAAGAGAGCCTGACCGGGTCGTCTCCCTGCTCCGCGCCGCCGACCTGGGCATCGATGGCATGCGCGTGGAGTCGACGGACCTCGCCGGCAGATCCCGCATTACCTTCAGGCACTGCGCCGGTTTTGACCTGCCCTTCGAGGACGAGTCCCGCGGCACCCAGATCTGGTTCGACCACCTCGGAGTGATCCTGCACGCCCTGGACACGGGCACCCTGCTGGCCGTCGACGAGCTCGACCGGAGCCTCCATCCGCTCCTGGTCCGTGAGTTCGTCCGGCTGTTTCGGAGCCCGGCGACCAATCCACGAGGCGCCCAACTCGTGTTCACCACCCATGACGCCTCTCTGCTCAGCCGCCACCGGGGGGAGGAGCTGCTTGACCGCGACGAGGTGTGGTTCACCGAAAAAGACCAGGACGGAGCGACAGCTGTGTTTCCCCTCACCGACTTCAAACCCAGGCAGGGCCTGAACTGGGAACGACGTTATCTGGGCGGAGCGGTGCGCGCGGTCCCCTTCCTCGACGAGGAAGTTTTCCAGAACGCCGCACGCCAAGAAACCGCCCATGGTTAGCCGCAGGCGCGAGGGCAAGATCAGACGGGATGCCCGCCAGCGGAGAGACTTGGTCAAACGGCTGCTTGTGGTGGTTGGCGGGGCAAAGACCGAAAAGCTTTACATCGACGGCCTCAAACGCAGCGAGCGCAACCCCGCTGTAAACGTGATTATCAAGGATCGGGCGAAGTCCCCGGCGGAGATCGTTGCATATGCCGCAACGCTCTAGCGGCAGGAACCTGATGATTTTGACGAGGTCTGGTGCGTATTCGATGTTGATGAGTTCCGCAACATCCCTGAGGCCGCAGCCCTCGCCCGGCGCATGGGAATACAACTCGCGATCTCCAGCCCCTGCTTTGAATTCTGGCTGCTCCTCCATTTCCGCGATCACGCCGGACATCTCAACTCGTACGCCGACACACTCCACCTGCTGAGCAAGCATCTGCCCGACTACGACAAGGCGGATCTTCGGTTTTCCGACTTCGCACCCGGTGTTGCGACAGCATGTGAAAGAGCACGACGTCTCGGCCCGGCAGGAACGGCACACGAGGGCAACCCGTCTACTGGTGTATGGCGACTGGTTCAGGTCATCGGCACCTTCGCTGACCCGCGCTGCCAGCCATCGGCACCGTCAGCGAGCCGGCCCGAGCCTCAGCGGTAGCCGCGCCAGCCGCCACGACGCCGGCATCAACTGACGCTCCAGCTCCTCCGGCTTCACGGCGAGGGCGAGATCGGGGAAGCGGCGCAGCAGCGCCTCGAACGCCACCTCGCCCTCCTGGCGGGCCAGTGCCGCGCCCAGGCAGTAGTGCAGGCCGTACCCGAAACCGACGTGGTTCTCCCGGTGCCCGTCCGGCTGGCGGGTGATGTCGAGCCGCTCGGGGGCGTCGAACTCGCGCGGGTCGTAGTTGGCTCCCACGAGCATGGCCATCACCGCCTCGCCCCGCTTCACTGGCATGCCCCCGACGTCGAGGTCCTCGGCCGCGTAGCGCATCCGGGTCCCCTGGACGGGACCGCACCAGCGCATCAGCTCGTGGACGGCACGGGGCATCAGCTCCGGCTCACCGCGGAGCAGGTCGAGCTGGTCGGGGTGGGTGAGCAGGGCGGCGGTACCGTTGCCGATCAGGTGAGCGGTGGTCTCGTGCCCCGCGAGGACCAGGGTCAGGACCATCGTGACCATCTCGGTGTCGCTGAGCCGGTCACCGTCCTCGTCATGGGTACGGATCAGGCCGCTGAGCAGGTCCTCGCCGGGTGCGGCGCGGCGCCGTCCGATCAGCTCCTCGATGTGCGCGATCATCTCCTGGAGCACCGTCCCGAAGCCGCCCGGCTCCATGGTCACCAGCGCCTTCCCCCACTTCCGCCACTGCGGGCGGTCCTCCTCGGGGATGCCGACCAGCTCGCAGATGACGGTGATCGGCAGGGGATAGGCGAAGTGCTCGATCAGGTCGACCACACCGTCCTGGGCCGTGGCGGCGAGTCTGTCGAGGAGGTCCTCGGTGATCTCCTCCACCCGGGGCCGCAGCTCGGAGACCCGGCGCGCGGTGAACGTGCGCGAGACGAGCTTGCGCAGCCGAAGGTGATCGGCGCCGTCGGCGTCCAGGACGCTGTCCAGCACATACCGCGCGTACTCCGGGGGGATACCCCGCGCCTTGAGCTCCTTCTCGCGGATGTTCTGCACGTCCATCCCCGGCACGTTCGCCGGGTTGTTGACGAACCTCGGGTCGCTCAGCACCATTTTCACGTCGTCGTACCGGGTGGCCAGCCAGATCGGCGAGGCGGATCCGAGGAAGGCACCCCGTACCAGGGGCGCCTGCTCGCGTATCCGCGAGTATCCCCCGAAGGGGTCGCGCAGCAGCTCGGGGTCCAGCAGGTTCACCGCGCCGCCGGCACCATCCGTACGGCCTGTCGCGGTGCCGTCCGTGGTCGCGGTGACGCTGGTCGTACTGGAATCGGCCGGAGTGCTCATACTTGCCCCCCTCGGGCGTCGGGTGAGTTTCCGCCTGCTGATGTACTCGTCCGCTATATCTCCAGCATGCATCGGCGGCGGCCGATGACCTACGGTGTCGCCACGCGCGTCGGCCGGATTCACCGGAAACGCTGAGGGGCGGGCGCACTCAACACCCGTTACGGGTAATCCGTCAGCCGTGGACGGGGAGCCTACTCCGGTGGCCGCCGCCGGGAGGTCTGTGTCACCTGGAGGTCCCGCAGGAGGATCTGCGTCGCGGCGGCGACGGCGTTCACGGCCCGGTCGAAGGCCTCCGCGTTGCGCGCGGACGGCGCCCGGAACCCGGAGAGCTTACGGACGTACTGGAGGGCGGCGGCACGCACATCCTCGTCCGTCACGTCGCTGGCGTACGGTTCACGAAGGGTTTTGATGCTCCGGCACATGGCACGACGGTACGGCATGCGGTCCCCCGCGTTCCCTTCCAGTCCGGTCCGGCCGGTCTCCCTGAACGGCGTCCCGGCGACGGCCTGCCCGGCCCCGAGAGGTTCGCCGGCCTGGTCGGCGGGGGAGCCGGACCCCGGCAGGGCGGGCGGTGAGGTCACCGTACGGTCAAATGTTCGTCGGGAAACGCGGAGATAAGCCCGCAGGGCATGCGGGTAGGACAGCGCCGTGAAGGGCGAAGCGAACCCCACGGAGCCACGCGATCCGGCCCCGGTCCTGGACGGTGTCCGGCCGCCGTCCCGGCTGGAACGGCCGCCCGGCCTCGGCAGACCACCGCGCTGAGCGTGGTGAGCGATGCCCCCGGTTTTCCGGCGAGTCGCCGACCGGCTGACGGATGCCGCCCCGGGCTGGCTGGTGGAGACGGTACGGCCGGCGCCCGCGACGCTCCGCTGGGAGCCGATGCTGCGCACGGCCGTGGTCGTGATCACCCCGCTCCTCGTGGGGCTCGCCGCCGGGCAGATCGCGCTCGGCATACTTCCGGCCATGGGCGCCATGGCCACCTCCATGGCCGACCGGGGCGGGTCCTACCGGAACAGGATCATCGTGATGAGCGCGGCCGGCGTGGGCGGGGCGCTGGGCTATGCCGCGGGGGCCACGGCGCGAGGCCACGGCTGGTGGACGGTGCTGGTCGTGGTGGCCGTCTCGGTGGTGGCCGCGCTGATCAGCACGGGTGGGGCCGCGGGGTCGGCGGGCGGGCTCCAGCTGCTCGTGATGACCGTGCTGGGCACCGGCATGTCGATGCGGGGATCGCCCGCCATGAACACGCTGAGCTTCCTGCTGGGTGTACTGCTGGCCCTCGTGCTGGCTCTGGCCCGCTGGCCGGTGCGTCCCCGGGAGGCGGAGGAGGCCGCGGTGATCGAGGTCTACCGGTCCCTCGGCCTGCTGTTCGCCGAGCGCGACCATGACATCCTGGCGGCGTTCGACACCGCTCTCAGCAAGGGCTATGCCACCGTGCTCGGCGCCCGTTCCACGGCGATAGGTAAGGATCCCGAGCGGACCCGCCTGGTGGCCCTGCTGAACCAGGCCTCGCTGATCCGTAACGCGCTACTCTCCCTGTGCCAGGAGGAACGCGATCCGCCCCGGGAACTGCGCGTCACCATGGACAAGATCGTCGACGCGCTCGCCGGTGGGCGTAAACCGCCGGCGCGCCGGTACGAGTGCGACTCACCCGCCCTGTGCGCCCTCTGCTCCGCCGTGCAGGGAGCCGTCGAGCTGGTCTCCGGCGGCGACGTCGCCCGCGACCAGCTGCCCTATGAGCCGGTCGGGCCGCGGCAGAGGTTCCAGGCGATCTGGGAGAAGGTGTGGTACGGGCACCTCACGCGCGTCTACACGGTCCGGCTCGCGCTGTGCATGGGTGTCGCCGGCGCGCTGAGCCTGGTCGGCTGGTTCGAGCGGTCCTACTGGGTGATGCTGACCGTCGCGCTGGTGCTCAAGCCCGACTTCGGTTCGGTGTTCGCCCGTGCCGTACAGCGTGCGCTCGGGACGCTCGCGGGCATAGTGATCGGCACCGTCGTGCTTCTCGTGGTGCCGTACGGTCCGGGGCTCCTGGTCCCGCTCGCCGTCCTCGCGGCGCTCCTGCCGTACGGCCGGCAACGCAACTGGGGCCTGCTGTCGACCTTTCAGGCGCCGCTGGTCCTGCTCCTGGTGGACCTGCTGACCCGTAGCGGTCCGAAGCTGGCCGAGATACGGCTGGTGGACACCATAGCCGGATGCGTCATCGTCCTGCTGCTGGGCTATCTGCCGTGGCCGGCGAGCTGGGAGGCGCCGGTCGGGCCGAGGTTCGCCGACGCGGTGTCGGCCACCGCGCACTATCTCCGGCACGCGTTCGACCCCGGAGCCGGCAGAAGGGCCCTGCTCCGCCGCAGGGCCTACGACGCCCTGGCCGACCTGCGGACGGTCTTCCAGCGGGCGGTGACCGAGCCGCCAGCGGTCAGCAGGCGGATCACCACCTGGCTGCCCGCGATGACCGCACTGGAACAGGTGGCCGACGCGATCGCCATGACCGTCGCGCGCACCGAACACGGTGCCCCGCCGCCGTCGGACGAGGGTATCCAGGCTCTGGCGACGTCCCTGGAGGACCTGGCCGCCGATGTCCGCGCGGGGCGGACGCCGGGAAAGTTCGAGTCCGCCGATGAGCAGGCGCTGGAGCAGGTGAACTCCGCCGTCCAGGGCCTGTACGACACGGTGTCGGGGGAGCACCCCGACCTCGGCGGTGCCGGCGGGAGGGGAGGCGCGACGTAGGCCACGGAGATCACTCAACGAGGGTGCGCCGTAGCGGGCAAGTATGGCATGAGTTGCGGCGACTTTGAGGGACAGCCTCTCCATTGAAGATGTCAGATGTCTGATTTGGCACATTGGTCGGCCTGACGGCATCATCCTCTCCTACCGTCCATCGGACGGAGGGCGTCCGGGCTCGACACGCTACGGCCGGCGCTCCATACCTTCGGGGAAGGGAGAAGCGTGACGGCTGCGTCCCGCGGGATTCGGCGTCACGGTGCCCTCCGCCCCCTGGTCGCGGCGTTCACCGCCGTGATCCTCTGTGCCTGCGTGGCGTCGGCGGGTCAGGCCTCACCGACGCCCGGCCCCGAGAAGCTACGCAAGGAGCTCGCGCAGTTACAGAAGCGGTCCGAGACCATGATCGCCGAGTACTACGCCGGCCGGGTCGAGCTGCAGAAGGTGGAGAAGACCGAGAAGGTGGCGCGCGGCAATCTGAAGCGCGCGCAGCAGGAGTTCGATAAGGCCGCCACGGAGATCCGCCTGCTGGCCGCCGAGCAGTATCGCACCGGCGGGATGAACGCGACCTTCGCACTGGTGAGTGTCGCCGACCCCCGCGCCCTGCTGAGCGGCCTGGCGCTCACCCAGCAGATCATGAGCGAGCAGGACGCCAGACTGCGGGTGTTCATGAAGGTCCGCGACTCCCGCCGGGAAGCGCAGAAGACGGCCGAGACGCGCACCGCCGAACTCCGGGCCTCGCTCAGGAAGCTCGACGCCCAGAAGAGGCGCGCCGGGAAACTGATCGACCAGATCAAGGACAAGATCGACCTGCTCTACCCCACTCCGGGGCTCAGGAGGGCCGACGGCAGCTGGGTTCCCCAGCTGCCGTCAGGACCGGACAACATCACGCCGCGGATGCGGCTGGTCCGCCAGCTCATCGCGCAACGCTTCGGGCCCCGCTTCGGGATCGGCTGTTACCGGTCCGACGGCGGAATCTCGGGAGGCGGCGAGCATCCCCTCGGGCGCGCCTGCGACTTCATGCTCAGCAGCGGGGGCGGCTTCCCCTCCGCCACCGAGACCGCGCGCGGCCACGAGATCGTGGCCTGGGCCATCAAGAACGCCCAGCGGCTCGGCATCATGTACATCATTTTCCGCCAGCGGATCTGGCATGTCCGTACCGGCACCTGGCGGATGATGTCCGACCGCGGCGGCACCACGGCCAACCACTTCGACCATCCACACATCTCGGTCTACTAGTTCTCTCTCGGCCTGACCTGCGGTTACGTAGACGGTCACCCTGGGATCGATGTAGGTTCCGCGGTTCAGGTCACTCGTGACCTGTGCGTCGAACGCCTCCGCACAGGTGTCGGGGTCGTTGCCTGCTTTCTTGGCGAAGTTCCTCTTGCGCTGGCTACCGGACTCGTCGCGCCAGCGCACCTGCCAGCGGTCGCCGATGCCGTACTCGGAGTTGCGGACCTTCTTGGTAGTGCCGTCCGGCTGCTTCGCCATCTTGTGCCAGCGGCCATAAACGGTCACGGCTGCCTCCGCACCCAGGCCACGACGTCTTCGGGCAGGTAGCGGACGTGACGGCCGACCTTGTGACTCTCTGGGCCGGTGCCGCTGTGGCATAGAACCGTCTCCACACTTTGGGGGATTGACAATCTCCTACGGACAGCAAGCGTCAAGGCCGGGGCGGCGCAGTCGGAACGAGAATGACGAATATTAACGGCTGGCGCCCCGGCCCCTGGCCCCCCGAAGCCGGCGACCTTGCTCAGGCACCACCGAGGTCACCCCGGAGGCGGCGAACCTACTCTGTGGGGACGGGAGGCTGGGTCAGATCCGGTTCTGATCCGATGCCGGGTCACCAAGCCATCGGTCGAACCACTCGCGAGTACGCCGGAGCCCGTCGATCTGGTGGTTGCGTTCCCTGAACGAGTGTCCCTCTCGCGGGTAGACGACGAACGCGTGCTCGACGCCGAAATGACACAGCGCGCGATGGAAGAACATCGCCTGGCCGAGCGGCACATTCGTGTCGTTCTCACCGTGCAGGATCAAAACCGGGGTGCGGACCTTCGAGACGAACGAGATCGGGCTGAGCCGGTCGTGGCGGTGCGGGCCGGGCCCCTCCCAGCCGACACTGCCGCCGAGCCCGGATTCATAGGTTCCTTGTTCGCCGGTCGCCGCTTGCATTCCCCAGTCGCTGATCCCGGCGCCCATCAGCGCGGCCTTGAACCGGTCGGTCTGCCCGATCGCCCACGCGGCCATGAATCCGCCGTGGCTCCCTCCGCCGATTCCGAGCCGGTCCGGATCCGCGACTCCATCGGCGATCAGCAGGTCGATCCCGCTGACGATGTCGGTCCATTCGTCCATGCCGTGACCGCGTAGGCGACCCAGCGGCCGTCCGGGGAGATCACCGGACATCGCGGCACGGCGCTGTCCACGATCAGCTCAGCGGTCAGCTCCGGTGCGCTTTCACTCATGCAGTCTGCCCTTCCATTCCTGCCATAGCGGGATACGGACCATGTCAGTTCTCATGTGAACTGGCGAGAAGGGCAGGGCACACTCAGGGCACATGGGCACGAGAAGCAGCGTGAAACGATGAGAATCAGTGAAAGCCAAAAGCCCAGCTCACAACGCCTTCTAGGAGATCACCGCAGGTCAGTCATTATGATGGATCAGATCTACGACGTTTGACGCCTCTGTCTATTTTGGCAGGGAGGGGGGCACCGGGCAGCGTGCGGGCATCTTACGAAAGGCCGTCGACCGTCCCTCCGCCGAGGGCACAGTCGACGGCCTTCGCACAAACAACTTGGCTGCGCCCGATGGCGCGATCGACCTCGGCGGTTTCACGCGGAGGTCGAAGGTCTATTTAGCTGGCGGAGAAGTCGAATTCGCCGTTCTTGACGCCGCTGACGAATGCCTCCCACTCGGCGCGGGTGTAGACGATCACCTCGGCGTCGGGACGACGGCTGTGCCGTACGGCGACGCGCCCACTGCCGTCGGTCAGCGGACCGGCCTCGACGCACTGCCCACCACCGTCAGGGCTCCGGCTGCTGATGCGCCAGGCGACCCCCGTCAACTCCTCGGGGTTGATCATCACGTACTCCTCCCTCTCGCTCGTTTAGCACGACCGACCGCGGTCCGGATGACAGTCGCGGACTCATCCGGGGTGAGAGCGATGCTACGTAGGGAATCGTACGCTCGTGCGAAGTTCTCGACACCCTCCGCTTCGGTGTAGACAGCACCTCCCCGGATCTCTACGCAGGTCACGTCAGAGTAGGGCTCCGGCATGTCAAAGATCATGAAAGCACCCTCCGGACTGGCATGCGCTCCGGCGGCGAACGGCAGGACCCGGATTGTCACGTTCGACCTCGTCATGACTTCAGCCAGGTGCTCCAACTGGGCGCGCATCACCTTCGGGCCGCCAGTCATACGGTGCAGCACGGCCTCGTCAAGAACGACCTCCAGGTTCGGAGCCGATTCGGCGTTGAGCACGCGTTGCCGGTCCATCCGGAACTCCACCCAGCGCTCGATCTGCTCGCCAGGAGTGTCCATACCGCCCGCCGTAATGACCGCTTGAGCGTAGTCCCGGATTTGGAGGAGCCCGGGGACAACCATCGCCGTATAGCAGCGGATCCCCTCCGCGCGGGTTTCGAGCCAGGCGTGGTCGAACATCACGCCAAGGGAGTCAGCGGCGTAACCATCGTCCCACCAGCCCCTGCGCCAGATGTCGCGGCTGAGCCGCTCCAGCCCGTCGCGGATCTTCTGGTCGCCGACGTCGTACAGGTTGAGAAGTGCCAGCACGTCGGACACCCTCGCCGGGATGATGCCGGACTCCAGCCGGCTGATGGTGGCGGCGTCCCGCTGCAGGTAGTCACCCGCCTGCCTGAGCGTCAGCTTGGCCGACTCGCGGAACTCCTTGAGATATTTGCCGAGCCACTGCGCCCGCAGCGTCGGTCCTCGCTTCGCGCCCATCGCCGTCTCCTTCGAGCTCGCGCCGTCTGCGTCGCAGATTCAATTCGGGGTGCGTCGGGGCAACTCCAACAAGCTCATTAAGCAAGCTTGCGTAACCACGAATTCGATGTCACGCTACCGAAGCACCAACGGTCACGCTATGCGTTTACTCGAAGACGCAGAGGAATCAACGCGGGGCGGAACCGTCCACCAGATCTCCACTCAGGTCCAGCACCGGAAGGGAGTACGACGACATGGAGCGCCACGCTGGTTCCGACCAGTCATCCGCCTGCCATGACCCGGACTTCGATGAACACTGCCCGCAGAACACCGATCCGGAGCGTGCGTGCGCGAGTGCCCACATGCCGACCGGTGATCTCCCGCGCATGTTCGCCCTGGTCCAGGAGTTCGACGAGGACGACGAGGACGACGGGCAGAGTTCACGGGAAGTGGTGGCGTACGGGCTGGTGCTGCCAGATGGGACGGCGGCGACCATCAGCAGGAACGGCAACGGGTTCGGCCGGTGGACGAACGCCCACCGGGCCGCGCGGCGGCTGAGCTCCGACCTTGTCTGGCTCAGCGAGAGCGGCATCTAGCCAAGAATGGAAAGGCGCCCCGGATCTGGATCCGGGGCGCCTGGGCGGTGCTAGGGCGTGTTCTGAGTTCGGATCTCTAGGTGGGTTGGAGGCTTCGGATCCATAGGATCGTGCCCCGCAGGTGGAGCCCGGCCAGGTAGCTCTCCGGGGTCTTGTCGAAGCGGAAGGCCAGCCCGCGCCATTCCTTGATCCGGTTGATGCAGCGCTCGGCGGTGTTGCGTTCTTTGTACAGAGCCTCGTCGTGGTGGATGGGGCGGCCTCCGCGTGAGCCGCGTTTCGTGCGGTTGGCCGCCTGGTCGGCCTTCTCCGGAATGACCGCTTGGATGCCGCGTCTGCGCAGGTAGGTGCGGTTGGCTCGGGAGGAGTAGGCCTTGTCTGCGGCGATCGCGCCGGGACGGGTACGGGGACGGCCGATCGGGACGCGGACCTTGATGTGGGCCAAGACGGCGGCGAAGCGCGGGCTGTCGGCGGCCTGCCCGGGGGTGAGCAG
>NZ_JBIUTQ010000027.1:0-78927 GCF_044741965.1 Streptosporangium sp. NPDC087985
CAGGCACCAGGCGGACTCGACGTCGGCGGGCAACCACCCCCGATTTTCACGCCCGCAGGGCGTGCGCGCAGCCACATCAAAGACTGAAAAGCGGAAGGTCGGCGGTTCGACCCCGCCCCTGACCACAGCAGCTGAGCAGCAAAGATGCCCCGAACGATCATCGTTCGGGGCTTTTTTGATCTCCAATGACAGCAACGGCCCCCAGAGAAGACGAATATACAGACATCGGCAAGGCGCGAGGGATCTCACGACAGGCTGTTCGGCAGAAGTGGGAGAGGCGTCGTGCTGAGACGCGGCGCCGTCGAGTGCGCCTGGTCGGCGGGTCTCGCGATGGCACTTACGATCAGGCGACTGGTAAATGTCCCATCCGCTATGCGGTCTACAGACCAGGCGAAGATTGTCAACGGCCAAGTGCGTGTCGCCGCTGGTGGCCAGGAAAAAGTCCCCAGCTCTTCGTAGTTGACTACTTCTTGATGAGCCGTCCTGGGCCCCGTGTTCGGGCCTGTCTCATGCGGAAGGACTCACCTTCGGTGACGACGACGATGCTGTGATGCAGGAGGCGATCCAGCAGGCTGACAGCGGTGGTGTGCTCGGGCAAGAAACGACCCCACTGGTCGAAGGGCCAGTGTGAACCGATTCCGAGGGCGCGGCGTTCATAGGCGGCAGCGACGAATCGGAACAGCAGCTGGGCGCCGGTGTCGTCCAACGGAGCGAACCCCACCTCGTCGATGATGACCAGGTCGGCGCGCAGCAAGCTCTCGATCACGCGCCCCACGGAGTTGTCGGCCAGTCCTCGATAGAGCGTCTCGACCAGTTCGGCGGCGGTGAAGTAGCGGACCTTGTGGCCGGCCTGGACGGCGGCGACGCCGAAAGCGATGAGGCTATGGGATTTGCCGGTGCCGGCCGGGCCGACCGCGCAATAGTTCTCAGCGGCGCGGACCCACTCCAAGCTGGCCAGGTAGTCGAACGTCGCCCGGGGGATCGAGGAGGCGGCAACATCGAACTCCTCGATCGTCTTGATAACCGGAAACGCGGCGGTCTTCATCCGCGTCCGGGCGTTGGAGGCATCCCGAGCGGCCAGCTCGGCCTCAATGAGGGTGCGCAGGAACTCCTCGGGGTTCCACCGCTGCGTGCGGGCGGTAAGGAGCAGCTCGGGCGCCAGGCGGCGAATCGTCGACAGCTTCAGACGACGTAGCCCGCCATCGAGATCGGCGGCCAGCGCCGGAGGGGCAGACGCGGTCATGACACCTCTCCGATCTTGTCGAGGGTGTAAGCCGAAAGCGGCCGGGTCGGCACCTGCGGCAACTCCAGGACCAGTGCGTCTCCGGCTGGACGGACCTGCGCGGTTCCCGCTCCGGCGGCCAGGATCGAGCGCACGTCCTCGGCCCGCCAGCGGCGAAAAGCAACTGCCCGCTCTAGCGCAGCGACCAGTGCCTCATCGCCGTGCGCGGCGCGTAGCGCGGCCAGCTCGACCAGATCGGCGCCCAGCCGGGTGTTGCCCGAGGCCGCTGAAGCGGCCAAGAACGTTTCGGCGACCGGGCCGAGTCCGAGGAAGACCTTTTCCGTCTCGGTCCTGGGACGCGCGGCGCGCCGTGGCGCGGGCCGGGGACCGCCATAGTGTTCGTCGGTGACCGCTGCCTGGCCGGGAGCGACCGGGACGTGCTCAGCGACGATTTCCCCGGTGGCCACGTCAGACACCAGCAGCCGTCCTTCGGCCTCGGTGACGGCGACCCTGGCACCGATCAGGTGGGTGGGCACCGAGTAGCGAGCTGAGCCGAACCGCACGCACGAGAGTTTGTCGACCTTGCGCGTGGCCGGTGCCTTGCCGACCGCAGGTCGCAGCGATGGCAAAGCACCCAGCAGATCCCGTTCAGCGGCCAGCCGCTCCATCGGGATGGCGCAGATCTCCGAGTGTGACACCGCGTTGACCTCGGCGCACCACTGCCTGGCCGCGACGTTCGCAACCGTCAGATCATCGAACGGGGCCTGGGGTGCGACCAGGTCACGTTTGGCGTAGCCGACCAGGTTCTCCACAATCCCCTTCGACTCGGGATCGGCTGCCTGGCACCAGTCCGGCCGGAAACCGTAGTGCGTCGCCAAGCGAACATAGTCGGCGGTCGGGATGACCTTGTTGGCGACCACGCCGCCCTTCAAGCAGCCCATCCGATCGGCCAGCACCATCTTCGGCACCCCGCCGAGTTCCTCGAAGCACTCGGCCAGCAGCCTCAGCGTCGTGGTGGCTCGCTCGTTGTCGGCGAAACGGACGAACCGGATCCTGGACCAGGCCAGCACCGCGCAGAACACGTGCAGTCCGCCGCCGGCATCACCCCAGTCGATGACCAGCATCTCGCCTGGTGTCCAGACCGCCGGACGGCGCCCGCGGTGGTTCTCGCGCCGCCAGGCCTTCTTCGCTGATGCGACCAGACGCCGGAAGTTGCGGGCCGACCCGTCATAACCGGCGGCTTGGGCCAGCGGCAGCAGCCGTTTGGCCGAGATCTTCCCTGCGGTGGCCTTCACCTTCTCGGTGACCAGTTCAGCGACCGCGTCGAAGTTGTGCTCGCGGCGTTTACGGCTCGGCGTCTTGTCTGCCGTCAGCGCTCGCTCGATGATGCGTTTGACGGTCTTGTGGGTGGTGCCGCACATCTGCGCGGCCCCGCGATAGGTGCCTACCTCACGGTAGGCGGCGATGATGTCCATGACTTCCCCCGAAGACTTCATGGCCGGGCAGACCCCCTGAGCGGTGATCTCGTGACTGGCTGACACCGTCACGATCACCGCTCAGGGCACACACTTCCCGACGACACGCGAACGAGAAGCGGGGACCTAAATCGGCCATCAGTGGTGACCTTGAACTGGCCACCTGTGGGGACTTTTACATGGCCACGGACAAAGATCCCGAGTTCGATCTGCTTCGGCGCTTTGAGAGATACGTCCAGTCGAAAGAGGATCCGGACGAGTACATCTTTGAGGGGGTCTTCGACGTTGAACGCTCTGATGATGGATGATCGAGCAGTTCAGCTGTTACACAGGTTGAATTCGTAGAGTCGGTCATGGGTTTGCCAGAGTGTCGAGGGTGAGTCCGGTCTCGGGTGGACTCTCCCATTGTGGGGGGCCTCATGCTACTCCCAGCGGCCCCCAGTGGTTGATCATGAAGGTATCAGGGATGGGGACGGTGTGACCGTTCGCCGCATCAGCATGAGAAGAGCGACGCATGACCATCGTGAAGGACATCGAGGCCCGCGGCATGCACCACTGCGAGACGACGGCACTGGGGGTGCTGTTGCGGCATGAGGGACTTGATCTGTCCGAGCCCATGCTGTTCGGGCTGGGGTCGGGCCTGTCCTTCATCTATTGGGACAGCAAGGGCATGGCGTTCCCCTTTCTCGGAGGCCGCGTCAAGCCTTTCGATCTCACCAGGAACCTGGCCGCCAGGCTGGGGCTGACGTTAATGGCCGAGGAGACCACCTCACCGCGCAAGGCGTGGGAGAACGTGGCCGCCTCCATCGACGCCGGTCGGCCGGTCGGCCTCCAGCTCGACTGCTACCACCTGGACTATTTCCGCTCCAAGGTGCACTTCGGCGGTCATGTCGTCGCCATGTACGGCTACGACGAGCACGACGTCTACCTTGTGGACACCGACCAGCAGGGAGGAGCGGTGCGCACCAGCCGGGCCAGCCTCGCCATGGCGCGGGCCGAACGCGGCCCGATGACCGCCAGGAACCGATCCTTCACCATCACCCTGCCGGCTCACCCGCTTTCCTGGCAGGACCAGATCATCCCCGCCATCAAAGACTGCGCCGACGCCTTCCTCGCCGCTCCCATCGCGAACCTGGGCCACCGCGGCATCGAGAAAGCCGGCAAACAGGTGCCCAGATGGCTGCTACGCGCCGGCGAGCCGCAGCAGGACCTGCCGCAGGCCGCCCTCCTCATGGAGAAGGGCGGCACCGGCGGTGCCCTGTTTCGCGCCCTCTATCGCGACTTCCTCGACGAGTGCACCCGGCTGATCGACGACGGCAACCTCCGCGCCGGTCACAGGCTGTACGCCGATGCCGCCGTCCTGTGGACGGACGTGTCTACCTTGATCGCGAAGGCTGGAGAGAGCGGCGACGCGGGGTACCTCGAGCAGGCCGGCGTCATCCTCCACGATCTTTCGCGCATCGAGAAGGACGCCATGCAGGTGCTGCGTCAGTTGTAGCTCAAAGGGAAAGCCGACTGTACGGGTACGGCCTGAGTAATGGTTGTCGTGCCCTGACTAGGGGAGAAGGCAGGGCACGATGCCAAGCTACTGAAGGGCTTCTCCAAGTTTGCCGAGGGCGTTGCGCTTGTCGTCGAGGGAGACGTGAGCGTAGATCGTCATAGTCACCTCGATGTCGCTGTGGCCGACGATGTCGCGGACGCCCTGGGGCAGTACGCCGAGGTTGAGCAGCAGCGTGACGCAGGTGTGGCGGAGATCGTGAAAGCGCATGTCGCCGAGGCCGGCGGCCTTGCGGATTGCTCCCCAGCTTCGCCGGAGGTTGTCCGGTTCCATCGGGGTACCGCGTCGGGACGGGAAGACGAGGCCGTGTTCCTCCGAGTCGTCCCAGCAGTCGGAACGTTGAGATTGTACGGTTTTCGACTCTGGCACGAATGTGGTGGTAACGGTACGTGGTCAGTTCACCTAGTGGCTCGGCTCAGATCCTTGGCCTTTCAATTGCCCTTTGTTGCGTGGTCAGCCCGCTGGGGAGCCAGCGATCTGAGTGACGAGGAAATCGAGCCGTTCCTCCTGGCCGTCCGGGGGGATGCGGCCGCTGTCGGACAGGACGGCCATGCCGTGCAATGCGCTCCAGGTGACTTCGGCGAACAGTTCGCGTCGCTCGTTGTCCGGGCGGAAGCAGCTGACGAACTCGCCGAAAGCGGCCCGTAGCGGGGGTGGTGTCTCGGCGCTCGCGAACTTCACGTCGGTGGGCAGGACGAACATGGCCTGGTACAGGGCAGGTCGCTCGGTCGCGAACTCCAGGTAGGCGCGGCAGACGGCGCGCAGGGCCTGCCCCGGTTCGGGGGCGGCCTGCCGCGCGCGGCGCAGGTGGGCGGCGAGTTCGCTGAAGCCGTCGACGGCGACGGCGCTCACGATGGCGTTCTTGCCGTTGAAGTGGCTGTACAGCACCGGCTGGCTGTACTCGACGCGTTCAGCCAGCCGTCGCGTCGTCACCGCCTCCCAGCCTTCGGCCTCCGCGAGTTCGCGCGCGGCTGTGATGATCAGCTGATGACGGTGGGCGCGTTCACGTTCACGGCGCTCGTGGATGGCGGACATGACGACATCCTAGCAACGCTAGACATCCTGTCGAGGCTGGGCCTATCCTCGCTATCACTACTAGCGCCGGCAGGAATCGCTGCGGGCGCTGCCACCGAGAGGGGAAGCAACCCATGCTCACCAACGTCGCCAACGTGCTCGCCGGGCTGATCGGCGCAGGCATCATTTTCGTCGGCGCGCGCGCCTTTTGGGCACCGCAGGCCGCGGTTGGCTTTGGCATCCCCGGCACGCCGACCGAAGACCGGAACTTCCAGGCCTGGCTGTCCGTCAAGGCCGTGCGCGACATAGCCTCGGGGCTCTTCATCTTCATCCTGCTGGCTGGAGCGACACCCAACTTGTTGGGCTGGTTCATGCTGGCTGCCACCGGTATACCCGTCGGCGACGCGCTGATCGTGCTGCGCAGCAACGGGCCCAAGGCCGCCGTTTACGGCATCCACGGGACCACCGCCGTGGTCATGCTGGCGATCAGCGTGCTCCTGCTCGTCGCGTAACCGCGTGTCACGCCGCTTGGGCCGGGTATTGCGTCCACTGACGGATGGGTGAGTCTAGGGCGAAGCTGGTCTTCGGTTCGGCGCGGGCGTTGCGCCAGCGAACGTAGGCCGCGATCGCGGCGTTCTGCTCCTCGGGGGTGCGGTGGTCGGTGCCGTTGAGGGCGAAATAGCGCAGGGCCGCGAACTCCGACTCGATCCAGTTCAGCCAGGATCCGTAGGTCGGCAGGAAGACCAGCTCGACGTCGTTGTCAGCGACCCAGCTGCGGACCTCGGCATGCTTGTGCGGAGAGAAGTTGTCCAGGACGACGTACAGCTTCTCTCCGGGCCAGCGCGAGCGCAGGGCCTTGAGCAGGCCGAGGAACTCTCGCCACCGCTTACGCTGCCGAATCCTGTAGTAGATCTTTCCGGTGGCCAGGTCGAGGGCGGCGAGGATGTGCATCACGCCGCCGTATCGGTTGTAGGTGGCCCGCAGCCGGCGGGGGACGTCCGGGCGATCAGGCAGATGTGCTCGCGCACCCGCTCACCGATCGTCCTGGGGCGTCCCTCGCTCCATTTTGGGTCAAGCGCGTCGAACCCCGCTCGTTGAAGGCCTGGATGACATCGCGGACGTAGTCCTCGCCGACCCGCATCAGCGAGGTGATGTCCTTGACCGTCTGGCCCTGGGCGGACATCAGCACCACGATCGCCCGCCGCAACCTGACCGGGTCCTTCGCGGTCCGGCTGATCCGCTGCAGGCGGCGGCCCTCCTCCATACTGACCGGACGGACGAACACACTCGGTCGACGTCCCATGACCACCTCCAAGATCAGGTCCTGGAGACAGTCCGCTGACTATCAGACGGGACGTCGTTTACCCACCCAACGATGCGAGACGAGCCACTAGAAGGACTCATCACGGTCGACGCCGGGGCGATTCACCCGTGTGCAAGCAGGCGCTCAACGCCCTTGAACCTGACGGCAACGATGACGACAACGCGCCCAGAGCCTGTCCTGTGAATCATGAGAGCCAGGTCAGGGCCGCGACGAGAGGACCTGCGCGCGGTAGATGACGGCGCGTTTGGCGTAGCGCGAGGCCAGCGCGCGGTACTGCTTGAGCCGCGCGATGGCCCGCTCCACCACGTTGCGCCGCTTGTAGATCTCGGTATCGAAGGCGTACGGCCGGCCACCCCGCGAGCCACGCCTCTTGCGGTGGGCCAGTTGGTCTTTCTTCTCCGGGATCGTGGCGGCGATGCGACGGCTACGCAGATACCGCCGGGTACTGCGGGCGCCACCGAGGGCGGTGGACGGATTGTGGCGGCGCCCCGGGCATCTCTATCGGTCGCGCCCGAGTCCTGCGTCTCGGACGTGGATGATGACTTCGGCAACCCGTTGATTGCTCTCGGTCTCACGATGTGAGAACTCCGTCAGCCCTGGGATCTATCTCGGAAGGCTCCGAATTGCTTTTGCGCGAGATTGATCTCCCTGCGGCATTCCAGAATGCCTTCTTCTCTTGCACGAAATATTAGCAGGAGAATAGCCAATATGGCCGACCGGCTCTCCGGCCCGTATGTACCGAGGATTCGGGAGGATTGACGCTCACTGTCGAGAGCTGACGCCTGTGTTTATCGATCCCAGGCCCGGGGATAGTTGTTGTCGAAATCGCCCATTTCGGGCGAATCAACAGATTTAGGAGGCTCACATGAACGGATACCTGCCGTATAAGGATTCCACTCCGGCTGCCCGATTCGGGGGCGTGCGCGGCTGGCAGGCGGATATTCTCCGCGGCGAGTCGTAGCTGATCGAGCCGAGGTGCTGCGGTGCGTATCAGGCCGCAGTACCTCGACCTATGGCAGGCGGGGCGATGTATCGGGGGCGTCTGTGAAGCGATTGTTCTACCCTGCCGCATGGCGCGGCGATGTGGTGGAGGACCTGTTCGGATTCCCGGTCTCCGATCCCTACCGGTGGTTGGAAGACGGCAGTGATGCGCGCGTGCGGGACTGGACTGCGGCCCAGGATCGTCTCTTCCGCGCGTACAGCGCCGGATGGCGTGAGAAGCAGTCGTGGGCGTCTCTGGTGGATCAGGTGTCCTCCTTCGGCGTGTCGGAGTCTCCGATGGTGCGTGGTCCGGTCATGTTCCTTGCCGAGCAGCTCCGTGGGGATGAGCAGCGGCGCCTGCTCGTCGTTGACGCCGAGGGGAACAGGCGGGTGCTGGTCGATCCGGTAGAGATCGATCCGTCCGGCCATACCGGGCTGTGTGCCTGGTGGCCATCGCGCGAGGGCGAACGTGTGGCTGTCCAGATGGAGGTCGCCGAGCAGCCCGGCAGCGACATCATGGTGCTGGACGTGCGTACCGGGGAGGCGGTGGACGGGCCGTTGCCACGCGCCCGTAACACCTCGTTTGCCTGGCTGCCGGGAGGGGATGCGTTCTACTACGTCAGCCGTGTTCCTGATGAGGAACTGGCCCCCGGCGACATGCGTTTGCAGCGGCGGGTGAGGTTGCATCGGATCGGTTCGCCCTGGCAGGCCGATGCGGTGGTGTTCGGCGGCGACGATGCCCCAGACCACTATTACGGGCTCACGGTCAGCGCCGACGGCCGCTATCTGGCGATCACTGCGATGGTTGGGCCCGCCTCACACAACGATGTGTACGTGGCCGAGCTCATCGATCCGGAAGCCCCGCATTTCGTCAAGATCGTGGACGGACGCACCATACGCGCCCGTGTTCTCCCACGCTTCCTCGCGGACAACAATCTGCTGCTGGTCACCGACTATCAGGCCCCGTGTGGCCGCATCTGCATGGCGTACCGGCACGATACCGACCCGGCTGCATGGCGCACGCTGGTAGCCGAAGATCCCCAGGCCCCCCTGGACGAGTGTCTGGTCCTGGACGACCCGGCGCTTCCGCGACCCCGCCTGCTGGTGGCACGCACCCGCCACGGCACCTCCACCCTGACACTGCACGACCTGGCCAGTGGCCGGCTGCTCACCGGTCTGCCCCTTCCCGGCGCGGGCGTCGTGTCATCCCTGCGCACAAACATCCCACGCGGACATCACGCATGGTTCAGCTACTGCGATGCGACCACACCCCCCACCATCTACCGCTACGACGCCACCAGCGGGAGGACGGAACAAGAAACCGGCGCCACGGTAGCCGGACATACTCCGGAAATCCGCAGCCGCAGCGTTCGCTGTCAGGCCGGCGACGGTACCGAGATCACGCTGTTCCTGTTCACCCCGGTTGAAGAACATCAGGGCCCCCGCCCCACCCTCCTTTACGGCTACGGCAGCTTCGGCATGCCGATGCGCCCATGGTTCTTCCCCATGGCAGCCGCGTGGGTCAGCGCCGGCGGCATCTACGCGGTCGCCTGTGTACGCGGAGGCGGCGAAGAAGGCCAACACTGGCACGACGCCGGCCGCGGACCACACAAACACCGTGCGGTCAGCGACTTCAACGACGCCGCGACCTGGCTCATCGACACCGGTCGAACCACCCGCGACCAGCTGGCGATCTTTGGCCAATCCGCCGGCGGACTCCTGGTCACCGCCGCCGCCACACAGCGACCAGACCTGTACGCCGCGGTTATCGCCGAAGGCCCGCTATGTGACATGGTGCGCTACGAACACTTCGGCCTGGGATGCACATGGACGGACGAATTCGGTACCGCCTCCCAATTCGAACAACTCCAATGGCTACTCACATACTCCCCCTACCACAACATCACGCCGGGAACCCCCTATCCCGCGTTCCTCCTCACCGGCGCGGTAACCGATCTGCAGACCGGAGAGGCTCACGTCACCAAAATGTGCGCGGCCCTCCAACACGCCACCAGCAGTGACCGACCGATCCTCATGCGTCGAGAACCCGAAACCGCCCACGCCGCCTTCCCCGCGAGTAAAGAACACGCCCTGACCGCGGACATCCTGGCCTTCGCCGGAAAATACACCGGTCTATCACCGAAAAAAACAACCATGCGTCTTTACGAGACTGCCGCAGAACCAAACTGAGAACGGCCTGAGTGACAGTAACGCTGAGAGTGGCTTCACCTTTGGAAGAGCGCGAGATGATCCGCGACGAAATCCCGCACACTCGATGCCGGCCTTCCAGTGATCTTCTCGACGTCACGCGTCAAGCGGTCGTAGCGTCCTTCCGAGTGGAGGCGCGCCATGGTGGCGAGGTGATCGAAGACATGGGGGGGCAGCCCGAGAGTGCTCAGTTCCTGGTCGACCCACTGCCGATAGGGCACGTCCACGTAGGTGACGGGCCGGCCCAGCGCTTCGGAGTACTCCGCCGCCATGGTGGTCAGGTCCTGGGATCGCGGTCCGGTCAGTTCGTAGATCTTCCCGATATGCGGGGAGGGGGCCACGAGGATCGTCGCGATCACTTCGGCGACGTCACGGGACGCGACCGGTGAGGTACGGCCGGAGCCGAAGGGCAGGCGTATCGTGCCGTCCCTGGCGATCGAGGAGACGGCGAAGGTCATGAAAAGCGGGTTCTCCATGAAAACGGTCGGCCGTACGTGCACGATGGGCAGGCCGGACCAGTCGAGGACCTGTTCGGCGAGCCAGTGCAGCCGCTGCTGACGTGATTCCGTCGTACTCGTGAGGTTCATCTGGGAGACGGTCATCTGCGAGATGTTGACGAGTACTTCCACGTTCCCCTGCTCGCGAGCGGCGGCCGCCATGGTGACCGTTGCCTCCAGGTACGAGGTGGACACGCTCATGCCGAAGTACACGCGGCGGCAGCCGGTCATCGCACGGACGACGTCCGCGCCGCGAGTGAGATCGCCGACCACGACCTCAGCGCCCGTGGCGCGTAGCGCCGCCGCCCGGTCGTCCTCGCGACGGACAAGCGCACGGACGGGTAGGTCGCGTTGCCGCAGAATCTCGACCACGGTCCGGCCGACCGCTCCGACGCTCCCCGCAGCGCCGGTTACGAGAATCGGTCGTTCATCGGACATCAGCATCTCCTCACCGGTATCGAGGATCTGCTACCCGCGCTGTTCCAGCCGTATCCCTGCCGCCGGCCGGCCTCGGAGCGACTCACCGCAGGATCCGCCTCAGGCCTCGCGGTAGCAGGGGTCGGCGCGGGACGTAACGGCCGCGGCCGGGTCCACGGTCTCAGGCCTCGCGGTAGTAGGGGTCGGCGACCTCGCCTTCGCCCCTGTCCGCCGAGAAGCTGTAGACCTCGCGGCCCTCGATGAACACCCGGAGCGCGCGGCTCATGACGTCGAGCGGGTCGCCCGACCAGATGACGACATCGCCGTCCAGCCCCGGCTTCAACGCGCCGACCCGGTCGTCCAGCCCCATGATCCTGGCCGGGTTCAGCGTGATCGAGCGGAGCGCGACCGCGGGGTCCAGACCCTCCTTGACCGCGAGCGTCGCCTGATGCACGAGGAAGTGGATCGGCACGACCGGGTGGTCGGTGGTGATCGCCAGCTCGACGCCGGCACGGGCCAGGATGCCGGGGTTACGCAGCGACCGCTGGCGTAGCTCCACCTTCGACCTGCTGGTCAGCAGCGGCCCGATGATCACAGGGACATTCCGCTCCGCGAGCACGTCGGCGAGGAGGTGCCCCTCGGTGCCGTGATTGATCACCACGCGATAGCCGAACTCGTCGGCCAGCCTGAGGGCGGTGGCGATGTCGTCGGCCCGGTGCGTGTGCTGGCACCAGGGCAGCTCGCCGTCGAGCACCCGGACCAGGATCTCCAGCGTGCCGTCGCGGTCGAACGGCTTGCCCTCGGCCTCGGCGTGCTCCCGCCTGGCCCTGTAGTCCTGGGCCTTGGTGAACGCGTCGCGGATCACCGCGGCCACGCCCTGCCGGGTGGAGGGCAGCTTCTTCTGGTCGCCGTAGACCCGCTTGGGGTTCTCCCCCAGCGCGCTCTTCACGCTCACCGGCTCACGGACCAGCATGTCGTCGACCGTACGGCCCCAGCATTTGACCGCGACCGTCTGGCCGCCGATGGGGTTGCCCGAGCCGGGCTTGATGACGACGGTGGTGACGCCGCCGGACAGGGCGTCGGCGAAGCCCACGTCGGCCGGGTTGATCGCGTCGAGGGCGCGCAGCCGGGCACCGTTGGGGTCGGTCATCTCGTTGGTGTCCTGGCCTGCCCAGCCCTCGGCCTCCTCGTGGACGCCGAGGTGGCCGTGCGCCTCGACGAAGCCGGGCAGCACCCAGGAGCCGCCCGCGTCCACAGTCGTGACCCCGGCGGGCACGTTGACCTCGGCATCGGGGGCAACCGCCACGATCTTGCCGTCCTGGATCAGTACGGTGCCGCCGTCGATCGGCCCGCCCTCGACTGGTACGACAAATCCGTTGGTAATGGCAATGTTCATGAAAGGAAACTTATCGGCGCCACCTCCTGGGCCGCGCCGCTGCCGAGCCCCCGGCGGACGGTGACGGACAGCAGGACGGTCAGTGCCAGGCAGAGCCAGGCGAACCAGTCGCCGCCGTAGGTGAAGAACGTGCTGGTCCCCCCTGTTCGAACGGTCGCGGTGAGCGTCGTGAGGGCGCGGCCGGTGGTACCGGTCTCGGCGAGGACGCGTCCGTACGGATCGCTGACGGTCAGGTTCCCGTCCGCGGCGCTGCGCACGATCCAGAAGCCGTTCTCCACGCCCCGTATCACCGCCGTCCGCGCGTGCTGCCAGCCGTCGAGGTCGAAGTCCCAGGCGGGCAGGTACATGAGCTCCGCGCCGCGCCGGCGGTACTCCCGCGCCAGTTCGGGGAAGTCCAGATCCTTGCAGATCGCCACACCCGCGCCCGGCAGGAGGAGCAGCTGGTCGCCCGGGGTGTACGGTTCCAGGCCGGGCACCATGTGCTGCTTGAGGTAGGTGCTCGGCTCACCTCCGGTGGCGGGGAAGACCATGGCCGCGTTGTGGTCCGCGTCCGTGACGATCACCCCGGCGACGATGTCCATGTGCCGGTCCCGCGCCAGCGCCGCCAGTGGTCCGGTGAACAGGGGGAGCGTGGCCGAGGTGGCGACGGAGCCGCCCTCGGGCAGCACGGCCACATCCGTGCCCGGGGGTAGGGCGCGCAGCCGCGCCAGCATGTCGTCGAGCCGTTCCCGTCCGCGCGGGGTGTCCAGCGGTGCCCAGTCGCCCTGCTGCCGGGAGGCCAGCAGCGCGACCGTCCGTTCAGGCCCGTGAGGGTGCGCGAGGCCGAGCCGTACGGCTCCGAGACCGATGACCAGCGCCACCAGGACCAGCGCCCCCACCCCGACCCGCCACCGCCGGCGGTCTGACGCCGCGAGGGCCGCCGGCAGACCCATCAGCAGGAACGTTATGCCCCACCCGCCGGTCAGCGCGGCGAGCTGGATCACCGGGAGAACGTCGGACTGGGTGAAGGCCAGGTTCCAGACCGCCCCGTTGGGGGTGAGGGTCGCGACGAGGTATTCGGCGCTTACCCAGACCGCCGGTACGGCCGTCGCCGCCAGGATCGGCCGGCCCTGCCGTACCAGAGCCCGGAAGAGCAGTACGGCCAGCGCGGCCAGCGCCGCCGGAAGAAGCAGCGTGAGCAGCGCGGCCGGGAGCGGCATCTCCAGCCGGTCCCGGCTCAGGGTCCACAGGTTGAGGCCGCCGATGCTCCAGGCCACCAGTGCCGTGACGGCCGCGAGCACCGCTGGTACCCGGGGTGCGAGCAGCAGGACCGGCAGGGGCGCCAGCCAGGTGAGCCAGGGGACCGGATGGAGGCCGGTGCCGAAGTAGAGCAGGACGGCCGAGAGTGCCAGTGCCGGTAACGCCATGGCGGCTGCTCTGAGGTGGTCTGGGCTGGGATCGGCCGGGCTGGTGGTGTCTGGGCGCATCGGATGGCCTCCTCACGGATCGGGACCGATGCTGCCCGTGAGGGGCCCCTCCGGGGATCGCCGCCGAGGGTGAACCCGAGGTCATTCCTGGGAGTGAGCTCCCGGGACGGCCAGGCCGGCCTCGTACGCGAAGACGACGGCCTGCGCGCGGTCACGCAGGCCGAGCTTGGCCAGCAGGTTGCTCACATGGGTCTTGACCGTGTGCTCGCTGACCACGAGTTCGGAGGCGATCTCGGCATTCGACAGTCCGCGCGCGACCTGCCCCAGAGTCTCCCGCTCCCGGACGGTCAGCTCGTCGAGCCGGGCCCTCAGCCGGGGTACGGGGTGTCCGCTCCGGGCCAGGCCGGCGATCAGCCGCCGGGTCACCGTCGGTGCCAGCAGCGCCTCTCCCGCCGCGACCACCCGGACCGCGCGGACCAGCTCGTCACGGTGGACGTCCTTGAGCAGGAACCCGCAGGCCCCGGCGCGCAGCGCGGCGTAGACGTACTCGTCCAGATCGAACATGGTCAGCACCAGCACCCGGGCGGCGGTGGACTCGCAGATCCGCCTCGTCGCCTCCACCCCGTCCACGTTCGGCATCCGGATGTCCATCAGGACCACGTCCGGGCGGAGTTCGATCGCTGCGCGGACGGCCTGCGCCCCGTCGGCGGCCTCGCCGATCACCGTGATGTCGGGCTGTGCGTCCAGAATCATGGAGAAGCCGCCGCGGAACAGATCCTGGTCATCGGCGACGAGGACGCGGAGCATCAGCGGTTCACCTCTCCGGGCTGGAGTGGTGCCGCACCGGGAGCGTCCTCTCCGGACGGGGGCCGTATCGGGAGCGTCGCCGTGACGGTGAACCCGCCTCGGCGGCCGGGGCCCGTCCACACCGTACCGCCACAGGCCGTGACCCGTTCCCGCATGCCGATCAGGCCGTGCCCACCCTTCCCGCCGGTCGGCTGCGGACCACGGCCGTTGTCGGTCACCTCGATCCGCAGCGAGTCCGGTGACCAGCTCAGCCGTACCCGGGCCTCGGTGGCCCCGGCGTGCCGGAGCGTGTTCGTCAGCGATTCCTGGATCAGCCGGTAGACCGTCACGCCGACCTCCGCCGGAACGGCTCGGAGCTCGCCATGGGATTCGACGGCCGCCTCCAGGCCGGCCTGCCTGACCCGTTCCACCAGGCGTTCCACGGCGTAGAGCCCCGGCAGGGGCTCCACGGACTCGGTCCCGGTGGCGTGCGGTACGCCGGAGAGCAGGGGCTCAGCGGACTCGGTCCCGGTGGCGCGCAGTACGCCGAAGATATGGCGGAGCTGGCCGATCGCCTCCCGTCCGGTCCGCCCGATCGCGTCGAACGCCGCCTCGGCCCGGTCGGGCTGGGTACGGATCATCAGGGAGCCCGCCTCCGCCTGAACGACCATGATGCCGACGGAGTGGGTCAGGATGTCGTGCATGTCGCGCACGATCCGGGTGCGTTCTCGCGCGGCGGCAGCCGTGCGCTCCTCCTCCAGCCGGCGGGTGCGCTCCTCCAGTGCGGTGATCTCCGCCCGGCGGGCCCGGGTCCCCAGGCCCAGGGCGTACGCGGTGGCGAATGCCATCCCGACATAGCCGAAGGAGTCCAGCGGTTCCCCCGGGACGACGAAGGAGACCGCCAGGGACGTCGCCCAGCAGAAGGCGGCCGGAAGCTGCCAGCGCAGCGGGCTGAGCGCGGCCACCGTATACGTGCACACCAGCGCGCCGTACGGCAGCGGCGGCATCGCCTGCGCCAGTGCCAGCCCGGTTGTCGCCGCGCCGACCACGATGGCGACGGGGAGGGGCGCCCGCCGCCTCCACAGCAGCGGCACCGACGCGCCAAGGGCCGACATCACCCCCCACCATCCGCCGGAAGCCCAGGTCAGTGAGGGCCAGAGGGTGGCGGTCAGCACCGCACCGGTGATCGTGGCGTCGAGGGCGGGGGAGGGAGACGCCGTGGAGCCCGGCGGTCTTTCCCTGCCCTCGGCGGTGACCCCCCAAAGACAGAAATACCTTAAATGATTCATGTCTGGCATTCCTGTGAGATTTAGCGATCTTTCCATATATTACGGACAGGGATGATGTTATTTTCAGTTGATTTTCACGTCTTGTAGAGCTTCTTCTGAGATGAATGTGGCCAATCTGTAGGTGACCGACAAGGACTACACACCGGACGGACCACCATGGGATCGGCGACAACGAAGTTGGCTCTCGCGGCAGCACTGGCCGCCTGCGTCTCGCTCACCGCCTGTGGCGGATCGCCATCGGATCAGTCATCCGGTCCCACCGGAGCCACGAGCGGCTCCAACCACGCCGGGAAGGTCTCAGCGAACACCGCCAGCGAGAGTGAGATCGCCGCCGCGATCAAGGCCGTCGGTGTGTCCAACCCCGAACGCTGGGCGAAGGAGGTCGTCGCATACCGGCCCTACGCCGCTGATGATCACAACCTCACCTCGCTACGGCAGAACATCGCCAAGTACAACCCCGGACAGGAAACGGTCGACAAGATCGTCTCGGCACTGACGCCTTGAGCGACAGCTCCGCGACGCTGCGGTCCGGTCTCCTCGGCCTGGCTGTGCTGAGCATCCTCGGCATCGCGGCCGAACTCGCCACCGGACGGCACTGGCGGAACGCGGAGCAGCAGTTGCTGCTGACCACCCCCGGCCACCGGCCGGTCGGGTCAAAACTTGGTCATGTGCATGACGGGCATCCCTAAAGGCCGACTCTCGCTGCCCGGCCACGCCTTCCGAACCGGGGATCCGGATGCCTACAGTCGAGGGTAGGACGGTCACCGCCGGGAGTCCGCGGGGACCGGTCGCGCGGGGCACCCCCGCACAGGCCGGACGTGCCCCACGATCCATGATCGCAACAGGCCGCCGAGACCGATCCGACCGCCGGTGAGCTCCGGACGAGATCTCTCGGGAAAGCAGGTCATCGCATGAAGACTGATTCACCGACGAGGGCCTTCTGCGAACGCTCTCCTTTCCCACCCATCGCGGACTACGGTTTCCTGTCCGACTGCGAGGTAACCGCTCTGGTCGCACCGAGCGGAAACATCGAGTGGCTGTGCCTGCCCCGGCTGGACTCTCCCAGCGTGTTCGCCGCCATCCTCGATCGGGACGCCGGAGGGTTCCGGCTCGGTCCCGCCGACCTCAGGGTCCCGGCCGCGCGCCGGTATCTGCCGGGCACCATGGTGCTGGAGACGAGCTGGGGCACGCCGACCGGCTGGGTCGTCGTCCGTGACCTGCTGCTCATAGGCCCCTGGCATCATCATGACGAACTCTCCCACACGCACCGGAGGGCGCCGACCGACTACGACGCCAGCCACGTGCTGCTGCGCACGGTGCGCTGCGTCAGCGGGGAGATGCAGATCACCCTCGACTGCGAGCCGGTGTTCGACTACGGCCGGAGACAGGCCCACTGGGCATACACGGACCGGGGCTACCACCAGGGCGTCGCGCAGGGAGAGGGGGTGAACCTGGAACTCAGGCTCACCACCGACATGCGGCTGGGGTTCGAAGCCTCACGGGCGACGGCGCGCACCCTGCTGAGAGAGGGGGACACGCGCTTCTGCGCGCTGTCCTGGACCGTTCACGAACCGCCCTACACCTTCGAGGACGCGTACGAACGGCTCGTGTGGACGGCCCATCACTGGCAGCACTGGCTCGCCCGGGGCGGCTTCCCCGACCATCCCTGGCGCAGCTTCCTGGAGCGGAGCGCCCTCACCCTCAAAGGCCTGACCTTCGCCCCGACCGGGGCAATGGTCGCGGCGGCGACCACCTCCCTGCCGGAGACGCCGGGCGGGGACAGGAACTGGGACTACCGCTACAGCTGGATCCGCGACTCGACCTTCGCCCTCTGGGGCCTGTACACGCTCGGATTCGACTGGGAAGCCGACGACTTCTTCTGGTTCATCGCCGACGTCGCGGAGAAGGACGAAGAGCTCCAGGTCATGTACGGCGTCGACGGCGAACGCGACCTGGAGGAACATATCCTCGGCTATCTGGAGGGCTACGAGGGGGCCAAGCCCGTCCGGATCGGCAACGCCGCCTACAAACACCGCCAGCACGACGTCTGGGGAGCGGTCCTCGACTCCTTCTACATCCACACCCGATCCCGAGACCGCCTGGACGAGCGGATCTGGCCCATCCTGAAACGCCAGGTCGAGGCAGCCATCAAGCACTGGCAGGAGCCCGACCGGGGCATCTGGGAGGTGCGTGGTGAGCCCAAGCACTTCACCTCGTCGAAGGTCATGTGCTGGGTGGCGACAGACCGCGGCGCGCGGCTCGCCCGGCTCCGCCACGACTTCGAGCTGGCGGAGCGCTGGCAGGCGGCCGCCGACGAGATCCACGCCGACGTCTGTGCCCACGGGGTGACCGAGAGCGGAATCTTCAGGCAGCACTACGAGACCGACGCCCTTGACGCCTCACTCCTGCTCCTCCCGCTGGTGCGCTTCCTACCGCCCGACGACCCCAGGATCCGCAACACCGTCATGGCCATCGCCAACGAGCTGACCGTCGACGACCTGGTCATGCGCTACGTGGCGAAGGAGACCGACGACGGCCAGTCCGGCGAGGAGGGCACCTTCACGATCTGCTCGTTCTGGCTGGTCTCGGCGCTCACGGAGATCGGGGAGCAGACCCATGCCCGCAGGCTCTGCGAGAAGGTCCTCTCCTTCGCCAGCTCTCTCGGCCTCTACGCCGAGGAGCTCGACCCCGTCACCGGGCGCCATCTGGGCAACTTCCCCCAGGCCTTCACCCATCTGGCCCTCATCAACGCGGTCATCCACATCATCCGGGCGGAACACGACTCACTGGGCGCGAGGACATTGCGGACATCCGTTCCGGAATCACTATGACCGTGCATGGCGCTCCGCGCAGCAGCGACTGAGAGAGCATGCCGAGCGGCAGTTCGACCGGGTCGTCCTGCTCGCGGCCGTTGACCACCACCAGATCCGCGTGGTCGGCCGCACGGTGCATCACCGTCGTGTGGGGCCGCGTCTCGACCGCGGTGTCCACGGTCACGTTGGGGTACTTCTCCTCCCATATCGAGATGGTGCTGTAGAAGCGGGTGGCCGGTTGCCGGGTGTCGTCCATGCCTTCGGGGCACAGGCAGATCGCCAGTAGCGACGCCTGCCGTAGTTTCGCCTCCTCGAACGCCACTCCGAGTCCTGACCGCTCCGGGCTGGCGCCCTCCACGGCGACCACCACGCGGCCCGTGGCGGGCCGGTCCGGTCCCATGACGACGGCCACCGGGCAGTAGGAATGCGCGGCGACCTGCATCGCGACCGAACCGACCGGCAGTTCCTCGAAGCCGCCGGCCCCGCGTGGCCCCACCGTGACCAACTCCGCGGCGGACGACTCGCCTACCAGGACGACCGCGGGCGACCCCATCTCCAGCCTCTCCACCACCTCCAGCCGGGGGGCCAGGCCTTGCGCCAGGCTCACTCCGCTGTGGAGCACGTGCTGGCCTATCCGCCGTACGGCCTCCAGCGTGTCGGAATAGACGGGAGGCATGGGATAGAGCCACTGCCAGGCATGGCAGACGACCAGGGGGACGAACCGCATGCGGGCCTCGCTGACGCCCCACCGGAGAGCCTGCTCGCTTGCTTTCGAACCGTCGTATCCGACGACCACGGGCCGCTTGTCATGTGCATGCATCACTACCTCTTCCCCGTGCCCCCTGCGCCCCTCACCTCCATACTTGTCTCATTTCACCGGCTATGGCGAGTGCCACACCCAGGTCAGGGGACTTCCTTTAGGACCGCTTCAGGGGTCGGTGGCGGCGCTTAGGGCCGCTTCAGGAGCCAGCGGCGGCGCCAGAGCACCAGGGGCACCGCGCCGGTGAACCCGAGCAGGAGCGGTGCCGCCCCGCCCATCGCCCCGGCGACCTTCAGCGCGGGCTGGGAGAAGGTGTCAGGGATCGGGATCGTGGTGGCGCGGGAGAACGGCCACACGATCACAAAGGCACGGCCGACCACCTGTTCGGCCGGGATCGTGCCGCCGCCCGGGTCGCCCTGGTGCATGCGGGAGTCGTACGACACCGAACGGTGGTCGCCCATCACCCAGAGCCGTCCCGGCGGAACCTTGATCTCGAACGATCTGCCCGACGGCTTGTCGCCCGGGTAGAGGTAGTCCTGCTCCTCCAGCGGGACTCCGTTGACGGTGACGCGGTCCTTCACGTCGCAGCACTTCACGACGTCACCGGGCACGCCGATGACCCGCTTGATGTAGTCCTTCTCTCCCGGCACCACGCCGAAGGCGGTGCCGGCCCACTGGAGGAACGCCGCGACCGGGTTGGACGGCTCCGGAATCTCGACCTCTCCCTTCCAGGAGTCGACCCCGGAGAAGACCACGACGTCACCGCGTTCTATGTCGCGGGTGTGGTAGACGAGCTTGTTGACCAGGACCCGGTCGTTGACGAGAAACGTGTTCTCCATCGACTCCGACGGGATGTAGAACGCCTGGATGACGAAAGTCTTGATCAGCAGTGCGAGCAGAACGGAGACCACGACCAGGAGGGGGAACTCCAGCCAGAATGAGCGCTTCTTCTTGCCACTCTTGGCCGACTGCTCGATGTCTTCCGCGACCACGTGCACCTCGTCCTCGGCGGGGCGGCGTACGCCGTAGCCCGTTCTTCGCTAGCCAACGATGATGAGCCTAAATCATTCTCACGGTCGACACCCGACGTTGAGGTGGACGGATGCCCTGATGATCTCCGGTCCGCCGCGGTGGTGGCGAAGATATGCGGATTGGTCGGAAAGGCGGGTGCCGCTCGTGTGGCCGTTGTCCGGCGGACGGCCACACCGAGGGTCTCTGGCTAGGCTCGGGGCATGAATCGTCGAGTCATCGCCATACTGGTTCTCATCGGAATGATCGGAACGAGCGGTCTCGCGGTGGTCGCGTCCTGGGGGCTGTCCGGCTGAAGCCGCGCCCCGCGGCCCGTTGTGAGACGCCGCGCCGGAAGCCGCGTCGGCTCACCCTCCGATGACCGGGCTCCCTCAGGCGTTCACCATTGCGGCCTGGGCGGGGGAGAACCGTTCCTGCCCCTGCCCCTGCCCCTGTTCCTGCTGCATCTGCGTGTCCGGCTCCTCGGCGGTCGGGCAGGCACAGTATCCGTTGGTCAGGATCAGGCGCCCTCGCTGCGGGGTGTACGTGCGGGAGTCGGCGGCGAGGAGAACACCTGTGCAGGTATGACACACGATGGGCTGGGAATCCATGGGACGGCTTCCTTCCTGAGGGGGCCGTCGAACACTTCTGGGTCCGGCCGGCTGGTCTGTTCCTGCTCTGCGGAGGAGACACCGGCCTCCCCATCGAGCCTCAACATTCTACTTGGTAGCACAAGGTAGTCATCAAATTGCTGACAGTGCCGCCCGAACGTTGATTTGCCCCTGAATGTAGCTGGCCGCAGGGTGCCCGCGACCAGAAATCTGGTAGGAAACGAGGGGAAAGGCGCCGGCTCGGCGGGCCTCCTTGCCGCCGAGTCTCCCGCCGGCTCCGCCGTCCGCGACGATCTCGACGGGGCCTTCCCGCGACATGGAATGCGAACTAGAGTTCCCATATGAATCAGGTTCTGCTTCTCATCGACGTCCAGCGCAACATGCTTCTGCCGCCGGAACCGGTGCCCGGTGCGCAGGAGGTCTCCTCCATGATCGCGACGCTGCTGGAGCGCGCCCGCGCGGGCGGGATGCCCGTCGTCTTCGTGCGCAACAACGGAGGGGAGGACGATCCCGACTTCCCGGGAACCCCGGGCTGGGAGCTGGTCCACGAGGTGCTCCCGGGAGAGCACGTAGTCGACAAGCACACCCCGGACGCCTTCCTCGGCACCGACCTCGCCTCGATCCTGCCGCCCTCGGCGTCCCTTGTCGTCGCCGGGATGCAGAGTGAGTGGTGCGTCAGGGAGACTTCCCTGGCGGCGCTCGGGCGGGGGCACGCGCTCACCCTCGTCCGCGGCGCCCACGCCACCTACGACGGAGACGAGGCCGCCGCGGCCGTCTCGGGGGAGGTCGAGCGGGAGCTTGCCGCGGTGGGGGTGAAGGTCGTGGATCTGGAGGAGGTCTCCATGCCGTGATCCTGTGACGACCACGGGCAACAGGATGAACGAGGCTCAGGCGGCGTGGCGGCTCTCGCGCCGGGCGGTCCAGCGCAGCACGTCGCAGTGGCGTCGCTCGGCCTCGGCGAGGGTGGACTCGCCGGCGTAGGCGTCGAGCACGGCCCGCAGGTGTGGCATCTGCTCGGCGACGTCGGTCCACGCCTGGGTGGGGTCGCCTGTGCCGAGCTCGATCAGCGCGTCCAGGTGTGCGGAGTAGGCCGTCCACCACTGGCGGCTCAGCTCGGACAGGAACCCGCCCAGGCCGCCGAACTCCCGCTGGACTTCGGAATCCCACCACGGCGGCACGGTGGTGTCGCCGGTCTCCGCCATATCGCGGAGCATGACATGCGTCAGCGTGCGACGCCGACGGGCGATGGCGGAACGTGACAATGTGCTCATGTCTCCACCCTGGCGGTCCCCACTTGCCGAACACTTAACGATCTATTGACGGCAGTGCAAGGCCTCCGGGTGGTCGGCGCGAGCTCCGCTCCGCAGGAGGACTAACCTGAGCGGTGATGTATCGATTCGTTTTCACGCAGGTCCTCAGCCGCCTCGACGCGGAGGATGTGCACCATCTGACGCTCGGCGCGCTCCGCCTTCTCTCGGTGACGCCCGTGGTCAAGCGGCTCGTTCACCGACGTCTCGCGCCACGCGACCCCGCCCTGCGCGTGCAGGCCTTCGGCGTGCACTTCCCCGGCCCGTTCGGGCTGGCGGCGGGCTTCGACAAGGACGCCGGTTGCGTGGAGGCCATGTCCGCGCTCGGCTTCAGCCACGTCGAGGTCGGCACGATCACCGCGCATGCCCAGCCCGGCAACGCCAGGCCCCGCCTGTTCCGCCTCGTCAGGGACCGGGCGATCATCAACCGGATGGGCTTCAACAACGCCGGTGCGAGCGCCGCGGCCCGGATGCTGGGCAGGCCCCGCGGCGTCCCGGCGATCGTCGGTGTCAACATCGGCAAGACCAAGGTCGTGCCCGAGTCCGAGGCCGTCCACGACTACGTGGCCAGCGCCGGGGAGCTGGCTCCGCTGGCCGACTACCTGGTCGTCAACGTCAGCTCGCCGAACACTCCCGGCCTGCGCGACCTCCAGGCGGTCGACCTCCTGCGCCCCCTGCTCACCGCGGTCAAGGAGGTCGCCGACAGCACCCCCAAGCGCACCCCGCTGCTGGTCAAGATCGCGCCCGACCTGGCCGACGACGACGTGGACGCGGTCGCCGACCTGGCCCTTGAGCTCGGGCTCGACGGCATCATCGCGACCAACACCACGATCAGCCGCGAAGGCGTCTCCAGCACCGAGACCGGCGGCCTGTCCGGACGCCCGCTGAAGGCCCGCTCGCTGGAGGTGCTGCGCAGGCTGCGCAGCCGGGTGGGTGACCGCCTGGTGCTCGTCTCCGTGGGGGGCGTCGAGAACGTGGACGACGTCTGGGAGCGCCTCCTCGCCGGCGCCACCCTGGTCCAGGGCTACAGCGCGCTGATCTACGAGGGCCCTCTCTGGGCCCATCGCATCCATCGTGGGCTGGCCCGCCGCCTCCGCCGTCACGGTGTCACCGACCTGCGCGAGATCATCGGTCGCACCGCGACCTGAGTAATACCCTAGGTGGGTAACTTTGGACATGGGAGTCGCGATGAGCGTGAGCACATATACCGTCACCGGCATGACCTGCGGCCACTGCGTGAGCTCGGTCAAGGAAGAGGTCGCCGAGGTCCCCGGCGTCACGGGGGTCGACGTCGACCTGGAGAGCGGCCGGGTGGACGTCTCCGGGGACTCCCTCGACGACGCCGCCATCCGTGCCGCCATCAAGGAAGCCGGCTACGAGGTGGCCGCCTGACCGCAGGCCCCCGACGCCATACGGCTGCGCCCCGGCTGTCGCCACCCGCCGACCGGGGCACCGCCCGTCACCCCACGCTCCTCGGGCGCGGACGGCTCACCGCCGCCACGCCGGGCCGCAGGGGCTCGGCCGGGTCGAGTCGGACGGTGCGAGAGGTCACATGCTCGGCCGGGTCGAGTCCGCGAGGTGCGTCAGCTCCTCCAGGTGCTCCATGATCCCCTCCACCTGGACGGCTCCCGGGCGGTGGCCGCGGTGGCCGGCTCCGCCGCGCTGCCAGGGGCGCGGGCCGGCGGCCGGGCGATACTCGACCCCCAGCGCGTCCAGCCGGCCGAGGTGTCCTTCGAGCCGGGCGGCGAACCCGGGGCCGGTCGAGCCCGACCAGGCGACCTCGGCCAGTGCGCAGCCCCGAGGCCAGGCTCGGTAGTCCACCGCCCGGCCGTCGGGCAGATACTCGGTCCAGAGCTGGAACTGCGCCCCCAGCACACGCTCCCGCTGGCCGGCCGTCCAGGACTGCGGCGCCGGGTCGAAGGCCGCGACGTCCGACACGGTGATCGCGTCGCCGATGGCGCGCGGCTCCTCCTCGGAGGCGGCCTCGGCATAGTCGAAGTAGAGCGGAAAGACCGGCGTCTGCACGACGTCGTGCCCGGCCTCGGCGGCGCGCCGGGCCACCCCCATCCCGCGCCACGGCATCACGATGGTGTCGGGCCGGAGCATGCCGCTGACGAACGCCTCGTCCCACACGATCGCCCGGCTGCCCCGCTCGGCGAGCACGTCAGCCAGCCGGCGCAGGAACCAGGCGTGCAGGTCGCTCAGGCTCTCCAGTCCGAGCTCCTCCCGGAACGCGACGATCTCCGGTGCGGCGGCCCAGTCGTCGAGCACGCACTCGTCCCCGCCGAGGTGCACGTACGGTGTCTCGCCCAGCGCCCCGAGGATCTCGTCGATCACCACGGTCAGGAAGCCGACCGTCGGGGGGAGCGGGGACAGGATCGCGGGGGAGATGCCCCAGCGGTCCAGCACGGGGAACGGCTCGGGTGTCCGGCCGTCCGTGGCCCGCGCGTCCAGCGAGGGGTAGGCCGCCAGGATCGCCGAGGCGTGTCCTGGCACGTCGATCTCGGGCACGATCGTCACCGCCCGGGCACGGGCGTAGGCGGCGATCTCGGCGAGGTCGTCCAGCGTGTAGTAGCCGCCGTGCGGCACCTCGTCGTAGACCGGGTCCTCCCCGCGGCGGCTGACGATCGTGCGCGGCCGATACGAGGCGACCTGGTGCAGCCGGGGGGCGACCCGGCTCTCGACCCGCCACCCCTGGTCGTCCACCAGGTGCAGGTGGAGCCGGTTCAGCTTGTGCACGGCCATGATGTCGACCATCCGGAGCACCTCGCGCTTGGGCATGAAGTGCCGCGCCACGTCCAGGTGCACGCCGCGCCAGGAGAACCGGGGGGCGTCCTCCACCCGGCCGCACGGGACGGTCCAGCCGGTCTGGGCGACCGTCCGGAACGCCCCGTGGGGAAGCAGCTGTCGCAGCGTCTGGCCCGCGTAGAACGCCCCGGCCCGGCCCCCGGCGGTGATCCGCACCCCCGTGGCCGTCACCTCCAGGGTGTACGCCTCCGGGCCCAGCGACGTGGCCCGTTGCACCACGACGGCTCCCGCCTCCGCGGGCCGCGGATCCAGTACGGCCAGCGCCCGTCGTACCCCGTCCGCCAGCTCGGCGGGACCGGAGACGGAGATGCCGGGGGAGAGCGCGAAGGAACCATCGGCAGGCTCGAAGACAGCCGGCCATGGCAGAAGGTCGGTCATACCTCAGATCATGTCAAGCCGGACTGGACCCCGCATTACTTCAGGTAGGTCTGCGTCCCGTCGGCGAGGGCGAGCGCCATCTTCTGCCGGAACGCCGCGCTCTGGAACTTGGCCGCGTCGCCCGGGTTCCGCATGTTGCCGCACTCGACGAAGATCTTGGGAACCGTGGAGAGGTTCAGCCCGCCGAGGTCGTTGCGGAAGCTCAGGGCCTTGGTGCCGACGTAGGTGGAGTACGGCATGCCGGCGACGGACCTGATGGAGTCGCGCACGTCGATGCCGAGCTCCGTGGACGCCCCCACCACCGGGTCCACCGGGCCGTTGATCTTCTTCGGGATGATCACATGGAAGCCATGGCCGGACGGGGGCGCCCCATCGGCGTGGACCGAGATCACCGCGTCCGCCTTGGCCTTGTTGCCGATCGCCGCCCGCTCGGTGATGCACGGGCCCACCCCGGAGTTGCTGGTCCTGGTCAGCTTCACCGTCGCCCCCCGGTCCCTGAGGATCTTGGCCAGGCGCTGGGAGACGTCCCAGGTGAAGGCGGCCTCGCTGTAGCCGTTGTCGGTGGCGGTGCCGGTGGTGTCGCAGGCCTTCCACTGGGTCAGGATGTTGACCTTCTTGTTGATCTTCGAAGGATATTTGTAGTTGAGCCCGTTGTGACCCGGGTCGACGACCACGATCTTGCCGCTCAGCGGTCCGGCCGGCACGCTCCCACCGGCAGACGGGGCGGGTGCGGTGGCCGGGGCCGCGTGGGCTGCCTGGGCCGTCTGGGTCGTGGTCTGTGAGGTGGGCTCGCCGTTCCGTGCCGGGCCTGCGGGGGTGCCGTTGGCGGCCGAGGTGCCGCAGGCGGCGGCACTCAGGCCGCACAGGACAAGGGCTGCCGCGAATGCTTTGCTGGTCACGCTGATCCCCCTCGAAGGAGTCCGTCAACCATCCAACCTACGTGACGGAGCCCACGTCACCAGACGTGTTCCCCCGCCTCCTGCTTCTGCAGGAGCGAGGCGAGCTCTCTGGCGTCCTCGGCGTCCAGTCCCAGAACCACCCGTGGACGCCCCCATGGATGGTCGATCGAATGAGCCACGTAACTCGCCACGGATTCGGCGCCGGCATCACCGTTCCGGCCTCGGGTGGACCGCCAGTGCGTCCACGCCCGTTCAAGCTCGGCAGCCGCGCGCTGGGCGCATGACACCAGCTCCGGATCACGCATTGTTACCCCCCTCGTCAGACCGGAGTCAACACCGGGGCTCCGTCGCCACGTCGATGGTTGACCGGGTTTTGACAAGGGCTTAGGGCCCGCCTGGACATGGTGCAACGCTCCAGGCGGGTCCGTTACCTCTCGGCGGGGCCCGTGCTGCGCCGTACGACGAGCTCGGGGACGATCTGGCGCAGACGTGAGGTCTTGCCGGGGTCGCCGATCCGGTCGCTGAGCAGCGCCGCGGCCGAGCGGCCCATGGCACGGCGGGGCTGGCCGACGGTGGTCAGCGAGATCGCCGGGGTCCCCGCGAGATGGATGTTGTCGTATCCGATCACGGAGAGGTCCTCGGGCACCCGCAACCCCAGCTCGGCCGCTGCGGAGAGCACGCCCATGGCGACCGCGTCGTTGGAGGCGAAGATCGCGGTAGGCCGGGGGGTGCGGGTGAGCAGGCTCCGCGCGGCCGTCGCCCCGCCCTCCTCGGTGCAGTCGCCCTGCTCGACCATGATGTACGGCGCCAGCGCGTGCCTGCGCATCTCGACCAGGTAGCCCTCGCAGCGGAACCGCCCGGACGAGGAGTGGGTGCCCTCGATGTGGGCGATCCTGCGGTGGCCGAGTGTCACGAGATGGTCGATGGCGAGGCGTGCGCCCAGCTGATCGTCGTCGGCGACGATGTCCACGCCGTCGAGGTCGATGTCACGCTCGCCCACCACGACCGTCGGCGTGTAACCGGTGGCCTCGATGAGCGTCTCGCTGGTGGGCGCGATGCCGAGCAGCACGAGGCCGTCCACCCGCAGTTCCAGGAATGCCTCGACCGCCTCGACCTCGAAGGCCGGATCCCATTGGCTGCTGCCGATGAGAAGCCGGAGCCCGTCGCCGTGCAGGCTCTCCTGCAGGCCGTCCAGGAACTCCGCGTAGAAGGGGTTGTGCAGGTCGGCGACGAGCGCCCCGACCAGGTGGGTGCGGCCTTCGACCAGACTGCGCGCGACGGCGTTGGGCCGGTAGCCGAGTTCTCTGGCGGCCTGGAGCACGGCCTGCCGGCGATGCTCGCTCACGTGCGGCGAGCCGCGTAGAACAAGCGAGACCAGTGATTTGGAGACACCGGCTCGCTCGGCCACATTGCGGATCGTGGGCCGTGGGCGTGGTCCGCAGCCATCCGGCGAGATGGGTTCGGCGAACCGGCTGGTTCGGGTGACGGTGGTGTTGACCGGTGGTCCTGACATGGCTCTCCCCCGGGATGGTGGATGGGCACCTGTCACTCAAAACGATCGAGTTCCGAATGGGGTACGGCCTCCGCCCAAGGGAACCTCGATCTTGACGTCATCGTCGCCGGGATCGACTCCGATAGTGTGCGGGGTGTGGGTTCGACATCCGGGGCGGCCAAGCAGGACACGCCTGTGGCGGAGGGCACGCGGCCGGCGCGGCGCAGGCTCAGCGTGGACCAGCGTCGTGAGGAGCTCATGGCGGCGGCCCTGGAGCTGTTCAGCAAGCGTGACGCCGAGGGTGTGTCGATCGACGAGGTGGCTTCGGCGGCCGGAGCGTCGCGGGCCCTGGTCTACCACTACTTCGGTGGGAAGCAGGAGCTCTACGTCGCGGCGTTGAAGAGTGCCGCGGCGCAGCTGGAAGCGCGGCTGCGGCCCATGGAGAGCGGCTGCCCGCTTGACGAGCTCGCCAGTGGGCTCAGGCGTTACTTCGACTTCGTCGAGGAGCACGCGGCGGGCTTCGCCGCGCTGCTCAAGGGCGGTCCCGCCAGTCGCAGCGGCGAGATCGGTGGGATTGTCGACAGCGTCCGGAACCGCCTGTTCCGTCTGGTCATGAGACAGATAGGGGTCCACGAGCCGGGGCCCGTGCTCCGCATCACTCTGCGTTCATGGATGGCGTCCGTCGAGACGGCCGGCCTTGACTGGCTGGAACACCGGGATCTCGAGCGGACGGAGCTTGAGGGCATGCTGGTCGGTCAGATGGTGGCGCTGCTCAGGGCGGCCGCGGATCGCGATCCGCAAGCCGGACAGCTCCTTGGCGATCTGGTCGGTGGAAACGCGCCGTAACCGGTTGCCGGAAAGGCCGGCGGGGGCCGTACGGAACGATGCCGGGGCGGCGCCGGGCGGGCGACGCCGCTCCCCACAAACAACGCGTATGGCTTGCGCGCTCGTGTGGCGAGCGCGCATCTGTTTCCCCCTAGACAGTCCCCGTCTTACTCAGAGCGCTGCTGCGGAATCCCCGCGAGCAGTGCGCGAACCTCGGTCTCCCGGTAGCGGCGGTGCCCACCCAGAGTGCGGATGGACGTCAACTTGCCGGCCTTCGCCCACCGCGTAACGGTCTTGGGATCGACGCGGAACATGGTTGCGACCTCCGCCGGGGTGAGCAGCGGCTCTGCCTCGGGTGTACGAGCTGACATTTGTGCGGCCTCTCCTCCATGTGGACCGGCGACAGCGATCCTGCGACTTGACGCTTGTCACGGATGTCCCCCTATGGCCCCTTGCGTGCGGCTGTTCGGGCCATATGCGGCATCACCCGATGTGACCATACAGCCACGTAGAGCGATTGGCGAGCCTTTGAGTGACTCATCTCTCATGTGTACCTGTTGTTGTCACGCTCGGTGATTCTAGCGACACGTTTCGTGGTATCGCAGTGAAAACGGCAAACTACTCAGTTCGTAGATGTGTCGCCGGTCATCGACCGAACTACTTATGCAGGTCAGAGGGATGATTTGCGACTCAGTTTGCCGATTCGAGAAGTTGTATTGATCGCCAACGGAGGATAACCCTCTGATACATGGCGAAGGCCAACTCTTCCTCGCCGGTTTCCAGACCCGTGAGGGCCGCCGCGAGCTCCGCCACCGACTCGTCGGCCTGGAGTGTCTCGTCGTCCATGAGATGAACGATGCCGCCGTAGTCGAGCTCCACCAGCGAGTGCGGGTGGAACTCCTCCAGCCAGCGCGCCACATCCTCGACCTCGGCGGTCACCCCGGCCTCGCCCACATGCCTGCGGATGATCTGCAGGGCGCGGGCGCTGCGGCGCCGGGCGTGGGCCATGGACGTGACGTAGATGAGATTACGCATCGTGGTCGTGTCCCCGGGGGCCTGCCCCCCGTCGAGAACCAGCCAGCGCTCGTTGCCATCGAAGGGGACGAACCATGACGCCGGAACGTGCCATGTCGAGGTCCTGATGTTGGTGCGCAGGGCGGCCGGACCTCTGCGACGCTTGAACCTGTCGAAGTCGTCGGCCGTCTGCTCGGCGACGGGGGCCGGCACGAACCGCTCCATCAGCTTCACCGGGGTCGTCCCGCGGAGACGCGAGAAGGCCAGCCACGATCTCAGCCTGCTCTGCCAGGGGCAGACATAGAGGACGTCCTCCACACGCCTGAGATAGGCGTTGGGGCTCTCCTGAGCGGGTGCGGGGACCGGAGGAACCCCCAGGAGGCGGCGGACCGCCTCGCCGTGCTCGGCGTGGAGCGCGCTCGCCCGGCGGGGCCGGTCGGCCGCCTCGGCGTAGGCGGCCCACGAGACGCGTTCCGGCGGGGTGAACGCGGCCAGTGGTTCATAGACGCGGAGGTACGCGGCATAAGGCAGCACGACCGCATCGTGTCACGGAGAGCCTGCTCCTGTCCGGTATCGTCCCCGCGGGACAGGGGCTCCGCCCGTCGTGTCCGGGGGCGACGCGGGTACGGAGAACCGGCCGCTCCCGGCTGCGCCCGGGACATCGCGGGCACACGGAGAACCGGCCGGTCCCTCCCCCCTTCCGCCCGAAGTTGTGGTTACGCTGAGAGTGATCTCCGCCGCGATGGAGCGGCGGACCGGACGACCGGGAGTCACCACCGTGACCGACGTCTTCGGGCTGTCCCACAAGGACATCAGCCCCACAAGCGGCCAGACCAAGCACGAGCAGGTCATCTTCTGCTCCGACGAGCACAGCGGCCTCCACGCGATCATCGCGATCTACAACACCGCCCTCGGCCCCAGCCTCGGGGGCACCAGGTTCTATCCCTATGAGAGCGAGCAGGCGGCGCTGGCCGACGTGCTCAACCTCTCGCGGGCGATGGCCTACAAGAACGCCCTGGCCGGGCTGGATCTCGGTGGCGGCAAGGCCGTCATCATCGGCGACCCCGCGACGGACAAGAGCGAGGCGCTGCTGCGCGCCTACGGCCGGTTCGTGCAGTCCCTGGGGGGCCGCTACTTCACCGCGTGCGACGTGGGCACCTACAGCGAGGACATGGACATCGTGGCCCGCGAGAGCTCCTACGTGACCGGCCGCACGGTGGCCCACGGCGGAGCGGGTGACTCGTCGATCCTGACCGCCTACGGTGTGTTCCAGGGCATGAGGGCCGCGGCCGAGCACTCCTACGGCGTGTCGACGCTGCGCGGCAGGCGGGTCGGCGTCGAGGGTGTGGGCAAGGTGGGCCACCGTCTGGTCGACCACCTTGTCGAGGACGGTGCCGAGGTGGTGATCTGCGACGTCAGCGAGCAGGCGGTCGAGCGGGTCCGGCGGCGCCACCCCGGTGTCGAGGTCGTCGCCGACCAGGCGGAGCTCACCGCGGCCGACCTCGACGTCTACGCGCCGTGCGCGCTCGGCGGGGCGCTGGACGACGACACGGTCGCCCGGCTGCGCGCCACGATCGTCTGCGGCGCGGCGAACAACCAGCTGGCCCATCCGGGCGTGGAGAAGGAGCTCGCCGACCGCGGGATCCTCTACGCGCCTGACTACCTGGTCAACTCCGGCGGCGTCATCCAGGTCGCGGACGAGATCGGCGGGTTCAACATGGAGCGGGCCAAGGCAAAGGCAACCCAGATCTACGACACGACTCTCAAGATTTTCGCCGCGGCGGCGGAGGATGGCGTCCCCCCGGCCGTCGCAGCCGATAGGCTAGCCGAGCGCAGAATGTCGGAAGTCGGGCGAATTAGGGGCATTTGGCTAGGCCACTAGCCCCTCACGCCCATACGGCGTACCGAGCCGGGCGTAAAACAGGTACGGTTGTAGTCGAACGAGAGCTGACGCCTCAAGTCAGGTGGCGTCAGTGCGTGGTGCGTTAGCGACGAGGGGTCGGGCACGACCCCACACGAGGGGGTCGAGCCAATGGGGCGCGGCCGAGCAAAGGCCAAGCAGGTCAAGGTTGCTCGCCAGCTGAAGTACAACAGCGGTGGCACTGATCTTGAGCGTCTTCGCGACGAGCTCGGAGTCAGAGATGACTCCAACCACGATGACGACGCCAACGACTCCTACGATGAACTGGCGGATCGGTATGCCGACTACGCCGAGGACTTCGGTTCCGTAGACAAGCGGGACGAAGGAACATCCGGCCGCCGCTAGGCGAGCTTCAGGTAGAGCATGAGCGGAACACCCGGGGGTCGAAGGCCGCCGGGTGTTTCTCCATACGCGGCAGTCCGTGACAGCGCTCCGGTGATCCGGAGCGCTGTCCGGCGTGTCCGCGCCCGGCCTGACGGTTTCCCGAGGTACGGCGGGGCGCCGGCGGTGACCGGCGCCCTCATGCCTCAGCGGTAACGCGCCTGGCCGGTTCCGGGGACGACCTCACCGAGCACCCAGGCCGGCAGGTCGCGCTCCTTGAGCAGGGCCAGGGCCTCCCCGACGGCGTCCGCGGGGACGATCGCCGCCATGCCCACACCCAGGTTGAAGGTGCGGTCCATGTCGGCCTGTGCCACCTTGCCGTACCCCGCGAGCAGCTCGAAGACTGCGGGCGGGGTCCACGACGAGCGGTCCAGCAGCGCGTCCAACGTCGGCGGCAGCGAGCGGGACAGGTTGCCCTCCAGGCCGCCGCCGGTGATGTGCGCGTACGCGTGAACCTCGACCGAACGGGCCAGCTCCAGGCAGTCCAGGGAGTAGATCCTGGTCGGCTCCAGCAACTCCTCGCCCAGTGACCGGCCGAGCTCGGCGAACTCGGCCTCCAGCGAGAGCCCGGCGAGCTTGATGATGTGCCGGACCAGCGAGTAGCCGTTGGAGTGCACACCGGAGGAGGCCAGCGCCAGCACCACGTCGCCCTCGCGGACCCGGTCCTGGCCGAGCATGCTCTCGGCCTCCACCACGCCGGTGGCGGCACCCGCGAGATCGTACTCGTCGGCGCCCATGGCCCCGGGGTGCTCAGCCGTCTCGCCGCCGATGAGGGCACAGCCCGCCAGGCGGCAGCCCTCGGCGACGCCGCCCACGATCTCGGCGACCCGCTCGGGGACGACCTTTCCGCAGGCGATGTAGTCGGTCATGAACAGGGGCTCGGCGCCGCAGACCACCAGGTCGTCCACGACCATGCCGACCAGGTCGATGCCGATCGTGTCGTGCTTGCCGAGCGCCTGCGCCAGCATGACCTTGGTGCCGACCCCGTCGGTCGAGGTGGTCAGCAGCGGTCGCCGGTAGCCCAGCAGGGCCGACGCGTCGAAGAGACCGGCGAAGCCGCTGGCGTCGTCGACCACCTCGGGCCGCCGTGACCGGGCGACCTTCGCCTTCATCAGCTCGACGGCGCGCTCACCCGCGTCGATGTCCACGCCGGCGGCGGCGTAGCTCGTCATCTGTCCTCCTTCGCCGGTCGTACGACCGAGGTGCCGGGCTCGTTCGCGGCTCCGCCGCTCTCCGTGCCATCCCGGTTCACGACTTGCTCTCCAGGACATACTTGCCCACGTTGTCGCGGTCGACGGCGATGGGATACACGCCGTCGAAACAGGCGCGGCAGAGTCGCTCGGCCGGGATCGTGGTGGCCTGGGTCAGGCCCTCCAGGGAGATGTATCCGAGAGAGTCGGCGCCGAGAGAGGCGCGGATCTCCTCCACGCTGAGCGAGCCGGCGATCAGCTCGGCCCGGGTGGCGAAGTCGATGCCGTAGAAGCACGGCCAGGAGACCGGCGGGGAGGAGATCCGGACGTGGACCTCGCGCGCGCCGGCCTCGCGCAGCATCTTGACGATCGCTCGCTGGGTGTTACCGCGCACGATCGAGTCGTCCACGACGATCAGGCGCTTGCCCGCGACGACTTCCTTCAACGGGTTGAGCTTGAGCCGGATGCCGAGCTGGCGGATCGTCTGGGACGGCTGGATGAAGGTCCGGCCGACATAGGAATTCTTGACCAGGCCCTGACCGTAGGGAATCCCGCTCTCCTCCGCGTAGCCGACGGCGGCGGGCGTCCCCGACTCGGGGGTCGGGATGACCAGGTCGGCCTCGACCGGGTGCTCGCGGGCCAGCACGCGGCCGACCTCGACGCGGGTGGACTGCACGCTGCGCCCGGCGATCGTGGTGTCGGGGCGGGCCAGGTAGACGTATTCGAACAGGCAGCCCTTGGGCTCGGCCGGCGCGAACGTGCGGGACCGCACGCCGCGCTCGTCGATGGTGATCAGCTCACCGGGCTCGATCTCGCGGACGAACGTGGCGCCCACGATGTCGAGGGCGGCGGTCTCGGAGGCGACTGCCCAGCCGCGCTCCAGCCGTCCGAGGACCAGCGGGCGGATGCCCTGCGGGTCACGGGCCGCGTACAGCGTCTTCTCGTCCATGAAGACCAGCGAGTAGGCGCCCTTGACCTGCGGTAGAAGCTCCGCGGCGGCGTCGTCGATGGGCTGGCTGCGGTCCTGGGCCAGCAGCGACGTCAGCACCTCGGTGTCGGTGGTCGCCCTGGTCGCGCCCGGGGCCAGGCGCTGGGCCAGCTCCGGAGTGTTGATCAGGTTTCCGTTGTGGGCGAGCGCGAGCCCGCCGACCTCGGTCGAGCTCAGCGTCGGCTGGGCGTTCTCCCAGACGCTCGATCCAGTGGTCGAGTAGCGGCAGTGACCGATGGCCAGATGGCCGCGGAGGGTGCCGAGCACCGATTCGTCGAAGACCTGGGCGACGAGGCCCATGTCCTTGTAGACGAGGATGCGGCTACCTTCACTGACCGCGATGCCCGCGGACTCCTGACCGCGGTGTTGTAACGCGTACAGCCCGTAGTAGGTGAGTTTGGAGACTTCCTCCCCCGGCGCCCAGACACCGAAGACGCCGCACGCGTCCTTCGGGGGCTGGTCACGGGGGTCAAGGTCATGGCTCAGATGGCCGTCGCCCTTTAGCACATGCTTCAGTCTAGGTCGGCTTCCTCATTGCTCGTACCCCAGGGGGAGGATCTGCCTGCTGTGCCACCTGTTGCCGAACAATCGTTGGGCTTTTGCCGTGTCGGCCTGTTTTATCGCAAAGGATCGGGGGAGTCTGAGGTATCCGGCATGCCTACGCGTCGGGAGAGCAGACGTGACAACACCCGAGGACCCTAACCAGCCTGATCCGCAGCGAGAGCCGCGGGACCGGCGATCCGAACGGGAGGGGACGGACGGGGAGCCGGCCGAGCCCACGGAGCCGCCGGCCGAGCCCGCGCGCCCGCCGTTCGAGCCCACGGAGCCGCCGGCCGAGCCCGCGCGCCCGCCGTTCGAGCCCACGGAGCCTCGGGAGCCCGGGGAGCCCGCTCCGTGGACACCCGCCCCTGGCAGGCCCGGCGAGCCCTCGGCCTGGCCGCCGGTCTCCACGCCGGAGGAGCCCTCACTGCCGGGACATCCGGATGTGCCCACCGCGCCGGAGGTTCCCCAGCCAGTCCAGGCGGATCCGGGCGGCACGGACCAGGACGGAACGGGACGAGAAGGTGCGGACAGGGAGGGTGCGGACAGGGAGGGTGCGGACGCGGCTGCGTCGCCGGCCGTCCCGGATGCCGGTTCCCAGCCCTCCTATCCGGTCCCGGGCACCACCCCGCCCGCCTACCCGGGCTGGGAGAGCGCTTCGGAGACACCGGCCTCGGAGGGCGAGGCCAAGGACGTGCCGCCCAGTGCCGCCCAGCCCTCGCGCTACGAGCCACCGGCGCCGTCCGAGGCTCCGCGCCAGGCTCCCGAGCAGCCCGAAGGTGTCCAGCCGGATGCGCCGACGATGCCGGGCGGCCCGTACGGCGGCCCATCCCCCCAGGCGGGCCAGCCATACCAGGGTCAGCCGTACCAGGGTCAGCCATACCAGGGCCAGCCGTACCAGGGTCAGCCGTACCAGGAGCAACCTCCGCCCTACCCGGGTTACCCGGGCGGCACGCCGTACCCGGGGCCTCCGGAGGGTGGCTGGTCGCGCAGGCAGGGGGGAGGCCTCGGCACCGCCGCGCTCGTGCTCGGTATCGTGAGCCTCTTCCTGCTCGTCGTGTGCGGCCTGGGCGCGCTGACGGCCGTCGTCGGGCTGATCATCGGTATCGTCGCGGTCGCCAGGAATTCCAACCGCCGCCGCGCCTGGGTGGGCATCGCGCTGAGTGTCCTGACCCTGGTCATCGCCGTGGTGTTCCTGAGCTGGCTCTACAGCAGGATCGGCGTCTGTGGGAACCTGCCGCCCGAGCTCCAGCAGCGCTGTATCGAGGAGAGGCTGGGCGTGCAGCTCCAGACGCCTCCTTAACCGCGAGGGAAGGCGCCCGAGGCCACCGGGCCCCGGGCGTCCGGCACCGGGTACTCAGTCAGCAGTCAGCCGCCGGGTCCCGGGCGTCCGCAGAGCCGGTGGGCGCTATGGCCTCGGGATCGGCGGGCGCTACGCCGAGGGAACCGGCAGGTGCTCCGACAGGTCGGCACGGGCCCCGCTCGCGGCGACCTTCCCCGCCGCCACCGCCTCGGCCCACGCCAGCCGCCCGGTGGCCAGCTCCAGCCAGGTCCGGGCGTCGGTCTCCACCACGTTCGGCGGGGTGCCCCGCGTGTGCCGGGGACCCTCCACGCACTGCACCGCCGCGTACGGGGGGACCCGCACCTCGACGGTCCGTCCGGGAGCCGCCGCCGCCAGCCGGTCCAGCAGATGCCGTACGGCGAAGCGCGCGATCTCCCGCTCCGGCCGGACCTGTCGCTCATAGGCGCGCAGCACCACCGGCACGCACGCCGCCAGCAGAGCCGGAAGGTCTCCGGGTCCGTCGTAGGACGGCTCGTCGAGGGCGATCAGCTGGGCGTCCAGCGCGGCACGGACCTTGGCGGGGTCAGGCTTGTGAGGTGGCACGTCCCTCATCATGCCCGCTCGGCGGCCCATCTCGATCGCGGCAGACGGCTCACCGGCACGGGCCTTCCGCGGGGGTGAGGGACGGGCGGCACCGACCTCGCCATGACGGGTGCGGGCGGCACCTCACCGTCCCTTCACGCCACCGGTACGGCGGGGCGCTCGCCGGTGGCCTCCGCGCCTGCGGGGCTCTGCGAGGCTCCGTAGGTGCGCAGGGAGAACAGGCTGACCGGCACTCCCACCAGCACGATGACCGCGGCGATGACCAGGGTGGCCTGGTAGGCCTCCAGGAAGGCCGTCAGCGGCCTGGCACCGCCTTCGAGGATCGAGGTCTGCCTGCCGTTGAGGATCGCCCCGAGGACGGTGATCCCCAGCAGGCCGAAGATCTCCCGTGAGACGTTCAGCACACCCGAGGCCACGCCGGCGCGGCCGGTGGGAAGCGTGCCCAGGATGGCCGAGGTGAGCGGCACCAGTAGTCCGCCGCCCAGCCCGTAGACCAGGAACCACGGCAGCAGGTCCCAGAACGAGCCGCCCTCCCCGATGAAGGAGATCCCGAAGATCGCCACAGCCATCAGCAGGAGCCCGGCGGCCACGGTCCGGGCGGTCCCGAAGGCCTCGCTGACCCGTGGGGCGTTGGCTGCGGTCATGGCCATCACCAGCGCCATCGGCACGAACGAGGCCCCCGCCTCCATCGGGGAGAAGCCCAGCGCGTTCTGCAGATACAGCGCGGTGAAGAAGTAGATCCCGAACACCCCGAACGACCACAGTCCCATCGACAGCGTGCCCCCGCTGAACACCCGGGACCGGAACAGCGACAGGTCGATCATCGGCTCCCGGCTCCTGAGCTCGACCATCGCGAACACCGCCGCCGACACCGCCGCGAGACCGAACGTGCCCAGGATCTCCGGCGAGGTCCAACCGGCCCCGTCGCCCTCGATGAGCGCGTAGGTCAGCGCGGTCAGCGCCAGGCCCGACGTCACCAGCCCGGGAACGTCCAGGCTGTGCCGTACGCGATCCTGCGGGACCACCCGGATCGCCCACAGCCCGAGCCCGAAGGTCGCGATCCCGATCGGCACGTTGATCAGGTAGATCCATCCCCAGTGCCACCGCTCGCTGATGACCCCGCCGGTCAGCGGGCCGAGGGCGAGGGCCAGCGCGCCGACCGCGCTCCACAGGCCGACCGCCCTCGTACGTTCCCGTGGCTCGGGGAAGACCGCGGTGAGCAGGGCGAGCGCGGTGGGTGTGAGGAACGCGGCGCCGACGCCCTGCACTGCCCGGGCGGCGATCAGAACTGTGCCGTCGGTGGCCAGCCCGGCGGCGAGCGACGCCACGGTGAAAACGCCGAGGCCGATCAGGAAGATCCGCCGCCGCCCGAAGACGTCCGCCAGCCGCCCGCCGACCAGCATCAGCCCGGCGAAGACCAGGATGTAGCCGCTCACGATCCATTCCAGGCCCGAGATACTCAAGCCGAGGTCCCGCTGGATCGTCGGCAGCGCGACGTTGACCACGTTGTTGTCCACTTAGGCGCTGGAGACAACGTCACCATACCTGACAGCATCCTCCGCGTGAACAATCCGTCGATCGTCGCGCGCTTGATCCAAGGTCAGGGGCATCTCACGCCCCTAGATCAAGCCGTCTACCTCCGAGAGCTACACACGTCAGTACGCCAGGCATACGAGGAACTTGGGGCAACTCTCCAAGCTGCCCTTGCCGTAGTGGTGGAGACGAATCTTGAGGCGGCGGCGGGAGCGTTCGGCGTCTCCCCGGCAATGCTCGTGCAGATGGCTGAGGACCCGGAGTTTCCGGATGTAGTTCTCCTGACAGAGGGAATTCAAGCGGCAAGGCGTTTGCGTGATCTGCCGGTCGATGCAATCTGCGATGTTCGGGACGCGCTTGACGTCACCGGAGCCTCCAGGGCCGATGCGGAGGAGATAGCCCGCCTGCTGTGCCGTGTAGCTGAACAGGCTCCCTTGGACAGCGATATATGGAGTGAGGCGACACCGCGAGAGCGGATGACCTTCCATCAGGCTGTGACGTACGCCCGTACGTTGGTTAGAGACTCCTAGCCCTTGGAGGCTCTACGCTTGCCATGCCTCTTGGTTTGTTCTGGTGACACTGGCCGAACCTAAGGCGGGTGCTAGGCCCCTCGTCTCGACGGGGGGCCTTCACTCTGTCCGGGGCTCGGTAGCGGCCTCATCAGGTGGCCCGCCCGTCTCAGGGTCGGCCACGAAGCTTCCCAGGTTCGGGACCGTGTAGATCAAACCGTCCCTTTGAAGCGCTTTCACAACCTTGTCCGCAGTCATGCGAGCAATGCCGAACTCCTGTTGCATTCGGCTGATGCCGGGGATGGGTTGTCCAGGCTTGTAGGCGCGGGCATTGATCCGCTCTCGCAAAATGTCGGCTACCTGTTCCCACCTGGGACGATCCGGCCTGAACTCGATCACAAATCAAATGTAGGACGACACAAGATGGCACATCTCGGAGGGTGATCCCACAGCGTCACAGATGACGGCATAGACCGGGGTAGGACGGTTGGCTATTCTCGACCTGTCACCAGGACAGACGGGAGAGCCCAATGGACTCACGGATCTCTGATCAGGACGCGATCACGGAGAAGAAGGCCAAGGAACAGGCGGAAGCCCTTGAGAAGGTCAAGGGCCTGCTTGCCGAGAGCGGCATTCAGTCAAAGATCGTTCTGACGATCAAGCTTGACGTGAACCCTCGAACCTGCCGGTTCATCAGCCACCAACCCGCCGAGTTGGCAGTCTTCTACGCCGGACGACAGGCAGCCATCGTGACCGTAGACGGTGGCCGATCGGTTTCCTACGTCGTTAGGTCTCCCCGCCTTGAAGGGGGAAAGCCCGTGATCAGAATCGACGGCCTGGACAGTCCCGAGACTGTCGCCGCCCTGATCTTCGAAGTCTTCCAGGGGGTCACGTCATGACCTTCGCATGGGAGCAAAGTCCGAGAGTTCCTGATCGGGAAAGGATCGGGGCTGAGCCAAGGATCAGCGCGTGTCGGTCCTGAGCCTTGGACGGCTGACCGCCGAATACGGGCGCAAGTGGACTGTCTATGACGGCATCGGCGGCGGGTACTTTGCCGTGCGCAACGGCGAAGTGTCCGAGGTAGCCCAATCGCGCGGGATGGAAACTGTCGTGTGCGGTGGGACTCTCGCAGAGCTAGCGCGCCGCCTGGAGTCGCAGAAGAACATAGAGGCTCGTCTATTGGGCTTCTCCTGAGCTAACCAACCCTCACAGAGCGAAGAAGCCCCGGCTGCCTCTCGGACAGACCGGGGCTTTCTTCAGTTCCTGTCAGGCCGCGACGTCCACCATGACCTCAAGGTCCGAGTCATCGAATGTCGGGGCCTGGAAGGTGACCGGGGGGACAACCTTGGTTCCCAGGGTGCGAGCCGCAACCTTACGGAAGCTGACGCTCTGAACCTTCTCAGCAGGCTTAGGCGTGGCGACCTTCACCGGCTCCATGTCGGTCATGGTGGCACCGTTCAGGAGAGCCTGAAGGGCATCTACGGCGGACAGGCCGGACGGCTTGACCTCTGCCTTGATCTCTTCCTTCGGAGCCTGGAGGCGAGCCCTGAGAGCTTCCACGGCAGAGGGAACGGCTTCCTTCGGGGCTTCCATGATCGGAGCCTTCAGGCTCTCGGCAAGAGCCTTCTCCTCCTCGGTTTCGGTCCACCAGTCGTCATCCGACAGGAGATCCACGGAGGGAACCTCAAGGGTCGGGACTTCAGTTTCTTCAGTCAGGACAGAGACAGTGTCGGTCTCTTCGGTCTCGACTTCGGTAACTTCGCTTTCCCCTTCAGAGGTAACCGTCTCGGCAACGTACCGGTAGAACCTGGGGGGACGTCCGCCCGTGGACTTACCTGTGACGATCTCGACCGTGGGAAGGCCGGTCACAACGGCTTCCATTTCGGCCTTCTTCATACCGAACTTGCGGTAGAGGTCCCCGGCAGGGACGCCTTCCTCACCGGCCTGACGAACGAACGCTTCAATCCGCTTCTCCAAGGGAAGGGAAGCCCCGGCTTCTGTCACGTCAGGTGAGAGGAACTGAACGGTCTCAGCCATGTAAGTGACCAGGCTGACAGCGGCATCAAGGTCTTGCGGAAGGATCTCGTCTCGCATGTCTGCGAGAGCGTAAAGGGCAGCGATCCTCATAGCCTGATCGGTGCCACGGGCAGCGAACTGTTCCATAGCCTCACGACCGATCGTCAGAGACTCGATCGCTTCGCAAAGCTGGTCATCCCAGAGCGACAGGGCCGCATCCGACAGGGTGACCTCTTCCGTGTTCCTCGCGAACCGGACAGCGGCCTTCAGAACGGCAGCGAGAGGCTTGATCAGCTGAGACCACTCGGTTGCCGAGATCTGGTCAGAGAGCCTGATCCTCTTGCTTCGCTCCACGTACAAGGGCAGGAACCGGTTCAGGGTGCCACCGGCCTTGTCTGCCTTGCCGACAGAGGTTCCCCACTCGGTAGGCGTCACGTTGCCGATGATCGCAACGTGAGGGGCGTCGATGTGGATCACAGCCTCTTTGGTGCGATTGCTGACAGACGCACCTTCCCAGGACCTACGGAGAGCCTTGCCCATGTTCTTGTAACGGGCAGAGACCTTGAGGAGATCTGCAAACTCCTCTTCCAACATGAGGGCAGTGCCACCCATGTCTGCCAGCGTGGACACGTAGGCCGGTCCCGACTGAGGGCAACCCTCAAGGATGTTGGCCTTAGTCCAGTCAGGCAGAGCGGTACGGAGAACATCGAGAGCGACACGGGTAGCCGTGCCCTTACGTCCGAGACCCGTGTTGCCGACAAGGACAGACCACACTGTGAGCGTCTGAGACTGCGTCCCAAAGCAGACGTTCGGAAGGTTGCCCACAGCAGCGCTGAACGCGCTCAGGAGGCTTCCCAGGATGCCCACAGGGTCAGCCTCACTGTGGGGAGCAAGAGCCCTCACGGTGTCCCCCAGGACACCGGAGAAGGCAACGGGAGAGACCTGGGGACGGGTGTTGATGGCAGCCATGAGCTAGCCTTCCTTGTGAGGCCCCTGCCAGATGTCTGAGACGCCAATCCATGAACGTCTGGTAGGGGCTGCTTCATGTCTAGGGGCTGACCTGAGATCAGAGAGTCAGCCGTGCGAGCGATTCACTCGCGTTCCCGTGGTCGTGCGGAACTACCAGGAAGATAGCATTCCGAGACTTTAGTGTCAACCCGACTAAAGAAACTACGCCTCCATTCGACTCGCTTTAATAATCGTTTCTTCCCCTAAAAGAGACGGGGGGTACCCCCTAATTCATTAATGGCTGACCCCGGCGGTGGGTGGCCCTTTTTTTGCGCGCAAATCTGGCAAGTTTTCGCAGGTCAGAGGCATGCCTAAGGCAGGCCGGCGGCCCCCTGCTAAAGATTTTAATGAGCCAATCTCTTTCGTTCTCATGGCTCCACCTGTCTACTTTCTTACTAAACAAAAAAGCCCCCCTCAGGCCGTAGGAGCGGACCCAAGGGGGACGATTTAAGGGATGTTAAGCAGCGGAAGCAATAATGAGTGCTTCGGGGCGGGTGACCTTGGCGCCCGCCACGTGCAGACCACGAACAACGTGAGCAAACTTAGTCGGGTGACGGAAAGACTCAAGGGAAACCAAGTTGTCGCCGTAGGTGGTGGCCACGGGGCTTCCAACGATCATCTCAACGCCCGTAGGAAGGTGCGGAGTAACCGCAATGGTGAAGCCTGCCAGCGAACCAATCACGCCGTTCTGAACGGGAACAGCACTGCCGTAGCTGGAAGCAATGAACTTGTCGTGTTTAAGCATTGCGGCCTTGATTTCAGGACGGACGACAGCAAAACGCCTGAAGAGGGGAACGTCGGCGTTATCCAGAATGACGCCGTAATCAACCAAGGTATTAAAGACGTCATCAGTGCCTACTGTGAACGTCACCTTGTTCGCAGCGAGAGCGCCAGCAATCATCTTGCCGCCGACATAGGCATCAGCGGCAATCCGGAGGGCCTGAATGGATTCCTCGGTAGCCTTGAAAATCAGCTCTCCACCACCAGCGGATTGGATACGGTCAACGTCATCGACAGCAAAGGCGAACGCCTTGCCGTGATCAATCGCAAGGATTTGATCGTCAGTATCAAGTAGTTGAGCATTAACGTCAGCGTTCCTGCTGTAGTTAACCACGGTAGGTCGGTTAAGAGAGTTGATGTGGACCTGGTCTCCAGGTCCATTGATTTCGCCCTCATAGTCGCTATTAACACAAGTAGGAGACGCAAGAACAAGCTCCTCACGAAGAGGAGTCATAAGTTCAGCGGCCCAAATTTGGGGGATGAAAGTACTAACGGGCGTGTTACCGCTCGCCGGGAAAACTGCCATTAAGAAACATCCTTTCTATCTACTTCAAAGAGTTTTCTACCTGATCAAAACAGGACGCTTACGCTTCACTGTTGAAGACGTAACCAATGGGCTCATAAACCAGCTCAAGGTTAAGCGCCGGGTTGATAATCCGGTCACGCCCCAGGAGGGCATTAAACTCATCGGCCTTGATGAACGACTCCAGGTCATCGAAGCTGTAGTTCTCAAGGTCAGTTCCGGTATTAATGGCGTAGGTCATGATTCGTGTCCCTCTCTCGGATGATGCGATTGCGAAGGGATGAATGACTCCCTTCGCTGGTAATAAGTGTGCCGACAAATAAAAGAGCCCCTTCTCGGCAATGAGAAGGGGCTCTAGTAGTGGTGACTATTTCCACCATTCCGCGTGTTCTTGGAACCATTGGTGAGATTCGAAAGGTGCTTTGTGTGTTGCCTTTGGGGCGGTGCGGCCTTCATTAGGGCCTAGATGCCCTCCCAGGTAGGTTTCTCTTTTCGTAACCCGATAACCATCTAGCATTTCCCATTCATCTAACAGTCTCAGGCTTCTCTTTGAGAAGGCTCTCAGTTCGCCTGAGAGCGTCTGTTTGATCTGCCGCTTAGATAATGTTGCGTTCTCTGATATAGCCCCTGCTGTGGCCTTCTCAGCCTCTTCTAGGGCGATCCCACGGGCTACCTGAACGGCAACCCCGAAGCACCATGCCGAACAGAATTTCTGATCTCCCCACCTAAGCTCATTGATCTTCCCGCAATGGGAACAGCGCCGGTAATCACGCTCCCGATCCTTCCAATAGCCACGGGCCGCCCGGTCCCGGTGTGCCTGACAGTAGGGAGAGTTCCGGCCTCCCCGGCCCGGGGCGCGGTGAACCTCAAACTCTTGGCCGCATGGCTTGTAAGCACACCGGACCTTAGATATCCGGAGTCTCTCTCTACTACTCACGCAATCCGCCTCACTCCTAGAAGCTTCCTAAGAGCGTTAGCGCGGAAAAGATTGCCGCCCATTTCGTTCTTGCAGACAGGGCAGAACACGGCCCTGCCATCCGGCGCAATCGTGGCGCTGGCATTCCTGTCGTCATGGCCAGGAAGAGGGCATTTGATTGATGCCCAACGCTGGGGGATCTCCGAACACCGAACATCAATACCGGCCTCCAAGAGAATCGGAACTACGAGATCCCCCAGGTATCCGCCTACCCGTTGGGATCTCTCCTCTGGTTTCAGACGCACAGGTCCGGCGACACGGGCAAAGCTCTCAATCAACCGGCGCAACTCCAACCGGCTATGACCACGGGCGTAGTCGTTCACATCTGTCCCGGACGGCATGACGAAAGAAGTAAGCCCTTCAAGGTCGCGTTCAATGCTCCGAAGCATTGCCTTACCGGCGTCATCACCGTCGGCGAGCACGATCACACGCTTGCCCTCCAGCAGGGCCGCGTAGTCCCGTCTCCAGGCCGACGAACCGGGAAGGCCGCAGGCTTCCGCACACTCCACGAGAGACGACTTGCGGCGCTCTCCAGCACGGCCTAGGGCATCCCAGGCCGTCATGGAATCAATCTGACCTTCGGTCACGATCACCAGATCCACCGAAGGATGAGAAACGCCTTGAGCGTTGAACAGCCAAGGATGCCCGCGAATCCACCTATAGCGCGGGCTAGCATCCTCCGGTATGTACCGGAAGAGATCACCAACCCAATCCCCATTGGAATGGTGCGCTGGAATCACCAGCGCGTTAGCAATCGGATTGAACGAAAGATCAAACCTATAGACAGCATCCGGGGCTATGCCCCGACTAATCAGATAGTCATCAATATTCACTTATCAAAACCTCCTCTAGCTCAGCCCGAACACGTTCGGGCTTTCGAGATGGGAAAGGAAAGGGAAGGACCTACCCTAACTTTCTCCATCCAGAGCGGTCACTTTGTGACTGCGAACAAAGAACCAATGATTGAAAGAGCCTCTAACGGGCTGCCCTCTGAAGGGCAGCCAATTGGATTGATTGCCAGCCTCACGGCTGACAGAAACAAGGATTGTAACAATGATTTAATTGGTCGCTCTCAAGGCGACCCAATCCGTAGCTATATAAGAATAGAGAGGAAAGGAGATCATCCCAGGTAAGAGCCATAGCTCAGTCCGGGAATCCTGGACTGGTTAGTCTAGAATTCTAGGACTCATGCAACTTCTGGGTTGTCAGATTCACTGGCATAGCCAGGCTCATACGTTCGATGAACTGGGCACATGGAACCTCGTTTTATGTTCCGTGCCCAGAATTCACGAGGCAGCCAAATGCAAGTCTCACCGCCCCCAGAGAGAGCTAGACCAGCTTTCCTTAGCTTGTTAATCGTGGCGTACACCGTGGACCGTGAAGCAGGCTTACGGGTGCCGTCTTCCTGTTCCTTTGCAAGGATTTCCCGAAGCTCACCATCTTTGAAAATGGCATGCCCCGTATTGTTTGCCCGCGATATCGCGGCCATGAGGAGGCGAGTTTCCAAGGACAGGGAATACCCCCATTTGGCGACACTGCCCGCATACCCCTGATAGACCTTTCCCCACTGGTATTCAGATAGGGACGTCACTAGTCGTCACCCTGAACTTCCTCCAGGAGCAAGTCAATAATGAAACCGCCGTCAGGTGATTCTGTGTCACCAACTACGAATTGACCGGTGACTTGCGCATTAGCAGGCACGTAGGCCATGGCTTGCGCGACCACATTGGGATCAGCGTTTCCATTACGTGCAACTTCCGTGAGGACTGCATCCCCCAATTTAATCTTAGTGACCTGAACGCCGCCAACATCGAAAACGAGAGCCTTGCCATCATTCATTTCAATTCCAAACACGCCCATCTCCTTAAGCTGCTTTCTGCTTCTCAATCCACTTCCGGAAATCAGCCGGATCACATCGGAGCTGTTGGCCGACACGAAAGAATGGAAGGCCCCACATCTTCCAGTTGTCATAGATGCGGCTCTTTGGGATTCCCAGACAATCCGCTACATCCTGAACAGTCATCAACTTTTCCCTCAACATCATTGCCCCTCTCTTGCAATCAGTTCAAACAGAAGAATTTGTACGTAAGCTCCCCATTGATGGGGAAATTCATCCGGAAGCCTGTTGGATTTGGCGCGTGCTCTAGTGCCCGCGCTATCGCTTCCGCGCTTGCATTTGGCTTTCGTGTTACCGCCCAATGCTTGCCGTTGCCTGTCTCCAGGCAGCGAATCGTCATGCCGTCCTCTTCAAAGACAATGGGCATCTCGTCGGTAGTTATCAATCAGCACCTTCCTTCACGTCGCTATTCAATTAACAAGTAGCCACAGCCCCCCACTAGAGAACCATCGTTCCGGACTACCTGGGACCCCCCCTTGTGCTGTTTTTTGTTGCAAGATCATCTTGTGGTTCGTAGCAGGGCATGAGAAAGGCCCGCACCGGACGGCACGGGCCTGTGGGGGCTGGGGGTGGCTCAGGAGGCCCTAGAGCCTCCCAGAGGGCTAGTCGGTACTCATGCCTTGAGCTAGGCGCTCAATGCGCTCAATGTCGCCCCAATCGATGTCTACGGACAGGGAACGATTCTCGACCTTGTAGGAGATGAGAACGCCCATCTTGATCAGGAGAGAGTTCTTCTGTTCCTGAGTCAGGGAGGCCCAGTGTTCCGCGACCGTCTTACCGGTCGGCCTGAATTCGTAGCCGCTAGGCCGGGAAGGCTTGGCGAGAAGAGCGGAGCGACGATCGATCAGGTTCTTAAGACGGGCCAGGTAGCTCTCTTCGTCCCCTTCGTAGAGACCCTGGTCTTTCTCCTTACGGGTCATCTTGATTGCGTCTTCGACCTGCTTAAGTTCCTCGGAATGGTCCTCACCGGGAACGAACATCTTCTCCATCCACGGCTTGTTGCCGTGCCATTCGAGCAGGCCATTTTCCATGTAGGCATCGAGAGTTTCAGCCTTAACGGTTCCGTTAGAGCAGCGCTCCTGTCCCGATCCGTTGTACTTGTGAGTGATGGAGGCGCACCGGTAGCGGAGCGGTTCAGGTACACCGTTGCGCTTGGCGCTTTGCTGGTGCAGGGGCTTACCGCACACGCCACACTCACCGACCTTCCGAAGAAGCATCGTGTTCTTCTGGGGCACGCCCTTACCGCGTGAGCGAACGTCTAGAAGCTCTTGAATCCTCTGCCATTCCGAGAACTTGAGAAGAGGCTCATAGAAGATTGTCGGAGTGCCGTCCTGGCCCTTGATTACCTGTCCCTTGTATTCGCGCTGTCCGAGAAGGTGACGACTATGAAGAACACGGGAGAGGGTAGAAGCCGACCATGGTTCGCCCTTGATTTCCTCGCCTCTTAGCTGACGCTGCCGGTCCATTGAAGAGGGAATGCCCTTGTTAGTCAGTGACGTTGCGATGGAGCCGAGAGACTGAGTTTCCAGGGCGTCGACAACCTCCTTAAGGACTTCGAACATCTCAGGGTCTTTGACGATTTCCTTGGTTCCCGGCTTACGCATGTGCCCGAAGCCGATACGTCCCCCGCCCCAATGGCCGGACTGACGCATGTAGCGGTGGTTATCGAGATTGCGGCCCTTGATGGTGTTGAGTTCGAGTTCGGCGAGAATCGCCATGATTTGGGCCACGGCCCTACCCACGGGGGAGTCGAGATCGATCGGGTCATTGGTGCAAGCGAATGTGTTGCCCCGATCTTCAAGCCACTTCACGAGTGTTGCGAAGTCCAGGGCCGAACGGCAAACGCGGTCCAGCTTCCAGGACAGAAGCATGTCCCATTCTTCGGCCTTTTCGTCGGTCAGCCACTTGCCGAGTTCGGGACGCTCCCACGGGGTTGTCTTGCCTGCCGACACGCCCAGGTCTTCGGCCCATCCAACGATCACGTAGCGGATGCCGTCGCGGCTAGAGAGGTTCCGGGCCGCCACCCAAGCCTCTTGAATGGCCCGCTGGTTGGCGGGGCTGATCGTGTCGTCGTGGGTCTGGCTCTGTCGGATGACTCCGAGGATGCGGATGATCTTGGGGGCGGTGTTGGGGGTCACTGTTGCTCCTGTTTTCCCAGCTAGGGGGCTGTTGCTGTGCTGGTACTCCGGAGCCTAGGCGGTCAAGGTCGCTACGTTGTAACCGTTGCTTACGTGTCCAGATAGGTCATGAAAGTGGCCAGTGAGATCGCTCCCAGCGCCCACCACTTCCGGTTGTCCGTCATTCCCGCCCCTCTACGTTGTACTTGTACGGCGTACATGTACGGTGGATAGTGGAACGTGTACGGCGTATAGTTGTCAAGCGTGATGGGAAAACTGACGCGGGAGGCCGTCGTCGAGCAGGCGCTGGAGATCGGCTCGGCCGAGGGGCTCCAGGCGGTGACCATCCGGCGGCTCGCCCAGGAGCTGGGGGTCACCCCGATGGCGCTCTACTGGCACTTCAAGAACAAAGAACAGCTGCTCGTCGGCATGGCGGACCACCTGGTCGAAGGATTCGTGATCGCGGAGGATCACGCCAGACCATGGCAGGAGCAGCTCCGCGAGCTGGTCACCGGCCTGGTCAGGGTGTTGCGCCACTACCCGTGCGCGGCGGCCGTGCTGGATGAGGTGGACCATATGACCGTGCCGAACTTTCTGCGGGTGTGGGACACCGCGCTCGGCCTGGCCAAGCAGGCGGGGTTCTCCTACGAGGAGAGCTGCCTGATCTCCAGATACCTGCTCCAGGGCTCGATCGCCCTGGCCGCAGGTCCGATGAACCGCCGGCCGGGTGTATCGGGCGAGGATGCCGGGTGCCTGCGTGTCAAGCGTCTCACTCTCCAGTCACTGCCGCCGGACGTCTACCCGCACATCGTGGAGATGGCGAGTCCCCTCGCCGAGGGTGGCACGGCCGAGCTCTACGACTCCTTCGGAGTCGACCTCCTGATGACCGGCATCGAGACCATGGCGGCGCGCCTCCGCACGGACTGACCTCGCCGGGCCGGTGCGGATGCCGGGTCACTTGAAGAACTGCCAGATGCTGAACCTCCGTACATAGAGCGGGGTGGAGTCCCGGCCGACCACCCGGATCCGCCTGATGCGTGTCTCATGGTTCATCGTGACCTTCACGCACTTCAGGCAGACCTTGTGAAACCCCGGCAGGGCGTAGTAGGAGATGGACACGCTGCGGTGCATCAGGCCCCTTTTGGAGAGTCCTCTCCCCACCTCCCGGTACCGCCTCGACCCCTTCAGGGTGAAGGCGGTGGAGCCGATGATCGCGTGATTCGCGGTGGGAGGACAGTGCACGAATACCCGGACGTGGCTGGCCTGGCGGGGCCACTGGGGCAGGACACGGAGTGACGGGACGTTCTTCAACGCCGGGGGATGGTGTTCCGGCCGCCCCACGGGGGCACTGACAGCGTCTGGTGGGTTCTGCTCGTAACGCTGACCTCGGCGGTGGCGGTGGCGGTAGCGCTGGGTGTGGGTGTGGCGCTAGGTGTGGGTGTGGCGCTGGGGGTGGGTGTGGCTGCGGCAGCGGGTGAGGGGAAGGCGCTAGGCGCGGGCGTGGCGTTCGGCGCGGCCAGGACGCCCGGACCCATCATGAGGGCAGTGGCCACCCCGATCAGTGTGACGGGGCGCATGTGTTCCTCCTGCCGGATGGACGGACACGGACGGGCGTTGGTGGTGTGCGCTCGCCGAGCGACGGAACGTAGGCAATGGCGGGCGGCGGGCATCCGGGACGACCCGGCTGAGGACATCCATGCACCCGTCTTGACCAGGCCGGTCGCCCCATTATGTAGACCGTTTTCCATCGAGGGAGGGCGCCCCGCTGGGACGGGCAGGCGGTCTCACCTATGACCAGCGGGAAGAGGTCAGGTTCCCCCGTGACGGCGACGGCGCGAGACGGACCACCAGATCAGGTAGGCACCGACCAGTACGGCTCCCGCTCCCACCAGTGCCTGGATCGCCAGGCGACGGCCGTCGATCCCGGTGAACGGCAGGCTGGGGTCCCCGGTCGGCGCGGGGCCCACGGGGCTGGGACCCACATGTCCGGGGCCGACATGCCTGTGGCCCGCGGGTCCGGAGCCCCCGGAATCGACGATCTCGGAGTTGATGTTCTCGGAGTTGGCGCTCTCGGAGTTGGCGCTTCCGGAGTTGGCGCTCCCGGATCCGGAGTCGACGGAATCAGGACCCGCGGATCCGGGGTCGCCGGGTTCAGTGCCTTCATACGCGGGACTGGTTGGGGTGGGGCTGGTTGGTCCGGGGACCACCTCGAACGACATCTCGGTGGACGATGAGGAAGAGTCGCCCGCCCTTCTGCCCGCACCGTCGTCGATGGGCCGCGCCCAGATAGTCGAGGGATCGCTGTCGGCGTGTGCCCCGGCATTGAAGGAGACGGCCAGAACGGGCATAGTCACCCAGAAGATAAGAAAAATCAATATTTGACGACCGTGCATTATAATTCTCCTGGAAATTTCCATTCCATGTGTAGTTCTATTCACTCCCCACCGGGCCGCTATTCACGCTAATTCCGTGACCAGTATCTTATTAATTCTAGTTTGTTGCTTGTTGTCCTCTAGATCATGGTCCACAGGCATGTGAGCTGGTCCGATGCCTTTGAGGCGTTCCTGCTCTCGGCGGGCGGTGCGGCCGTGACCTGGGTGGTGTTACCGATGAGGAAGGTGTCGCTGTCACAGCCGCATGGGAACAGTCCCGGTGATCCCGTACGGCGTGGCCAGGTCGGTGTTCAGGGACAGGGCGCCGAGCCCCGCCGTAATCGGCGGCGAGCCCCCGACGGACAGCGTGTAGGGGGTGGCCCGGCGCGCTGCCGCTCGGGAGACTCCGGTCCCGGGAGAGCGGCAGTGCCCCCGCATCCTGTCGAGGAGAGAACCCGATCCCAAACTGTGATGTTTGATGTGACAACCGGTAGAACGATCCAAACGTGCAACATGCGACCCACAGAACACGCCGGGATCCCTGGCGTCGCAGAAAGGAAGCCCAGTGGCTTTCAAGTTGCCGGGCGGACGCACGATCAGTGTCGTGGCCGTCGGAGTACTGGCCGGAACCCTGCTCACGACGGGCGGCAGCGCCGTCGCATCGGCGGCCGGTGCGGAAGTTCATGCATGCGTGCACAAGAAGACCCGTTATGCGCGGATCGTTAATGCGACGGCCGCGTGCAGGGCGACCGAGATCCGGGTGACCTGGGGTGATGGCGGTACTCAGTACCAGAACGTGAACACCCAGGGACCGCGGGGACCGCAGGGTCCCGCTGGTAAGGACGGCGCCCAGGGCCCGGCCGGCCCGCAGGGCCCGAAGGGCGACCGCGGTCTCCCCGGACAGAACGGCCAGCCGGGCAAGGACGGCGCCGCCGGGGCGAAGGGTGAGCAGGGCCTGCCGGGCAAGGACGGCGCCGCCGGTCCGCAGGGTCCGAAGGGCGACACCGGTCCGCAGGGTCCCGCCGGTCCGCAGGGCAGGAACGGCGCTGACGGCAAGAAGGGTGACACCGGGCCGCAGGGCAGGAACGGCGCTGACGGCAAGAAGGGTGACACCGGGCCTCGCGGACTGCAGGGCCCGAAGGGCGACGACGGCGCGAGCGCCTATGAGGTCTGGCTCGAACTGCCGGGCAACAAGGGCAAGTCGAAGTCGGACTTCATCGCGTCGCTGAAGGGCCCCAAGGGCGACAAGGGTGACCCTGGTACGCCGGGCTCGGGCGGCGGCTCCGGCACTCCCACCGTCACCACCCAGACCGCGTCGTTCGACTTCGGCGGTCAGGGCGGCAGCCAGAACGTGAGCTGCGGTGCGGGCAAGGTCGCCACGGGCGGCGGCTTCAGCAGCAGCGGCAGTGGCTCCGGTCAGATCTACACGAGCGCGCCCAGCGGCTCCTCCAGCTGGACCGTGAGCGGCAAGAACGCCAGCGGCACCGTCTACGTGATCTGCATGGGGTCCTGATCCGGGACTGAGCGCGACACCGCAGGAGGGCCTTCCGGCTGGTGGCCGGGAGGCCCTCCTCGTCGCGGAGGGCGGCCCCGGGTAAATCGGGCCTCACCCGAACAGACAAGAGGGGGTACGGCTCACGCGAGCCGTACCCCCTCTTGTGCCCGCGGGATCAGCCGAAGATGCCCGGCAGGGTGGCCGTGTGGGTCTCCCGGAGCTCGGTGACCGGGATGTCCAGGACGCCCTCGACGGCCAGTGAGGTGCCGCCGGTGGTGCCCAGGCCGTAGCAGGGGACCTCGTGGGTGGCGCAGAGCTCGGCGAAGGCCTCGAAGGACTCCGGCGCCACGGTCACCAGCGCGCGGGCCGACGACTCGCTGAACAGGTCGACGAACGCGTCGTCACCCGTCAGGGAGACGGTGCAGCCGACGCCCTGGGCGAGGCAGGCCTCGGCCAGGGCGATCGCCAGGCCGCCGTCGGACAGGTCGTGGGAGCCGGTCAGCAGGCCCTGGGACGCGGCCTCGGTCAGGACGAGCGCCAGGGCGCGCTCGGCCTCCAGGTCCGCCTGGGGCGGCAGGCCACCGAGGTGGCCGTGGGCCACGTGGGCCCATTCGGAGCCGCCGAACTCCTCTTCCGTGTCGCCGAGCAGGACGATCCTCTCGTCCGGGCCGGTGAAGCCGCTCCGTACCCGCCTGGCCACGTCGTCGATCACGCCCAGCACGCCCACGACCGGGGTCGGGTGGATCGGGGCGGATCCCGTCTGGTTGTAGAAGGAGACGTTCCCGCCCGTCACCGGCACGCCGAGGGTCCTGCAGGCGTCGGCCAGGCCGCGCGTGGCCTCGGCGAACTGCCACATGACCTCGGGGTCCTCGGGAGAGCCGAAGTTGAGGCAGTTGGTCACCGCGAGCGGCCTGGAACCGGTCACCGCCACGTTGCGGTACGCCTCGGCCAGCGCGAGCTGGGCACCCGCGTACGGGTCGAGCCGGGCGTAGCGGCCGTTGCCGTCCGTTGACAGAGCGATGCCCCGGGTCGTCTCCTCGGCGCCCGGCATGACCTCGCTGATGCGCAGCACACCGGCGTCGGCGGGCTGGGCCAGCACGGTGTTGCCCCGGACGTACCGGTCGTACTGGGAGGTCACCCACTCCTTGGACGCCAGGTTCGGCGAGCCGAGAAGCTCCAGCAGGGTCGCCCGCAGGTCGTCGGGGCGGGTCAGCCGCGCGGGGTCGTCGGCGTTGAGCGCGGCCTGGCCGGTCGGCTCGTGGAACGGCCGCTCGTAGACCGGGCCCTCGTCGGCCGCGGTGCCCGGCGGGATGTCCACGATGGTCTCGCCGTGCCAGGTCATCACCAGGCGGCCGGAGTCGGTGACCTCGCCGATCACAGTGGCCGGGATGTCCCACTTGGTGCAGATCGCCATGAAGGCATCGATGTCGTCGGGGGTGACGACGGCCATCATGCGTTCCTGCGACTCGCTCATCAGGATCTCTTCGGGCCGCAGCGACGGGTCGCGCAGCGGGACCAGGTCCAGCCGGACGTCCATGCCGCCGGTGCCCTTGGCCGCGAGCTCGGTGGTCGCGCAGGAGACACCGGCCGCGCCGAGGTCCTGGATGCCGACGACGACGTCCGCCTGGTACAGCTCCAGGCAGCACTCGATCAGCAGCTTCTCCATGAACGGGTCGCCCACCTGGACACTGGGGCGCTTGGCGTGCGACTCGTCCTCGAAGGTGGCCGAGGCCAGCACGGACGCGCCGCCGATGCCGTCGGGGCCGGTGAGCGCGCCGAACAGCACGACCTTGTTACCCGGTCCCGGGGCGACGGCCAGCTTGATCTGGTCCTTGCGGAGCAGGCCCACGCAGAGCGCGTTGACCAGCGGGTTACCGATGTAGCAGGGGTCGAAGACGACCTCGCCGCCGATGTTGGGCAGGCCCAGGCAATTGCCGTAGTGGCTGATCCCCTCGACCACGCCGGGCAGCACCCGCCGGGTGTCGTGGGCGTCGGCCGCACCGAACCGCAGCGCGTCCATCACCGCGATCGGCCGGGCACCCATCGACATGATGTCGCGGACGATGCCGCCGACACCGGTCGCCGCGCCCTGGTGCGGCTCGACGTAGGACGGGTGGTTGTGCGATTCAATCTTGAAGGTGGCGGCCCAGCCGTCGCCGATGTCGACGACGCCGGCGTTCTCGCCCATGCCGACGAGCAGGGCCTCGGATTTGGGGGCCTTGGTGCCGAACTGGCGCAGGTGCACCTTGGAGGACTTGTACGAGCAGTGCTCGCTCCACATGACGCTGTAGATGGCCAGCTCGGAGCTCGTGGGCCGGCGGCCGAGGATCCCGCGGACCCGGTCGTACTCCTCGGTCTTCATGCCCAGCTCGCCGTACGGCTGGCGCTCGTCGGGGGTGTCCTCGGCCCGCCTGACGGTGTCCAGGTTCATACGGCCTCCGTCGGCTCGCTCGCTCACAGGTTCACCAGCCTCTTCAGGATGGAGGAGAAGAATCCGCGGCCGTCCGTGCTCGGGGCGCCGGTGAGGTCCTCGACCGCGTGCTCGGGGTGCGGCATGAGGCCCACGATGTTTCCGGCCTCGTTGCGGATGCCCGCGATGTCGTTCAGGGAGCCGTTGGGGTTGCCTCCGGTGTAGCGGAAGACGACCTGGCTGCCCGACTCCAGCGCGCTCAGGGTCGCCTCGTCGGCGACGTAGCGGCCCTCGCCGTGCTTGACCGGCAGGACGATCTCCTGGCCCTCGGTGAAGTCCGACGTCCACGGGGTGGTGGTGTTCTCCACCCGGATGCCCTGGTCGCGGCAGATGTAGTGCAGCCCGGCGTTGCGCATCAGCGCGCCGGGCAGCAGGTGGGCCTCGCAGAGAATCTGGAAGCCGTTGCAGGTGCCCAGGACGGGGAGCCCGGCCCTGGCGGCGGGGATCAGCTCCTCCATCAGTGGCGCGAACCTGGAGATCGCCCCGCACCGCAGGTAGTCCCCGTAGGAGAACCCGCCCGGCAGGAAGACCGCGTCCACGCCCTTGAGATCGGGATCCGCGTGCCACAGCGGGACGGCTTCGCCACCCGCGTGCCGTACGGCGCGGGCCGCGTCCTGATCGTCAAGGGTTCCGGGAAAAGTGACGACGCCCACGCGGGCAGCACTCATGACAGCGTTCCCCTCCAGAAACGAGCACCGCGCCGGCGTCTCACCCATCGGACGGCGGTCTGCGGCGGTGTGCCCAGGCTATCCGTTCCTGAGCCGGAGGTGACACGCGGAGTCGTCTGATCACACAGCTCACCGCGGAGGAACGGCCGGTGAGTTGGAGGATCACACAACACCGGCTCCGCCGTACCGGTCGTTGGGGACCGTCCGTACGGAAGCCGGGGGACACAGGGGCGGATACGCGGAATGGGGAGCTGGGGCGGGGCCTGCGCGGCCGCCGCGGTGTTCACACGGCGGCGAGCATCGGGCGGCGGAGGAAGACGGCGTCGTCGTCCCAGTCGAGATGCTTGCGGAGATGCACGGTGGTGCCCCGGCCGGGTGCGATGTCGAAGCTGATGTCGTCCACCACGGCCTGCATGATGAGGATGCCCCGGCCGTTCTCGGTGTCCGCCGGGGGATACTGCTCGGGCACTCTCGTGAGGCCGTGACCGTTGTCGATGATGCGGACGTCGCAGCGGCCGTGGCCGATCGCGGCCTCTACCTCGTAGCGGTTGGCCGGGCCACCGTGGCGCACCGCGTTGGCGCACGCCTCGGTGACCGCGAGCAGGATGTCGGACACGCAGTCCTCGGTGACGCCGAGCGACCGCAAAGAGTCGCCCAACGCTCTGCGGACCATCGGAATACCGATGGCCTCCCTAGGCAGAGCCAACGAGAACTCGATATCCACCGGATCCCTCCAGGGCCAGACGTCACCCTGTCAAGGTTTCCCCGCAGAATCCGGGCTAACCGCAAAATAACCTTGATGTTATTTAGTGTTGGTCAAGTTGTGGGATTCCGACACATCCGGAGTGGGATTTAGCCTGACGTAAGGAAATTTCCTGCGTGATACGTGATGGTCTACGACTCAACGGTGACCGTGTAGTCCTCGATCACGGTGTTGGCCAGCAGGGTTTCGGCCATTTTGCGGACGTCCGAAAGAGCGGCCTCGTCGGCGGGGCCATCGATGTCCACCTCGAACCGCTTGCCCTGCCGTACCGCTGAGACTCCGGAGAAGCCGAGCCGGGGTAGCGCGCGGGCGATTGCCTGACCCTGCGCGTCGAGAATCTCGGGCTTCAGCATGACGTCGACGATGACGCGCGCCACGGTGTTCCTCCTGGTTGCAGCGGGGACGTTCGGCGCCTCAAGCGTAACGGGCTTCCCCGGCAGTTCGCCGCGGGGTCCGGATGCCCCACGTGCAAGGGTAAAGAAGGGTTCAGTGGGAACGGGGAGCGTATGGATGCCGGGACAGGTCTTGCGCGCAGGTGTGTGCCCTCTGTAACGATGTCCTCAAACGCATACGAACTACCACCAAACGGGTCGGATGCGTTGCTGATCGGCCGGACCTGGATGGCGAACCCATCCAGGCGGCCCCGAGCACACAGGAGCGGCACGTGACAGCCGAGGCCTCTCATGGTGCGGAAGCACCTCCGGAGCTCGTCCAGTTGCTGACCCCCGAAGGAGAACGGGTCGAGCATCCCGACTACGACATCGATCTGACACCCGAAGAGATCCGCGGGCTCTACCGGGACCTCGTCCTGGTCCGCCGCGTCGACCTGGAGGCCGTGGCTCTGCAGCGCCAGGGCGAGCTGGGCATCTGGGCCTCCCTACTCGGCCAGGAGGCCGCGCAGATCGGCTCGGGCCGGGCGCTGACCGAAGCCGACATGGCCTTCCCGACCTACCGTGAGCACGGCGTGGCCTGGTGCCGGGGCGTGGACCCGGTGAACCTGCTCGGCCTGTTCCGCGGTGTCAACCACGGTGGCTGGGACCCCGCCGAGCACAACTTCCACCTCTACACGATCGTCATCGGCAGCCAGACCCTGCACGCGGTCGGCTACGCCATGGGTGTCCAGCGCGACAGCGCCGAGGCCGCCACGATCGTCTACTTCGGTGACGGCGCCACCTCCCAGGGAGACGTGAACGAGTCGTTCATCTGGGCGTCGGTGTTCAACGCGCCTGTGGTGTTCTTCTGCCAGAACAACCAGTGGGCCATCTCCGAGCCGCTGGAGAAGCAGTCCCGCATCCCGCTGTACCGCAGGGCGAGCGGGTTCGGCTTCCCGGGCGTCCGGGTCGACGGCAACGACGTCTTCGCCTGCCTCGCGGTCACCCGCAAGGCGCTGGCCGACGCCAGGTCAGGGCAGGGCCCGATGCTGATCGAGGCCTTCACCTACCGGATGGGCGCGCACACCACCTCCGACGACCCCACCCGCTACCGGGTGGCGGACGAGCTCGAGGCGTGGAGGCTCAAGGACCCGATCGAGCGGGTCCGCACCTACATGTTCAAAAACCAGCTCGCCGACCAGGACTTCTTCGACGCGGTCGACGCCGAGGCCGACGATCTGGGCAAAGACGTGCGCAAACGCTGTCTCGAACTGCCCGACCCCGAACCGCTGGCCATCTTCGACCACGTCTACGCGGAGCCGCACCGGTTGATGGACGAGGAGCGCGCCCAGTTCGCCACCTACCTGGAGGGTTTCGAGGGATGACGACTCTCACGCTGGCGAAGGCGCTCAACGAGGGCATGCGCAAGGCCATGGAGGACAACCCCAAGGTCCTCATCATGGGTGAGGACGTGGGCAAGCTCGGCGGTGTGTTCCGCGTCACCGACGGGCTGCAGAAGGACTTCGGCGAGCAGCGGGTCATCGACACGCCGCTGGCCGAGTCGGGCATCATCGGCACGGCGATCGGTCTCGCGCTCCGGGGGTACCGCCCGGTCTGCGAGATCCAGTTCGACGGGTTCGTCTTCCCCGCCGCCGACCAGATCATCACCCAGCTGGCCAAGATGCCGCTGCGGTCGTTGGGGAAGGTGAAGCTGCCGGTGGTGGTGCGGATCCCGTGCGGTGGCGGCATCGGCGCCGTGGAGCACCACAGCGAGTCTCCCGAGGCCTACTTCACCCACACCGCCGGCCTGCGGATCGTGGCCTGCTCCAACCCCGCCGACGCCTACACGATGATCCAGCAGGCGATCCGCTGTGACGACCCCGTCATCTTCTTCGAGCCCAAGCGGCGCTACTGGGAGAAGGCCGAGGTGGACACCTCCGCCGACTCCGCCGGCTGGATGCCCTTCGACCAGGCCCACGTGGTACGGCCCGGCACGGACCTCACCCTGCTGGCATACGGGCCGATGGTGAAGACCTGCCTGGAGGCCGCGACTGCGGCCGAGCAGGACGGCCGGTCCCTGGAGGTCGTGGACCTGCGCTCGCTCAACCCGCTGGACGTCGATCGGGTCACGGAGTCGGTCCGCCGGACCGGACGCTGCGTCGTGGTGCACGAGGCGCCGGTCTACAACGGCTTCGGCGCGGAGGTGGCCGCCCGGATCACGGAGAGGTGCTTCTACAACCTGGAGGCCCCGGTGCTGCGCGTCGGCGGGCCGTCCACGCCCTACCCGCCCTCCAGGCTGGAGGACCACTACCTGCCCGATCTGGACCGGGTCCTCGACGCCGTCGACCGGGCGTTCACGTTCTGAGAGGGGGAACGATGAAGGAGTTCAAACTCCCTGACGTGGGCGAAGGCCTGACCGAGGCCGAGATCGTCCGCTGGCACGTGAAGGCCGGCGACCCGGTCAAGGTCAACCAGATCATCGTGGAGATCGAGACCGCCAAGGCCGTCGTCGAGCTGCCCTGCCCGTTCGAGGGTGTCGTGGCGGCCCTGATGGCCGACGAGGGCGAGACCGTGGACGTCGGCCGGCCGATCATCTCCGTCGACGACGGGACCGGTCCGGCCCCCGCCCCCGCCTCTGACCGAGGGCAGGTCCTGGCCGAGGACATGGTCCCGGAACCCCCCAAGGAGGAGCGCCAGCCCGTCCTGGTGGGCTACGGCGTCAAGATGGGCACGGCCAAACGCCGTCCCCGTAAGCCGTCGGCCATCCAGCCTGCCCCCCAGGCGGCCGGCGGGACCGAGACTTCCGCCCGGAAGGACGCCCCGCCGTTCACCCGGGAGAGCGGGCCGGTCACCGCCACCCCCTCGGGGCCGGTCGTCGTCGCGCCCTCGGGACGGGTCGCGGTGCTGGCCAAGCCTCCCGTGCGGAAGCTGGCCAAGGACCTCGGGGTGGACCTGACGGCGCTCACCGGGACCGGCCCGCAGGGCTCGATCACCCGGGACGACGTCCACTCGGCGGTTGGAGCGGTGCCGGCTCCGGCCGCGGCGCGGGCCGTACAGGCGGTTGAGGAGCGGATCCCGGTCAAGGGCGTGCGGAAGGCGACCGCGCAGGCCATGGTGGCCTCCGCGTTCACCGCGCCGCATGTCACCGAGTTCCTTCAGGTGGACGTGACCGGGACCATGGACGCGGTCACGCGGCTCCGGCAGTTGCCCGACTTCGCCGAGGTCAAGGTCTCACCGTTGCTCCTGGTCGCGAAGGCGGTGGTCGTCGCCGCACGCCGGTATCCGATGATCAACTCGACATGGGACGGTGCCGGCCAGGAGATCGTGGTGAAGCACTACGTGAACCTGGGCATCGCTGCGGCCACCCCGCGGGGCCTGATCGTCCCCAACGTCAAGGACGCCCAGGCTCTGTCCCTGCCGGACCTCGCCAAGGCCCTCGGCACCCTCGCCGAGACCGCCAGGGCGGGCCGTACCCAGCCCGCCGACATGGCCGGAGGCACGATCACGATCACGAACGTGGGCGTCTTCGGAGTGGACGCCGGCACCCCGATCCTCAACCAGGGCGAGTCGGCCATCCTGGCCTTCGGCCAGGTCAGGGACATGCCATGGGTGGTGGACGGGCAGATCGTGCCGCGCAAGGTGTGCACGCTCGCGCTCTCCTTCGACCACCGGGTCGTGGACGGGGAGCTCGGCTCGCTCTTCCTGCGCGACGTCGGCGCCATGCTGGAGGACCCTCTGCGCATGCTCGCCTGGAGCTGACGACGAGAGCCCGCGAGCCCGCTCCCCCCACCGGGGGAGCGGGCTCGCGGTGCTTCCGCCACCGTCCCCGGATATGCCGGGTCCGACGGACTTTCGCGGATCCGCGATCCGTGTTTTTTATGAAAAACTTATGTGCCCTCCCATGGCACAGAGCGGACCGTGCGCGGCATGCGCCGATTGCCTCTCCGTTGGTCTTCCGGACCTTCTCTTGGGATTCTTTGGGGCCGTGCTTTGAGAAGCTGATCCGTATTTAATATGCCCAATAGGTTGTTTGAGGATAAATGCGGAAGAGGGTGGCTGTCCGGTTTTATCGGCTGGTTGGAACGATCAGTTAAAACGTCTTTAATGGATGCCGCTTTTAGCTGTTTGTGCCGATATGGGTGATATTGTCGGTATCGGTAAGCGGACAAAAAGCCAGCGAGAGGAGATAATCCATGAGGCTTATCAGTATCTTCCCGGCAAATCGCGCCCCGCTGGATTGGGGCGGATGTGGATGCCGTCGTCGCCGTTGGCGCCGTGGATGGCGACGGGGCTGGTGGTGGTAGAAAGATCGAACGAGAACCGGCGGACAGCCCGCCGGTTCTCGTTTTCCCCGCCGCCCTCGCCCTCGCTCAACGGCGCGGAACCGATGACGGACTCCCCGGCCCCGGTCTCCCCGCTCGCGCCGATGGTCTCCGTCCGGGAGGCCTTCCGGCACTTCTGGCCCCACACCCGTGGTCTCCGCAGGCTGTTCGTGGCCGGCGTCCTGCTGGCGATCGTGGCGGCCATCTGCGAGGTCGCCGCGATCGGGCTGTTCGGGTTCATCACGGACGAGGTCCTCAGCCGCCAGAACCTCGGGGCGTTCTGGGGGCCGGCGTCCGCCTGGCTCGGCCTGGCGGTCGTCGCGGGTCTGGCCTCCTTCGCCGGTTCCTACGCCACCGCCGTGGGAGGGGAGCGTTTCCTGCTGCGGCTGCGGGACAAGGTGTTCTCCCACATCCAGACGCTCACCACGGATTTCTTCGACAACCGCCGGCTGGGCGACCTGATGGCCAGGCTCACCGACGACGTGGAAGCCATCGAGGAACTGGTCGGCTCCGGCCTGGTACGGCTCTTCACCACGGCGGCCAGCGTGGTCTTCTTCGCCGGAGCGGCCTTCTACATCCGGTGGGACCTCGCGCTGGTGACGTTCGCGATGATCCCGGCCTTCCTGATCGTCTCCAAGGTCTTCGCGTCGAGATTCAGGAACGCCGCCGCGCGTGAGCGGCTCAGCAACGGCACCATGAACAGCGTCATCGAGGAGAGCCTGGCCAACCAGGCCCTCGTCCAGGCCTACAACCGCCAGGAGTCCGAAGCCCGGCGACTGCACGGCGAGGGCCACACCTGGATGCGGGCCAAGGTCCTCCAGGCCGCGCTGTCCGCCATGTACGGACCGGTGGTCCAGGTCCTCGAGACCGTCTGCATGCTCGTCATCATCGGGTTCGGCGCGTGGGAGATCGCCGCGGGGCGCCTCACCATCGGCGGACTGCTCGCCTTCGCGGCCTACCTCGCCTACCTCTATCCGGCGGTCCAGAGTCTCGGGCAGCTCGCGCTCACCGTCTCCGAGGCGGCAGCCGGTTCCGACCGCGTCATCGAGATCCTGCGGACCCGGCCCACCGTCACCGACCGCGAAGCGGTGGTTCCGATGGCGACGCGGAGCCTCGGCCGGATCGACTTCGAGGAGGTCGGCTTCACCTACCCGGACAGGACCGGCCCCACGCTGAGAAACCTGTCCTTCAGCGCCGAGCCGGGTGAGCTGATCGTGTGCACCGGGCCCAGCGGCGTGGGCAAATCCACCATCACCAAGCTGCTGCTGCGGTTCTACGACCCCACCGCCGGACGCGTCCTTCTCGACGGAGTGGACATCCGCGACCTGCCGCGCAGGTCGTTGCGTGAGAGCATCACCATCCTCCAGCAGGAGAACCTGCTCTTCTCAGGAACCGTGCGTGACAACATCGCCTACGGCTGTCCGGACTCCGGCATGGACGACATCGTCCGGGCAGCGGTCATGGCGGACGTACACGACTTCATCACCACGCTTCCCCGGGGATACGACACCCCCCTCGGGCAACGTGGCCGGCTCGTGTCCGGGGGGCAACGCCAGCGCATCGCCATCGCCCGCGCGATCCTGCGCGACACCCCCGTGCTCGTCCTCGACGAACCGATGACCGGGCTGGACTCACCCACCGCGGCGCGGATCATGGGACCTCTCCGGCGGCTCATGTCCGGCCGTACGACGATCCTGATCACCCACGATCTCCGCCTCATACCCGAGACCGCTCGCACGATCGTTCTCGAACCCGTCCAGAATCCCATCCGGACGAGGATCACGCTCTTCGGACGTCGCGACGCGACAGCGCGCCCGATCTGAGGGGGTGTCCCGGCCGGCCCGGGGCTGTTCTCCCGGGCCGGCCTGGTAAAAATCCGTGTGCCTCTGCGACGGGCGGCCTACCGGCTTCCGGCTACCACCAGTCACCACCACCACCACCGCAGCCGCAGCCGCCGCCGCAGCGACAACAGCCGCAGCAGCAGCGCCGTCTCCAGCAGCCGCAGCCGGTGACGATCCCGGTGGCCGTGGTGGCGGTCTGGACGGCCGGGGTCGATGCGACGGCGGCCGATGCCTGCGCGGGGACTGCGGCGAGCGCTCCGGCGAAGAGCCCCGCACCCATCATGCTCGCGATGAACGAGGCAGCAGTCTTGGTTTTCATGCGATCCTCCGATTTTCACGCGAAGACGGATCCGTCCTCATGAATTTCTGGACAGTCCAAAGACTGCCGGAAGGGGAGCGATCAAGAAACCGCAAAGCACTTATACTTTGGCAAAACGCCATACAACTGTATAAATAAGAAATAAATTGTGCATATCGGCGTATTTCGTGACAAAGAGTTCTACCCATATTAAATGAGATTCAGTCCCCGCTGTCCTGCCGTGGCGGGCGTGGCCGTACGCTGACGGGGAACTCAAACGGAGGGAAGATCATGTTCCGGCATGTCGTGCTTTTCACCTGGACCGGAGAGGCCACCGCCGAGCAGAAGGACACGGTCGCCGCCGAACTCGGCAGGCTGCCGGAGGTCATCGAGGGAATCCGCGCCTACGCCTTCGGTGCCGACGCGGGAGTGAATCCCGGCAATCACGACGCCGCGCTCGTCGCCGACTTCGACAGCCTCGACGACTACCTGGTCTACCGTGACCACCCGATGCACCAGGCCGTGATCGCCAAGCACATCAAGCCGATCCTGGCGTCGCGCGCGGCCGTGCAGTTCGCCTGCTAAACCTCCGGCGGGTGGTTCTCGCGGTGCATCAGGCGACCCTCCGACGTCAACTCGCGCTTGGGCGCCAGCATGATGCTCAATACGGCCCCGACGCCGCCGACGATCATGAAGATTATCCCGATGATGTCGATGTGCACATTCCTGCCGAGAACGTCGGGCTCGATGGCGAACCGGAGGATGGCGCCGAGCGTGAGAAAGAAGATGCTGACCCCGACACCCATCGAGCCCTCCGGACGCACGTAATGACCAGGTAAAAGGAGCGTACGTGCTTGGTCACCCCCTCTCAAGGGTGATCGCGCCACTCAGATAGACCTTGTCCACGGCGGCGGAGGAAACGAGGGAGGGGCGACCCTGTGAGACAGGATCGCCCCTCGGTGTCGCCTGCCGCGGGAGCAGGTGGCTCTGCGGTGGAGAAGGTCAGAAGGCCTCTTCGGGGAGCTCCATCAGGTCCTGGTTGGTGGCGTTGAGCACGCGGCGCTCGGCGGCGAGGCGGGGCAGCACGGTCTGGGCGAAGAACGAGGCCGCCGCGACCTTGCCGGTGTAGAACGCCTTGTCGCTCCGGGCCGTGGCCGAGTCCGGCGTGATGTCGGAGGAGCCCAGCGCGGTCAGGGCCACCTCGGCCTGACGTAGGAGCAGCCAGCCGATCACCAGGTCGCCCAGGGCGAGCAGGAACCGGGTGGTGTTGAGGCCGACCTTGTAGACCTCCTCCGGCGCCTCCAGGGAGCCGATGGCCCAGCCGGCCATGGTGTCGGCCATGGCCTTGACCTCGTCGGCGGCCTCGTCGAGGAGCTTGCGTTCCTCCTTGAGGCGGCCGTTGCCGGCCTCGGAGGCGGCGAAGGCCTTGATGTCGCCGTACAGCGCGCCCAGGGCGACGCCCTGGTTGCGCAGGACCTTCCGGAAGAACAGGTCCAGGCCCTGGATCGCCGTCGTGCCCTCGTAGAGAGAGTCGATCTTGGCGTCCCGGATGTACTGCTCGATCGGGTAGTCCTGCAGGTAGCCCGAGCCGCCCAGGGTCTGCAGCGAACGGGCCAGCAGTTCGTAGGAGCGCTCGGAGCCGACCCCCTTGACCAGGGGGAGCAGCAGGTCGTTCACCGCCTCGGCGTGCTCGTCCCGGCGGCCCTCGAAGTCGGCGATCTGCACCGCGTCCTGGTAGGTGGCGGTGAACAGGACCAGCGCCCGCATGCCCTCGGCGTACGACTTCTGGAGCATGAGCTCGCGGCGCACGTCCGGGTGGTGGGTGATGGTCACGCGCGGGGCCGACTTGTCGGCCATCTGGGTGAGGTCGGCGCCCTGCTTGCGGGCCTTGGCGTACTCCAGCGCGTTCAGGTAGCCGGTGGAGAGCGTGGCGATCGCCTTGGTGCCCACCATCATCCGGGCATTCTCGATGATCATGAACATCTGCTTGATGCCCTCGTGCACGTCACCGATCAGCGTGCCCACCGCCGGGTGCTTGTCACCGAAGGTGAGCTCGCAGGTCGTGGAGACCTTCAGGCCCATCTTCTTCTCGACGTTGGTGACGTAGACGCCGTTGCGCTCGCCGAGCTCGCCGGTCGAGAGGTCCACGTGGTACTTCGAGACCAGGAACATCGACAGGCCCTTGGTGCCCACGCCGTGCCCCTCGGGGCGGGCCAGGACCAGGTGGAAGATGTTGTCGGTCATGTCGTGCTCGGCGCTGGTGATGAAACGCTTGACGCCCTCGATGTGCCAGGTGCCGTCGGGCTGCTGGATCGCCTTCGTGCGGCTGGCGCCCACGTCGGAGCCGGCGTCCGGCTCGGTGAGCACCATGGTGGCGCCCCAGTGGTTCTCGATGGCCAGCTGGGCGTAGCGCCTCTGTTCCTCCGTACCGATCACGTGCATCACGTAGGCGAAGGCCGGTCCGCTGGCGTACATCCAGATCGCCGGGTTCGAGCCGAGGACCATCTCGGCCAGCGCCCAGTTCACGCTGCTGGGGAGGCCGGGGCCGTTCAGCTCGGCGGGCAGGCCGAGGGTGGTCCAACCGGCGTCACGGTAGGCGGCGAAGGACTTCTTGAAGCCCTCCGGCATCGTCACCGTGCTGGTGGCGGGGTCGAAAACCGGGGGTGTGCGGTCGCCCTCCTCGAAAGAGTCGGCCAGCACGCCCGTCGCGAGACGGTTGACCTCGTCGAGGATGGTCCGCACGGTCTCCTCGTCGAGATCGGCGTAGCGGCCGGTGCCCAGGATGTCCCGGCGCCCGAACACCTCGAAGAGATTGAACTCCAGGTCACGGAGATTGCTCTTGTAGTGGCCCATGGGGTCTGCTCCTTGAAACCGGGGAACCGGAACTCTTCCGTACTCGTCAGTAACCTTACCGATAATGCTACCCGCCAGTAACCCAAGAAAAACAGCACCGATAGGACGTTCGTCACAGTCGTTCAGGGAAGAAATCCGTTCCATGCCCCTCCGATCTCCCGCAGGGACGCGTCCCCGGCCTGCCGTCTCGGCCGGGACCGGATCGAGGAGGTCGTCGCGGCGTCGGCCGAGCTGGAAGCGTGGCCGGGTCCTGCGCGACCGGCGGTTCACACTCTGGTGGGAGTCGCGGTGACATTTGCTACGCTCCAGGAGCAGAGTCCCCATGAGGGCGGCTCCCGGACGAGACGCGCCGTACCCGGTCGGAAAAGACGACGCTCCTTCCGAGAGGAGCCGTCATGGCCTGGGTTCTCATCATCATCGCCGGTCTGTTCGAAGTCGCGATGGCCTACTCGCTCAAGATGAGCCACGGATTCTCCGCGCCGCTGCCGAGTGTCGGGTTCGCCGTCTTCGCCGTCCTCAGTTTCGGACTGCTCGCCGTGGGGCTCAAGGGCCTTGAGGTCGGTACGGCCTACGCCGTCTGGACGGGCATCGGCGCCGTCGGCACCGCGTCCCTGGGCATGCTGCTTCTTGGGGAGGACGCGTCGTTCCTCAAGATCGCCTCGATCGCCCTCATTCTCGCCGGCGTCGTCGGCCTCAACCTCGCCGGTGGCGGCCACTGAGCATCCCTGACCGCAGAGGAAGAACCGGCTTGACGCCTTAGGCGGTGTCGCGGTTGGGTAGAGGCATGATCGACGTTCACTTCGTGACCATTGACTGCGCCCAGCCGTACGAGCTGGCGACCTTCTGGCGAGAGGCCACCGGTTGGGAGCTTCACCCGGAGACCGACAAGGCCGACGACGAGGTCCTGCTCCAGGGCAAGCTGAACATCCTGTTCATCAGGGTCCCCGAGGACAAATCCGTCAAGAACCGACTCCACCTGGACGTCACCGGCGCGGACGGCACCACCCGCGACCAGGAGGTCGAGCGGCTGCTGGGGCTCGGCGCCACGGTCCACGACGACCTGCGCAACCCCGACGGCACCGGCTGGGTGACCATGCTGGACCCGGAGGGCAACGAGTTCTGCGTCTGCCGCGCCGAGTACGAGAGGACCCGCTAGCTCTTGCCGGAGTGATGTTCTGTCGGGGATGCTGCCGTCATGAGCCCCCCGAGCGCGTCTGTGAGCATCCACGTCTCGGCGTCGCCCGCGGTGGTCTACGCACTGGTCACCGACATCACCACCATGAGCGCCTGGAACGTCGAGTGCCGGAGCGCCGAATGGGTCGGACAGATCCGGGAGGCACGGCCCGGTGCCCGGTTCCGGGGGCACAACAGCCGCGGGCGGCGGCGCTGGTCCACCCTCTGTACGGTGACCGCCGCCGACCCCGGCCGGGTCTTCGCCTACCACGTCCGCGCCGCCGGCCTGCTGGACGTGGCCCTGTGGCGCTTCGGCATCACGCCCACCGAGACGGGCTGCCACGTGGAACAGAGCACCTGGGACACCCGGGGTCCCCTCATGCGGATCGTCGGCAGGCTGGTCACCGGTGTCCCGGACCGGGCCGCCCACAACGAGGCCAACATGCGGCGGACCCTGGAGGGCATCAAGAAAGTGGTGGAACGGGCATAAGAGAGCATGCCCGGCCCCCGTCACTCGCCTTGGGCCCGGTCAGCGGCCGGAAGGCAGGGACGACTGGCCCCTTCCCCTGAGGGTCAGGGCCAGGACGGCGGTGATCAGATACACCGCGACACCGCCCTGCAGCGCGTCCAGCGCCGCGCCGAACACCCCCTCGCCGTCGATGATGAGCTGGACGGGATACATGAGCGCGGCGGCGCCGAGCGCCGGGTAGAGGGAGAACCGCCAGGGGCGGCGGAGCGCCCAGAGGCGGGCCTTCCGGGTCACCCGGTCCCCCCGGTCGGGCCTGCTGATCGAGCCGACCGCCGCGATCAGCGCGAACAGGCCGATGCCGAGAGACAGGGCCCAGGTCAGGTCGGCCTTCCCCGGCAGGATCACGCCCAGGCCGAAACTGGCGGCCGCGACCGTGCCGCCGGTCACCGCGGCGGCATTCCACGGGGCCCCCCGCAGGGCCGCTCCGGCGAGGGACATCTCGTCACGTCGAGTCAGTTCGTCGTTCATGACACCAAGGCTGCCTCCCCGGACCCCCTGTCCACATCCGGGAGCAACCCTGACCCGCCCCTGAGCCCCGTCCCTCGGTAGGTTGGCCGCCATGTCAGTGAACTTCCGTGTCGCCCGAGCCGAGGATGTCCCGCTGATCGTGGGCATGATCGCCGACGACACGATCTCCGCCACCCGCACCGGCGACTTCGGCGACGAGCACCGCGCCGCCTTCGAGGCCATCGACGCCGACCCCAACAACGAGCTGATCGTCGCGGAGCTGGACGGTGAGCTCGTGGGCACCATGCAGCTCACCTACATTCCGGGCATCTCCCGCCGCGGAGCGCTCCGGATGCAGATCGAGGCGGTCCGGATCGTCGTCTCCCTGCGCGGCCGGGGACTGGGCCGCCAGATGATGGAGTGGGCGGTCGAACGCGGCCGGGCCCGCGGCTGCGCGCTGGTCCAGCTCACCACCGACAAGGCACGCACGGACGCCCACAGGTTCTACGGCTCCCTCGGCTTCGTCGCGTCCCACGAGGGTTACAAGCTCACGCTAGGTTGAACGATCAGTCCGCCGGCCGCCGAAGAGCCCGCCGACGCCGGGATCCCCTCCGAATTTGATCTCTGGCGCGGCATCCTCAACTATGTCAACCCGGACAGAGTTGAGGGAGAGTAATGGGAAAACGCGCGCTTGGTCTAGGGGTTCTGGCTCTGCTGCTGACAGCCTGCGGGGGCACCGCCGGCAGCACGGCCGGAGACTCCGCGGCCCCTCCGGCCGTTCCGACATCCACTTCGAGCGCCGATCCCACCCCGGTCGCGACGCCTACTCCGAGCGCCGACCCCACTCCGGTCGCGACGCCCACCCCCAGCCCCACCGGGGTGAACATCGACGGCTGCATCACCAAGAAGAACGGGAAGATCTTCAAGTACACGCGCGAGGGCATGACCACCCAGGGCGTGATCATGGGAAAGGGCTCCGTAGGAGTGGTCGTCTCCTACGAGCGTCATGGCAGGGTGTGCGACTGGCTCCCGCTGGCCGACCGGCTGGTCGGCGAGGGATACCGGGTCCTGCTGTTCGACCGGAACAACACGGCGACCCCCGAAAAGGACACCGTCGCGATGGCCGATCGGCTGCGTGAGGCGGGCGTCACGAAGATGTTCCTGGTCGGCGGCTCGATGGGCGGCCGGCTCTCCGTGCTGGCGGCCGGCATGCTGAAGTTCCCGGTGGCCGGAGTCATCAGCATCTCCGGGGGGATGCAGCCCCACGAAGCCGCCGATCTCACGGCGCCCTTCCTCCAGGTGGCCGGGGACCAGGACGGCATCGCCCCGACCGACCTCGTGCAGGCCATCTACAACGAGGCCGTGAAGTCGGCCGACCGTCAGCTGGTCTTCCTGACCAGCAGGGACCACGCCAGTCAGCTCTTCAGGAGCGACCAGGCGGAGAGGACGTTCACCCTCGTCACGGCCTTCATCAAGAAGCACAAGGGCTGAGCTCGACCAGGTTGTCGTGGTAGACGGCGCCTCTGCCCATGTCGGCGTCGCGCTCGTCCACCACGGCGTTCACCGTCGCCCCACCGGAACTCAGCTTGCGCCAGTGCCCCTTGGTGGAGGCCACCACGCCCGGCTGCACCCTGTCGCTGATCTCCACCACGGCCTCGAACTCGCCGTTGGCGTTGAACACCCGGGTACGTTGCCCGTCGCTCAGCCCCCGCTGGGCGGCGTCCGCGGGGTTGACCAGGATCCGGGGCCCCTTCGAGCGCCGCAGCAGCTCGGGGTTGTTGCCGAAGATGGTGTTGAGGAACGTGTGAGCGGCCGGGGTGATCAGCGCCAGAGGGTACGGTCCGCGCTCGGCCGAGGCCGTGTACGAGGGGACATAGGCGGGTCCGGAGCCGAACTCCAGCTTCCCCGAGGGCGTCGGGAAACCGTCGGCGAAGGGCACGAACGGCTGCGGCACGTTGAGCCGGACCCATCCCTCCTTGCGCAGCCGGTCCACCGTGATGCCCTCCAGCGAGGGGTGTCCCGAGGCGAGCAGCTGCTCGGCCAGCTCAAGGTCGGAGTCGTACAGCGACGGCTCGGTCAGGCCCATGTGCCGTGCCAGGCGCCGGAACGTCTCCATGGTGGACAGGCACTCGCCCGGCGGCTCGACGGCCGGCTCGTTCCACATCAGATACATGTGCCCGTAGCCCGCGTGCAGGTCGGTGTGCTCGATCTGCATCGTCGCGGGCAGCACGATGTCGGCGTAGTCGACGGTGTCGGTCGGGAACTGCTCCATCACGATCGTGAACAGATCCTCGCGCAGGAGCTTCTCGCGGATGCGGTTCTGGTCGGAGGTGGAGCCCATCGGGTTGGCCGCGTACACCCACAGGCACTTCACCGACCCGTCCAGCCCCTCGGCCAGCCGGGTCATGGTGAGCTGCCGGACCGGCTCGGCGAGCAGGTCCTCGCGGGTGTCGACGTTCAGGTGGATGTAGGCGCTGGTGGAGTAGGCGACCCCACCGCCGGGATGGCGCCAGTCGCCGGTGACCCCGGGGATGGCGGCGATCGTGCGCATCGCGGTGCCGCCGCCCGCGTGCCGCTGGATGCCCATCGTCGCCCGGATGCCGGTCGGCCGGGTGTGCGCCAGCCGTACGCCCAGGGCCCGGATGGCGGACTCGGGCAGCCCGGTGATCTCCGCCACGCGCTCCGGGGGATACCGGAGGATCTCCGCGCGTAGACCCTCCCAGCCGCTCGTGTGGTTCTCCAGGTAGTCGCGGTCCTCCATGCCCTCGGAGAGGACCACGTTCATCAGCCCGAGGGCCAGGGCCGCGTCGGTGCCCGGCCGGATCGGCAGATGCTCGTCGGCCTGGTCGGCGGTCCGGGTGCGGATCGGGTCGATCGCCACCACGTGCGCCCCGGCCGCACGGGCGTCCTGGATGAACTTCCACAGGTGGTGCCCGCTGGTCAGCGTGTTGGTGCCCCAGAGCAGGATCAGCTTCGACAGAGCGAACGTCTCCGGGTCCATCCCGCCGGCCGTGCCGTTGGTCCGCGACAGCCCGACGTTGCCCGCCGTCGAGCAGATGTTCAGGAAGTGCCTGGAGGCTCCGAGCACGTTCCAGAACCGCCGCCCCGCCATGCCCTCGGACCCCTGGATGTAGCCCAGCGTGCCGGTGCCGATATACGGCCAGATCGCTCCGCCGCCGTGCTCCTCGACGATCCCGCGCAGCCGTACGGAGATCTCCTCCAGGGCCTCGTCCCAGGTGATCCGTTCGAACCGGCCGGACCCCTTGGGGCCGACCCTGCGCATCGGGTAGAGGATGCGGTCGGACGCCTGGGCATGCTCAAGGTAGCGGTTGACCTTCACGCAGAGCGCGCCGCGGGTATAGGGGTGGTCGGGGTTGCCGCGCATCCTGACGGCCTTGCCGTCCCGGACGGTCACCACCCACGAACACGTGTCCGGGCAGTCCAGCGGACAAGCACCCAGAACCTGCAGTTCACCCAGAGACATGTCTCCGACTTTAGAGGCACATACGGAAAGAGGGTACGGCCGACGTAGCCGTACCCTCCCGTGATGCCGTGGGTCCTACATGGGGACACCGTTGTGGTCGTGGTCGTGGTCGAGACCGCCACCACCGGTCCCGGGGTGATTGGAGCCGGGGGCGCCGCCGCCGGGCAGGTCGTTGCTGTAGGCGTAGACGAACGCCGCCGTCGCGATCGCGCCGGTGTTGATCGCCAGCGCCTTGTCGTTGACGTTGGCGATGGTGTCGCACGCCTGGTGGTAGCAGCTGTCGTAGGGAGCCCCGGCCTGACCGCCGAACTTGGCGGCCTCCGCGGCGCTCTTGATACCCTCGGCGCCGGTGAACAGGCCGCCCGCGGGGATGCCGACCTCGATGAAGGGTCCGTAGTCCGAACGGCCGGTGAAGTCGGTGCCGACGTACGGCTGGCCGACCGACTCGTAGTACGACTCGAAGAGCTTCTCGATCTTGTCCGAGCCAGGAGGGCCTGCCGGAGCGCCGACCTTGTCGGAGTCGTCACCGTCGTAGATCCCGAGGATGTAGTTCGGTGAAGCGATCATGTCGAAGTTCAGGTACAGCTTGATCCTCGCCCGCTCCTGCGCGGAGAGGTTGGTCACGTAGTGCTCGGAGCCGAGCAGGCCAAGCTCCTCCGCGCCCCAGAAGGCGAAGCGGAGCTTGTTCTTGACGGGCAGGACGCCCGCCTTCAGCGCCGTCTCCAGGATGGCCGCGCTGCCGGAGCCGTTGTCGTTGATACCCGGCCCCTCCGTGACGCTGTCCAGGTGGGAACCGAGCATGACGACCTTGTTCGGGTCGCCCCAGCGGCTCTCGGCCAGGACGTTGCGCGTCCTGCGGTTGGGGTCGCCCTCGGTGCTGGCGGTGAGCGTCACCGTCGTTCCGGCGGCGGCCAGCTCGTTGCCGACGGCGAAGGTGGTGCCGACGACGGGGATGTTCGTGGTGGGCACGTTGAGCGTGCCGCTCACCAGGGCCTGGCGGTCGTCGGCGCCCGTGCCGGGCTGTCCCTCGTTGAAGATGATCACACCGGAGGCGCCGGCCGCCTGGGCGAGCTCGGCCTTGACCTGGAAGTTACAGGTGCCGCGCTGGAGCAGGGCGATGTTGCCGGCGGTGAACCCGGCGAAGTCGCTCGGCGCGCAGCCGGAGGCGGCGCTGGGGGTCGGGCTCGGTGGCAGGACCAGGTTCACCGCCTGCACGGGGGCTGTGACGTTCCCCGAACCGGAGTAGGTCATGATTTTGAAGTCCGTGTTGCGCACGTAGGTCTTGCCCCCGGGCGAGACCCGCTTGAGCACCGAGGGGGTCAGCTCGCGGAAGAACGGGAACACGAACTCCTGCAGGGTGACCTTGTATCCCGCGCCACGCAGCTTGTCGGCCACGTAGGTGACCGAGGCCTCGTGCCCCGGGGTGCCCGAGGCGCGGGTGCCGCCGTTGGCGTTGGCGATCTGCTGGAACTTCTCCAGGTGTCGCTTGACGAATTTCGCCTGGATGGAGTGGGTGAACACCCTGGGGTCCGGGTCGGCGCTGGCCGGGGTGGCGGAGATCACCGGCAGCGTCATGGCCGAAGCAGCGGTGATCGCCGCCACCAGACCCTTGTAAGCGCGTGTGCGCATGCAAACTCCTTTAGCACTGGCACGAGTGGAGAGGAAATCCCCGTGATCGCGATAAGACGGAAGGTAGTAGGAGTAATCGCGATCTTTAAAGACCGGCTCCACATTCGTTATCGAGCGGAGTCGAATCAGCGTTCGGGGTGTTCCCTGGCCCTACTTGACGGTCGTGGTTTCCTGACGTAAACGTGTGCCGTCGCGCGCCTGGCGAGGCGCGGGGGGCGCAGGTCGGCGGCGTGCTCGTCCTGGACAGTTCAGGAGTGCTCCCGCCGGGCCCCAAGGCTTTCACGCCATCTCCGGAAAACCTCGTAGCCTTGACGGAGTGTCTGGCGCCGCCCCTGGAAGAGAGTGGTCAGCGGCGGTGACCGTGGCCGGATGAGGTCACGGCGCCGTGCCGGGTCACCCGGTACCACCTTTTCCGGATCTCGGGCATCAGGATGGGAGCCATACCCTCGAGACTGTCGGAGGGCGGCGAGATACGCATGCCTCCGATTGTGGACACGGGACGAGAAGATCGGTGACGCACCTGTAATGCGGAGCATGCAGAATCGCTAGCGGTGACGAAAATCAGAGAAAACGGCAAAGTGGCGGCCTCTGACGGCGCAAGAGCGTCGACAGGCGATGATTCCGTCGTGCTCGTCGTCGAACCGCTGCTCCCGCAGCGGATCCGGCGACCCTCCGATCTTCTGCGTTTCCTGGCCATCCTGCTCGGGCTGGTGGCCGTTGTGCTGCTCGCGCTCGTCGCGAAGAAGACGCTCAACGGTCTCGAAGGCGACGTCATCGACGGCACGAACCGGGTGCCGTTCCTGCTCAGCGGCCTGGTCGGAGTGCTGAGCGGGGCGGCCATGCTGGGCGTCCCCGCCGCCTACGCGATCGAGCGTGTGCTCCACCGTGACGGCCTCCGGGTAGCCGAAGGCCTGTTCGCGGCCATCGCCGGAATGGTGCTGTCCTTCGCACTGGGAGAGTGGATCCTCAACACCGGCCCCGAGGATCTGCGCCTCCTGCTGACAGGGGGCCGCAGAGGGGTCGAGCCCCTCAACACCCTGCTCACCTCGATCATCGCCTACGTCACAGCCGTGCGGATATCCCGCAGGCCCACCTGGCGGACGGCCCTGTGGAGCGCGGTCGCGCTCAACGCGATCGCCCTCTTCGCCGCCACGGCCGCCACCATCCTCGGCATTGTCGTCTCCATCCTGGTCGGCCTGGCCGTCGGCTACGCCACCCTGTACGGCGTGGGCAGCCCCAACACCCGGCCGCCGGGCAGCGCGGTCGTCGCGGCGGTCGCCAAGCTGGGCTTCGCCCCGGTCCGGGCACGCAGGCTCGACGACGACTACCAGAGCAGCCGGCGATACGCCATCGGCCTCGAGGACGGCAGCCGCCTCGACGTCACCGTCCTCGACCGCGACCGCCAGGTCGCCGGGCTGCTCTACCGCCTCTGGCGGCGGATCCGGCTCAACACCGAGACCCGCCGCCGGGCCATCCGCTCCCTCCGCGCCGAGCTGGAGCGCGAAGCCCTGATGGCGTACGCCGCGCAGGCCGCCGGGGCCAGCACTCCCCGGCTCGTCGGAACCAGTGAGATCGGCACCGAGGCCGCGCTGCTCGCCTACGAGCACACCACCACCCGCGCGCTCGACGACATCCCCGACAGCGAGATCGACGACGACCTGCTCGCCCAGATCTGGGAGCAGGTCCTGCTCCTGCAGGTCCAACGGCTCGCGCACCGGCGGCTGACCGGTGACAGCATCCACGTCGACAGCGGGGGCCGCGTCATCCTCATGGACGCCCGAAGCGGCGAGATCGCCGCCGGCGACCTCCTGCTCCGCCTCGACATCGCCCAGCTGCTCACCTACCTCAGCCTGCGCGTCGGCGCCGAGCGCGCGGTCCGCGCCGCTGCGGGCGTCGCCGGGCCGAACGTGCTGGCCGGCGCACTCCCCCTGCTCCAGCGGATCGCGCTCACCCGCGAGACCAGGGCCGCGCTCAGCAAGGACAAGGAACTGCTGACCGAGATCCGCGAGCGGATCGTCGAGCTCACGCCCAAGGTCGAGGTCGACGAGGTCCGCCTGGAGCGCTTTCGTCCACGGACCCTCATCACCATCATCGCCAGCGCCTTCGCCGCGTACTTCCTGGTCTACTACGTCACCCAGATCAACCTGAACATGATCAGCTCGGCCAAGTGGAGCTGGACCGGCGTGGCGCTGGTCGCCGCGATGATGAGCTACGTCGCCGCGGCGCTGGTGCTCAGGGGCTTCGTGCCGGAGAAGCTCCCGCTGGGCCGTACCGTGCTCGTCCAGTTCGCCGGCTCGTTCGTGAAGCTGGTCGCCCCGGCCGCGGTGAGCGGCGTCGCCATCAACACCCGCTACCTGCAAAAACGCGGCATCCCCCCGGGACAGGCGGTAGCCAGCGTGGGCGCCTCCCAGCTGATCGGCCTGGGCTTCCACATCACGCTGCTCCTGCTGTTCGCCTACATCACCGGCTCCAGCGCGGCCACGTCGTTCACGCCGTCGCGCACGCTGGTGTTCGTCCTGCTGGCCGTGGCCGTGCTGGCGCTGATCGTCTTGAGCGTCCCCCGCCTGCGCCGAACGGTCACCGCGCGCATCCGGTCGCTGTTCTCCGGTGTGATCCCGCGTCTGCTGGACGTGCTCCAGTCGCCTCGCAAGATCTTCGAAGGCTTCACCGGCACCCTGCTGCTGACCATTTTCTTCGTGGCCGCCCTCGACGCCAGCGTCCGCGCCTTCGGCGGCTCTCTCAGCTTCGCCACCGTCGCCGTCGTCTTCCTCGCCGGCAACGCCATCGGCTCCGCCGCCCCCACCCCCGGTGGCCTCGGCGCCGTCGAGGCCTCCCTCACGGTCGGCCTGACCCTCTCCGGCCTTCCCGGCGAGGTCGCCACCTCGGCCGTGCTGCTGTTCCGGCTGCTCACCTTCTGGCTGCCGGTCCTCCCCGGCTGGGCCTCGTTCACCTACCTGCAGCGGAACGAGGCCCTGTGAACGAGGCGCCGTGACCGGGGCGCTGCGGACGGGACCTGTGGCGGAGGTCAGGCGTCGCTGGAACGGGACCAGATGTTGATGCCCGCCTCGACCGCGTCCTTGTCGATCGTCTCCAGCTCCTCGTCGGTGAAGGACAGGTTCCGCACCGCCCCGAGGCTGTCCTCCAACTGCCGGACACTGCTCGCACCGATCAGCACCGAGGTGACCCGCCTGTCGCGCAGCGCCCACGCCAGCGCCATCTGTGCCAGGGACTGACCGCGCCCCTCCGCGATCTCGTTGAGCCTGCGGACGTGCCGCATGCTCTCCTCGGTGAGCATCTCCGGGGTGAGGAAGTGCCCCAGCGAGGCCCGTGATCCCTCGGGGATGCCGTTGAGGTAGCGGTCGGTCAGCATGCCCTGCGCCAGCGGCGAGAACGCGATGCAGCCCGCGCCCTCCTCCTCCAGGACGTCGAGGAGGCCGCCCTCGATCCACCGGTTCATCATCGAGTAGGAAGGCTGGTGGATCAGCAGCGGCGTGCCCATCTCACGCAGAATCCGGGCCGCCTCGGTGGTGTGCTCCGGGGAGTAGGACGAGATGCCCGCGTAGAGTGCCCTGCCCGACCGGACCGCGTGGTCCAGCGCGCCCATCGTCTCCTCCAGCGGCGTGTCCGGGTCGAACCGGTGGCTGTAGAAGATGTCGACGTAGTCCAGTCCCATCCGCTTCAGCGACTGGTCCAGGCTGGACAGCAGATACTTCCGCGATCCCCACTCACCGTACGGCCCGGGCCACATGTCGTATCCGGCCTTGGTGGAGATCACCAGCTCGTCGCGGTATCGCGCGAAGTCGTCCCTGAGGTGCCGGCCGAAGTTGGTCTCCGCCGAGCCGTACGGCGGGCCGTAGTTGTTCGCCAGGTCGAAGTGGGTCACCCCCAGGTCGAAGGCTCTCCTGAGGATGGCCCGCTGGGTGTCGAAGGGCTTGTCGTCGCCGAAGTTGTGCCAGAGCCCCAGCGAGACCGCCGGAAGCCGGAGCCCGCTCCTGCCGACCCTGTTGTACGGCTGACGCCCGTCGTACCGGTCGTCCGCTGCGATGTATGTCATCAGATCACCTTGGCTGTGTCGAGAATCCAGGAGAGGGTGAGGGCTTCCTCGCGCCAGGAGTCGTACCGGCCGCTGCGGCCGCCGTGCCCGGCGCCCATCTCCGTCTTGAGAAGGAACGGCCCGCCGTCCGCGGTGTCGCGGAGTTTCGCGATCCACTTGGCGGGCTCATGGTAGAAGACGCGCGTGTCGTTGAGGCTGGTGATGGCGAGGATCGGCGGGTAGGTCCGGCGATCGACGTTCTCGTAGGGGGAGTAGGACTTCATGTACGCGTACACGTCCGCGTTGTGCAGCGGATCGCCCCACTCGTCCCACTCGATGACGGTCAGCGGCAGCGACGGGTCGAGGATCGTGTTCAACGCGTCCACGAACGGCACCTCGGCGACCACCCCCGTGAAGGTCTCCGGCGAGAGGTTGGCGACCGCGCCCATCAGCAGCCCACCGGCGGAACCGCCGCGGGCGATGACGGTGCTCGACCAGCCTGCCGACTTGAGGTGCTCGGCGGCGGCGACGAAGTCGGTGAAGGTGTTCTTCTTCTTCTGGAACTTGCCGTCCTCGTACCAGTGGCGACCCATCTCACCGCCTCCCCTGACGTGCGCGACGGCGAAGACGAAGCCCCTGTCCAGCAGGCTGAGCCTGGCCACCGAGAACGACGGGTCGATCGAGATCTCGTAGCTGCCGTAGCCGTACAGCACGGTGGGCGCGGGCCGTCCGGTGCCCTTCTTGAGCACGATCGAGATGGGGATACGCGTGCCGTCGGAGGCGGTGGCCCACTCGCGGAACTGCTCGTAGCCGGCCGGGTCGTAGCCGCCGAGCACGACCTTCTGCTTCAGCAGGATCAGCTCGCGCGTCCGCAGGTCGTAGTCGTAGACCGAGGGCGGGGTGACCATGCTGGCGTAGCCGAGACGGAGCCGTTCGGCGGTGAACTCCGGGTTACCCGAGGGCGCGACGTCGTAGATCGGCTCCGGGAAGGAGATCTCATACGGCTCCGCCCCTTCGGCGTCCCCGCGGTTCTCCGGGAGGATGCGGATGCCGGTGAGACCGTCGCGGCGGAAGTGCACGACGGTGTGGCCGGCGAAGGCGTCCACGTCCAGCAGCCGGGTGTCCGCGCGGTGTTCGATCAGCGGAGTCCAGTCGCCGGGGGCGTCGAGCGGCGCGGTGGCCAGTTCGAAGTTCTCCGCGTTCCGGTTGTGCAGGATGAGGAAGTGGTCGCCGGCGTGGTCGACGCCGTACTCGACGCCGGTCTCGCGTGGGCGGACGACGCGGAACTCACCCGCCGGGTCGTCCGCCTCAAGGATGCGGACCTCACTGGTGATCTTGCTTCCGGCCGAGAGTACGAGGTAGCGCTCGCTGCGGCTGAGCCCGATGCCGACCCAGAACCGCTCGTCACGCTCCTCATGGACGAGGACGTCGTCCACGGCCGCCGTGCCGACCGTGTGTCGGTGGACCTGGCTGGGACGCCAGGCGTCGTCGACGGTCGTGTAGAAGAACGTCGAGCCGTCGGCGGACCAGGCTCCGCCGTAGAAGATGCCGGGGATCTCGTCGGGGAGCGTCTCCCCGGTGGCGAGGTCCTTCACCTTCAGAGTGAAGCGCTCGTCGCCGGTGAAGTTGACGGAATAGGCCAGCCGGGTGCCGTCGGGGCTGACCGAGCTGGTGCCGATGGAGAAGAAGTCGCTCTCCCCGGCCAGCTCGTTCCCGTCGAGCAGGATCTGCTCGCCGGGGAGTGACTCACCCGCCTTCAGCTCCGGAGGTGTCTCTCCGTCGGCCGCGACCCGGCACTGGATGCCGTACTGCTTGCCCTCCTCGGTCCGGGAGTAGTACCACCAGCCGTTCTTACGGGTGGGGACCGAGAGGTCCGTCTCCAGAGTCCGGCCCTTGATCTCCTGGAAGATCGTTTCCTGCAGAGGCTTGAGATGGGCGGTCGCCTGCTGCATATAGGCGTTCTCCGCCTCCAGATAGGCGATCGTCTCGGGATCGTCCTTGACCGTCAGCCACGCGTAGTCATCGACCACGGTGTCCCCGTGGTGCACGCGCTCGCTGGGAACCTTCTTCGCCGTAGGCGGCGTCTGGCTGCTCACCCGGTCGAGTCTATGTTTCCCCTCGTGTCCCACCAGGGTTCTGCCGACGGTCTTCGCCGTTCCGTCCCGAGCGCTCTTCGGGGACTGCTAATGTTCTGACGTCGGCAAGGTCCGGCGCAATCCACTCCACTCACTCCGGTGACTTCGGTGTGGCCTGCTCCGTGTCTGCCGACAATCCCTTGAAACCAACGGTTCCAAAGATCGGTTCAAAGAGCCGCTCAGAGGCTGGTAAGTTAGAGGGGTTGCCCCGGAAACGGGGCGGCCGGAATTCCGGTAGGGAAAGCTTGATCGAGTCAAGTAGTTCGAAACGGACTGGTTTGACACGGAAAAG